>JBFLWU010000003.1:46740-185083 GCA_040757625.1 Thermodesulfobacteriota bacterium | reverse complement strand
GCCTGCGCTGGAGATCGTCAAAAACATCGTGCCGAACACTTTAATTTCGAGGGCTATCGAATCCGCCGCCAAAGACGTCGGCAAGGGCCGGGGATTATAACACGCCCAAGCCGCGTCAAAAGCCGTCCCGGGTCTTGCCTTGCAGATGATTCAGGTTGGCGAGCAGAGCGGCGAGCTGGAACGCATGCTGAACAAAATTGCGGATGTGTTTGAAAATGAGGTGACGCTATCGGTTATCGGCATGACATCGCTGCTTGAACCGGTCATGATACTGATCATGGGGGTCATCGTCGGTTTTATCGTTCTTTCCATTTGCCTGCCGATTTTTGAAATGAACCAGCTGGTGATCTAGTGAAAAAAGGAACCCCCCATGCCTAAAATTACAGCCGTTTTCGGAAGCCCCCGGCGGAACGGGAATACCGCCACGCTGTTGCGGCAGGCCGTAAAAGGCGCCCGGGATGCAGGCGCAGAGGTCAATGAAATTGTATTACGCGACCTTAAAATGTCGCCATGCCTGGAAATATATGGTTGCAAACAATCCGGTCAATGCGCCATCCGGGACGACTTTCAAGGTGTTCTGGAACAACTGCTGGCGTCTCAGGGCATCATACTGGCCTCGCCGATTTTTTTCTACACCGTCAGTGCACACACCAAGATACTGATGGATCGATGCCAGTCCCAGTGGGTCAAAAAATACTGGATCGATAAACTCCCTTTCGGCGCGCATCGGCTTTACCGAAAAGGGCTGTTCATTTCGGTGGGGGCAACCAAAGGGAGAAAACTCTTTGACGGCGCCCTCCTGACGATAAGATATTTCTTTGACACTCTGGATACGCAGCTCTGGCGGGCATGCCTCTACCGCGAGCTTGATTTTGAGGGAGATGTGTTAAAACACCCGGCCTATCTGCAAGAGATGTATCAGGCCGGAAAAGAGTTCGCCGCTGCCCTTTAACGGACCATCTGCCGGCCTGCCGGCCCCGCCGTTGAATGATTGACCTTGAACGCCTGGCCCCTCTCCTGCCTTGGCGGAATTGAATCCTTCCAATGGGTTGGAGATCATGCCGCGTCAGCGCTTTTCGTCATTCACCCTTTTTTATGCCACTTGATGCAAGGCCGCCAGCACGGCGTCATAATCCGGTTCCTGGGCGATTTCAGGCACAAGCTGCATATGCTGAATCAGTCCTTTTCTATCCACCACAAACACCGCCCGGGCCAGCAGACGCAATTCCTGGATCAGCACGCCGTAGGCCTTGCCGAATTCCCCCTGGCGATGATCAGAGAGCGTAACGACCTTGTCGACACCGGCCGCGCCGCACCAGCGTTTCTGGGCAAATGGGAGATCCATGCTGATGGTCAGAATATTCACATCGGAACTCAATTTTGCCGCCATCTGGTTGAATTTACGGGTTTCCATATCACACACCGGCGTGTCCAGCGACGGGACAGAAGATAGGACGCATATTTTCCCCTTATAGGCCGAAAACTTGACCGGCTTCAGGGTATTGTCCAAAACCTCAAAATCAGGGGCCGGCTGCCCGACCTTCAACTCATCACCGGTCAGCGTAAGCGGATTGCCTTTCATCGTGACGATACCTTTGCGCGCTGTCATCGCTGCACCTCCTCTTTGCTTAAGGGTAACTCCTTCCTTGGGTAGAAAGAATGTTAAGCATGTTTTAAGGATTCGCAACTTCCATGTTTCATATTTCATTAGAAGTTATCTCAAAAAAATATGATTATTTAAAGGGAAGACTCAAAAATTCTCCGGTCCGGCCGGGGACAGCCGGCAAACGGTGATGCGGCGGCGTGTCACTCCAAAGACACTTATAGAAGCTGTCTCAAAAAAAGCAGGTCACGTTCAAGGGCAAGACGCAATCCGGCGAAAAAGCGCAGTCCGGCCATGGCGGGGCATGTAAGCACTTTGAGGAGGTTTGTAACGCAGTCATTGGGCGTTAGATGCCTTTTTTTGAGATGATTTTTATTCAAAGTCGCCCAAAACCGACTCGGCCGTCGGGATCGGATTTATCGGCTGGAGCTTGCAGATAATGGTGCGCCTCATTTCGAACGGGGCGGAAGGAAGAGTTATTATATGCAGGTAATATCTTTCGTCGATAGGCGTTATCTTCGCCCCAGAAAGTAATCCAGAACAAAAAACAACCCTCCGATACCGAACATTAATACAAACAAGGGCATGGTTACGATGGTTTCGGCAATCTTCTCAAGCCCAAAAAATGAGGTGTTTCCCACCCATTCAAGATACTGCGGCCCAACCACATCCATGAGGGATGAACTCTGCATGGACGTTTTGGTCCCCATCACACCCGATAACGTCTGGAAGCCGATCAATACGCCGCCTGCCACGCATGAAAGTATTCCGATCAATCTATACTTTGTCATAACGCCCTCTTTTCCAGCTTGTCTATCAGATCACACAACAACCGCACTCCGAATCCGGTCCCCCCCGCGCTGAAGTAGGCGTTCTCCTTTTTTACATAGGCCGGACCGGCGATATCGATATGGGCCCAACGGATATTCTTGACAAATTCCGAAAGAAACAGCGCGGCGGTTATGGCGCCGCCCCAGCGCGTACTGCCCATATTGCTGATATCAGCAAAATCGCTCTTGAGCTGTTCTTTGTAATCCGGCGGCAGAGGCATCCGCCAGCAACGTTCATGGGTCTTTTTCCCAGATGCCACAATCGCTTCGGCCAGATCGTCATCTTCTGAGAACACTCCGGCAATCTTTTCGCCCAGCGCCACCACACAGGCGCCGGTAAGTGTGGCCAGATCAATGAGGGTGTGGGGTTTATATTTTCGCGAGACATAGGCCATGGCATCCACAAGGATCAGACGGCCTTCGGCGTCGGTATTGCCGATTTCAATACTTTTACCCGAATAGCTCTTGATGATATCACCCGGTCGCGAGGCACTCCCCGAAGGCATATTCTCAACAATGGGCATCGCACCGATCACATTGATGCCGGGTTTCAACTTTGCAACCGTAATCAGGGTGGCCGCCACCGCAGCGGCGCCGGACATATCCATTTTCATGTCGTCCATTGAAGTCGAAGGCTTTAAATTAATCCCCCCGGAATCAAACGTCACCCCCTTGCCGACCAGTGCGATCGTTTTCCTGCTCCCCCTGGCTTTATACTCCAGGACCACCATCCGCGGCCGGCTCTGGCTCCCGGCTCCCACTGCCAGCAGGGCTCCAAAGCCTTTCCGCTTCATCTCGCTTTCCGGCATGATTCTGGCCGTCAGTTTCATCCTGCGCGCTTGTGACAGTATTAAATTTGCAAACTGCTCCGGTCGTTTTTCATTGGGCGGCATGCTGACCCAGTCCCTTGCCAGGGCGGTCCCGGCGCAAATGGCCTCAACCCGCGACGGAAGGCTGCCGTATTTTTTGGCAACTTCGGCCGCTACCAACAGGTAAGCTTTGTTAAGGGGCTTTTGCTTCTTTTCCTCCAGGTATACATCGAACCGATGATTTCCCAGGCAGATTCCTTCCATGAGAGCCTCGAGCAGCAGAGGCAGTTCCATCCCGATCTTCTGTGCTGTCGGCACCATAAAATGGACGGCTTCAAGCTTCATCTGGATACATTTTTTTACTGCTTTTCCCGCCATCGCCCGCAGGGTTTCCGGATCAATCTCGTCAAGTTTTCCCAGCCCCCAGAAAACAACCCGGTTCGCCTCCAGGCCGGAAGGGTTATAGATAACGATTTCCTGATCTTTCTCCCCGCTGAACTCTTTAAACTGTTTGACCTTCTTTAGCGTTGCGACAATCGTCCGATCGGTGTGGATGTCTTTGTCCATGCACACGGGCACGATCAATGTTTCTACGGCGGTCTTTTGTAAATCGGCAGATGCGAATGCTAACACCACTTACCTCCTCTGGTTCTTTCTGAATTGCAACCCGGTCCCGGCCTGTGGGTCCGGTATGAGAGAAAGTTCAACCTTTCGATTTTGAAGGTGAAAACAGGTAGACAATTCCGGAATATTTCGAGTTTTGCCATGGCCGGAAGGGCCTGACGCGTAAATTGAGTACACCTTTGCAAAAAAGTTAGGTTTTGCAAAGGTCTTCCTTAGACTTCCTCTATGCCGTGACTCTTGATCAGGGCTTTTACATCAAACTCCTGAACAGGTGTCAGGTTAACAAATTGAACACTGATGCGGCGTATGTTCTTGGAACTGTATGAAATGTCACCGACCTCGATATTTGAAACCAGTTTAACCTTTAACTTTTCGAGATATAACTTGCCGTCCAGAAGCAAATCGATCATAAATCGGTCCGACAGGGGCTGTCCCCTGTCGACCCGGTTAAATGTGAGGCCGCCCAGCCCGATATTTACGATCTGATCACCGGGAAAAGATTCCGGTTCGATAGCAACCGTCAATCCCTCTTGAACATGGTAACGTTTATGCTTTCTGTGCTTTAAGGTAAATACTCTCTTCAGAAAGTGCTTCAAACGCCTACCCTCCGCTGCAGCTCCGGTTCGCAATTAGAATTTATTAGAATAAAATTCGGTAATTGTCAAATTAACCCTGTTGTTGCAGAACGGCGCGACCATCGCAGTCCTTAGGTTATGAGAAATCACGCGCGCGGGCCATTTTTCAAGATTTCACGAATAGTGGATTCCAAAACACCGGCGGCACCCCCAAGCGCCTGTCGCTTCTGAAATGGCAAAATGGCCGACCTTCTTTTGTTTTATGCAACTTCAGGGTTAAGTCAGGCTTAAGAAGTACCGATGGAAACGGTCGTCCGCCGTCAATTCCGGATGAAAGGATGTCGCCAGCCATTTGCCCTCCTGGGCGGCCACGGCGGTTCCATCCGGCAGGGAGGCAATGACGGTTGCTTTTCCGGCTGCCGATACAAGCTTGGGGGCGCGAATAAAAACAGCCGGAAACGGCCGGGTATTTCCCCCCTCCAGGACCGAAACGGTAACGTCGCTTCTGAAGCTTTCCTTCTGGCGCCCGAAAGCATTGCGCTGGACTTTTATATTCATCAGGCCCAGGAGCGGCTGATCTCTACCGATTTCTTTTGCCATCAGAATCATACCGGCACATGTCCCCCACATCGCCTGGTGAAGAGCAAACTTGCGCAAAGGGTCCATGAGGCCGAATCCGGCCGCCAGCTTCCCGATGGTCGTGCTTTCGCCCCCGGGTATAATCAGGCCCGACAGGTCCTCTAAATCTCCCGGCAAACGCACCTCGACAGTCTCAACGTCCAGGCGGCGCAAAACAGCGATATGTTCGATAAAATCGCCCTGCAATGCCAGCACCCCGATTCTTTTCCGATCCTTGACCATACTTACCAGCCGCGTGTTGCCAATTGCTCTTTTTCCGTTAAACTGCCGACATTGATGCCTACCATCGGCGCTCCCAGGTTTTCACTGACCCTGGCAAGGATATCCGGGTTTTTGAAGTGGGTTGTGGCTTCCACAATTGCCCTGGCCCGCTGGGCCGGATTTCCGCTCTTGAAAATCCCTGAACCGACAAAAACACCGTCAACCCCGATCTGCATCAGCAAAGCGGCGTCCGCCGGTGTGGCGATTCCCCCCGCGGCAAAATTCACCACCGGCAGTCGCCCCAGGGTTTTCGTTTCTTTAACCAGTTCGTAAGGCGCACCGATGGTTTTGGCGTAAGTCATCAATTCTTCATCCGGCATGGATTGCAGGCGCCGGATATCTCCCAGCACCGTGCGGGCATGCCGCACCGCCTCCACTACATCCCCGGTCCCGGCTTCCCCCTTGGTGCGGATCATGGCGGCGCCTTCGCCCAGCCGGCGCAGGGCCTCACCCAGGTTACGGCATCCGCATACAAAGGGCACCTTGAACGCATGCTTGTTGACATGATACATTTCATCCGCCGGCGTCAGCACTTCGCTTTCATCTATGTAATCCACGCCGATGGCTTCAAGGATCTGGGCTTCCACGAAATGGCCGATGCGGCATTTCGCCATCACTGGGATTGAGACGGCCTCGATGATCTTGCGGACCAGGCCGGGGTCCGACATACGGGCTACCCCGCCATCCGCGCGAATATCGGCTGGCACCCGTTCAAGCGCCATCACCGCAACCGCCCCGGCTTCCTCGGCAATGCGGGCCTGCTCAGGCGTCACCACGTCCATAATCACGCCGCCTTTGAGCATCTGGGCCAGACCGCGTTTAACGGTCAGGGTGTCGGCGTCATCCGGACGGGAAGGTTTAACAATTTTCTTTTTATCGCTCATAACTCCCCCTTCACAAAGATTATCGTTACTTTTTTAAAGTATAGCATCACGAAATTAAAAACAACATTATTTCCTCGAATAATTTATCCGGATGTAAGCTTTTTTAGGTATGAAACAGCTTCCCAGGAAAAAGCCCCGGGCTGGCACGGCAGTACGGCGTTGTTGGTGTAAATGGGGTCCGCAGCGAGGGGGTAGCGGGAGCTGTTCAGAGCCGCTTCCCATAATCCGGTCTGCGGTATCGGGGAATAGTAGGCCGGTATGGGTGTAATCCCGCACGTCCTGACGGCTTGAACGGATTCGGCAACGGCTGCCAGCGACTGTCCCGGAAGCCCCGCCAGCAGATAGGCGCCGATCTGGTCTTTTCTGAAACCGGCATTTTTAAGCAGCGCAACCGCCCGGGCGAATTCAGCCGCCGTCACTTTCGTGTCCAGTCCGTCCCTTTGGTCAAATGCCGTCGTTTCAAGTCCGAGACGTATGGTTTTAAACCCGGCCCGATACATCATTGCGGCGGTCCGGCGGCTGATCCCTCGAATATGAACGGCATTGGGGAGGTGGAAATGAACGTCCAGTCCGGCCTGAACAACCGCCTCAAAAAGAGGCAGGGCGTGTTCTTCTGGGTCCAAGAGGAGCGCATCATCGTAAAAAACAAACTCCCTGACGCCATGGGCCCGATGCCAGAATTGAATTTCAGCCGCAACAACTTTCGCTTCCCGCCGCATCCTTCCTGGATGCAGCAGATGCGAAGCGCAATACGCGCACTTGAACGGACACCCTTTGGAAGTCAGCAAGGGAACATAGTTTACCTTGCGCTGCAGATCAAAAGCCGGATAGGGATAGGTATTCATATCCTCAGGCTCAAATCGGAATTTTACTGAAAAGCCGGTGTGCCCGGCTGCCAGTTCCAGAATAAGGCTTTCCCCCGGGCCGGGAACAATCTGATCCGCGCCCGAAAAGTCGGCGGCATGCTTCCGGCACAGGGTTGCATAGATGCCCCCGAGGATCACCGTCGTTTCCGGAAATGCCTCCCGGAGGATTCGGATGGTTTCCTGAACCCCCGGATACCAGTACGTCATCAGTGAAGTCACCAGAATGAGATCCGGCTGCGCCAGCGCGGAAAGATCCGCTCTAAACCACTCCGGCCGGATCCCGTAACGGGAATAATTGCGGGGGACATCCCTGAAAATTTCCGGTTTTTTGATGAAGGTCTTCAGGTAGGGACCGCGCCCGTATCTGGCGCCGGGGTCCGAGGCCGGCGCGTTGGGATGAAAACGGTCCAGACAGTCGACATAGGACACCTTAAAATCGTGGGCCCTGAGAATACCGGCCAGCGTTAGCGCTCCCAGGGGTTTGGCCCAGAAATCGTAGGCGGCAAAATCGGTTATCCACGGATTGACCAGAAGGATATGCGGCTTGTCCGGTTTGACGAAAGTGGAAATCATAGCTCAGGCATGTTTTTCAGGAAACAGTCGCCGGATATCCGCCTCGGTTGCCCGGCAGACCCCCCGTTCCGTGATAAATCCGGTAACCAGCCTGGCTGGGGTTACGTCAAAGGCATAATCGACCGCAGGGCTGTCCGGCGGGGGAATCAGCACCCTGCGGATAATCCCGCCGTCGAGCCCCTGAACGTACCTGACTTCGTCCGGATCGCGTTCTTCAATGGGAATTTCCTTGATTCCGTCCCGAAGCGTCCAGTCGAAGGTGCTTGAAGGCAAGGCGACATAAAACGGAATATGGTTGTCTTTTGCAGCCAGGGCTTTTAAATAGGTACCGATCTTGTTGGCCACATCTCCCGTACAGGTGGTTCGATCCGTTCCGGTGATGACCATATCGACTTTTCCGTGCTGCATCAGATGGCCGCCGGCATTGTCTACGATAACGGTATGCGCGACCCCCTTTTTACCGAGTTCCCAGGCGGTCAGCCGGGACCCCTGGTTCAGCGGCCGGGTTTCATCCACCCAGACATGAACCGGAATGCCGTTTTCATGCGCCGCATAGATAGGAGCGGTCGCCGTACCGTATTCCACACAGGCAAGCCAGCCGGCATTGCAGTGGGTTAAAATATTAACGACCGCACCTTTTTTGATCCGGCTGATCTGTGCAATCAAGTCCATTCCGTGGAGCCCGATCTGTCTGCAGTTTTCCACTTCCGCCGCGGCGATTCTTTCCGCTTCCATTCTGGCGGCTTGAATCCGCTGTTCTATATCAATATGCCTGGTTATGACGTCGAGAGCCCTGTCGACGGCCCAGGCAAGATTAACGGCTGTAGGTCTGGCCGTCTTCAGCTTTTGCGCATCCTTCTGCAGACAGCCCGGTTCGGCCTTGCGCCCTCCGGCCGCTACGGCGGCAAGATACAGGCCATAGGCCGCCGTAACCCCGATCAGCGGCGCCCCCCGCACAACCATCTCCTTGATTGCGCGAACCACGTCCGCAACCGTCTTCAGATCGACGACAACTTCGGCATGGGGCAGCTGTCGCTGATCAATAATTTTCACCGTTCCGCTTTCCGGATCCAGCCAGATAGGTCTTTGTCGAATCAAATCCGTTTGCATGGGATATAATGCCTTCCTGAAAGTTATTTCAGCTTGCGGATGCGTACTGCAACGTCTTTCGTATCCGCCAACAAATTAACAAGTTGGGCCGTATCGCTATCGCCGAAATGATAGGGGTATAAAATTTTCGGTTTGAAAGTCCTGGCCGCATCTGCCGCCATCGCCGGGGTCATGGTGTACGGCAGATTCATGGGCAGAAAAGCGATATCAATATTTTTAAGCCTTTTCATCTCCGGTGTGTTTTCCGTGTCGCCGGCCACATAAACCCGTTTGTCGCCGAATGTGACGATATAACCGTTGCCGACGCCCTTAGGGTGATAGGGGGCGCCCTCGCTGCGCATATGTATCAGGTTGTAAGCGGCGACAGCTTCAATTTTCAGTCCATTGACGGTCCGGGACTCACCGTTTTTCAGCACCATGCCGTCCTTGACTTTGCCCGTACAGATTTCCGGCAAAACCACAGCGGTTTTATCCTGGCGCAAAATTGCCAGCGCCGCCGGATCAAGGTGATCGCTGTGATCATGGGTCAATAGAACCATATCGGCTTTGGGAAGCCCGGTATAATCCGCCTCCCGACCGACCGGATCGATATGGATAACCCTGCCGTTAAATGTAAACATCAGGGTGCCGTGGCCGATGAATGTTATTTTCAGATTCCCCTGAGACGTTTCGATGGTGTCGGTTTCAAACATTTCCCTGGCGTTTGCTGAAAAGGTTATTATCAGGAGCAGACTGCCTGCCAGCAATAACAAACTTTTCATGACTTGCCTCCTATTAGGGATTTCTGTGTTCAGATTTCGTTTATATCATTCCGTTTGATCGCCAGAGCGCTTGCCGGAGAGATTGCTTCATCCAGGCCGGGATTTTAAAAAGAACTCGCTTTCAATTCATTAAGATGCTAAAATGCCGTCCTAAAGAAAGCTGCGATCGATAAATATTCGTATTTAGCGTTTCAAAAGTCAACCATTTAGGCATGGCGCGGGCGGCGCCCAGGGTTGTTTATGGCACCCATACCGGCAAAAACAATTAAAACCGCTGCAATCGTTGTGGGCCTGTTGCTGTCGGCAGTCATCGTTACAATATTTTTCAGACACGCCGAGCAAACATCCCAGCCCTCTTCTCCAAGCATTTCGACAACGTCTGCAAAGGGATTCGCCTTTCTGGACCTTTACGCCGACTCAATTCTCACGGACAAGGTCAGAAACCGGCTGGCGGAAACACTGGGCTCTGAAGCGGTTGAAAACCATACCGTCCTTGATCTGGAAATGCACTATCCCGGATTTCTGGAAAAACACTTCCCGGAACTTAACGAACTGAACAAGCAATTAAATTTTGAAGGTGGCCGGCGGATCAGGATCGAGCACAACACGATAAAACTGATCTATCGCTTCTCAACCACGTTTCACTATGTAGAACTATTTTTTTCAAACGATACCCGGAAACCGCTGCTGTTTCGGATCAAAGCCAAACGGGACGGAATGGATTATCTGACAACTCTCCGTCAGAAATATGGTGATCCTCAAACAGTTACCTGGCAAGACCAGAAAGGAAAATCTCTTTTCTGGAACCTGGATAAAGACGTTTTGATTTTATCCCTGTTCTCGGACCAGTACAGACAGCCGCAGTTTGAAATCATGATCTGCCATGTGGCGAATATCGAAACCTTGCTGACGGCAGAAAAAAAAGAATCCCCCCAAGGCAAAACGGAAAAAACAGAAGCGGGCAGGAAGCTTTTTTAGCAGATTGTTTGATTGTTCAGTTGTTTGGGAAAGATTTTCAGGCTTACTCGCTGGACGCTGAAACACCCCGACGCTCCAGCAGAGACCCTTCCAGTCGGAACAATTCAGTCAGCGCCTTCAGATAGCTGGCCACCGCCCGGACCTCGACCAGCTGGCTCAGCAGAAAATCCCGCTGGGCTTGCGCCACCAGAAAATTCGTAGACCGGCCTACCCTGAACTTCTCGGTTTCAACCCGCAGTTTTTCCTCTTCCAGTTTACGGGTTTCCGAAGATGCGAAAATCTGCTGGCGGGCGCGCTGGACTTCAATATAGGCCGTGCGAACGTCCAGTTCCACCAGTTGCGACAGGTTCTCCAGCGCCCGCTGGGCCTGGTCCCGGTTAAGCAGCGACCGGCGTTGGCGGGCGCTGGCGGACCGGTTGTAAAAGGGATATTCAATCCTGACGCCGGCAAGGGCGTCATAGCTTTCACCGCTGACATCGCCGATACTGCCGCCGAAAGAATCGGCATAGCCGCTTTTCCCCAAGGTGATGAAAAAATCCATCTTCGGAAGGGTTCCGTTCTTCGTCTTAACCAACTCGATCTCGTCGCGCTGGATCCCCAGGCGGGCCTGGTTGAGATCCGACCGCATCTTTAACGCCACGGCTATATGGGCATCGATGTCGTCCAGGGCTACCTGCTGCAGGTCGGGCCGGGACAGCAGCACCACTTCCCGCAGAAAGGGATTGACACCCGGCGGATTGAGAAGCCGCAACAAACGCAACCGCCTGCCCTCCATGGTGCTGCGGGCCTCAATGAGCTCCTGCCGACGGGCGGCAATTTCCGCCTGGGCGGCCACAAGCTCCGATTCGGCCAGTTTGCCGACCTGAATCATTTCTTCGGCTTCTTTCTTCTGCTGCTCGGCCAACTGCAGCGACTCTTCAACGATTTTTATCTGGCGTGTTGCCAGGGCGTAATCCCAATAGGCTGATTCAACCTGGCCCAGGAGGGTCTCGCTGAAACCCCGCAATTCGTAATGGGATGCTTGCGTGTCCAGGCGCGACTGCCTGATCGTCGCCAGGTTCACATCCACGCCATAACCTCTCAACAGGGCCTGGGTTACCGAAAGTCCCACGCGCGACTGTGTAAAGGGGTCTTGATTGAGCGTTGTCTCCAGGGACTCGCTGTCGCCTTCCACCTGAACGGTGGTGCCGGCGGGGAAAAACTTCCTGACGGAAACTTCTCCGGCGATCGTATCGGATTCAAACGGGTCCCGGCCGCCCCGGGAGCGCGCCCGCTCCCCCCGCTCCCGCCCGGCGGTGACCTGTGCATTTAAAACCGGATCAAATACCGACAGTTCCTGCTGCTCGTAGGTCTCCCGGATCGGCGGCCGGAGCTTTTCAACCGCCAGGGCGCGGTTATGCTCCAAAGCCATCAGGATTGCATCCTGAACCGTCACCCTGATGGCGTCATGCGATGCCCGCACCGATTCAGCCGTGGCGGTTGCATTCTCTTTTTGCACGGATGGGGGCCGCATGCCCGTTCCCGGCTGTTCCGTCCGGTTCTGGGCCTCGGCCGGAGTCGTCAAGGCGGGGCTGAGACCTAAAAAGACAAATACTGCCGTTAATATAATCGACAGATAATTAAAATAATTTTTATTACGTATGGTTGCCATTGGCTGCATCCCGTCGACGGTTAAAAATTGCATAGAGCGTGGGAATGAAAACCAGCGTGATCATATTTGAGCTTAAGAGCCCGCCGATGAGCGCCCGGGCCAGCGGCGCCTGGGCCTCGCCGCCCTCGCCCATCCCCAGCGCCAGGGGGCACATGGCCAGGATCGTTGTCAGGGACGTCATCAGAATGGGGCGCAGCCGCCGGCGCCCGGCTTCTTCAATCGCGGCCTGGAGTTCCATCCCGTCGCGGCGTCGCAGGAGATTGGTATGGTCCACCAGCAGAATGG
This sequence comes from Thermodesulfobacteriota bacterium, assembly GCA_040757625.1. GTDB lineage: Bacteria > Desulfobacterota > Desulfobacteria > Desulfobacterales > JARGFK01 > JARGFK01. The sequence continues at coordinate 172,634 of JBFLWU010000003.1, read as the reverse complement.
CATTGTTTACCGCGATTCCGCCCAGCATGATGCAGCCGATATAAGACTGGACATTGAAAGTGGTGTTGGTCAGCAGCAGCATCACAATTACCCCGATGGCGCCCATCGGTACGGCAAACATCACGATAAAGGGATCCTTGAGGGACTCAAAAAGGGAAGCCATGACCATATAAATCAGTATGATCGAAAGCACAAATCCCAGCAGCAACTCCCGGAATGATTTCTGCTGCTCCTCATAATCGCCGCCGAAAACGATGGAAAAGTCCCGCGGCACGGGGACGGTGCGCAGCCGTTCCCGGATGTCGGCCAGAATCGAGCCCATATCCCTGCCGCTGATATTGGCTGAGACCTTGATAATCCGCTCCTGGTCCTTGCGTTCGACCAGGACCGGGCCGGAGCGCGCCTGTACCCTTACCACATTCCGCAAAATGACCGGTTCGCCGCTGGCATTGGACACCGGCAAATCGAGGATGTCTTTAAGTGCTCTTTTTTCCGAATCCTTCAACTTCACCAGGATGGCATATTCCTTGCCGCCTTCACGAAAGTTTCCGGCCTCAGTTCCGGATAAAGTTGTTTTCAACATGCCGGCGATTTTGGATACCGTCAGCTGCATATCAGCGGCTTTCTGACGATCCACCATAACCAGTTCTTCCGGCGTACCGGACGCCCGGCTGATAAGCGCATCGGTAATTCCCGGCACATCTTCCGTCAGCTCCAGAACCCGTTTGGCAATTTCATCCGCCACCGCCAGGTCATGGCCGCGGATTTCAATCTGCACTTTTTCCGCGCCTGAAGATCCAATGCGCATGATCATGAGCCCCTGTCCGGCCCGGGTCCGTACCTTGACGCCCGGAATATCCCTGAGTTTGCGGCGCAAAGCGGCCGCGATGTCTTCGCTTGAGCGCGCCCGTTCGGCTTTCGGTTTGAGCGCGATTCTGATTTCACCGGTATGGGACCCCCCTGAACTCCAACCGGCTCCGCCAAGAAAGCTGACCATGTTTTTTATTTCGGGCACTTCCTGCATGATGATCGTCTCAATGCGCTTAAAGGCATCCCCCATAACCTCAAGCCGGGTGCCCACCGCCATTTCCGCATTGATCCGCACCTCGCCTTCATCCGTGCTGGGCATAAATTCAACTCCGACCAGCGGAATCAGTGCCAGGCTGCCGCCCAGAAGCAGCACCGCCAGGGAAACGACGGTCTTTTTGTGGTTTGTCGCAAGGTGCAGTAAACCGGCATAGTCTTCTTCCATGCGCTTAAAAAAACGACCGGTAATACTGAAAATCCGACGTCCCACCGTCATATCGGTCGACAAGTGGTTGTTTGCAGGAGACTTCATCTTGGACGCCAGCATGGGCACCAGTGTCAACGCCACCGCCAGGGAGCATGTCAGCGCAAAAGCCACCACATAGGACAATTGTTTAAACATGACCCCCGACATGCCCCGGACAAAGATCAGCGGCAAAAAAACCACCAGTGTCGTTAAGGTGCTGGCAATAACGGCCGACATCACTTCCTGGCTGCCGTTGACGGCGCTCTCTTCAGGGCCAAAACCCGATTCCCGCAACCGGTAAATATTTTCCAACACCACAATGGCGTTATCCACCAGCATGCCGATGCCGAGGGCCAGCCCCCCCAGGGTCATCAGGTTCAGGGTAAACCCGCCGAAATACATCAGGGCAAAGGTCGCGATAATCGAAATGGGGATGCTGGTGGCGATAATGGCCGTGCTGGGGATATTCCTCAGAAACAGCAGGAGCACAAAAACAGCCAGAACGCCTCCATAAAGAATGGTTGTGCCCACATTGGTAATGGAACGCTTGATATAATCCGAGGAATCGATGATAGGGGTTATCTGGAGTTGAGGGATATCCCGGTTGATCCGCTCAAGTTCCTTCAAGACGCCGCTGGCGACCTCAACGGTATTGGTTCCCGATTGTTTGTTGACCGACATGCGAACGCCGGGCTGCCCGTTTACCCGAACGATACGGGTTATTTTCTGCCATGAATCCACAACGTCGGCAATTTCACCCAGCTGGATCGGCGCCCCTTCCCGAATGGCAATGACTGTCCGGCGCAATTCATCCAGGCTGTTATATATCCCCGGCGTGCGGATGGTGACTTCCAGCAGGCCCTGCTCCAGCGGCCCCGCCGGCAAATTGACATTTTCCTCCACGATGCGCTGCAGAATCCGGTCGATCGGCAGCCCCAGCGCCTTGATTTTTTCAGCGTTTAAATAAACATGGATCTCCCGGTCCAGACCTCCGCGCACATCCAGTGAGGCAACCCCCGGAATCCGCTCGATCCGGTATTTGATCTGGTCATCGATGATCTTGCGCATCTGAATCGGATCCAGGTTGCTGGCCGCCCCCAGAATCAAAACCGGAAAACTGGCCAGGTCAAACTTATGCAGATGCGGCCGCTCGACGTCATCCGGCAGCCGGCTGATAATGCGATCCAGCCGGTCGCGGATATCATTGGCAGCAGCATCCAGATCGGTTCCCCAGGCAAACGTTACCCGCACATTGCTGGTTCCTTCCCGGGAAACGGAGTTCACTTCTTCCACACCGGGAACCGCGCTTACGGCCTCCTCAATCGGTCGGGTTACCAGTTCTTCAATCTCTTCCGGGCTGGCATTCTTGTAATCCGTAGAAATACTCAGGGTCGGATAGGTGATATCGGGCATCAGGTCGATGGAAAGTCGGTACAGGGAGACGGCCCCCAAAATAACCACGATCAGCGATACCATGATGGTAAAGATGGGATGATGCACAGAAAAACGGGGCAGGTTCATGGGTTTTCCTCCACGGATTATTTATCTTTACTTTTTGCCTTCATTTTTCCCCGTTTCGCCGGACCATCCTTTCCTTCTTTTTCCGGGGCCGGGCCTGTTTGCTGATCATTCGGAAGGATCACCGGTGCGCCGTCTTCAAGCAGGTGGTGTCCCAGGGTCACCACATATCCTGAAAGAGAAGGGCTTAAAATCTCGACCTGCTGCCCGTTTATAATGCCGGTGGTAATCGGTACAAAGCGGGCCTTCTTATCCTCCATATTGACCATAAAGACCCCTACGGCCTCCTCGCGTTTTACCACGGCATCCTTGGGTACGACCGTGGCATCATTGTGCTGGCTGAACTCAATATCGGCCCGGATAAACATCCCGGGTTTCAGCAGCCCTTCCGGGTTGGGAATTTCAATCTCCACCCGCGCCTCTCGGGATGCTTCCTTCAGCAGAGGGGCCATCCGGACCACCTTGCCGGTAAACGTCTTTGCGGAATAAGCGTCGGTGGATACAATGGCCGTCATGCCCACCTGTATTTTGGAATAATCCTGTTCAATCACATGGATGGCGGCAATCATGGATCGGATATCGAAAATGGAAACAATGGGGTTGTTGGCGGCAAGCATGGCGCCTTCATGAACATAACGTTCGCCCACCACCCGGTACCCGTCGCCTTCGTTGGGAGGTACTTCTATCCGGGTGTAAGACAGGCGCACTTCCGCCACCTTCAAGGCGGCTTCCTTTTGAACAATCTGGGCCTGAGCGACTTTTAGCTTGGATTCCTGGCTCTTATACTTGGACTCGGCGGCATCCAGTTCGGATTCCGATGCGATCTTTTTTTGACGCAACACCACCGTTCGCTCGAATTCCCGTTTGTTGATTTCAAGGGAGTCCTGGCTTTCTTTAAGGTTTGCCTTGGCCACCTCCAGTTCGGCACGGGCCTGGTCCACCTGCTGGTGGTACTCTTCGTCATCCAGAACGGCGACTAGCTGGCCCTGCTTGACCTTGTCCCCGATATTGAAAAACAGTTTTTTTATCCTGCCGGCAATTTTCGGCGCGACCACAAACTGTGACCGGGCGAGCAGGGTTCCGGTAAATCCCCTGATATCCCGGATAGATCCCCTACTAACAGGCTTTATTTCAACTGCCACCGCCACGGGGCCCGTTCGTTTTCGATCCTCTCCTGTTTGAGCTAAAAACGCTTTTTGATAAATCTGCCAGCCGATCCCCCCCGCCGCAGCGATAACAATCAATATCATCACAAATCGTTTCATGGGTTATTCCTGTTGGATACGATTAGAAACATTACCAATGTAATTCCAACACGTTAAATACGTTGATGGGCCAGGGTCTCCAACCTGACGGATTACTATTAAGTCGTAATTTGTTTAAGAATGGTTACATCTATATAAATCAAACCTATTAAATTCGGATGCCCACACGCTCGATATCAAACGTCTTCTCCAAATTATTAGCGGGGGAGGATATGTGAATTTTGAGATAACTTAATAATATCCCAACCTATCGGTCTGATTTGAGAATTAAGCTGGGGGGTCGTTTCGTTTCTTTAAAAAAAAGCCGTGGAAAAATAATATAATATGTAGTTGATAGCAAGAAAATTCTATCAAATTTTGCGTTTTTGGCTGTCAGGGGAACAGGAGTCGTCAGCGTGATTGTTTTTTTGACATACACATCATTTTATCATATTCTTAAATTTCCCAAGCCCTCTTAAATGACCCTTTATAGGAGGAATCATGTCCCTGTCGAATATACCCGGCAAATGGGCCGCTTCTTTTTTTTCGACTCTTTTCATGTCGGCAATCATGTCCCTTTCAACCGGTTCAGATGTTTTAGCACGTTCCTTCCGCCTGTCCAAGCTGCCGGACGGCGGCAAAAATTTTTCATGTGCCACCTGCCATATCAATCCCCGGGGCGGCGGCGCCAGGAATCCGTTTGGCAAGGATTATCAAAATACAGGCATCCCGGCCGGCGACAAGTATACACTGGCGCTGGGGCAAATGGATTCGGACGGTGACGGCTTTACCAATGACCAGGAATTTGCAGCCGGTTCAAATCCCGGCGATCCAGCATCTAAGCCATAGGCGCCTGAAGGCCGATAGGTCGAAGGTAAATATGCCGGTATCAATCTCGGCGATCCGGCATCCATGTCTTCCTGACAGATGGCGCCTATTCGTTTTCGTCCTGAAAGCGCTGCTCTGGGCGTCCGTAATGTTTTCATTGCTGGCAGGCGCACCCCTTCAGGCAGCGGACGCCCCCGAACGCATTCGCGAATCGGTCATAGCCGGCTCCTGGTACCCGGCCGACCCGGTCATTTTGCGCGGTAAAATTGAGGGTTTTTTACGACAGGCGGTTCTTGAACCTTTCGACGGCAAACCGGTCGCGCTGATTGCGCCCCACGCCGGATATCAATATTCCGGGCAGGTCGCCGCCCATGCGTACAGACTCCTTCAATCCCAAAAATTCAAAACCGTGATCGTCGTCGCCCCCAGCCATTATGCCCGCTTTCGAGGCGTATCGGTCTATGACCAGGGCGGCTATCGCACCCCCCTCGGCACGGTCCCGCTGGATAGGGAGTTGATTGCGGAGCTCAAACGCAAAGACCCTTCCATCCGTTATGTGGCCGAGGCCCATCAAAAGGAACACGCCCTTGAAATTCAACTGCCGTTTCTCCAGGTCGTGCTTCCGAACTTTAAGCTGGTTCCGCTGATCATGGGCGACCAGGATTTGTCCGTCTGCCGAAAACTTGCAGAAACACTTGCGGATCTGGCGAGAAACAAACCGGTTCTGATGGCGGCCAGCACGGATTTATCGCATTTCCACAGCTATGCGGAGGCCCAAAAATTAGACAACCGCGTCGCCGACCATGTCCGCCGGATGGATGTTGAGGGTCTCGCCTCGGATCTGGCCGGCGGCCGCTGCGAGGCCTGCGGCGGCGGCCCCCTGCTGGCGGTATTGACGGCCGCCCGCCTGTTGGGCGCCGATCAATGCGAAGTGCTGAAAGCGCTCAATTCCGGCGACGTCACCGGAGACCGGTCCCGGGTTGTCGGGTATATGGCCGCCGCCTGCCGGCAGCAGGGCGCAAAGACCCGAACCGGCATCCCCCCGTCATTGACTTCTAAAGAAAAAAACCTGCTGCATCAAATCGCCCGCCAATCGGTGGAGGCAGTTTCAAACGGACTTAATAACGTGACGCTTCCGCAGCTTCCACCCCGGCTGCAGGAACCGGCAGGAGCGTTTGTCACCCTTCGCAAACACAAACAGCTCCGGGGTTGCATCGGCCACATCAGCGGCATCTATCCCCTGGCGGAAACGGTTGCCAGAATGGCGCAGGCAGCCGCTCGGGAAGACCCGCGCTTTCCCCCCGTCCGCAAAGAGGAACTGCCGGAACTGGAATTCGAAATCTCGGTATTGAGCCCGCTGCAATCCGTTTCAGATATTGACTCTATCCAGGTCGGCGTGCATGGAATCTATATGAAGCAGGGCGCCCGCTCGGGGCTGCTGCTGCCCCAGGTGCCCGGTGAGTACGGCTGGGACCGGATCACCTTTCTGGAGCAGACCTGCCGCAAGGCGAACCTTGACAAAGATGCCTGGAAAGATCCGCAAACCCATATTTTTATTTTTTCAGCGGAGGTTTTTTAGGGAGCTGGCTGAATGCAACACCCCATGACCCGCCGACATTTTTTAAGCCGTTGCAGCCGTTGCGCGATTCTGTGCGCCAGCGCCGCCGCAGCCCCCTGGGCTGTCCTCAGCTCCCCAGCCAGGGGCGCCGAGCTTAAAAAGGGCTTTATCAAAAAGATGCTCTCGCCGTATTTTACCTCCCTTGAAAACGGGACCATCCGCTGCGACCTGTGCCCGCATCGCTGTGAAGTCGAACCGGGTGAAAGGGGGCTGTGCGAGGTTCGGGAAAATATCGGCGGCAAATACTATTCTCTCACGTATGCCAATCCCTGTGCCGTCCATGTGGACCCCATTGAAAAAAAGCCTTTTTTCCACGTCCTGCCCACCAGCCAGTCCTTTTCAATTGCCACCGCCGGATGTAATTTCGATTGTAAATTCTGCCAGAACTGGGAGATATCCCAGGCCCGGCCGGAAGACACCTTCAACTATGAAATGGACCCGGAACAGGTGGTCCAGCTCGCCGGGCGCTACGGATGCCGCAGCATCGCCTCCACCTATGTGGAGCCGACCATCTTTTTTGAATACATGCTCGCCGTGGCGCGTCTGGCAAAAAAAGCGCCGCTTCTTAAAGTCATGCATTCCAACGGGTTTATCAATCCAACCCCCCTAGATGAATTGTGCAATTTCCTGGATGCGGCCTGCATCGATTTGAAAGGATTCTCCCAGGAGTACTATCGCGACATGGCGGGCGGCAGCCTGGCGCCGGTTTTAGACACCTTAAAGCATCTTAAGGCCAAGGCGGTTCACACCGAAATCGTCAACCTGGTCGTCCCCGGGAAAAACGACGACCCGGCCGGCGTACTGGCCATGTGCCGCTGGATTAAAAACGAACTTGGCCCGGACACGCCCCTGCATTTTTCACGCTTTTATCCCCGCTATAAACTCAAGGGGATTGCGCCGACCCCCGTCGAAACCCTGGAAAAAGCCCGTCAGACAGCCATGGCGGCGGGGCTGCATTACGTCTATATCGGCAACGTGGCCTCGCACCCGGGCGAAAACACTTACTGCCCCAACTGCCGCAGGCTTCTGATCAAGCGGGTAGGCTACAGCGTCGGACTGATGGAGGTAAAGGACGGCAACTGCCGGTTCTGCGGCCGGCCCATCGCCGGCATCTGGAAGGACCCTGCTTGAAACGGAATTATCAGACGGTCTGAGGGGAACCCGATTGCGCAAAATGTCTCAACTTACTATTGCCGGCCAGGCCCAAATAAGCTTATCAGGCTGATAAGCAGAAGCGCGCTCAAGATCAGCAGCGTATCCATCAACCCGAAAACCGGTATGGTTATGAAAGCGGCCAGCAGCATTCCGCCGGCCGCTCCTGCAAGGTCCATTGCATAAAGCCCGCCGCCGATATGACGCATGTCTATCCCCTGCCCTTCCAGCACCCGCACCGCCGTTGAAAAATGGGCCCCGGCAATGGTTCCGGCGAACAGACTGAGGGCTGAAAACATCCAGCCCGTGGACTGGAGGGATATCCAGGCCCGGAATTCTCCCTGCAGCGCGGAGAAAAAGAAAATCACACCCGCAGGAAACAGAACGGCGGCGCCCTGTATTATTATTAAAACGTTGCGGGGATTCATCGCCCGAAAACGGGCGAACCAACCGGAACCGGCCGCCAGGCCAGCCATGAAAAAGGCGATGATCAGCGACAGCTGCAAATAAAAAAATCCCGCAGCGACCTGGAAACCCAGCAGCAGGACCATTTGCATCACCATGCCGGCGCCGCCCATTACCATGACGCTGCCGGCGACCGCTGTTCTGAATCGGCCCACGGCCAGAAAAAAAACGGACACGATCAGGCCGATGACGCCGATGGTTGCCCATAGCTCGCCGGCTTTGATTTCGGCAACCCTTTTAAGAAATTGCTGCAGCGCCGGATGCCACTGACCGCCCCAGATCAGCATATTATAAAAATAGCAGGTGGGTTTAAAATCGTGATTGACGGGCGTTTCACGGATTTCCCCCAGGATCGCCCGGTAATAGCTTCTTCGAAAAGGGCTTAAGGCAGTATCCAGGGTATCGGGCCGGATGTAGAGAAGCTGCAGATTTCTTTCCGCGATCCGCTCCATGAAGTCGGCTGTTTGCGATAGCAGCCGGCCGGCTGCGTCTGTGGCAAAAAAACGGGTATGATCACCCGGATGCAACCGCACGTCGGGAAAAATTTGAAGCAGGGTCGCCTCAAACGATTTCAAAAAATATGCCTGCCCCGGGCCCATCATATCCTCGCCGGCTGAAATCGAAAAAGAAAATATGCCTCCCGGGCCGAGGCTTTTTTGGATCCACCCGAAAAACTCCTTCGTATAAAAACGATTCATCTGCGAATTCACCGGATCGCCCATGTTCATTAAAATAATGTCATAGTGCGCCAATGGGCTTCGTATAAATGTACCGGCATCCTGGTGAATCAGCCGAACCTTGGGATTACGGAGGGATTCACGGGTGGCCGCCGGCAGAAACGGCTCCACCAGGACGACGAAATCCGGATCCGGCTCAACGCAATCCACACGCCGTACCGGGGAATGTTTTAAAATTTCCTCGAGGAGCCCGGCGGCAGCACCGCCCAGCAGCAGGATGGTCTCCGGGCGGGGATGCTGGAGAAGCGCCAGGTGCACCGCATTTTCGGCGCTCTGGGGATCGGAAGCCGAAAACAACCAGAGGCCGTTGCTGAAAACCGAAAGCTGCTGATTTTTTCGCACCAGCGCGATATTGTGATAGGGCGTATCAAAAACAACAACCCCGTCTTTGGTCCACTGCAACCGGCGGCTGAAGGCGTCGATTGGGCCATTCAAAAGAAAGCCGGCGCATACGGCCACGGCAACGACCAGCCACCACCTGCCTGCAGGGAGTTTTGCCACATGCCGCCGAGAGACCAGGATGGCACCTGAAACCGCCAGCAGGCCGGCCGATGTCAGCCAGGCGGCGGTTAAGGCCGAAAATCCGCCCATAAACACAAAATAGAAAATCAGCCCGCCGAGCGCCGCACCGACGGCTTCCCCCAGGTAAATCATGATCGGCCGCGCCGGCCGGCTTTCCCCGGTTTCGATGCAATGGTAAGCCCAGCACAGGCCGAACAAGGCGCCGGACAAAGGGCAGATCAGTCCGGTGACCGCAATCGTTATCATCAGCATTTTGCCCAGCGGCGCCAGTTCTCCCATGGGAATAGACCAGATGGCACCGGAGAGACGAATGAGCAAGACACAGACCGGGAGCATGGCCGCAAGCAGCGAAAGAAAAAGTGCCAGCGTGCCTTGGTCCGGTCTTTTTTGGGATGCCCGCCTGACCGACAAACCGCTGCCGACGGCGTTCCACATTAGCCAGGCGGCCAGGACGATCCCCACCGACAGCTCATTGCCGTAAAACCGAACCAGAAATTCCCGCAAAAGGATAATCTGCGCAACGGTGGCGGCAAATCCGGTGGCAGTGACGACAAGAAAGGATAGGGTGAATTTCGATTTCAAGGCCATGTCTTGAATCGCAACTCTATTTAGCAGGTTGATGGTGATTGAAAAAATACGAAACGCGGCAATCTAAAAATGCCGCCATGGTTCTCCGATTCGAAGCGTGTGACTGTCCGAACGCATTAGGGTGCGTTGGATGGGACCGCAACGAGGTCATTCTGCGTATCGCCAGTAATCGATCCAGCTTTGAAAGCATAGTGCGGGTTCGACCTGGTTCCATCTTACGCACCCTTATGCGTGAGTTTCACACGTTAAGAATCGGAGAACCATGGCGGCTGCATTAATTGGGAAAATCCACGTACCGCTGCCATTCGGCCTGTTGCCGGAGTATGTCCCAGCCGTAATAGGCCGCCATCCAGGCGTTGACCTGCCGGGCGACGCTCTTTGCGTCCGCCAGGTAATGATGCCAGCGCGTTCGGCGAATCATGACGTCATCCAGATGAAGTGCCCATTCATGCCGGCAATAGTGCCGGACCGCTTCGACTGAAACAGGGGGAGGAATCACGCCGCTGACTCCGTCGGCTTCGCCGACCTTCAGAAGGGTCTCCTGATGGGTCCGGCAGGGCGTAGCGGTCCGGTTTAAGAACCTGACCAGCTTGTTCACGGATTCTTCCGCCATCAAACGATAGGTGGTGAGTTTTCCCCCGGCCGCATCCAGCCAGCCGTCGGGGCTGATGAAGATCTTATGCGACCGGGAGACTTCCGACGGATGTCCGTCGGCAGCGGCTATCAGCGGGCGGACGCCCGCCCAGGTGCCTACCAGATCGGCGTCGGTGAGTTGAAGCCCGGGGAAATATGAATGAACGACGCTTAAAATATAATCGATATCTTCCGGATCGGTGGGGACGTTTTCAAGGCTTCCGCTGAAATCCGTGTCGGTGGTCCCAATGTAAACCATTTCCCCCCAGGGGATCGCCCAGACCACCCGTTTGTCCTCGGTCATCATCACGGCCTCCGGTATGGAAAACCGCGATCTTTTGACGACCACATGAACGCCCTTGGTCCCCCGGATTCTGATCCGGCTCCGGGCAAGCTTGTCCGCCCAGGGCCCTGCGGCATTGACGACACTACGGCTCCTGATGCTGAAACGGGCGTTGCGATGGGTATCGCAAAGCTGACAACGCCACCGGCTGTCGTCCCGATGCGCTTCTTCCAGCCGGGCATAGTTCAGCAGGACGGCCCCGTTACGGAAGGCAGACCGCAGGGTGTCGATGACCAGGCGGGCGTCATTGGTTGCGCCATCGAAATACCGCACCCCCCCGTCCAGCCCAACCGGGTTGATGCCCGGCAGAAGAGATTGGACCCGTCCTGAACTCAAGGGCTCGGAACGGTGAAAATTGTGCCGGTTGCATAACAGATCATAGAGCTTGACGCCGATACGCAGTTTCCAGTTCGGCCAGGGGGTCCCCCGGTAGGTGGGGAATATGAACGGCAGGGGAGCCGCCAGGTGCGGGGCGATGCGTCGAATGACAAGCTTTTCAAGGCTGGCCTGCCGAACCAGGCCGAAATTTCCCTGGGCCAGATAGCGCAGGCCGCCGTGAAGCATCCGGGCCGAACGGCTGCTGGTACCGAAAGCAAAATCATACTGTTCGATTAAGCCGGTTCGAAGTCCCCGCATGGCGCTGTCGCGGGCAATGCCGGCGCCCACGATGCCGCCCCCGATCACCAGGACATCCAGGGGGGCCGCATCCAGCTGCTGAATGGCGTTTTTGCGCCAATCCAAATGGTTTATTGCAGCTTCCACGCTTTATTCTTTAATCATATTCAACAACAGCTTGTCCGCCAGATCGTCGGATTCGGGTTTGTCTTTCGTCTGTCCCCACCACTCCGGCGGCTCGGGTTCACCATACTGTTTGCCGACAAATTGTTTATGCCCGAAATAGATACAGATGACCCGGTCGTTGCCGATATACAACAGCGATCCGAACTTGCCTTCCTGGATGCAATCCGCAATCTTTGTGGCGATTATTTTAACGCGATGATGCTGTTTCTCGCTCTTGATGACCAGGGTATTGTCTTTCCAGCCCACATTTTGGAAACATTCCTTTAATTCCTTTTTGAGCCTTTCGAAATCTTTTTTTAAAATACCGTCAATGGTTCCGAGAATGATGCTATGAGCAGCCATGGAATATATCCTTTAATTCTTTCAGCGGTCCGGTTGGGTTCCGGAAGATACGCCTTGTTGAAAAATGTTCATTCTATCTATACACCATGACGGCATCATTTTTCAATCTAAGATCTTGTAAGCAAACCGAAAAACACGAAAAGAGGTAAGAAAATGCTGTGGATTTAGAATGGCTTCTATATTTTCTCAGGTATTTCCATTCAGCCTGCGCCTGATATTGTCCCGCAGCCTTTTGGATTTTGAATTGAGAACGGTGTAACTGTAGCGGATATTTTTTTCTATCAGATCCGGATAATTTTTCAGATTCGTTCTGAGTTTCAGGCCGTTTGATGTCACCTTTCTAAAAATGTCGATTTCCTTGCCGATGACCTTGTTCCGCTTTTTCCAGACGGCATCCAGAAAGGCTTCGCGACTTCTTTTGCAGTCGGCATAACTGACCACCTTGCCGATCTGATAAAGGGCATGTCCGTCACTCCCGCCGACAACGGTCTTATCGAGATTAAATCCCAAAACCGCGCTTCGAAGGTTCCACTTTTTCAGGTTTTCGGAATTAATGGCTTCAACACCGTCCACCTGATCAAAGATCCTTTGCTGTCTGGCCATTGAAAACTGGGGGTTGCACACCCCGGTATAGGCGGCGCAGTAGGGATGCGGCAGTATGATAACGCTCCTGAAATCGCGGGCCTTCTCGATGATCGCCTCCATAGGCAAGAGGGTTGAACTCATCAGGCCGTTTCCCATGTTCGGTTGAACATGTTCGTGAAAAAAATGCTTGAGGCTTTCAACCCCGTAAAAATAAATCAGAATATGGCTGCCTTCCCTGGACGTTATCTCGATACCGGGAATGCTCAATATGTCTTTATATTCATTTATTTCGACCGGCCCTCTGATATCGTTATGGTCCGTAATGGCGATACCAATACCCAGCTGGCGCACCCGTTTGGCAATTTGCCTGACGGTATTCGATCCGTCGGAATAACGGGTATGAAAATGCAGATCGACAACGGTATAGTTCCGATTTAGTTCTGAAATATTCGGCTTTTCAAATTGTACCCTGTTCGTTCCGTCCATAAACTCATCACTTGAAGAAAGCTTCTTTGTATGCGCAGTTCATACTTATAAGGATATATTTCAAGAATGCAAGTCAATCTTCTGATTTTTGCCCGATCCGGAGCTTCATTTTTTATCCCCGCGGATATTGTTTCCGGCTTATTACGGAGCTACCCACAAAAACAAAGGCTGCTTTCACGAGCTGGCGGGGTATCCCCGGCGACAGATTACCTTTATTCGAAGATCGTACCGTAATATAATAATTTTTTAAAATCTATTTTTATGAAGCAATACCGACGCATTCTGATGGAAGTGATCGACAGAGGTTGAAGCCCGGAAATAACAGAAAAAGATTGCCGTAGCAGGTTGGCCCTGATATATTTTCCTGCAACAAATCGTCGTGATGTGGATGGCATTAATCCGTCAAACCAGGAGGTGTTAAATTGAAAGAAAACAAGTGCCCGAAATGCGGTTCAACCGATATTTACGCCGGAACTGATGTTTATCCCAAGAGCGGCCCCTTTACCAGCAATTCAATTCCCGTCAGCCTGACTTCCATCGCCGCGCTGGATAACTATGTCTGCATCCAATGCGGTTATGTTGAAAGCTATGTGGCCGAAGCCGATAAATTAAAAGAAATCTCAAAAAAATGGGCAAGGGTTAAGGAATCTGAAAGAGGAGAAAAATGAATCTATTCAGAGGGCACGGCGTCAAGGGGCTGGGCCGCTTCGGCACCATAACCAGGGTACTGATCAAACACGGCCTGGGTGATGTCGTCGAAAGACTGTCACGTAAAAAGAAAGCATACCCCCAGGAACTCTCGGAAAAGGTGCCGCTGGTCCACCGCAGCTTTCCCTCGCCCAGACGAATCCGCCTGGTACTCGAGGAATTGGGTCCCAGCTTTATCAAACTGGGCCAGCTCATGAGCACCCGGGCGGACATTTTCCCGCCGGAATACATCGAGGAATTCAAAAAACTTCAGGATCAGGTTCCTCCGGAACCGCTCGACGCCATCGTCGCCGTTATTGAGGATGAACTCAAACGCCCCATTTCTGAACTTTTTAAGTCGTTTTCATCCGAATCCATTGCCGCTGCTTCCGTGGCCCAGGTCCATGCAGCCGAACTTTTCAGCGGTGAAAAAGTGGCGGTTAAAGTCGTCCGGCCCGGTATCAGAAAAAAAATCCAAAAAGATATCCGGCTGATGTATGCGTTTGCCGATAGGATTGAACGGTCATTTGAAGTGGGCCGTATTTTAGGCGTCACCAACCTGGTCAAGGAATTTGAACGCACGATTTTTAAAGAACTCGACATGTTCATCGAAGCGGGCACCATCGAAAAATTTTCCGTCAATTTCAAAGATATCGAAGAGTTGTACATCCCCAAGGTCTACTGGAACCTGGCCGCCAAATCGGTCCTGGTCATGGAACATATTGCCGGCATCAAAATGGACCAGATCGATACCCTCAAGGCCCACGGCATTGATCCCAAAGAAATCGCCATGATTGGATTACGCGCCTTTTCACGCCAGCTCATGGAATTTGGTATTTTTCATGCCGATCCTCACCCAGCCAACGCCATCGTCATGTTCGACGGACGCGTCAGCCTAGTCGACTTCGGCATCATCGGCTACCTGGATGAAGAGATGATGCACCAGGTTGCCAATATTTTCCTGGGATATGCCGAGCATGACTACGGCATGGTCATGGAAGCACTGTTAGACGCCGGCCTGCTGGATGAGGAAACCATGGACATCGAGAGTTTCAGCCTCGATTTGAAAGACATCAGCGAACCCTTTTACGGCCGCTCCTTGCAGACAATATCCGTAAAGGATGTATATGACCAGGTGATGCACCTGGTGCTCAAATACCGCATCCGGCTGCCGCGCAATATGCTGCTGCTGCTCAAGACCTTAATCCAGACCGAGGCTTTGGGTAAAATTCTGGGCAGTGACGCCAGCCTGCTAGAAGTCACCAGGCCATACGCCAAACGCCTGATCCAGAAGGGGTATGAAACCCAGAAGCTGCTGCGACACATCCGCAAAGATGCCCGCTATCTGGGCAAGCAAGTCAGGCAAATCCCCAGGTACGTCCATGACATACTCCGACAGACCGCCCGGGGACGGCAGCGCCTTGAGATCTGGCACGGGGGTTTTGAACGTTTCGACCGGAACCTTGAAAAAGGGGTGAATCGTCTGACAGTAGGACTGATTATTTCCGCCTCCATCATTGCCGGATCGCTGGTCTTGAATTCAGGCCAGAAAGTCATCGAATTTCAGTTGAACCTTTTTGGGTTACATACGGTTTCCATTACCGCCCTGCTGGGGCTGGTCGGGTATTCCATCGCAACGGTTTTAGGAATCTGGCTGATCTTTTCAATTTTTCGATCCGGGAAGATGTAAGGACTTATTTCAATGACCGATCAATCTTATACAACCGCCTTCTTTGATCGCCATGTCAGCCTCGGAGCTGAAATGGTGGATTTCAGCGGCTGGCAGATGCCGCTGCAATACGGACCGGGTATTGTGCAGGAACACCTTTTTACCCGAAAATCCGCAGGGCTTTTCGACGTGTCCCATATGGGACGATTCAGCATCGGCGGCGGCGGCGCCCTGGAATTTCTGCAGCGGCTGCTGACCAATAACGCCGCCGCCCTTCAGACGGGCCAGAGTCAGTACACCCTCGTTCCCAATGAGAACGGCGGCGCCATTGACGATGCCTACCTTTACCGCCTGATTGAAAAAGAATACCTGCTGGTTGTCAATGCCGCCAACCGCGATGCCGTCTGGCGGCACCTGCAACAGTCCCTGAAGGGATCTGAAAAAGTCGATCTGCAGGATCAGACTGCAGCGTGGGTCATGCTCAGCCTGCAAGGGCCCCTTTCAAAAGCGATCCTGCAGGGCATCTTGGATTCCGGCCGCCTGCCGGAGCCCCTCCGAAACTACAGCAGCCCGGTTCGCATCAAAGGCGCAGACGTGTTTATCGCCAGAACCGGCTACACCGGCGAACCGGTCTGTTTTGAACTTTTCGCTGAACGGCGGCACGCCCTGATGCTCTGGGACCTGCTACTTGAGCAGGGCGCAGTTCCCATCGGCCTGGGCGCCAGGGACACCCTCCGGCTGGAAGCCGGGCTCCCGCTCTATGGCCATGAACTGGGACGCGACCCTGACGGCCGGGAAATACCGATTTTCGCCTCCGGCCTGTCCCGTTTTGCCGTCAGTTTCTCGCCGCTTAAGGGAAGCTTTGTCGGCCGCCGGTCTTTAGAAAAGCAGTTTGCGGTTCTCAAAGAGATCATGAACCGGAACTATTCCCGGATCGACTCCCTACCCCGCCGGATACAGCCCGTCGCGCTGCTCGACAAGGGCGTTGCCCGTGCCGGCAGCCGGGTGTTTCACCGATCAACCCACGTGGGATATATCACCAGCGGCACCATGGTGCCATATTGGAAGGTCGCCGGAAGCGGTATCGAATCCCGCCTGACCGATGAAAGAGGGCTGCGGGCCATCGGTCTGGCGCTCTTGGACAGCAGGCTTGATGAGGGCGACCGCATCCAGATTGAGGTCAGGGGCAAAAAGGTGCAGGCCCAGGTTGTCCCCTACCATTTAAAAAGCGACGCCCCGCCCTTTGCCCGGGCGATTCTGTGGCCGGACCAGTCGCCATCTGCCGCCGCAGGCCTTCCGGAACACCCCGCACCGGCTGCCGTTCAGGCTTTAATAAAAGAAACCATTGCCAATACCTGCTGGCGCCGACAGGAATGCATCAACCTGATTCCTTCGGAGCAGACCCCCTCCCCCCTGGTCCGAATGCTCTCCGTCATGGACCCGGCCGGACGCTATGCCGAGCACAAACGCATCGCCGCATTAAAGGATGCGGAAGTCTTTTACTACCAGGGGACGGATTTTATCGCCAAAGTCGAAGCCCTGCTGCAGGCGGAGCTTTGCCGCTTTATGGGATGCGCCCGGGTTGAAACCCGCCTGATTTCCGGCCAGATGGCCAATACCGCCGTATTCAGCGCACTGGCGGACTATCTGAACCGCACCGATCGTAAAAGTGAGCCCCGGCGTATTGAGCGGGTCCTCAATCATCACATCATCAAGGGCGGTCATCTGAGCGCCCAGCCCATGGGGGCCTTGCGCGATTTCGTTGCGCGCGACCCTATCACGGAAAAACCGGCCGTGGTAAACTTTCCGGTTTTAGCGGAAAACCCCTATCAGATCGATACGGCCGCCTGTCAGAACATCATCGCCGACTACCGCCCCGAGCTGATCATTCTGGGAAAAAGCATGACGCTCTATCCTGAACCCGTAGCTGCCATCCGGGCCGTTGTCGACGCGCTTTGCCTTGACTGCATCATCATGTATGACATGGCCCATGTGCTGGGTCTTTGCGGCCCATTCTTTCAAGAGCCTTTCAAAGAAGGCGCCCATATCGTCACCGGCTCCACTCACAAGACTTTTTTCGGAACCCAGCGCGGCATTATCGCCGCCGACATGGCCGAGTCCGACCCGCTTTATAAGTTCTGGGAAGCCATCGAGCGCCGCGCGTTCCCCGGCAGTGTCAGCAACCATCATCTGGGCACCCTGCTGGGTCTGCTGATGGCGACTTACGAGATGAACCATTTCAAGTCCGATTATCAGCAACAGGTCCTCCGGAACGCCCAGGCCTTGGCCGGAGCCTTAAAGCAATGCGGCCTGGATGTGGCCGGCGACCCGGCCGTTTTATACACCCGCACCCACCAGGTGATCGTCGGCGTGGGCAACGCCCGCGGCCCTGAAACCGCCCGCCGGCTTGAAGCGAACAATATCATCGTCAATTATCAGGCCACATCGGAGGATGACGGCTTTACCGCTGCCAGCGCCTTGCGGATGGGAGTGGCTGAAATGACCCGTTTCGGCATGACCCCGCCCGATTTTGAAGAACTCGCGCAGCTGATCCACGCGGTGGTCGTTCTGAATAAAAACGTTCAAAAAGAAGTTGCCGCCCTGCGCAGACGGTTCCTGGAAATGAAGTTCTGCTTCCGCGGTCCTGAACTGGAAGGCCTCATGAAGCAATTGCATCAATTGATTTAATCTGATTCGGAAAAGGAGCTCAGAATGGTCAAAGTTGGAATCATCGGCGGGTCCGGGCTGGACGATCCGGATATTCTTAAAAACGCATCTGAACTTGAAGTCGAAACACCCTATGGAAAACCCTCGGCGCCTCTCGCCCTTGGCAGGATCGGTGGGGTCGATGTCGCCCTTCTTGCCCGGCACGGGCGCAAACACCAATTCAGCCCTTCCCAGGTCAACTATCGCGCCAACATCCACGCCCTCAAGGAGCAGAAAGTCACCCACATTATCGCCACAACCGCCTGCGGCAGCCTGCGGGAGGAAATCGGACGCGGCGACCTGGTCATCGTCGATCAATTTATTGATTTTACCCGCCGGCGCAAGACCACCTTTTTTGACTCATTTGAAAACGGGGCCGCCCACACCGCCATGGCCGATCCCTTTGATGCCGGGCTCCGGCAAAAGCTCTTTAATACTTCCACTGCGCTGGGATATAAAACCCATGACAAGGGAACCGTGATTACCATTGAAGGTCCCCGCTTTTCCACCCGGGCGGAATCCAGGATGTTCCGGATCTGGGGGGCCGACGTCATCAACATGTCGGTGGCCCCTGAAGCCATCCTGGCCAACGAGGCCGGCATCCCCTATGCCGTGGTTGCCATGTCGACCGACTATGACTGCTGGAAGGAAGATGAAGCCCCTGTTACCTGGGAGGAAATTCTGGAAGTTTTCAAACGAAATGCCGACAACGTCAAAAACCTGTTGCTGCAAGTTATTCCAACCATCGCGTAGAAAGGATCACGAATGGACCTGAAAGAAAAAATCCGCACCGTACCCAACTGGCCGGTCAAAGGCGTCATGTTCCGGGACATCACCACCCTGCTGCAGGACCCGGCCGCATTCCTGGCCGCCTGCGACGCCTTCTACAATCGTTACAGGAATATGCACATCAACAAAGTCGTCGCTATCGATGCCAGGGGGTTTATTTTCGGAGCGGTCCTCGCATACAAGCTTAACGTGGGACTGGTTCCGGTAAGAAAAAAAGGAAAACTCCCCGCCGAAACCATCCGTAAAAGCTACTCCCTGGAGTATGGCGAAGACACCCTGGAGATGCATGCCGATGCCATCCAGAAGGGTGAGCGCGTCCTGATCGTGGACGATCTCATTGCAACCGGCGGCACGGTTTCCGCCGCCATCAAGCTGGTGGAGGAATTGGGCGGAGAGGTCGTCGAGTGCGCCTTCCTGGTGGAACTTCCCGACCTGCGCGGCCGGAAGCTGATAAAAGGCTACAAGATATTCAACCTGACAGAGTTTGAAGGTGAATAACCAGCGAATTTTCAGAGGCGCCCACCTATCGTTTATTGAGCGAATGTTTCAGTAAAAAAACCGAAAGAGAACTCCCGCAGATCCCATGGGTGCTCTCTTTCGGTTTTTAAACAACGCAAATTGATAATCGGCTCTTTTTAGAACTTATAGGAATAGCCCAGCATGGCGAAAACCCCCAGCCTGCCATATGACGCCACGTTGTCGCCGCCGTTCAGATACTGAAATTTCCCGCCGACCTGGAAATTAAGGCCCTCAAAAATATTCCAGTAGCCCGTTAAAAAACCCACGCCGCCGATTCCGGAATCCGACCATTCACTGCCGGTATCCGTATTTTTACTCTCGGCGTCCGTAAAGGCGACCCTCACATCGCCTCTGATGCCTATCGATTGATTAAACGGAACCACCGCGCCCACCCCCAGCATCCAGGAACGGTAATCGTTCTCATAATGCACGACGGGCGTGCCGGTGGATGTCCATGTCCAGCCCGGCGTTTCCAATGTATATATTTTATCGAGTGCGGTACTGTTATATCCCCCCAGCAGGTAGGGTACAAAATGTTTGGCACTCCAGGCCCGGATCAGATACCGCAGGGTTACTTCAAACTCCTTTTGGTCTTGTTTTTCATTCCATGTAGGTGTTCCGGACACGTCGGTCATTTTGATATCGGCATCGCCCGCCCGGTAAGAAAACTGCAGGGTCCAGTTGTCATACCCGATAAAAGCGTTGCCGCCGGGCATGGTTGAGTTGATGTAGCCGTCGGCGACCTTAACACCGTTGTCGTAAGAATCATACGGTCCGAATACATACCAGAATTCCGCGCTAGCGCCGACCGCCCATTTTTTAGGAGCGCTGACGGTCGGGTCCTTTAAAACAATCTGCTCCTCTATCACCCGCGATTGGGCCAGAGCATTGCCGGCCAAAAAGATGCTCACCGATAATCCAAGTCCGATAACAAGCAGATAAAAAATTCTTTTATTCATTTTCCCCTCCTTCCTGTAGCAAAAGTTTTCAAGATATTAATGTATCGTTTAGCGTTGTATCACTCGGGATTGATCTGCTTATTAAATAAATAACCGTCTTAAAAAACCACGTCTCTGGCCGAATCCTGCAGGGTCGGTTTTTGCGGCCCTTTTTCCTGAACGATAATGTATCGGACCAGCAGGGGAGACGCAGGTCGGATCTCTACGCTCTTTGTCTTTGTCACCTCCTTATATTTGACCATGAGTTCATGGGTGCCTGCGATGATCTCCCGCTTGTCTAAATCCGACTTGCCCAGATACTGTCCATCCAGATAGACATCAATCTGGGGTCCGGGCTGCTGCGGCGCTTCCTTCAGGATTGCATGAACGCTCAAGTCTCCTCTTAAGTCAATGAGTTGATTGGTTTGTTTTCCCGGCTCTATGTCAACCGTCATCACGTGGCGGTAAGAAGATCCCGGCAGCTGTAAAACGATTAAGTGCCGGCCGGCCGTCAGTTCCAGCAATGCGTTCGTTCGCTGGGTTGCGGGCGAACCGTCCAGCGTAATATCCGCCCCCGCGGGTATCGTTTCCAGCCTGATCCACCCCTTTGGAGCAGCCGGTTCCGGCGGCGGTTTTTCAGCCGTCACCACAGGCGCCGGCGGCGGTTTGGGCGCCGCAACCGTGGGAGGGGCGGGCGGCGGCTGTTGAATTGCCGCCGAGGGGGGCGGAGGCGTTATTTCCGGCGCCGGTTTTTGAACGACCGCCGCGGGAGGTTCAGGCGCCCGCTCCGGAAACTTGGGTGGTATCGGTTTGGGTTGCGTCCCCTTGATGCTGCAGAAGATGATCTGATTGATGGAATCGATGTTGGGCATGACAAACATCTGCGGCTTGTGATAGTTCACAAGCAGCTGCCCCTCAACTGCAGTCGAGTAAAATGTCGCATTGATGCTTTCATACAGCTTTCCAACCGTTACCTGAACAACGTTTCCCAACTCGGTTTGCTTTTCGATTTCTCTGATATTCTTCAGCAAGGCATAGGACATGGCGCCGTGGTTCAGCGTTTCAAACTCCATTGAATAGTCTTTTTCAGCGCTGGCGGAAATCAACGCGACCTGGTTTGTCGTGTCGGCTCGGCCCGAATCCCGCGCGTAAACCTTGATTCCTTTTAGGTTTTCCTGAACACCAACGGTAGACGGGTTAAACTGCCCCCGCATGTTATCCCGTACCAGGCCCTCGAAATCCGGTATGCCGCTGTGACACGAATCGATCAGGAGCGTAACGGACTTAGCCGCCAGATTTGCGACCTGGCTTGCCAGCCACTCTCTTTTGAGAAAGGTGTCATTCGCCTGAGAACCATCGCTCAGGATGTAGGTATCAGCCAGGTCCGCATCCGCCGGCGCCAGAAATTCCCTTGCCCCAGCGCCTATCTTTCTGAAATCCGAGGTCTTTTCCTTGCCGGCCAGGACGCCGTGACCACTGTAAAAAATAAGAACGTCTTTAATATTATTTGTTTTACAGATTTCGTTGAGTCGACGGAAAGCGTTTCGGATGTTCTGGCTGGTAGCGTCGGTGTTCGTCAGAAGGATAATGTTATTCTGATCATATCCCCCGATAAGGGTTAACGTGCTTTTCAGCTCCTTGGCGTCCGAGTCCGCATACTTTAAATCCCGTATGTTGATATCCCGGTATTGGCTGATGCCGATAATCAACGCCGCGCGCTGCTCGCCGCAAACGTTTACGGCATAAAGAAGGATTGTACAGAGTGAAAGCCCGAAACAGGCTGTTTTGACGAGTTCCCTTTTCATGTCGAACCGACATTCGATATTAAAGATTGGCTTTTAGAAACGCCCTGTTACGTTGATAATTTATTCGTTTTTAGCCGGTGTGTCAAGAAAATATCTATTAAAGAAGCAGGTTACACGTACAGGTGTCTATCGGTTTTGAAGGCGCTGCAGCAAGATGTTTCAACACGTCCTTCGGCACTAAGCTCAGGCCCGTACGGCTCGGGGTTCCGGGTTGTCGCGAGGACTGCGATGTTTTGAGTTTCAGACGACTATCCGTAAAGCCAGATACGGCACCAGGTTGAACGCCAGGACCAGTATCTTGAAAAACGCGATGCCGGCATAATGAATGGCATCGAACCGGTCCTGAGGAATATGATACCATTTGCTGTGAATCCGATAGATCCAATCATGGGCAAAAAAGAAAAGTAAAAACCACCCTATCAGCAATCCCATGTTGATGACCGTGCACCATGCCAACATGCTGCGGATCGTTACGAGCGTCATCCCTTCCTCCTTTCTATTTTGGCTTAATCCTCCGGCAAACAGAGCCGACTTTCTCATAGATCGCCTCCATGTCCAGGGTCAGCAGCTTGCGATCTTTCAGGATCGGCCTGCCCGCCACTATCACATCGCGGACATCCGACCCCCTGGCGCTGTATACAAGATGCGAGACGGGGCTGTACATGGGAAAAAGATGGGGCTTGCGGGTATCGATCACAATGACATCGGCCTGTTTGCCGCTTTCAAGCGATCCGGTTTCCCTGTCCAGGCCAAGCGCTTTGGCACCGCCGATGGTTGCCAGGGTTAACACCGTCCCGGCATCCATGACCGTCGGATCGAGGGTGTTGACTTTATGGAGCTTGGCAATTGCGTCCATCTCCCCAAAAAGATCCTGATCGTTGTTGCTGGCACAGCCGTCCGTGCCCAGCCCCACCGCAATGCCCGCTTTGATCAAATCCGGAACGGGCGCAATGCCCGACGCCAGTTTCATTTCACTTTCCGTGCTCACGGACACCGACGCCTTTCGACCGGCAATCCGTTCGATATCGCTCTCTTTCAGCCAGACGGCATGCACCAGCAGGGTATCTGAATCAAGAATGCCGATCCTTTCCAGGTACTCAACCGGCGTCAGTCCGTCATGGTCCCTGAGGCTCTGATCGAATTCATGTTTTGTTTCGGCAACGTGAATCTGAAACAGCACGCCTGTTGCGGCGGCCGCCGCCTTGGCCTTTTTCAGCGTATCGGCACTGCACGTGTAAGGAGAATGGCAAAACACGGACGGTTTGATAAGGGCTGAGGCCCCCCGCCATTTCTCGACAAATTCCAGGGCCGCGTGGATATTCCGCGAGGGATCCGGGACTCCCGGCGCGGGAAAATCGATCACACCGTGTCCCAGAACCGCGCGCAGGCCGGATTGATGAACCGCCTCGGCAACGTGTTCTTCCAGAAAATAACCGTCGCAGCAGGTGGTGGTTCCGGACAGGATCAGTTCGGCACACCCCAGCAGGGTGCCGAATCGTACCGTTTCCGGGTTGATATGGCCGGCCTCGGCCGGGAAAATATGTGCGTTCAACCACACCGCCAGCGGCAGGTCGTCGGCAAGCCCCCTGAACAGCGTCATCGGCAGATGGGTGTGGGTGTTGATCAGGCCCGGCATGATAATGCCGCCTTCGGCGTCAATGACCTCCTTTGCCGCCGGCAGGATGCCGCCTTCCGGTTTAGCCGATACCTGCTGAAGCCTGCCGCCTTTTATGCAGACGAGACCTTCCGGGATCACATCGCAAGCGGCGTTCATCGTCACGACAATGCCGTTATGAATAACCATGTCAAAACGCATATGCGGCCGCTATTTATCTGGGGATTTTTTATCTTTGAGACTTTGCCACATTTTAAGCCGGTCCTTGATGATCTTTTCAAATCCCCTGTCCGTGGGAAAATAAAATTGCCGCCCCTGCAGCTTTTCCGGCAGGTAGTCCTGGGGGACATATCCCGCACTGGAGTCATGGGCGTACTTGTAATCCTTGCCATATCCCAGGGTTTTCATCAGTTCCGTGGGCGCGTTGCGGATGTGCAGGGGAACCGGCAGGGCCCCCGAATGTTTAATGGCTTCCTGAATGCTGCCGTAAGCGCTGTAGACCCGGTTGCTTTTGGGGGCCGTGGCCAGGTAGACTGCCGCCTGGGCCAGGGCCAGCTCCCCTTCCGGATGCCCCAGAAACCTGAAGGCCTCCATGGCGCTCATGGCCACCGTCAGTGCCTGGGGGTCAGCATTGCCCACATCCTCGGAAGCGAACCGGACCATTCGGCGGGCGATGTAAAAGGGATCCTCTCCTGCCAGCAGCATCCGACCAAGCCAGTACAGGGCTGCATCCGGATCGCTCCCCCGCAGGCTCTTGTGCAAAGCCGATATCAGGTTATAGTGTTCCTCGCCGCTCTTGTC
Source organism: Thermodesulfobacteriota bacterium (assembly GCA_040757625.1). Taxonomy (GTDB): domain Bacteria; phylum Desulfobacterota; class Desulfobacteria; order Desulfobacterales; family JARGFK01; genus JARGFK01. The sequence goes on along the minus strand of JBFLWU010000003.1, from coordinate 147,970 downwards.
ATACATCAGGGCCTTGCGCTGCAGGGCCGCCTCTAAATCCGCCAGGGTTATCTCGACCTCCTGATCCGCGGCCGGCGGTTTTTTTTGTGAAAGAACCAGTGTTGCCGCGATTTCAAGGCTGTTCAGGGCCGCCCGGGCATCCCCATCGGCAACCCGAACCAGGTGCGCACGGGCGTCTTCAGCCAGCTGAAACGGATTTTTTCCGAGCCCGTTCAGCGGATCTTTCAGGGCTCGGTCCAGGATGGCAACAAGGTCCGCTTCTGTATGCATCTGCAACGTGATGACGCGGCAGCGGGAGAGCAGCGGCGCAATCACTTCAAAGGATGGATTTTCGGTGGTTGCCCCGATCAGGGTAATCAGGCCGCTTTCGACATGGTGCAGAAAGGCGTCCTGCTGGGCCTTGTTAAAGCGATGAATTTCATCGACAAACAGAAGGGTTCTTTTGCGCTGCAGTTTCAGCTGCTCCCTTGCCTCTTCGATGACCGAGCGGATCTCCTTAACCCCCGACAACACCGCAGAAAACTGAACAAAATGGCAGCGCGTCTCCGCAGCGATAACCTTTGCCAGGGTTGTCTTGCCGCACCCCGGCGGTCCCCACAAAATCATGGAAAAAAGCTGGTCGCTCTCAACGGCATGCCGCAGCAGTGTCCCTTCACCGATAACATGCCTCTGCCCGACAAATTCCTGCAGGCTGCGGGGACGCATCCGGTCGGCCAGCGGCCTTGCCGCCTTGGCGGTTTCATGGGACTGATATTCAAAAAGGTCCATTTTTACTTAGAGTAAAAGCCTGGTATAGATTAAACCCAGATATTCCCTGATGGCGGACTGGGTGCCGTCAAAAGACTCCGGTAAATAATCGTGCCATCCAAACTTTCGGTTTTGCCAGGTTTTGTAAGCAGCCGGGAAAGGAACGACTGTCATGCCGGCCTTTTTAAAGTTCATAAGGGCGCGCTTCATGTGATATGCGGATGTTATCAGTATCGGTTTTCTGTAATTGTTTCTTTCGCATATTTTGATTGAATACAAGGCATTTTCGAATGTATCCCGGCTTTGATCCTCAATGATGATCCGCTCCGGGGAAATCCCCAGGTCTATCAAAAACCGCCGGGCAACCTGCGCTTCCGAGTTGGCATGGTTGTATACTTTACCGCCGGACACAATGACGGGGGCTTTGAGCCGATGATGCAATCTGACCGCTGTAACCAGCCGCGCCAGGCTTTCATCACTGGGAGATCCCACGCCCGTCAGGTCCGCGACCTCATCATTAATTCCGCCCCCCAGCAAAATCAACACATCCCCCTCAACGAGTTTGGGCGGCAAGAAATCTTTTTCAAGCCCTCTCAGCAACATGTTGGATGTTGGTGTGATGGCCAGCAGCCACATGCTGAATCCCAAAAACACCAGCAGGATGCCTGTTCTGATTTGTTTCCGGAACACATATGCCAATCCCCACAGAATCGCTGCCAGGACAAATATACCCGGCGGCAACAGGAATGGGGTTAAAATTTTTTTCAGAATAAACATTCGGAAACTCCCGGGCGGTCAGCCTTCTGTAAGGTCGCAATCTGAATCTAGCGCCCGCCCCATTTGATTTCTACTCCGCCTTCTGTTGCATTACTTTTACCCTTTCAATGTGCTCCTGGGTTTCCGCAATCAATATTTTCATAACACTTTTACTTTTTTCAGTGAGTGCGCCAAAATGCGTAAAAACATTTTTTTCTATCAATGATGTTTCATAATCGACTGCAAGCGTAAAAGCGGTGCGCGCCTGAATCTCGCCATTCTCCGCTTTTGCGATAAGCGTTTCCAGATGCTTTATAAACGTTTCAAGCGCATATGTTTTAATCTTGCCCTCATCGAACGTTACCAGACCCTTTACAACCGCCTGGCTCAACTTTTCCACGAGCCGGGCATGTTTGTTCTCCTCCAGAGATAATTTTTCCCAAAACACCCTGTATTCCGGAAACTTTTGCGCAAAGATGGAATATAACTTCGACAGCAACATTTCCTGCGTCTGGTACTGGTATAATATTTTCTCCTGATAGGGCTTTACCTTCATATGTCCCCCGAATGGTATTTATATATTATAATTCTCTGTTAACGCCCCGTATAAGCTAAAGCGGCACGTGACGGTGATAAGCTGATCATACACCTGATCTTCGCTCACCATGTCCCAACATATCGTTGCGATTGGATTTGGCTTCACTTGATTTCATTACATTCCGGCGTATCTTTTTTTTGATTGCTGAATGACCGGTTGTATTCTTCATCGACACATTTCTCGACGATTGAGCCCCAGCGTCGGCTTTCATCATACGTGAAAATATCCGGCAGTTCCTGTGAATGGTTTAAAATGCATAACTCTATCGTTAAAGCGGCCGTGTCTTCACACTCTTTTTTCGTAACATCGAAACAGTCACGATAATACTGACCTGCTTTACAAAAAAGGCCCGGCATGTTCTTCGTCATAAAGTTTATCCACTGATCCTGCGTCAAATCGGCTGCATGGCTAACGGAAAAAAAGGATATCATGATGAGCAAAAACAACCTTATTGTTAGTCGATTCATTTGATAATGTCTCCTTTCCCAATGCACGGCCGTTCAGGTGTATTGATGCTAACGCTTTATTGAGCACATCGTAATCAAATTTCTAAACCGCGCTGACTTATTTTTCCTTATAAAGCCCCTTGCGCGCCTTGAAATAGAGACGCACCGGTGTCTTATCAAGCCCCGCAGCCGCCCGGATCTGATTCACCAGATACCGCCGGTATGAAAAGTGGACCCCCTCAGGAAAATTGACAAAACAGATAAACGTCGGCGGCCTGGTGGATATCTGGGTGGCATAATAAAAACGGATGCGCCGGCCCTTATGGATCGTCGGTTCCCGCTGGGCGGTCGCCTGCTCAATGATCTGATTCAGCTGGCTTGTGGTAATTCGGCTGTTGTATTGTCGGTAGATTTCATCCGTAAGGTTGAAGATTTTTGAAACCCGCGATCCGGTTTTGGCTGAAACCGTCAGGGCCGGGGCAAAACTTAAAAACCTGGCCGCCGACCGTAACTGCTGGATATATTTCCTTGAGGTCGGCCCGTCCTGTTTGACCATGTCCCATTTGTTCAGGAGCAGAATGCAGCCGCAGCCCCGCTCAAAGGCATAACCGGCGATGGTAATATCCTGATCGGTAATGCCCTCCTGCGCGTCCATGACGATCAGGGCCACGTCGCATCGATCGAGGCTCCGGAGCGCCTTGATGACCGAAAACTTTTCCAGTTTACGGGAAACCTTGCCCTTGCGGCGGATCCCGGCAGTGTCGATCAGCCGGTATGTCTTGCCTTTTATTTGGCAGACGGTATCAACGGCATCCCGGGTGGTACCGGGGACATCACTGACCAGCAGCCGTTCTTGCCCTATAATCCGATTAATCAGAGATGATTTTCCCACGTTGGGACGCCCGACGACCGCCAGGCTGACCAACGTTCCTTCCGGAGCGGGTTCCGCTGATGCTTCTGAGGGAAATTCACCCACCAGTGCGTCGAGAAAATCCGGTATGCCATAGCCATGCTCGGATGAAACTGGAAATAGCGTATCCACACCCAGATTGTAAAATTCATAGAGATTGTCTTCTTGCTCGATACCGTCGATTTTATTCACAGCGTAGAAAACCGGTTTGGTAATATTACGCAGAATATTGATCAGATCCGTATCAAAAGGAGAAACACCGCCTTTGCCGTCCAGCATCAACACAATGATATCCGCATCATTTATGGCCTGTTGCAGCTGGAAACGAATCTGGCCCGCAAAGCCATCGGTATCCTGCTCGGAGAACCCACCGGTGTCAACCACCGTGAAATCAATTCCGTTCCAGCTGGCGTCACCGTAAATTCGGTCCCGAGTGACTCCCGGGAAGTTGTCCACCAGTGCGTTTCTCGTCTGTGTGACCCGGTTAAAAAATGTGGACTTGCCCACATTGGGACGTCCGACAACGGCAACAATCGGTTTCATCGCTTTCTTTCACCCGCACCTAATCGAATATTGAAGCCCCTGCAGCCAGCTGCAGGGAATCTTCGAACGTAAGGATATTGAATCTAATGTTAATATTCGCCCGCTAACCTCGTAGCATGGCTACCGTGAATGCGTTCGCTTTTGCGGTTCAAAATAAAATCCACTTGCCGCGGCATATGCCTTTTAATGCGGCTGTCATCATGATCATACCACAAAATCATAAAAATTTTAAAAAAATGTCTGCTATACGGAAATAACCTTTTACGGGGCTTAGACTCAAAGCAGAGCCCGGATCAAAAATTCAGATGGGATTCAAGGGAAAGGCCGGCGGCGGCGAAGAAAGTCCCGCCACGGCGGGATGCGAACGAACTTATTGAATAGGCAGATAATGCAGCCAGCGGGAGGCAGCGGGTTGTTGTGAAGAGTATCAGTGAAGGATCTGGCTTAAAAACAGTTTGGTCCGTTCATGCTGGGGGTTGTCAAAAAATTCCTTTGGGGTGTTGCCTTCGACTATCTGGCCGAAATCCATAAAAAGCACCCGGTGGGCGACGCTTTTGGCAAATCCCATTTCATGGGAGACCACAATCATGGTCATCCCTTCCTGCGCCAGATTGATCATGACGTCCAGCACCTCTTTGACCATTTCAGGGTCCAGCGCCGATGTCGGTTCGTCAAACAGCATCACCTTGGGCCGCATACACAGACTGCGGGCAATGGCCACGCGCTGCTGCTGGCCGCCGGAGAGCTGGCCGGGGTACTTGCGGGCCTGATCGGCGATATGCACCTTTTCCAGAAAGTACATGGCGATGTCTTCCGCTTCAACCCGGGGCACCTTGCGCACCCATATGGGACCCAGCGTCAGGTTTTCCAGTATGGTCAGGTGGGGAAAAAGATTAAAGTGCTGAAACACCATCCCGACTTCCATACGGATTTTTTCAATGTTCTTGATGTCGTTGGTCAGTTCAATGCCGTCCACAATGATGCGGCCGCGCTGATGCTGCTCCAGCCGGTTGATGCAGCGGATCAGGGTGGATTTGCCGGATCCCGAAGGCCCGCAGATCACAATCCGTTCCTGCTTTTTGACGGTCAGGTTGATATCTTTCAAGACATGGAAATCACCGAACCACTTGTGCATCTCGGTGATTTCAATGATCGGGTCGGCGGTAGCCTGTTGATCTTTTACGGCTTTCGGCTCCTGGTTCATGATATCTCTCGTCGATAGGTTTAATTTTCGGCTTTATACTTCAGCGGCTGGTGTCCAGCTCCCGCTCCAGCCGGCGGCTGTAATTAGACATAAAGAAACAGCATAAAAAGTAAATCAGGGCAACAAAAATATAGGCTTCGGCTGAAAACCCCATCCATTTCGGATCGGACAGCCTGGACTGGGTGGTTTTGAGCAAATCGTAAAGCGCGATGATGACCACCAGCGACGTATCCTTGAATGCGGAAATGAGGATGCTGACCGAGGGGGGAATCACGATTTTTAGCGCCTGCGGCAAGATGATCAGCCGCATGGTCAGGTAGTAATTCAACCCCAGAGACTCGGCCGCTTCATACTGCCCGCGGGACATCCCCTGCAGCCCCCCCCGGACGACTTCGGCAATATAGGCTGCCGTAAACAGAATGATGGCCACCTGGGCCCTGAGGATTTTATTGACGGTAACCCCCTGGGGCAGAAACAGGGGGAAAACAACCGATGACATGAACAGCAGGCTGATCAGGGGAACGCCGCGAATCAGTTCAATATACAGGACACACAAGGTTTTGATGGCGGGCATTTCGGACTGGCGCCCCAGCGCCAGTAGCACCCCCAGCGGGTAGGCCGCCGTAAGTCCGAACACCGACAATAGAAGCGTCAGCGGCAATCCGCCCCACTGGGTGCTCTCCACGGAAGCCAGGCCGAACCAATTGCCTTTCATGAGAAGGCCCATGATAAACAGTCCTACGATCCAGCCATACCCCAACGCTTTACGCCAGCGATTCCGGTTGCGGCTGTAAAACAGCAGGCCCACCAGGATGATCATCGCCAGCAGCGGCCGCCACTGCTCATCCGGGGGGAAAAATCCGAAGATGATAAACCGGATATTCGAACTGATGACCGACCAGCAGGCCCCTCCGGCCGAACGGCATTCTTCGCCGGAAGACATCCACAGGCTGTCCACAAAGGCCCAGCGCACAAATGGTGGGATGATCTTCCAGAGCGCAAACAGTATAACGATGGTTAATGCCGAATTAAAAACGCCGTTGAACAGATTGGCCTTGACCCAGCCGATCACCCCCACACTGGCAAGGGGCGGTTTGATATTGTCTGCCGCGGCGCTTGTATCTGTTTTATTTTTGGCGGTCATCGGTCCCTTATCTTTCCACCAGTGCGATTCGCTTATTGTACCAGTTCATGAAAGCCGAAGTTGTCAGGCTGAAAAAAAGATATACCAGCATAATCATGGCCACGCCCTCTATGGCCTGACCGGTCTGGTTGATGGTCGTTCCGGCCACTGACACAAAATCAGGATACCCGATCGCAACCGCCAGGGAACTGTTTTTGGTCAGGTTCAGCATCTGGCTCGTCAGGGGCGGTACGATGACCCGAAGCGCCTGGGGCAGGATGACCAGATTCAGAATCTGCCCGGGCCTTAGCCCGATAGACATGGCCGCCTCGGTCTGGCCGTGGCTGACCGACTGGATTCCGGCCCGCACGACCTCGGCCACAAAGGCGGCCGTATATAACACCAGGCCCAGCAGAAGCGCGCTGAATTCCGGACTGACCGTCATTCCCCCTTTAAAGTTAAATCCTGTCAATTGAGGGACATTCATCTCAAAAGGAGCGCCAAATGCCAGCCAGGTCAGCAGCGGCGCCCCGATGAAAATCCCCAGCGTGAACTTGAAAACAGGAAAGGGGCGGCCGGTGACGTCCTGCCGCTGTTTTGCCCAGCGGCGCAACCCATAGACCGCCGCAGCGGCGGCAACCAGGGACATCAGCATATAACCGTAAGCCGGATGGTATTTGGGGATGGCAAAAACCAGGCCGCGGTTGCTTAAAAAAACATGCGCGAAAGGATTCAGGGCCTGCCGGGGCACCGGCAGGATTTCATAGAAGAACGCGTACCAGAAAAACAGTTGCAGCAAAACCGGAATATCCTGGAAGACCTCGATATAGATGGCGGCCAGCCTCGCGACCAGCCAGTTGGTGGACAATCGGGCGATGCCGATAAACGTCCCCAGAATAACCGTTAAGACCACACCGATAAACGCAACGATCAGCGTGTTGAGCGCCCCCACCAGAAGGGCCCTTCCATAGCTGTCGGCGGCAGAATAGCGGATCAGCGACTCGCCGATTTCAAAGGAAGATTCTTTTGCAAGGAATCTGAATCCGGTGGCGATGGATTGTCTTTCGAGATTTGCCAGCGTATTTGAAATCAGATAATAGCCCAGCAAACCCACCAGCGCCATAACGCCCAGTTGGTACAGAATGGAACGCTTGGCAGGATCATACCAGAAGGAAGCGGTGGTGCGTCCGGAAATGGCGGTCGTCTCGCGATTGTCGGCTTGCATCGGTGGTCTTCAATTTTATTTTTTACGAAATGTTAAGCAAAGGGCGCCGCCGGAAGCAGCGCCCTTTGAGAAGAGCTTATTTGAACGGCGGTGTGTACATCAGCCCGCCATTGGTCCACAGGGCGTTCAGGCCGCGCTCCAGCCGTAGCGGCGTATTGACCCCGACGTTTCGTTCAAAAACCTCGGCGTAGTTTCCGACCTGCTTAACAATATTATAGGCCCATTTCTCATCCAGTCCGAGGGCTTTGCCGTTTCCGGGGCTCACGCCCAGAAACCGCTGGATTACGGGATCTTGACTTTTAAGCATTTCATCCACGTTTTTGGAGGAAATTCCCAGATATTCAGCCTCAATCATCGCCATTACCGAAAAGTTTACCACATCATACCACTGGTCATCCCCATGGCGGACAGCCGGTGCCAGGGGTTCTCTGGAAATAATCTCCGGCAGAATAACATAATCGGCAGGATTGGGGGCAATGGCCCGGGTCCCGGCCAACTGGGAGGCGTCTGAAGTCAGGCAGTCGCAGCGCCCGGCAAAAAAAGCCTTGGCGAGCTCGGGGGTGCTTTCAATAACCACCGGGCTCATTTTCATCTTATTGGCCCTGAAATAGTCGGCGGCATTCATCTCGGTGGTCGTCCCCGGCAGAACGCAGACGGTTGCGCCGTCAAGCTGCTTGGCGCTTTTAACCCCCAACTTTTTGGGGATCAGAAATCCCTGGCCGTCATAATAATTCACATGCACAAAGTTCAGGCCCAAGTCGGATTCGCGCCCGAGGGTCTGGGTGGCGTTGCGGGTCAGCACATCCACTTCGCCGGACTGAAGCGCAGTGAAACGGGTCTTGGCGGTCAACGGTATGTATTTCACCTTGCTGGCATCGCCGAATACCGCAGCGGCGATCGCACGGGCCGTATCCACATCTAGCCCCTGCCATACGCCTTTTTCATCAGGCTTGGCAAATCCAAAAAGGCCCTCATTTACCCCGGCCTGCAGGAAACCTTTGGATTTGACTGTCTGTAAAGTGCCGGCGACTGCCGCCCCCGCACCCAAAAATGATACGGCAAGAAACATCACCAGAAAAAACTTGATCGATTTCATTCTTTACCCTCCTTTGGTTTATGGTTATACCGGATCACCATGTTATATTCCACGTTATATTTCACGCTTGAGAAATCGCTGCGGCAAGCCAGTCGACAATTTTACATTTGTAAAAAAGATAAGGTGCAAAGTGGCGCTGAAAAATCAGTTGATCAATAATAAAAGATGTTTATATCATGGCCTGTTTGTTTTGCAAGAAAAAATTGGCATTTTAAAAATGCGATTTCCCGGCGGACTGCAGGGGCTGAGCGTTTCAACGGAAAGTTCATGCCGAAAGACCGCATGCTTGACAGATAACATCAGACAACATATAGGTTTTTATTATCATTGCGAAACGGGCGGTTTACCTTTCATCTGCAAACGAAGGACGGCAGTGGCGGTCCCCGCGTATCGGAGGAAAATATGAAATCAATACAGCGAGTTGTAAAATTCATGGGTATTCTGACAATTGGTTTGGTACTCTTGGCGGGATGTGCCTCGACAACTTACATTAACGTCGATTACAAGCTTCCCGACGCCCCAACCCAGTTAAAGGGGCAAACAGTCTTTCTGGATTATCAGGACGCAAGAGCCGAGAAAGTCTTTTTATCTCCTGCCGCTCAGGCTGAATTTAAATATTTTACCGGAATTTTTTCCTTAACACTCACAGGTCCCCAGCGAGACAATCTGGTCGGCAGTTTCGATGCGGCTTCCCTTTTTAAAGAGGCCTTTAAAAGGAGGCTCGGCACCATGGGGGTTGAAGTGGCTTCGGTGCGTACCGACAAACAGCCTGTAATGGAAATCATCGTGAAGGATTTTTTTCTGGACCTGAAGGATAGAAAATGGATGGCCCGCATTAATTTTGAAACCCGGTTGACCGGTGACCCGGGCCGCGTTGCCACCCAGACAGTTTCCGGCGCTGCAGAACGGCTTAAAACGATCGGCCGCAGGGATGCCGAGACGGTGCTGGGCGAGATTTTTACGGATGCGGTCAATAATGTAAAAATTTCCGAGCTGTTTCAAAAGGTTGGCTTCTAGCCATCTGAAACAGCTTCGGTCGGACGCATTCTCTTTTATTTCAGGTACGGTCGTGCATGCCGCCGGCCGAAAGATCAGCCCTCATCTCATGATCCGGGAAATTTGATGGTCACCTTCTCGCCGTCCTTGTCTTTCTTGATTTTGACGTTGAGATCCATACTGTTGCCGCGAATACCCAGAGACAGCGGGGTCTTGCCCTTATCCCCCTCAAGATGGGTGATCTCCCGCACGGCTTTGAAAATCTTTTCCCCCACAGTTTTCCCCGGACTTGGCAGTTCCGCACGCCGGTACTTTGCGTTCACCGTAACGGTTCCATCGCTTGATTGTTGAATCGTGATTTTTTTTGCGTTGGCGCTGATGCCGTGCAGCGCCGACAAGGCCAGCCATTTTAGCGCCGCTTCATCCCTGTCGGCATCCTTTCTGAGGGCCGACATCTCTTTGAGCGGATCCGTGGTGGCGTAGCAGTCGCACAATTCCTGGACCTTCATATGTAAATTTCGTTTTTCTTTCATGGCGTACCCTCCCTGTATAACATCCGCCGGTTATCTTTTTTCCGGTACAATCTCCAGCCAGTAACCGTCCGGATCTTCGATAAAATAGATACCCATTTTTTCATTTTCAAAACAGATGCAGCCCATTTGCTTGTGAAGCGCATGAGCGGCGGCATAGTCGCTGGTTTTAAAGGCAATATGAATTTCATTGTCCCCCAGGTTATAAGGCTCGGTCCGGTCTTTCAGCCAGGTAAGCTCCAGGTTGTGCGACGTGTTGCCGTCACCCAGAAAAACAAGGGTAAAACTTCCATCCGGCCCTTCCTTGCGACGGACTTCGACCAAACCAAGGGCCTTTTTATAAAATTCAAGGCTTTTCTCCAGATTCAAAACGTTGATATTGTTGTGTGCAAACGTAAATTTCATTGCTTCCTCCCCGTTTGAATTTAAATTTATCATAAATCTAAGTCTGTTATGAGTGTTGTCAACTTTCGCCGGCCGCGGATAGCGACAAAAATTTGCTCCCGCACCCTTTATTTTTGTAAAAGCATACAAATGGTTTGTTTTATGGTACCATCTGATAGCAAGTTCCCCAGCCATGAAATTTCCCGCTGTCCCTTCCTGGCGGGGCGTAATATTCAGACAAAGGCGAACAGCGATTCATAAGGAGAACATCATGCCTGCTTATGATTATGATATCGGAATTATCGGCGGCGGCGCCGCCGGCTTGACGGTTGCATCGGGGGCCGCTCAACTGGGCGCCAAAACGCTCCTGGTGGAAAAAGAAGATGTCCTTGGCGGAGATTGCCTCCATTTCGGCTGTGTCCCCAGTAAAACCCTTATCAAAACAGCCCGGGTTTATCACCAGATGAAACACGCAGCCGGGTTCGGTTTGCCGCCGGTTGACGTGCCCCCGGTGGATTTCAGGACTGTTGCCGAAAGGATCCGATCGGTCATCCGCATCATCCAGAAACATGATTCCGTGGAGCGCTTCTGCGGTTTAGGGGCCCGGGTTCAATTCGGCGCGCCCCGATTTGTGGATGAACATGCCGTCCGACTGAACGGCAAAACCCATTCGGCCAGAAACTGGGTGATCGCAACCGGTTCCTCCCCCGGCATACCGCCCATCAAGGGCCTGGACAGGACGACTTTTCTGACCAACCGCGAAATTTTTTCCCTGGACCGTTTGCCGGAGTCCATGATCATCCTGGGCGGCGGCCCCATCGGTACGGAAATGTCACAGGCCTTTTGCCGTTTGGGAACGAAGGTAACGGTTGTTCATCGCGGCAATCAGATTCTGGGAAAAGAAGACAGGGACATGGCCGATGCCGTCCTAGAGGTGCTCAAGTCCGAAGGGGTCGTTTTTCATCTGGGCACAACCATCGAAGAGGTCAGGGATCTGGGCAATCGGAAAGAAGTTGTCATTACAAACAAGTCCGGCCTGATCAGCCGTCTGGAGGCGGACACGATTCTGGTGGCCCTGGGACGGTCCGCCAATATGGCCGGGCTGGATCTGGAAAGTATTGGAATTAAAATCGACAGCCGGGGTATTGTCGTAGACAACCGTTTGCGCACCAGCCAAAAACACATTTACGCCGCCGGGGACGTCATCGGAGGCTATCAGTTCACCCACGCCGCCGGATATGAAGGCGGTATTGTGGTCAGCAATGCCGTCTTCCGGCTTCCGCGGAAGGCGAATTACTCCTATCTGCCGTGGTGCACCTACACGCAGCCGGAGCTGGCCAGCATCGGCATGAACGAAAAAAGGGCCGGTGCCGCCGGAATTGAATACAGCGTCTGGACTGAAGCCTTCAAGGACAACGACCGCAGCCTAACCGAAGGCGAGCCGGCTGGCAAGGTCAAGCTGCTGCTGGACAAAAAGGAAAAGCCCATCGGCATCCAGATCCTGGGGCCCCATGCCGGCGATCTCATGAGTGAATGGGTGGCCGTATTAAACGGCGGCGTCAAGCTTTCCACCCTGGCCGGCGCCGTTCATCCCTACCCCACCACCGCGGAAATCAATAAACGCATTGCCGGAAAATTTTTTGCTGCTAAAATTTTTTCTGAAAAAGTTCGAAAGGGGCTCAAGTTTTTCTTCAATTTAAAAGGCCGGGCCTGCACCCTGGAAGAATGAATTTTCAGTGGGAGGCCTTCTGCAGAAGGGAGCTTCGGCCCCGACTGAAACTCCCTTTTTTCCCTGCCGTCCGTCCATTCAGACCGGTATTGACCTATTTTATCTTACGCATCATAAAAAGATCCTGATATTTTCCGAAGCCTTCTTTCTCGAGATCCGCTTTGGGAATAAACCGCAGCGCTGCCGAATTGATGCAGTACCGCAGCCCCGTGGGTTTGGGCCCGTCGTCAAAAACGTGACCCAGATGCGAGTCCGCGTGTTTGCTGCGCACCTCTGTTCGAACCATGAAAAAGCTGCTGTCGCTTTTCTCAACGATATTTTCCGGTTCCAGCGGTCGCGAAAAGCTCGGCCAGCCCGTGCCTGAGTCGAATTTGTCGGTGGAGCTGAAAAGCGGCTCCCCCGATACGATGTCGACGTAAATGCCCTCTGCGTGATTGTCCCAGTATTCGTTTTTAAAAGGCGGCTCCGTCCCTTCCTTGCGGGTAACTTGGTACTGCAGGGGGGTCAGGCGCTTCCGCAGCTCCATGTCGTCGGGAATCACATACACCGGAGCGCTTTCACGGGGCGTCATACCGCCCGTTTTCATCTCAGGGTTCATTCCAGTTTTCTTTTCATCCATTGTTTTATTTTTCATGTCGCTGTTCATCCCCGCCCAGGCCTCTTTCAGGAAACGGTCGCGTCCGGACCCGGAGCGGTACCAGTTGTAGCGGATCGGATTTTTTTTGTAATAATCCTGGTGATACGCTTCAGCCGGATAAAACGGTCCGAGACGGAGAATGTCGGTGGCAATCGATTTTTTAAAAGGCCCTGAAGCTGCCAGTTTTTTCTTTGAAGCTTCAGCCTGTTGACGCTCTTCTTCGGTTGCATAAAAAATGGCGCTGCGGTACTGGGAGCCCCGATCCACAAACTGACCGCCCCCGTCCGTGGGGTCCACATGCCGCCAGAATATCTCCAGCAGTTTCTCGTAAGTAATCTTTTCAGGATCGTAAATAACCTTTACGGCTTCTATATGTCCGGTGCTGCCGCCCGAGACCTGCTCATAGGTAGGATTGGACACATGTCCGCCGGTATATCCTGAAATGACTTCGATGACGCCGTCGACTTTTTCAAAATCCGACTCCGTGCACCAGAAACAACCGCCGGCAAAAACCGCTTCCTCCGTCTTTTGGGGTTTTACGTTCATTTTTCCCTCCATCGTATTATCCATGCTTTTAACCGGGCGGTAGATCAGTAGCGCCCCGGCCAAAATCAACATTGCAAGTGTTAGGGTTCTCATAAATCACCTCCGTGGTTTTACCTTGAATTAAAAGATAATCATTTGATTGCGATTGAAAACCTTTTCAGGTTTACCCGGCATGAAAAATAAGACAGTAAATTAAAGGGGGTGTAAAGAAAGTGTAAAGATTTGATAAAGATTAAGTACGGACATCATCGCTGAAAGGAAGGGAAAACCAGACCCGAAACCGGCCATCCGCGAGGTCGGCGCCGACCGTTCCGCCATGGGCTGCAACCAACTCCTTGACGATGGCAAGGCCGATGCCGGCACCGCCGTGGAGGCGCGAACGGGATTTCTCGCCGCGGTAAAACCGTTCGAAAAGATAGGGCAGGTCTGCGTTGCTCAACCCGCCGGCCGCATTAACGTATTCGACCCGGGCCTGCCGGAAATCGGTTTCGATGCGGATATCCAGCGAGCCGTTCGGTGGGCTATAGCGGACGGCGTTATCGGTCAGATTCCGCAGAACGCGGCCCATCCGTGCCCGGTCTGCCGATACCGTTATCGGCGTATCTGGAGCGTGAATATGCATTTCAATCGATTTTTGAGCAAAGTCTGCGGCAAAAGGGGCTGCGGCCGAACCGATCAATTCCTTTAAATCAACAGGTTCGCGTTTCAGCCTGCCATGAGACGCATCGGCCCGGGCAAGCTGAAGCACATCCTCTACGAGCTGAGCCAGCCGCAAGGTCTCACTATGAAGAAGGGATATGGTATCTTTGGATGGGGGCAGCACCTCGTCTGAGAGGGCCTCCAGGTACCCGCGAATGTTGGTCAGAGGGGTGCGCAGCTCATGGGCCACATCGATCATCAGGGTGCGGCGCAGCTTCTCGATTTTTTCCAGGCTTTCAGCCATCCGGTTGAACGCCCCGGCAAGCTGCCCCACTTCGTCCTGAGTAACGGCCGGCACGCGCACACCGAAGTTCCCCGCGGCAATTTCCTGCGTAGTCACGGTCATCCGGGTCAGCGGTGCAAGAACCCTGCGCATCAAGACGAAGCTGAGAACCACCGCCAGGATCACGGCCGCCAGTGAGGCCCACAACAGGTAACGATGCACGGCGCTTACGAACATGGCATGGGCGGGCTTGGGCGAGATGTTGTATTTTTCCATCAGCGTAACAAAGTATCCCGCAGCCAGGGTGTCGATGGAAAGCCACACAACGATCACGACAAAACCGATAACCGCCAGGTTCACGGCAAGGAGCTTCAGGATCAGGTATTGTTTCATCAGGGATGATCCTCTCCCTAGGGCGTCTGATCGGCAAACCGGTACCCGATCCCACGTACGGTCAGGATGTAACGGGGAGCAGCGGGGTCGGTTTCGATTTTCTGACGGAGCTTGCCGATGTGAACGTCCACCACCCGATCGATCACCACCGCCTCCCCGCGGGGATAGAGCCGGCCCAGCAATTCGTCCCGGGTAAATGTCTTTCCCCGGCCGGACATCAGGGTTTTGAGCAAAGCATATTCGTGCGGTGTCAGGGACACCGTCCGGACGCCAACGCGCAGCAGGCGTTTTTCCAGGTCCAGATGCACCTCACCGTGGGAAAGAAGCCTGCTGGGCCCGGCAGGCGATCTCTGCGCCCGCCTTAAAACCGCCTTAACCCGCGCCACCAGCTCCCTGGGACTGAAAGGTTTTACCACATAGTCATCGGCCCCCAGGGTCAGTCCGGCCACCCGGTCGACCTCATCCCCCCGGGCGGTGAGCATGATCACCGGCACGGAGGATCTCTGGTGCAGCATCCGGCACACTTCCCATCCATCCATTTTCGGAAGCATCAGGTCAAGGATCACCAGTACCGGCCGGCATTGCTCGGCCATAATCAGGCCTTCGGAGCCGTCTCCTGCGGTTACGGCCTTGAAGCCTTCCCGCTCAAGGTAAAGCGCGATGAGCGCGGCCGTGTTCGGGTCGTCTTCAATCACCAGCACGGTTTTTTCGTCAGATTTGCTCATTCCAAATGCTCTTCGGTGTAAAGGGACAGCTCGATCATGCGTTCAAGGAGCTTGTCTGTCGGCAGCTCGTGAAAATTGTGACGACCATCTTATTGCAGAACAGGTGTCCACGCACCGGTAATCGGGCGGTTCCTATTCATCCCGTGAAATGCCAATATGGACGTCGCTGGCTTTATGGTAACATTCTTTCTTTTTCTTTCCCCCGCATGATGACGACCTGCATCGCGTAGGCATTGAGATCAGTCTTTCTGAAATGCAACCGCCCGGCCTTAATGCTTCTCGCATATATTTAATTGACATTTCTTTTATTTAAGTACACCTGACAACCGCTGATGATCAACAAAAAAAACGTTTTGCCGGAGGCATCAAAACAACCGTCTTCTGTGAGATAGGTATGATCCGGCAAAGACAGATTTCACCATATTTACCGGGAATTGTTATTGAATTTGCCCTTGACATGCACCGGCCCATCTGACATATTCCGTTTCGACAAATCATGATCTTTTCCTTAATTATTTCCTTGCACTACAACTCAAAAGAATGGAGGCCATTGTGAAAAAACTATTCGTCCTTTCAGTAATCGGTTTTATGGCGTTTACACTTTTGACAGGCGCCCCCCCGGTTGAGGGCGCCGATAAAATTCAGCGCTTTTCTTTTTCCGCCAGCAACCCGGGCGGAACCTGGTACACCATGGCGGGGGGGCTGGTGCAGTTGTTAAACGACAAAATGCCGCCGGCTTACCGGTTTGATATCGTTGCCAGCGGCGGTTCGGTCGAAAACACCCGGCGCCTGGCGATGGGAGAAGCCGATATCACCCTGACCTATTCTTCCCACCTGTGGGAGGCAAAGAACGGTAAGGGGATCCTGGAAGGGCGGGCCAGCGACAACCCGCGCATCCTTTTTCAGCTGTACAACAGCTCCCACTACTTCGCGACGCTCAAGGATAAGAACATCCGCACCATGCAGGACCTGGCCGGTAAGAAAGTGGTATTGGGATCACCCGGCTCCGGCTCCAGCGACAACTCCCGCAGATCGCTGGCTGCTTTGGGCATCAAGGTCAATGAAAGCGAACTGGCCTTCAAAGACGCGGCCCGGGCACTCCAGGACGGACATGTCGACGCCGTGGGCATGAGCGGACATCCCGCCAGCGGCTTGGTCGAGCTGGCAGCTTCCAAGGATATTTTTATCATCCCCTTCAGCGCATCGGATTTGGATAAAATCGTTCAGGTAACTCCCTTTTTCGACAAGGGTGAAATGCCGGCCAATGTTTATAAAGGCCAGGACAAGCCGGTCCCGTGTTTCTTTTTCAGTGTTTACCTGGCCGCCGCCAAGACCATGCCCGACGATGTTGCCTACAAGATCGCCGAGATCGCCTTTAGTCCCGAGGGCAAGCAGTATCTATCCAGCGTTCACCCGCAGTTCAAAGGGATGCGCAACGACGCGGCCGGTGTCAAACAGATCGGCGTGCCCTATCATCCCGGCGCTGAAAAGTACTGGAAGACCCATTAATACCGGTTCGTTTCAATATTTGTTAAGTTCTGAGAGGGCCGCCCGTAGGCCCTCTCCCCATTTTTCTTCTCATATGGTGAGACCTTTGAAAAATCGTCGGACCTGAACGTCCGGAGCGGTTTCTCAAAGGTCTCGTAGGGGGCATTCTGCGACCTGAAACACGACCATTAAAATACGCCGTTACTGTCATTGCGGCGCTCTTTGCGCTTTTCTATTTCTACACGTCCGGTTTCGGTATCATTTCAAGTGAAACCAATGCGGGGCTGTATCTTTTATTTACCTATATTCTCTGCCTGCTTATGTACCCCGCCGCCAAGGGTAAGCCGGGCAACAAATTTCTATTGTTCCTGGACGGCATCATCCTTGTCCTATCGGTGGTTTCCATCCTTTACTGGATAATTGAATATCCGGTATATGCCGCCAAAAGGGTCGGTCTGCCCAGCCAGTGGGACATTTTCTTCGGGCTGGTAATGATCGTGATTTCGCTGGAAATCACCCGAAGGGCCATGGGCAACACCCTCATGATACTGGGTCTTGTCCTGCTGCTGCAGACCTATTTCGGTCCGTATTTACCCGGCATTTTCCTGCACAAGGGGATCAGCATCTACCGGATCGTTGAATTCAACTTTTTTATCGACGGCATTTTCGGCACCATCGTATCCGTTTATGCGACTTACGTCATGCCCTTTCTGATATTCGGGGCGTTTCTGCAGCAATCCGGGGGCGGCGACTTCTTTATCGATCTGGCCACGGCCATCGCCGGCCATATCCCAGGGGGGCCGGCCCTGATAGCCGTCGTGGGCAGCGCCATCTTCGGAAGTATCTCCGGAAGCCCGGTGGCGAACGTGATGGCCACCGGCGCCTTTACCATTCCCATGATGAAACGGGTCGGGTATACGGCGGAGTTCGCCGGCGCGGTTGAAGCGGCCGCCTCAACCGGCGGCACGTTCCTGCCCCCGATTATGGGCGCTGCCGCCTTTCTGCTGGCGACCCTGACGGAAACGCCGTACAGTCAGGTCATGATCATGGCGGTGCTGCCGGCGCTGCTGTATTATCTTTCCATCGGATTCATGGTGTATTTCAGGGCCCGCCGCCGCGATTTAAAGGGGCTCGAACGCAAAGATCTCCCCCGCATTAAGGACGTTTTGAAACGCGGATGGTATTATGCTTTTACCATTGCCGTGGTTGCGGTATTAATCCTGAAGGGGTATTCGCCTCCGGTCACTGCCTTCGGTGCCAGCATTTTTGTCATTTTCTGCAGCCTGTTCCGCAAGGAAAACCGTTTCACCTTCCGCAAATTCGTCGAAACCCTGGAATCGGCCGGAACCGGTTCCCTGGTGGTGGGGTCAACCGCCGGCACCCTGGGGCTGGTGATGGGCGGTTTGACACTGTCGGGGCTGGGCTTGAAATTTTCCTCCATGCTCCTGTCGTTTTCCGGCAACAGCCTATTCCTGATGATTCTTCTGGTCATTCTCATCGCCACGATTATCGGCATGGGGCTTACGATCACCGCCTCCTATATTATCCTGGCGATTCTGGCGGCGCCGTCCCTGACCATGATGGGGGTTCCGACGGTTCAGGCGCACCTGCTCTGCTTCTGGCTTTCCATGTCGTCGAACCTGACGCCGCCGGTCTGCGTCGCGGCTTTTGCCGCGGCCAGCATTTCCCGAGGCGATCCCATGCGGACCGGACTGCATGCGTTTGTTCTGGGCATTTTCATGTATCTGATGCCTTTTGCCTTTGTCTATGTTCCCCAGATTCTTATAGTCGGCCACAGTTTTTTCAGCATAATGGAAATCACCACCAGCTATTTTTTTGCCACTATCGCCCTGGCGGCGGCGATCCAGGGATGGCTGCTCAGACCGCTGCCCTGGGTGTTTCGGCTTGTCTGTATGGGAGCCTGTTTGCTGCTGGCAACCCCGGAAATTTATTCCGACCTGCTCGGTCTCATGATGCTGTGCGGTGTGTTTTTCTGGAATTATCGAGAATGCAAAAGGCTGCCTCAGCAAGCGATGGAGTGAACGGACGCCCATCTCCGTTTCATATGTTGATTTCTACAGACGAACCGATCGATTAAATCGTGATTTTTTTAGGATCGGCGGCCCCGCGGCCTGCCCGGATAACTTGTGATCCAACTGAAGGGAAATAACAACATGAAGAAAAAATTAATTGTGCACCTCAAAGACGCGATAACGGGCGAACTGCATGGCGGCGCCGGCACGTTCCGGGTATTGATCGACGAAGAGATGAGCGGGGCCAAGCACTTTTCGCTGCTCGTCAACACCAGCCGGGCCGGCGCAAAAGGGGCGGCCCACACCCACGACGTGGAACACTGCTGGTACATCCTTTCGGGAACCGGGACCATGTATATCGGTGATCAGCCGTCCCGTATCGGCCCCCAGATGGCCATATTCACCCCGGCCCATGTGCTGCACAAGGTCGACGTCGATCCCGGCGAAGACCTGACCTACGTGGTGATCTACGCCCCGCCCGGACCGGAGCAGCAGCTCAAGCAGAAGGGCGCCAAGGCGTTTGATAAAAAATAAAAGACCGGTTTCTCCTGTCGGTGCTTATCAACCGCCGTTTCCGGTTCCTCAATTAATAAAGGCCCAACCAGAACGGATTGGGCCTTTTGATTTTTATGGCGTCCCCAAGGAAATTTGAACCCGGCTGCCGGCGTGAAAGGGCGCCCGCGCATACACATTAACCAGTTGATTTTAAACGTTATTATGGTGAACCTGATGCATCAGGCGCATAAAGAAGTCATCATTTCATCTGCATGGCCTGTCATGGCCTCACGCGATCAGGGCTCTCCCAGGTACGCTTTGCACACCATGTCGTTTTCGCACAGATTCTCTGCGGTGTCGTGCAGCACGATGCGTCCGGTCTGCAGCACATAACCCCGACTCGCCACCTGGAGCGCCATGAGGGCGTTCTGCTCGACCAGGAGGATCGTGGTGCCCTGCGCGTGAATGTCCTGGATGATCTGGAAAATCGTTTCGACCAGAACCGGCGAAAGCCCCATGCTCGGCTCGTCCAGAAGCAGGATGCTCGGCCGCGACATCAAGGCGCGCCCGATCGCCAGCATTTGCTGTTCCCCGCCGGAGAGTGTGCCGCCCGGCTGATTCCGTCGTTCTTTCAACCTCGGAAAGAGAGAAAATACGCGTTCCATGTCCTGCTGGATGCCATCCTTGTCATTGCGGTGGAAAGCGCCCATTTCCAGATTTTCTGTCGTCGTCAGCCGGGGAAAGATACGGCGACCTTCCGGCGCCTGGCAGATGCCCAATGCGACGATGTCGTGGGGCGGGACGCGGTCTATGCGCCGCCCCTCGAGTGTGATCGTCCCCTCTCTGGGTTTCAGCAGGCCTGAGATCGTCTTGAGCGTCGTTGTTTTACCGGCTCCATTCGATCCGATGAGCGTAACGATCTCGCCCTTTTCGACGGTAATAGAGATGCCTTTGAGAGCGTGGATATTGCCGTAATACGTGTGAATGTTGTTGAGTTCAAATAGTGCCATCTTCTTGGCTCGCCGTCTCCGCTACGACCTTTTGTTTTATTCGCCGGGTCCCCGTGGCCACCCCTTTGCCGAGATAGGCTTCGATGACTTTGGGATTGGTGCGCACCTGCTCCGGCGTCCCTTCCGCAATTTTAGCGCCATAATCCAGAACTGTGATCCATTCCGAAATACCCATTACCACTTTCATGTCATGCTCGATGAGCAGGATCGTGATACCCAGCTCGTCGCGCACGCGCTTGATCAGCGTCATCGCAGCTACTGTTTCCTGCGGGTTCATGCCGGCAGTAGGCTCGTCCAAGAGCATGAGTTTCGGACCGGTCGCCAGGGCCCGTGCAATCTCCAGGCGGCGCTGAAGTCCGTAGGGCAGGTTCTTGGCGAGCGTCTGGCCATTGCCGCCCAATCCAACATACGCCAAGAGTTCCAGGGCATGCTCACGCGCTTTGACCTCCTCCTGCACCACAGACCGGGATCGCAGCAACGCGCCGTACCAAGTCGACTTCAGGCGGCAATTCATGCCGACCAGCACATTCTCGAGGGCGGTCATGTTGCTGAACAGACGGATATTTTGGAAGGTCCGTCCCAGCCCCAGCGCGGTTGCGCGATTGGGACGCAGACCGCCGATCTCTCTGCCCTCCAACAATATCTGACCCGACGTCGGCTTGTAAATGCCGGAGACCATATTGAAAAAGGTCGTTTTGCCGGCGCCGTTCGGGCCGATCAGGCTTGCAATCATGCCTTTCTCAATATTGAGGTCGAGGTCGCTCAGCGCTGCCAATCCGCCAAATTGCTTACAGATTCTTCGAGCTTCCAACAATGCCATGACGATCTCCTCCGTTACCCTCTTTCTGTCGGCAGGGGCGTTTCTTCTTCAGCCGCATGCAGTTCGGCGCGCCGTTCGGCGCTGGGAAAGAGTCCTTCCGGCCTGAGCACCATGATGACGACCATCGCCAAGCCAAAGAAGAACCAGCGCCACAGAGAGAGGTCGATCGTTGTCAGCGGAGCAATGTGAAGCGCCTGACCGATGCTGCGCGCGAAGATGGTGGTCTGGGTCAGGACGACGCGGTCAAAGAGCTGGAGCAGCATGCCGCCGATCACGACTCCCTTGATGTTGCCCATGCCGCCGAGAATGACCATGCACAGGATCATGACCGACAAATTGAACTTGAACAGCTCCGGAAAGATTGCCTGCAGCTTGGCCGCGTAGAATGCTCCCGAAAAACCGGAGAAAGAGGCGCCGATGGCAAAAGCCAGGAGCTTGGTTCGAATCGGGTCGACCCCCATGCAGTCCGCGGCGGTCTCGTCCTCGCGCAGCGCCATCCAGGCCCGGCCCAGGCGCGAATGCTGCAGGCGTGTGTTCGCGAAAATAACGAGGCCGGCAATGATCAGTATCAGATAATACCAGGGCATGGGGTCGAAGCTGAACTTAAATCCCAAAATCGACGGGCGCCCGACCGGGTTCAGTCCCTGTACCCCGTTGGTCAAGTTAAAGTCGGTAAGCAGCCGCCAGGGTCCGACACCAATCGTCAAACTTCCCAAATTACGGAAGACAACCGGCACGATCTCGCCAAAAGCAAGCGTGACGATGGCCAGATAGTCACCGCGCAGGCGCAGCGTTGGCGTGCCGATAACGACGCCGAAAAAGGCGGCGACGATCACGGCGGCCCAGATAACGATCCAAAAGTTCCATTCCAGGTGATGCGGCGGCCAAGTGAGGATGCCCGTGGTGTATGCGCCGATCGCAAAAAAGGCGGCGTAACCCAGATCGAGCAGGCCGGCATAGCCGACGACGATGTTCAGGCCCAGGGCCAGGATCACCAGGACCAGCACGTCGGTTACGTCGTTGGCGATGCCCCACCTGAATGCCTTGTCAACGAGTGGGAAGATCAGGAGCAGAAAAATTGATAAGGCCCAGGAGAGGATTTGGCGCTGCCTATCCGGCAGTGCTCGCCAGGGCGCTGTCAATGAATGCCAAATGTGAGCCATAGCCCCTCCACTTAGTCTCTCTCCGGTGTCCGCCCCCCCAGGAGCCCGGACGGTTTAAATACCAGCACCAGGATCAGTATCGTAAAGACCAGAGCGCGCGTCCATTCGGAAGAAAGATACTGATCGCTGCCGGCGTTGAGAAATCCGATGACGTAACTGCCCAAGACCGCGCCGCCGATATTGCCGATGCCTCCCAAAACCGCGGAAGTAAAAGCCAGAAGACCGGCGTCAAAGCCCATCAGGTAACGGCCGGTGTTCAAATAGAGGCCTACCATCATGCCGGCCGC
The DNA here is from genome assembly GCA_040757625.1 of Thermodesulfobacteriota bacterium. Classification (GTDB taxonomy): domain Bacteria; phylum Desulfobacterota; class Desulfobacteria; order Desulfobacterales; family JARGFK01; genus JARGFK01. The sequence continues at coordinate 125,164 of JBFLWU010000003.1, read as the reverse complement.
ACCGGCGAGGGCGCCTCCTATAAAAAACGTGTTGCGAATCACCGTCTCGACGTTGATGCCCATAAGCGCCGCCGCCTCGCGATCCTGAGCCGTGGCCCGCATGGCCTTGCCCATCTTGGTGTTCCGAATGAACATGATCAAGAAGACCATCAGCGGCACGGTGACGCCCATCAGAAACACATCTTTGGTCGTAAACAGCACGGCTGTCTTGATTCCCAGTACATCGTTCAGGATATCGATCGCGGGAAAGATGTTCGGATAGTTGATCTGACTGGGACCCTTCCAGATCATTCCCAGATTCTCCAACATGAAGGACATGCCGACGGCTGTAATGAGCGCAGCCAGACGCGGGGCACGGCGCAACGGTTTATAGCCGACGCGATCAATCAGCATATTAATCGTTCCCGTGCAGAGCATGGTCACAAACATGACACCGAAGGTAATGACCCACAGCTGCCAGCCTCCCAGGGTAGAGTTGACATCGAGAAATCCCAGGAAGGTCAGTGAAATCATGAAGCCCAACATGAAGACGTCGCCGTGGGCAAAATTGATCAGCTCGATGATGCCATACACCATGGTGTAGCCCAAGGCGATCAAGGCCAGGTAAGAACCGAGCGTGACGGCGTTGAGGAGGAGTTGAATGAAAAGTTCAGTCTGAGTCATCTAATCTCATCCCTTTTCAAAATGATATGAGGATCTTCTTAGCACCACGCACATGACGCCCATGCGCCGATGACTTTCAAAACTTGTCCTGGCGATGAAAAAAATCCATCGCCAGGACAAGACCGGATACCCTTAATGCTGCTACTTGCAGGTCATGTCGCCACTGATATTTTTCTGCCAGACGTACTTGCCGTCTTTGAAGAGAAACCCGGACATGAGGTAGGTCGTCGGATCGCCGTTGGCGTCGAAGGTAATCTTGCCGGAAACGCCGTTCAGATCCTTTGTGGCGCGCATCGCGTCGAGGACGGCAGCGCGCTTGGCCTTTACGTCGGCGGCCTTGTCGATCTTCGGCGCAGCCCGTTTGATCGAATCCAGGATCACCAACATGCCGTTGTAGGCGTAGATGGACCACCCGATGGGCTCCGTGCCGTACTTGACCTTGTAGTTCTTATAAAAGTTCTTGCCGACGTCGGTGGGCAGCTGATCCAGAGCCGGGCTGGCAAAGGTCACGTACAGGTTGCCGTTGAGGATGTTTGGGTTGACCGCTTTGGGAACGGCGTCGGAATACATTGCGTCATCGGAGAGCAGTTTCGCGCCCGCCTTGAACAGCCCCAGCGCATCCATTTGCTGTGCGATCTGAGGACCGCCGGAATCCACTAACCCGCCAAAGTAAATAAGGTCTGCACCGGAGGCTTTGACTTTGGTGAGCAACGCGCGAAAGTCGATATTCACGGACTCAACGCCATCGTGTGCGGCGACTTGCAGTCCGATCTTCTTGGCGCTCTTCTCGAATACGTCGGCAATGCCCTTGCCGTACAGCTGGCGGTCGTCAAGGATGTAAACCTTCTTGAAGCCAAGGCATTTTGCCCAGGCTGCACCGGATGCGCCCTGAAAATCATCCGCGCCGAACGTACGGAAGTAGTTGACCTTTCCGGTCGGGCGGTAGATGCCCGGTTCGCCGGGAGCATAACCGCTCTTGGTCAGGCCGGGGTAACTGTTCGCGGGGGTAATCTGCGCCATACCGGCCTCGTTGGTCAAGGGCATGGAGACCTTGGCAGCGCCGGAATTGTAGGTGCCGAAGTAAACCATGGCTTGTGTGTCGGCGATGGCTTTTTGCGCGTTGTTGGCCTCGATGGTGCCGTCCCATGAGCCGGTGGTGGGCGAAGCATCATCCAGGAAGACCAGCTCGATTTTGTAGCCGCCAACCTGCCCTTTCACTTCGTCCAAGGCCATCTTGGATGCATTCAACATGGCCGTGCCTTCAGGGATCATGGACCCCTGCATCGGCCAGCTCGCATAGATTTTAATGACCTTGGCGGCTGCCGCTGCTTGAGTCGCAGCCGGAAGGGCTGCGAAAATAACGAGCAAACCGCATAAAGCTACGAGCGAAATGATACGAAACGTTTTCATTGCAAGACCCTCCTCCTGATAATAATGTTTTTGGAGATCGAAGCATGCCGAGACTCGATTTGGGAGCCGACCCCTTGCCCCGGTCCATACCCGTGTCATTGTCGCATCCTCGCGCAGACCGGCCGAGGATTTTCGATGGCTCAATCCCCCCTCTCGAAGACTGGACTTACCTTAGTGTTTCGCGTATTTTGATTGTTTCCTGAGCAGCTGGCACCTTTGATTCGCCGTCTTTCACTCATTCCACACCGGCCATTAGCCCGCTATCCCGGACATCACGATTTTTATCCCTTTAGGGCTTATCGCTTTAATCTTCCTTACTTAAGGTCTCCCCTTATGGAAGCAGCTTGTGGAATTTTCTCAAGCTATAGACAGCTGAAGCTCACAAGCGACGCAGCGCATGAGACAATTATTAAATTGAATTGACAAGAATTCCCTTTGGGAAAGGAACTGTATCGAAAATTTATGGTTGTGTGCGAGACTCATACAAACCACAAAGATATGAAAGTATCGGTTGCGGTAACGGTTCAGACGCCGATACCAAAAGCGAACCGGGTTGTCAAGAGCAGTTTTCACACGCCAACGTCAAAGTTTGAGCCGCCCCTCCCGGCATGTTCGCCGCGCAATAATGGATAACGTCCTCCCGCCCTGATGTCCGCTGTAAACCACCACGGCCGGGGGGCTCTTCTCTATAGCTCGCCAAGGGCTATGTCGAGCACCTCAATCAAGAAATCTACGTCCGCCTTAGTGATGCACATGGGTGGCTTGATACGCAACGTATTCCCGCGCAGGCCTCCCTTGCCCACCAGAAGTCCCATGTCCTTCGCCCGTTCGAACACTTGGGCGCATTCCTGTGTTGCCGGCTCCTTCGACGTCCTATCCTTGACCAGCTCGATGCCCGTCATGAGACCCATGCCGCGGACGTCCCCGATAAGATCGTGCTTTCCCATGAGCCTGCGGAAGCCGCCCAGCATATAGCCTCCAACCAAATGGGCATTCTCCTGGATCTTCTCCCGGTCGATCACTTCCAGGACCGCCTTGCCCATCGCGCAGGAAACCGGATTGCCGCCAAAGGTATTGAAATGAATGCGGCTGGTCATGGACTGGGCAATTTCCGGCGTCGTCACCACCGCCGCCAGGGGTGCCCCATTGCCGATGCCCTTGGCCATGGTCACAATATCGGGAATCACTCCATGATTCTCAAAACCCCAGTATTTGGTACCAGTTCGACCAAAGCCGGTTTGCACCTCGTCGGCAATGCATACGCCGCCGGCAGTTCTGACATGATCATAGGCCCGCTTCAAGTACCCTTCGGGATACACCACGGTTCCGCCGACACCTTGAATGGACTCGGCGAAATAACCGGCAAGCCGGCCCGGTGTAGAATGATCGATCAGGTCCTTTACATCATCGGCGTATTTCTCCGCCGCTTTCGGATCCTCATAACCCCATGGACCCCGGTAGGGATTTGGGTTCAAGGCATGGTGGATACCGAGATTGTGGGGGTAATTGTATTTCCAGGTACTGTGGGCGGTCAGGCCCATGGTAGACGCACTGCCACCGTGATAGGCGTTGCGCAGGGCAATGATGTCGTGATTTCCCGTATAGAGACGCGCCATCAGAATCGCAAGATCGTTGGCTTCCGAACCGGAATTGACGAAATAACAAACCTTAAGGCTCCCGGGCAAGCGCGCCGCCAGCATCTCCCCATATTCCGCAATCACCGGGTTCAGATAGATGGTGGTGGTGTGCTGCAGGGTCTCGAGTTGCTCCCGGCCTTTCTGCGTCACATAGGGATGGCAGTGCCCCACACTGACCGTCACGATACCGGCGAATCCGTCAAGATACCGTTTCCCCTTTTCATCGAACAGGTATTGCATGGATCCGGCCACGATCATGATGGGCTTTTTGTAATAGGTCAGCAAAGCCGGGCTTAAATACCGGCGGCGCAGGGATATCACTTCGTCAAGAGAAGGTCCCGCATATGGTTTTGGCTGATGGTCATAGGTGGGTAATTCCGGCGCTTTCATGTCATTTCCTTTCTTCAATCGTTCAATTCCCCCTTATTCATTCCCCGCAATAGCCGCGCTCCTTTTTTGTCCACCCACTCCGCAAGAGAGATGGCAATGATAGAAAATGGAAGGTGGAGAATGGATTGATAATTGAATTGATAAGAATTCCTTTTGGGGAAGGGACTGAATCGAAAATTTATGGTTGTATGCGGAACTCATATAAACCGCAACATACGAAAGCCCAACGGTTGCGGCAACAATTGAAATCCGATACCAAAAACGAGTCATGTTGTCAAGGGCCGGCCGGATAGGTAAAAGGATTAGAAGCGACTTTAATCGATGTTCTTATTATGATCGGCGGTGGAATGATAACCGTTATGCATGTCAAATTTTGTTTTTCTATTCATATAAGTCAGTTATATTAGCATTCCCCACAAAAAGAGGTTGGCGCCAGCCTCTTCATTGAAATATCCGCAGTACCCGCGCATTAAAAAACCCGGGATGGCCATACTTTTCACCATACCGGGCTTCTAAAAAAATCTTGCAGATTATCAGTTATTGCTATTGTTGGCGTCCCCAAGGGGATTTGAACCCCTGTTGCCGGCGTGAAAGGCCGGTGTCCTGGACCAGGCTAGACGATGGGGACGTATGCGACTGGTGGGCCGTGCGCGACTCGAACGCGCGACTCTCTGCTTAAAAGGCAGATACTCTACCGTCTGAGTTAACGGCCCCCTTAAAAGTTTTTTTAACTAACGTGATATTTAACGGTTGTCAATAAAAAATGCAAATAATTTGATTATTTTCGCCAGAACTCCGGCACCAGCAGGATGATGACCGTGTATATTTCAAGTCTTCCCAGCAGCATGCACCATACCAGCAGCCATTTGCCCAGGTAGGGTATCTGGGCAAAGTTGTCCACCGGCCCCACCAGCCCCAACCCCGGGCCGATATTGCCCAGAGTGGCCGCAACCGCAGCGATGGCGGTCACCAGGTCGACCCCCATCCACGTCAGCAGCACGGCGGACAGGGCAAACAATCCCGTATAGAGCCCCATGAATCCAAGGACGCTGCGCATGACGTCCTCGGGGACAGGCTTTCCCTGTATTTTAATCTGGGTTACGGCATGGGGATGGATGAGGGAAAACAGCTCCCGATAGCAGTATTTCAGATACAGCATCACTCGCAGGCATTTCATTCCGCCGCCGGTGGAGCCGGCCGAAGCGCCGATAAACATGCAAAGGAGCAGGACCAGTTGTGAAAAGGCCGGCCACTGTTCGTAATCGGCGGTGGCATAACCGGTGGTGGTAATGATCGAGATCACCTGAAAAGACCCGTAGCGCAGGGCCTGGCCGATGGACTGATAAACCGAACCGTAAACATTAAAACTCACGATCGCGGTAAGAACCAGCACCGAGGCAAGAAAAAAGCGGCATTCCGAATCCTTCCAGAAAGCCAAATGATTTCCCCTTAAAAACTGGTAGTGAAGGGCAAAATTAATTCCCGCTACCAGCATGAAAAAATTGATGACCATATCGATATAGGTGCTGTTGTAATGGGCAATCGACGCGTTTTTGGGGGAAAATCCGCCGGTGGGCATGGTGGTAAAGGTGTGGCAAACCGAATCAAACAGATCCATGCCGCCGAACATCAATAAAATCACCTGGGCAAGCGATATCAGGGCGTACACTTTCCAGAGAATCATGGCGGTGTCCCGGACCCGGGGTTTGAGCTTGTCGGGAACCGGGCTGGGTACTTCGGCTTTATAAAGCTGCATGCCGCCGACCCCCAGAAATGGCAGGATCGCCACTGACAGGACAATGATTCCCATTCCGCCGAGCCACTGGATCAGGCTGCGCCAGAACAGCAGCCCCTTTGCCACACTCTCGATGTTGGTCAATACCGAAGAGCCGGTGGTGGTAAACCCGGAAACGGATTCAAAATAGGCGTCCACAAACAGATCGAAGGTGCCGCCGATATAAAACGGCAGGGCGCCGAAAAATCCAACCGAGATCCAGCCGATGGCCACAATGGCCATGCCTTCTTTGTGGCTGATATAATCCGTTTTGGGGCTGCGTGAAAACAGGTAGACCAGCAAACCGCTCAGGAGGGTGATGATCAGGGATTTGGTCAGCGGCTGAACGCTCCCATCCTGATAATACATCCCCCAAAGGAGGGCGAATACCATTGAAATCCCCAGAAAAATGTTCAGGATGCCGATGATATTCAGGATGTAGCGCCAGCGCATTAAAAGTACTCCAGCTTGACCGCCATGAATTTCTCGATCTTGGGGACCGCCTGCCGGGACGCAAAGATGATCACCCGGTCCCCGGGTTCAATGATGCTGGTGCCGGAGGGGATGATGACCCGGTCCGCCCGGATGATCACGGTTACCAGCACCCCTTTAGGAAAGGAAATTTTTTTAAGGGGTTTGCCGACGATATCCGAAGTCTCCATGGCTACCGCCTCTAAAATTTCAGCCTGTTCGCCTTTAAGCGATACGGCCGAAAGCACTTTGCCGCGACGGATGTGCTTTAAGATGGTATTGATGGCTGAAAGCCTGGGGCTGACGACCTGATCGATGCCGATGGCTTCCATCAGGTCGAAATAGCTGAAGCTGGTAACTCGGGTAATGGTCTTGCGGGCGCCCATGCGTTTGGCCAGCAGGGAGGCCAGGATGTTTGTCTTCTCATCGTCGGTCAGCGTCACCACCAGGTCCATGTCCAGAATGCCCTCTTCTTTGAGCAACTCCTGATTGGAACCGTCGCCATGGAGGACCACCACCTTGTTTAAGCGTTTGGCAAGCTCCAGACAGCGGTCGGGATTTTTTTCCACTATTTTGGTGTAAATATTTTTCTCCTCGAGGAGGTGACACAGCCGAAGCCCCAGGCGTCCCCCGCCCACGATCATCACCCGGCGGACCGGCTCAACCTGCTTTTCAAAAATCGCCAGGGTATCCATCAGGTTTTCCGCTTCGGTAACAAAATACACCAGATCGCCCGCCATCAGGCGGTCATCACCGCGGGGAATGGTCAAGACCGCCCCCCTGACAATTGCCGCGATCAGGGGTGCGGTTTTACCGATCTTCATGGAAAGTTCCGCCAGCCGGACCCCATCCAGGGGCGATCCCTTATCGAGACGAACGCCGATGAACTTTACGCGGCCGTCCGCAAACTCTTCCACATCCGCTGCGCCGGGCACACCCATGAGCCGATCGATAGTCCGGACCACTTCGGTCTCCGGGTTGATAATGGTATCGATATGGGGGGCTTTTTCACGGAAGGTGTCATGATAGGCATCAAAGTCGGCATCCCGGATGCGGGCCAGCTTTTTGGTTGCCGGTGAAATCACGTTGGCCACCAGGCAGGCGATCAAATTGATTTCGTCGCTGTCGGTTACCGCCAGAAGTATCTCGGCCTGCTTAAGGCCGGCCTCTTCCAGAACCGTCGGGCTGCTGCCGGAGCCGTTGATGACCTGAACGTCAATGCTGTCGGATACGCGTCGAATCGCCTCCGGGTCTTTATCAATGACGACCACATCCTTGTTTTCAACAGACAAACGGCTGGCAATATGAAATCCAACCTCGCCGGCCCCGATAATGATGATCTTCAAGCGCACAGCTCCTTTATGGTAAGCAGTCAAAAACGTTATGAAATTACTATACTAATGTTTCCCTGTCAAATGCCTTTGCCACGCAGTTCATTACAGGGGACTCGGATGCCTTTGAATTTGTTTGTTTCAAAGGATTAGCGGGATCCAAAATGATTGCGGAATGAAGATGGCTGCCTGAAATGCTATGTGAAACCTGAATTTTGCACGCATCGGTGGTTTTCATCTGTAAGGCCTTTAAGGGTGAAGCCATAGTGAACTATTGCGAACCCTTCATAACGCAACAGATGCAACCCAACGGCACGCCCAAGGGGTGAAAATTTTGAGAACAAATGAACCCATTCATTTTTTACTATCTGGGTATTATTTCTGGAATCATATATTTGTTCCCATTCCGTTATCTTCAAATATATTCCAGTTTCTCAAAAATTTTCATGCAAGATTCAGGTGAACATCATCAAGAGACTCAGGACAATGACGACACAGAGGGCTGCCCAATCTTTGCGGGCGGCCGTCAAGGTGGGGCCGGTACGGCTCTCGCTGTAACACCTTGACTCCATGGCCGTGATCAGGCGATCCGCGTTTTCAAAGGTTCTCCGGATCAGCGGAATACCCAGTTTTATGAGGCGGTATGCCGGGTTCTTTCTGTTTTCGATTCCCCTGGCCCGCTGGGCTTCGGCGGTTTCTCCGGCCTGGTTGAGAATCACCGGAATAAACCGCATGATCAGGCCCATCATGGTGCCGATCCGTTTCGCGGACACGACCGGCACCGGTTTTAAAATCCATTCGACCGCCGCCCGTATTTCCGCCGGACGGGTGGTTGCCGTTAAGACAAGACCCAGCAAAACGATCAGCAGCAGGCGCCAGCAGACCAGAACGCCGTCGAAAAGCCCCTCTCGCGTAACGGTCATTAATTTCGTGGTGAAAATAACTCCTCCCGGTGTTGACAGGGCACGGGCGGCAAAGATAACCACCAGCAGGAGCAGAAAATAGCGCAATTCCCTTAAAACGGCGGCAAGCGACAGGCGTACATCCGACAGCATCCACAACATGGCGCCGGATGCCAACAGCATCGCCCGCAGACCTGCCTTCGTACTGGCGAGGCTGATCAGAACCAGAAACAGGAGCTTGAAGCGCGCATCCAGGCCGGAGAGGATGGAGCTGCCGACCCGGTAGCTGAAGCTGGTCAGTTCAGCCATGAGCTTACCTCCAGTCCCAGGCGCGAGGCGCAGGGCGCTCTTACGCCGAATAGCTCGGCTTCCCTGATGATGTCTCCCGGGAGACCGTCCCTGACAATGCTGCCGTCCGCCAGCAGGATGAGACGCCCGGCATGGGCGATCACCTTTTCCAGATCATGGGTGGTCACCAGAATCGTATGCCCGGACTGATGCAGCCGGACAATCTGCTGTAGCACCTGACGCACACCGGGGTAATCGAGGCTGGAAAAGGGCTCATCGAAAATGATCACCCTGGGCTGCATGGCCAGGACCCCGGCGATTGCCAGCCGGCGTTTCTCGCCGCCCGAAAGCAGATGCGGCCGCTGGTCGGCCAGATGGGAAAGTCCGACCGCCTGCAATGATGCATCCACCCGGTTATGGATTTCATTGCGGTCCAGGGAGAGGTTTTCCGGCCCGAAAGCCACATCGTCATAAACGGTCTCGCCCACGATCTGGCTGTCAGGATCTTGAAACACCATCCCCACCATCTGCCGCGCCCGCATGACATCCCGGGCCACCTCCACGCCGTCCAGCAGGACCCTGCCGGCCGTCGGCTTCAGCAGTCCGTTCAAATGGCGGATAAACGTGGTTTTGCCGGAACCGTTGGGTCCTGCAATCACCACAAATTCTCCTTCACCGACGGAGAGGGTGATGCGGTCAATACCCAGCCTGCCGCTGGAAAAGCGATGGCTTAAATTTTCAGTCGCGATGATCACTTTAGGCTTCAACGCTTACCTGTCTTAAATGCAGCAGCGGGCGCACCGCCCGGACGATCGGAACGGCGGCAATGATTTTGAGAGTGTCGCCCACCAGAAAGGGGAGCATCCCCACGGTCACGGCTCTGCCTATCGTCATGCCGGTAACGGTTTTAAGCCAGAATACACCGGCAGTATAGATAATGAGGGTGCCCGCCGTCATGGCGGCCACATCCATCATCCAGCGCCGGTTCGCCTTTTCCGTGATCAGGCCGATGACAAATACAGCCGCCAGATAACCGAAAAGATACCCCCCGGTGGGTCCCGCCAGCCGCCCGATGCCGCCGGTTCCGCCCGCAAAGACCGGAAGCCCGCAAGCCCCGGCCAATAAATATACCGCCACGCTGGCCGCTCCCCAGCGGCTTCCCAGCAGCAGTCCTGTCAGATAAATAAACAGCGTCTGCAGCGATATCGGCACCGGGCCGATGGGAATGATCAGATAGGCGCCGGCTGCCGTCAGCGCCGCCAGGAGCGATGCATACACCGTTAAACGAAGTTGTTCCGAATTATCCATTATAATATTAACTCCTTGTATATATTTAAATTATTGAAAGCAGTCCCCGCTCACGATTTTCTTTACGGACCCGTCCGCAAGCTCCAGCAGCAGGGCGCCGTTCTCATCCACATCCATTGCGAGGCCTTCCACGGTCTCCCGGGTCGTCACGATTTTCACCTGCCGCCCTAGGGTCAGGGTATGGCGTTTCCATTCCGGTATCACGGCCTCCAGGGAGAGGGTTTCCAGGCGGTTTTCAAATGCGTCCAGAAAGTCCGTAAGCAGCTTTTTTCGTAAAAACGCTTTCCCGTGGATCTTTTTCAGGGACGTGGCGGCCGGCTCCCTGTCGGAGGGGTCGTTGTTGACGTTCACCCCGATGCCGATGTTGATGAAGGTAACCATGTCGGATTCGGCTTCCATTTCAGCGAGCATCCCTGAAATTTTTTTGCCGCCCACCAGAATATCATTGGGCCACTTGACTTTAGCATCAACGCAGTACAGGCGCTGCAATGTCTGCGCCAGGACCAGCGAAGCCAGAAAATTGATCCGGGGCGACAGGGCGGTGGGTACCGGCGGCCGCAAGACCATGGTAAAGTATAGGCCGCCTTCCGCCGAAAGCCAGACCCGCTTTAGCCGGCCCCGTCCCTGCTGCTGACGGCCGGCAATCACAACGGTAAAGTGCGGGCAGCCCTTGCGGGCCATCTCTTTGGCGATCTCCATGGTGGAAGTCGCCTCTGGAAAATAATGAATCTTGGTTTCGCGCCCGGAAAATTCCCAGGGAAAAAGGGCGTCGAAGGAACCGTCGAGGCGGTAACCCTTGGCCGAGCTGACAATCGGGTATCCGCAGTCCTGCAGATTCCTGATGTGTTTCCAGATGGAAACCCGTGATACTCCCAGCGCCCGGCTCAATGCCTCGCCCGAAACAATACCAGTATCCGACCGGAGTGCTTTTAAAATTCGATCTTTCATATCAAGCCATGCCAATTTTGGTTAACTTAATGAAAAGGTTTGGTTAACGAAAAGCGGCCGTCTTGTCAATAATAAAATGCTGAGGAAGACACCTGGCTGCAGGTTAAGAAAAAGGCTGCGGGGGAAAGATGTGAGGCTAAAAAACTGACGATTCCCAACATATGCTGTAATGATTTAAATTTACAGCAATGTTCTTAGCGTTCTGTCTGGGGTTTAGCTTTGCGCCGATTTCGAATCTCTTTAATCAACTCCTCAAATGCGTTCTGCTGATCGGGGTTCAGGACCTTTTTCATCCGTTCATAACTTTCATCTCTTATTTTCTTGAACTCGGAACGATTTTTCAGGATCTGTTCCCGTCGCTGCTGGTCCACCTGATCGATAATGCTTTTAAAAGCCTGTTGCTGGTCTTCTGTCAAATCGAGTCGTTCAGAAAATTGTTTCAGAACAAACGCCTTTCTTTCGGCAGAATCTTTCCTGAAACGATCAAAAAGATACTGATGATAAAATCCGGTACCCAGCGATCCGATCAGCACGCCGAGGGCAAATACCAGCAATACCCCTGAAATCAGTTTCCATTTTTTCATCGTGTCACCTGAATTTTACACGAATTAGAGCGGCAGAAGCTGCGCCAAGCTGATTTCTTCCGCGTCCGGGACAAACGCTATGAGCATATTGTATTCCGGCGTAAAATCAAATTTCAGCAAAACGAACGCCGACAAGATGATCAGCAGGCAGGTAACCGGCGCAAGCCGCCACACAAACTGCCCGAACTGCATCAGCGGGTCCGGTCTGAATTGTAACGGCCCGATGTTTCTGACATGCCGCATCACATTCGCCTGCCAGCGGTCGTCAAGCGCCAGTGTCTCTTTTTGACGATAGGCCTGCGTCAGAATTTTCTTTAATACTTCCATTCGGTCTTCGCTAGGTTTCATGGGCGCCCTCCCTGCCCTGCTTAAGAATCATGCGGTTGAGTGTTTTTTCGAGTTTCTTGCGTGCGCGAAACGAGCGGACTTTTACGTTGGGAACACTCCATCCCAGCAGCTTTGCGGCTTCCTTCACCGAATGGCCTTCAAGGTAAACCAGCTCAAGGACCATTCTTTCTTCAGCGGGCAACCTGTCCAAAGCCCAGTCAAGCACCTCGCCGGCTTCGCTTCGGTATCCTTTTGGCCCTGACCATTCCTCCGAGCCGTCGGACATCATGTTCTCAAGCCACTGCTGATGCCTGTCGGTCAATTCGCTCAGTGGAATTTCCCTGCCGCGGTATGCCTTGCGCCAGTAATCATAGCAGGTTCTCACGGCAATAGCGCACAGCCAGCTCGAAAAACCGCCGGCTCCCTTGAAAGCCGGCAGCGCGCGATAGGTCTTTATAAAAACTTCCTGAACGGTTTCCTCCACTTCAGCCGGAGGCAAATGCCTCTTTACGATCCGCAAGACCGTCGCTTGATGCCTCTTGATCAGCAGCTCAAAGGCATTTACATCGCCGTCCACAACCCTTCGGACGATATCGCGGTCACTGGGCTTGCAAGGGTCGGTTTGCATGTCAACGGTATAGGCGACTTCCCTTCAGGGGTCAACGCAAAATTGACCCTGCCACCGGCTGAAATCTTTCGACCGACAAACCAGCGACATGAAATTCAAGGCTATCAGCTGCAGCCCCAGTTCCGGGCTGTCACAAATCATGCTTTCAGCAATTAAGTCGCCGCCTGTTTTGAAAAGGTTACAATAAATATCATGTAACCGATTGTCGGCCCGCAGCGACTTATCGACATATAGCGTTAAACATCATTTTTGAAGCCCGCCTTTCCATAAGGCGGGTTGTGTGAGGATCTGCGAATGAAACCGACTGGTATTACAGGAAGATTATTTTGCGGGGGGATCGTTTTGATCTATCTGCTTGCGCCCCTTGCTGCAACGGCGCAGGAAGGCCTGCCCCCGGCAGGCGCACCGTTATCACTGGAAGCCTGTATTGCGCTCGCATTGAAATACCACCCGTCGCTCAGCGCCGGGCAGGCCACGCTGGATGCCCAGAAAGCCAAAGTGGAACAGGCCCTGGCGGCCTATTATCCCCAGGTTGATTTCAAAAACTCATACGCCGCCGCAACGACAAACTATTCCGGCTCAAGGCCCCCGACCTACAACTGGAACTTCAGCGATATCTACGCGATGGGACCCAGCCTGAATCAATTGATTTACGATTTTGGGCGCACGTCCAGTACCGTCAAAATCAACCGGGAAAACGCCGCCGCCGGTGAACAGGACCTGCAGACCACCAAGCAGGTTGTTGTCCTGAACGTCAAAGAGACATTCTACGGCGTTTTGCAGGCTCTGGCCCTTATTCAGGTCGCGGAAGAAACCTTGACCCAGAATCAGCAGCGGCTGACCCAGGCCGAAGGATTTTATCGGGCCGGCACCCGTTCAAAAATCGACGTCACCAAGGCGGAAGTTGATCTTGCCAATGTCCAACTGGCGCTGATTCGCGCCAAAAACAGCTATCAGGTGGCGCGGGCCCGTCTCAACAATGCCATCGGGCTGCGGGAAGGACTGGCGTTTGCCGTTGATGAGCGCGTTGAATTTAAACCGAAGCCGATTTCCCTGGACGAAATCCTGCAGGCGGCCCTCATCCGCCGCCCCGAGATGCTGCAGCTAAAAGCCAGGGCGCGCAGCCAGGAAGCCGCGGTGGAGCTGGCCCGTTCCGGTTACTACCCCACCATCTCCGGGAACCTGAGCAATACCTGGCGCAGCGACGAGGTCCCCAATGACATGGCCTGGGACCTCAGCATCGGCGCTTCGCTGACAATTCCGATTTTCAGCGGTTTTTCCACTCAAAACCAGATCGCCGAAGCCAGGGCCCAGCTGCGCAATCTGGCGGCGCAGGAAGAAACGCTGCGACAGAACATCCGCCTGGAAGCTGAACAGGCTTATTTGAGCTTTAAAGAGTCCACCGAACGAATCGCCGTTACGGAAAAGTCCCTGGTTCAGGCCAGGGAAAATTACGAGCTGGCCAGCGGCCGCTATCAGGTGGGGGTGGGCCAGCCACTTGAAATCAACGACGCCGAAGTGCTGCTGGCAAATGCCCGGGCGAATCATATCAACGCCCTGTATGACTATAAGGTTGCCGAAGCCCGCATCGAAAAAACCATGGGGTTAAACCGGTAAGGAAATGAGAAATGAAACATAAATCGTTATACTGGATACTGGGAATCCTCCTCATCACCGGAGCATCTGCCGGTTATACCTATTTTAACCGAAGCAAATCGAAAGAAGTGCAATACCGCACTGCAAGGGTGGAGCGCGGCAGCCTGTCTTCCCAGGTAACCGCCAACGGCACGGTCAATCCCGTCATAACCGTTCTGGTGGGGTCCCAGGTGTCCGGCACCATTTAGAATCTATATGCCGATTACAACTCGCCGGTCACCAAGGGGCAGCTCATCGCCCAGATCGATCCCGCCACCTTTAAGGCCCAGGTGAATCAAACCGCAGCGAAAGTCCAAAACGCCCGGGCTTCCATATTAAACGCCGAAGCCGATATCGGCACCGCCCGATCGAATCTGGACGTCGGCAAAGCCAATGTCGTCAAGGCCAAGGTAGCGGTCGCCGATACCCGCCGGAATCTGGACCGCAACATGGAACTTTTCAGTAAAAACCTTATTGCCGCCAGCGAAAAGGACGCGGCCCAGACCGCTTATGATTCGGCGCTTGCCCAGTTGGAGGCCGTCCAGGCGCAGCAGAGCGCAGCCGAAGCCCAGTTCGAATCCTCAAAGGCCCGGTTGGCTTCCGCCCGGGCCGCCCTGAAACAGGTCGAAGCCGAACTGGAAATCGCCCAGCTCAATCTGGACCACACCCGGATCAGCGCACCGGTAAATGGAATCGTCATTTCCCGCAATGTCGATGTCGGCCAGACCGTTGCCGCCAGTCTGCAGGCCCCTACTCTCTTTACAATCGCCCAGGACCTGACCGACATGCAGGTGGAGGCCAATGTCAGCGAGGCGGACATCGGCCGTGTATCCGAAGGGCAGGAAACACACTTTACCGTGGATGCTTACCCTCAAAATACTTTCAGAGGCAAAGTCACGGAAATCCGCAACGCTCCCCTTACCGTGCAAAACGTTGTCTCGTACATCGTGGTGATCCGCGTGAAAAACCCGGAAATGAAGCTCAGGCCCGGGATGACCGCAAACGCCTCCATCCTGGTGGCCCGGCGCGATGACATTTTAAAAATCCCCAATGCCGCCCTTCGTTTCCGTCCCGAATTTGCAAAACGCGAGGCTTCTGCGGCTAAAACAAGCAGTACCGCCAATCCTTCGCAAAAAACGGAATCCACCGGTTCGAGCAGCCGGGAAAGGTTGCTGGCCGAGTTGAACCTGACCCCCGATCAACGCGAGGCGGTCTCCCGGATTTTCAGAGAATCGCGCAGTCAAATCGAAGCGGCCGGCGGGAATCAGGAGAAAATCCAAAAAATACGGCAGGAAACCCGGCCCAGAATCCGAGCGCTGCTCAATGAAGAACAGGGGCAGAAATATGACCAAATGGCCCGTCGTTCAGAAGATCGCGGGGCCACCGCCCCGGTTTACAGGGTCTGGGTGCCCGTTCCCCAGCAGCAACCGGCGCCGGTGGAAATCACCACCGGGATTTCCGACGGCGTTTTTACCGAAGTTCTTTCCGGCGATCTGAAGGAAGACGGGGAAATTATCATTGGCGCCGCCGAAAACGGTTCAAAAAATACGGGGAACTCGCCGGCGCCCGGCCTGCCAAGGTTCGGCGGCCCCCGCTAAATGTCCCAAGGATTTGATATGCCTGAACTGATCTATGTCGAAAACCTGGTTAAAATTTACCATCTGGGGGAAACCCGGGTTCATGCCCTGAGGGGTGTGAGTCTAAGCGTCCAGAAAGGCGAGTTTGTCGCGATCATGGGCGCTTCCGGGTCCGGCAAGTCGACCCTCATGAATATCCTCGGCTGCCTGGATCGGCCCACCCGGGGACGGTTTCTGCTGGAGCAAGACGATGTATCCTCCCTGAATAAAGATCAGCTGGCGCACATTCGAAACAAAAACATCGGGTTTGTCTTTCAGAATTTCAACCTGCTGAGTCGCACATCGGCGCTTGAAAACGTCGAGCTTCCCCTGTATTACAACGGCACGTCTGCCAAAGACCGGCGCCGGCGCGCCCAGGAAGCCCTGCGGATGCTGGGTCTGGACGGCCGAGAGCATCACATCCCCAGCCAGCTTTCCGGCGGCCAGCAGCAGCGCGTCGCCATCGCCCGCGCCCTGGTGAACCAACCGGCGCTAATCCTGGCCGATGAACCCACCGGCAACCTTGACACGCGCACCAGCCTGGAGATTATGGAAATTTTCCAGAATCTCAACCGGCATTCCAGTATTACCGTTTTACTGGTAACCCACGAACCGGATATCGCCGCTTATGCCGGCCGTCATATCCAGTTCCGGGACGGAAAAGTGACGGCGGACAACCGGGTCGAACCCCGGCAGGCCTCCATGGACCTGGCCCAACTGCCGGTATTGAACAATGAGGTGGCCCCATGAATTTGCTTCTGACGTTACGCGTGGCCCTGAAAGCCATCGGCCGCAACAAGCTGCGCTCCGGCCTGACCATGCTGGGAATCATCATCGGCGTGGGTGCCGTGATTACCATGGTCGCGATCGGTTCCGGCGCCAAAGCCCGCATTCAAGAGCAGATTGCCTCCATGGG
The DNA here is from genome assembly GCA_040757625.1 of Thermodesulfobacteriota bacterium. GTDB lineage: Bacteria > Desulfobacterota > Desulfobacteria > Desulfobacterales > JARGFK01 > JARGFK01. The sequence continues at coordinate 108,336 of JBFLWU010000003.1, read as the reverse complement.
CTCCAACCTGCTGATTGTCATGTCGGGCAGCACCACCAGCGGCGGCGTGCGCCGGGGCATGGGCTCGGCCCCCACCCTGACCGTAGAAGATGCCAAAGCCATTTCCGAAGAAATAGCGGTCGTCAGGCATGTGGCCCCCACATTGGGCGGAACGTCCCAAATCGTATACGAAAATCAGAACTGGTCAACCAACACCATCGCAACCACCCCGGAGGCGCTCCTGATCCGCGACTGGGCGACCGTTTCAGGAAGGCCTTTTAACGCCACCGACCTGGCCGGCGCCGCCAAGGTCTGCCTCCTGGGACAGACGGTGGCAAACAGCCTGTTCGGGGAAATGGACCCCGCCGGCCAGATTGTGAGAATTAATAAATTCCCCTTTACCGTCATCGGGGTGCTCGCCTTAAAGGGGCAAACCACCTGGGGGCAGGATCAGGATGACGTCGTTTATGTGCCCCTGACAACCGGTCAGCGGCTCCTGTTCGGATCCCGTTTTCCCGGCATGGTGCGTGCCATTATGGTTCAGGCCACCGCTGCGGACGTCATGAAGAGGGCCGAGGACGAAATCACACGGCTATTGCAGCAGCGCCACCGCATTCGGGCCGGCCAGGAAAATGATTTTTCAATTCGCAATTTAACCGAAGCCATGTCCACGGCCGAAGCCTCCGCCAATGTCATGACGATCCTGCTGGGGGCCATTGCCTCCATTTCGCTGCTGGTGGGGGGAATCGGCATCATGAACATCATGCTGGTCTCCGTTACGGAACGAACCCGCGAAATCGGCATCCGCATGGCCGTGGGGGCCCGGCAGCGGGATATTCTCTACCAGTTTTTAATGGAAGCGCTGGTGCTCAGCCTGATCGGCGGGATCATCGGCATTTTCCTGGGGTTGCTCGCTTCTCAGCTGGTGGCCCATTTTTTAAAATGGCCAACGCTGATAGCGCCGTCGGCCCTGCTGCTGTCTTCCACCTTTGCCGCGGCGGTGGGAATATTTTTCGGATTCTATCCGGCCCGCAAAGCAGCCGGACTGGACCCCATCGAAGCCCTGCGGTATGAGTAAGGCTCAACTCGACAGCGCTGTCAGCAGTCTTTCGTGAATATTATCGAATCCCCCGTTGGACATGATCAGGACCACATCCCCCGACCGGGTATTTTCAACCAGGAAATCGATGATGCGGTCGGTGTCCTCAAAAAAATAGGCGTTCCGTCCCGCTTTTTTTAAATCCGCCACCAGTTTTTCGGAGGAAAACCACTCGGCCGGCGGCACTTTTTTCAGCAGGGGCGGCTTGCGGATGCAGACAAGATCGGCGCCGTCAAAAGCGAGGGGATAGACATCCTGAAAGACCTTGCGCATGCTGGTATTGGTGCGGGGTTCAAACACGGCCACCAGGCGGCCGCTGCCGCAAAAGGGCCTAACCGCCCGGATGGTTTCCCGCACCGCGGTGGGGTGATGGGCAAAATCGTCCATGACGGTGACGCCCCGTTTTTCGCCCCGTATCTCCTGGCGTCGTTTAATTCCCTCAAACGCTTCGAGAGCTCCGGCAATCACCGCTTTCGGTATTTGCAAATGATCGGCGACGGCAACCGCCGCCAGGGTATTGAGCAGGTTATGCCCCCCCATCAGACGGGTTTTGAAACGATGATAAGGATTGCCGTTCTGAAAAATTTCAAATCCGGTCCAGGGGGCGGCAACGCGTTCAACCCCCATCCGCCAGGTTGAGCCGGGATCGCGCCCGTAGCGCTCCAGCCGGCAGCCGCAACGGCCGATCAGTTCATTCACATTTTCGTCGTTGTCTACCGCCAGCAGCATGCTCTCGGGCGACATCCTTGAAACGAACATGCCGAAGGCTTCCTTTACATGGCCAAGATCCTTGAAAATGTCGGCATGGTCGAATTCCACGCTGGTCAACAGGGCGACGGCCGGGTCATAATGCAAAAATTTTGGCCCCTTGTCGAAATAGGCGGTATCGTATTCGTCCCCCTCAATAACGACATAGGGTCCTTTTCCCAGGCGGTAATTGCTCTTGAAGTTTTTCAGGATCCCGCCGATGATAAACGACGGGTCCAGGCCGGCCTTGAACAGCAGCCAGGCGATAATGGAGGATGTAGTGGTTTTGCCGTGGGTCCCGGTGATGAGGATCGACTTTTTACCGGCAACCACAAAACGATTCACGGCCTGGGGCATGGAGCAGTAAGGGATCTCCATCCGGTTCATCATCTCGACTTCGGGGTTGTCCTTTAAAACCGCGTTACCCACCACCACCAAGTCCGGACCATAAGCGATATTTTCCCCACTGAAACCTTCTTTTAATACAATCCCCTTCTGTACTAAAAAGTGGCTCATGGGCGGATAGACATTATGATCCGACCCGGTCACCGCATAACCCATATCCTTGAGCATGGAAGCCAGGGCCCCCATGGCCGTACCGCAGACGGCGATCAGGTGAATCTTCTGAACCCGATCCGGAATCCGGTTTAAATCAAGCGTCATTTCGGATACATCCTTTCATCTGTTCGGTCGATTTGCGCACCCCGGATTTAACATGTTCGCTGTTATTTTACAAAAGCTGTTTTTGACACCCCCTGATCACGCCGCAAGATACGCTCCTCTTGACACGTCTTTCCTTACCTTCTATAGTTTTAAAAAATAAATCTTTTATCGCAAAATGGTTTTATTACCCTCGCTGAAATGACGCCGTAACATTTAATGCTTTTGTAATAAAAATAAGGTTGTCTCCAAAGCACAAGTTGACTCAAGCACAGCCAACTGGGACTTTCTGAATGACCTTAACGATTTTTTTCATCAACCATGGACTCCCAACCCAAAGGAGGACAGCGCATGACCATTTCCCTAGACCGCTTGCAACAATCCCTGTGTGACGGAGGAAAAATACTATCCTTTAAGGGGCTCAATGAAAGTTTCGGTCATATTTCCGCCCGCATCCCCGGCGAAGAAAAATGCCTGATTACCACCAGGGATGCGCTGGCCTTTGTGAAGCCCGATGAAATCGAAACCGTCGACTTTAAGGGAAACAAGTTGACCAAAAATTCTCCCGGCGGCGCTCCCAACGAGGTTTTTCTGCATGTCAACATCTACAAGGCCCGGCCGGAAGTGATGGCGATTGCCCGCACCCAGAGCCCCTGGTGCGAAGTGTTCGGCATTCGCATGGAGCCGGTCCGGCCGGTCCATGATTTCGGTGCCATCCTGATGGGAGAAACCGCCCTGCTGGACGAACCCCAGCTTGGGGATGTAGCGCATGTCGGTGATCAGATGATCGAGAAACTTGGCATTAAAAACGCCATCCTGCTCAGGGGCAACGGCAATGTCGTCACCGGCGGCAGCGTAGAAGAAGCCGTGGTCCGGGCGGTTTTTCTGGACGAATCCGCCCGGCTCCAGTATCAGGCCCAATGTCTGGGGAAAGAAGCGGTTCGCTATTTCAGTAAAAAGGAAATAGAGACCCATGGGACGGCCCTGTCCCGGCAGGACCGGATTCGGCGGGCCTGGGACAACTGGCTCAAGCTGGCTGAAGCCGGCTTCACAGTCCCTTGAAAAAAGCGCCTGGAGCCGCCAAGCAGCGTTGCGCGGCTCTCGCCAATGCTCACATATGCCGACATGCTGCGCTTGCCGAATCGCCGCGCGCCTTGCCTGGCGCCCTGATTCCTGTTTTTCAACAGCCTGTCGGGCCGGGAGGCGCTACCGGACCCTATGAAAAGATGGTTTTTTTATTTCTGAATTTTTCAAAAGAAATTGCAGAACAAGGGGAAGGCTCATGGACCCGTATATGGAAGAGTTTATCACAGCCTGCCGGATACTGGAAAATGAAGGTCTGGCCACGGCATTTTTCAGCCTCAGCTGCCGCATCGATTCCCGCCGCATGCTCATTAATTCCAGCCGCGGCCATACCCTCCTAGCGAAAGAAGATATCGAGATCCGCTCACTGGACGCCCCCCCCGAAACCGCCGCGGCCCATCACGCCATTTATAACTCCAGAAAGGACGTCAACGCCGTCGTCCATGCCCACCCGCCCTATGCCATTGCCTTGGGCACCGTGATAGATGAATTTCTTCCCATTCACCATTACGGCACCATCTTTCATGGAAATATCCGGGTATTCGAAAGCCTCGGTCAGGTCAACAGCAACGAGCGGGCGCGGCAGGTTGCGGACTGTCTGGGAAGCGCCCGGGCCCTGCTGCAGAAAGGACACGGCACCCTGGTGGTGGGAGGCAGCCTGGTCGAAGCCGTGCTGGCGACCATCTACCTGGAAGAGTCCGCCCGGATTTATTACCTGGCCCGGAATATGGGCAACCCCCGCCCCCTTCCCAAAAATCTTTCGGAACAGATCAGCCGCCAGGTATTTAAAGACCGTTCCAATCAGAAGGCTTGGGCGTTTTATAAATCCCGTCTAAAGAAAGGTTGCGGGCAGACCGTTTCCGAATAGCCTTTTTAGCCCGCCGTTCATCGCCAACAAAAGGGGGCAAGCGGATGATCTTTTCCGCTTGCCCCCTTTCACACTGCATATATTTTTTTCAAAGGGAGTTAGAACGGCCGCTTCACATTGCCCAGCAGGCCCGATCCCAGCTTCAGCCGGTCCGCCAGCTGCGATCCGATGACATTCAAGCTGTTTTGATCGGTTTTGAGCTGATCAAGGGGGCCGTTCGCTTTTGCCAGAACCGCCCCTTTCAAATCTTTTTCAAATTTTTCCACCTGCTGCTGGATCATTTTCCCGGCCGCGGATTTCAATGCCTGGTCCAGGTCGGAAGACAGTCGCATCTGATAGTCGCTGACCGTTCCGCTGACATCCACCTTGACAGTAAAGCCCGAAAGCTGTGCCAGTGCAGGCCCGATCGCACTCAGAACAGCCCCCTTGCCGGCCCCCTCGCCGGTCCCGAAGCTTGCCGATTTAACCCCGGCGGTCAGGTTGCCGTTCAGACTGCTCCCCTCCAGCTTTGCCTGGAGGTCCATATCGGCCAGTCCTTCCTTTATCGTCACCGGCAGGTCTGCCGATGAGGACAGAGAAGCATTCCGCAGTTTATATTCCCTTATCTGCAAGGCAATCCGGTCCGCGGGATTTTCCGGATCGACCCGATTGATGCTGCCCTCCATTTTAAGGGCTTGGAACTGCTTGAGTTTCTCGCCGGAAAATACAAAGGTCAGTGGTCGCCCGAGGATATCCTGGTCCGGGGTGATGTTTTCAATTTTACCGGAAAATTCGCCGGCCTCGATCACAAAAGAAGCTCGGGCGCGCCGTATCAGAAAATCCGGCAGGGGCTTATATTCCCTGAAGCGGACATAGGTCCCCGCGCCCCGCTGCGGTTTGACTTCTTTTTCTTTGTCCCCTTTCGGTTTGGAGCGTTCCAGAACGAATTTTACCCGTTCATACCATTCCGCCGCTTTTTGAAGCCCTCCGCAGACTTTCTGACCCAAGACCAGTTTGCCCAGATTGTCGAGGCCCTGGGGCGAGAGGGCATATTTTTGTTTAAGCCGTTCGACGTCCTTCAGGGGCGCTGCGGAAATTTGTTGAATCTGGCCGCCGACGCCCGCTTTCAACTGGTCGAATTCCTTTTGGGCATTTTTCAGGCGGTCAAGATCCGCCTGGATCTCCTTCTGCAGAGAAGCCACGTCCCCCACCGAGCCCAGCAAACCGGCCCCGAATCCCCCGGAACCGGATTTAAGTTTTTCAATGCGGCTGCGGTAGAGATCAAACTTTTCCTTTCCTGGAAGTTCCTGCAGCCGCTTCTGCCAGTTATTATTTTCCCCCTGAATTTCATTTTGAAGTTTTTGAATCAGCTCCAGGGACTCGAGTTTTTCCGCTGAAAGGATCTTCTGGACATCCAAACTGTCGATGGCGGGCAGACTGACATCGTCGCAAAAACCGCCGGCCGGCTTTTTAGGTGCCTGCTGGGATTCTTTGGGCCTGGATGTTTTAACCGCACCGGAAGTCTTGCGCGCTGTATTTAAGCGGATACCCGTCAGCGACATCTCGTCGACGATGATTTTGCGCCGCAACAGCTGCAACGGATCCAGCAGAAGGGCGGTTCGGGAAATCTCCACGATGTTTTCCATGGGTTTATCCGGATTGGTCACGGCAAGCCCCTCCAGGGTCAGTCCCAGGGGGAACAGCTTGACATCGGCGTCGGCCAGTTCCACCTTTGCCCCCACGGCCCTTGTGCCGTATGATTCAATGGTACGTTTGACAATTCCGTCCAGCAAAACAAGCCAGAAAATCGTCAATACCAGTGAAAGACCGATAAATACAAAAAGCCCCTGCAGGCGGATCCACTTTTTCATGATTGACCTCCCCACCCGGAAACAGCCTGATAGACGCTGTACAATCTGCTGGTTTTCAGCAGCTGCATGATTCGGGTTTTTTGGACCCATGCCAGGATATGCTCACGGTATTTGCGGATAAGCAGATTCAGGAGCAGGTACAACGGGACAAATGCAATCACGGAGACGAATAGGCTCCCCAGCAGGATGGAGTTGTTGAACTTGGCCAGGCGAAACAGGGTAATATTGTAAAGGCTTGTCCACAGTCCCTGCAGCGCTCCGGCAGTCAGGATGCCGAGACCCACCTGGTGAAAGAGCGGATCCAGCAGGTAGGCGGCCCCTGTGAAAAAGGTCAGCCCCAGGATAAATGCCGAGATATTGACCCGCAACAGCAGGACCAGCAGGAAAATGAAAAGATTGTGAAGGCTGTTCAGCGGCGTTAACCCGGCAACCATGGCCAAACAAAACGCCAGACTGATCTGGCCCGGATCTGTTTCGGAATTGATGACTTTCAACAGTTTGGCAATCATTTTAATCATATGGCTGCAATCTCCTATTGGTCTTAAAAAGCCTGTTGAAATAATACCATTAAAGATCCATAAGCCGTTAAACTCTAATAATAAAATAAGGCCCTGTCAAAGGATTTATACAAACGGATTTCAGGGACAGCGATCCGGGTCGGTTATTTGAAACGATTATTCCTGCTTATCCGGCAGTTGAAGCAAACGCTGCTTCACGTTCGATCAGTTCACGCTTTAAATCCGTTCCGCCTCTGAACCGGCCTATGGATCCATCGCTGCGGACGACGCGATGGCAGGGTATCAGGATCGGGTACGGATTCATTGCCATAGTGCTTCCGACAAAACGACAGGCCCGCGGCCGGTCGATAGCTGCCGCCAGCTGCCTGTAGGTGCAAACGCTGCCATAGGGAATTGCCGCCGTGGCATAAAGGACGGACCGCTGCAAAGGCGTCAGTCCGGTCAGATCCAGCCACTCCCACGGCGGCCAGAATTTCGGATCAACCTTGCCGTTAAAATATCCGGAGATCAATCGGGAAAGTCTCTCCGCCCGGGGATGGGTTCCGGGTTCGCCCCAATAGCCGCGCTTGAGCGCCGCCCGAAGTTTTGCAAAACTCGAGCGGGGCAGCAGAACCTCCAGAATTACAAACGGTTTTTCACGAAAGACAAAAGCCCCTTTTCCAAAAGGGGTCTGAAAAACAAAATGACGTGCAGTGGATTTCTCAGGCATATGCTGTGCCTGCGGAGGGATAAGGATGGTTGCTTAACTTTCAACTACAGGTGTCATGTTTCCCCTGATCTTTTTTTATCAAAAAAGGTCAGGGGCACATGACATCCAGCGCTGATCAAGTCTCTTCAACTCTGATAGCGTTTGCTTCACATACCTCGACACAGCTTTCACAGCCAAGGCATTCATCGGCATTGACAGGGGTGGACTTGCCGTCCTGCATTTCAAAAACCTCTACCGGGCAAACATCCACGCATTCTTCACAGCCTTCACATTTTTCTTCGTCAACAATAGGATTAAACGCCATTTATTACGCCTCCTTTCTGGGTGAAATTAACCTATGGTCACATGCAGTCTCATGTTGATCATATTTTTTAAGCTACCGGGCAAAGTCCTTATACCAATTACCCCTGGTAGTCAAGCCCTCAGAATATTTTTTCAGCCCCGACCAGAATAAATCCTTACCAATTGAATATATTACTATTTTTTTTATCTTAACGGCTCCACCTGCTAAAAAAGGCTGCCGACGCCTAACGAATCGCCCGCGAAAGCGGCCATCCTTTCCTCTTTAGTCTACAGTCTGTAATCCATCTCAACCAGCCCCAAGAGGGTACCGTTCCGATCGCCCGGTACATTCTCCCGGTTTTCCTGGGCGTGCCTTCGGCCGATACAGCGGCCAAAAAACGCGGCCGGGCCGGATCCCGCAATGCGATAAAGCGTCAATTGGGCCTTCGGGTGTACCGGATGGTCCGTTTCCTGATATCGGGCAATCAGGTCCGCCGCCTGCGCATCTGCGTTTTCAGGCAAAGATTCGAGAAGCCGGACAAACCGGAGCTGCCAGTCGTCATATCCTTCCGATAAACGGCTGATAATCGGCAGGGATGGAACCTTTAACAGATGGGCGGCCGCCGGCGCCCCTTCCATCAGGAATTCAAGGGCCTCCCGATGGATCGTCACAAAGACCGTGGGTGCTGCCGCAGGATCGAATACGGTATCCTGGAAAAAAAGGCGGCTCCACGCTAGCATGCGCGGCTCAATCAGATAGGGGCTCGAATCGGCTCTTTCTTTTACTTGCGGCCGCAAAGCGGCGGCTGTATCGTCAGTCTCTCCGATAATACTTTTAAACAGGTTTTGTTCCGCCTGATTCGTTGAAAAAAGTTTTCGGGCGATTTCATCCGCCTGGAGATCATACTCCTGGGCGATCTGGAGAAACACCCGGGCGTTGAACAGGGAATCGCAAGCCTCGGGGCCTCTGGCCGGGTGTTGGATGTCCGCCTTGATCCGGGCGGTGGCAGTATCGTCAAAGAAGGGAGGCGATCCCCCCTGCCGCTTTAAATACGCCAGCACGCCGCCCTGATGCAGCTCGGCCCATTGGCGGTAATCCCTGACAAGCGCTTCAATCTTTTTATCGTCAGGCGCAGCGGGTATGACGATGTCGACCAGTCCCTTTTGGGACAATGCCTGCAATTGCCGGGGAATTTGCCGGCGGGTGGGCTGGTAGACCCGTACCGGGTGAAAACATGCGCTGATTGCTTCGCAAAAGGTTTCGGAAATGTATGTGACAGGAAAAAGAATAGCTTGCATAGTTAAATCTTGCCGTCTCTCAGGGTCACCCCCCTTGCCTGCAACTGCTCCCGCAGGCTGTCGGCCAGCGCCCAGTTTTTTTCTTTTCGCGCCCTTTCCCTTTCCTCGATCAAGCGCTTGAGTTCCTGGTCCAGGGATACGTCCCCGAAATCAAATATTTTCAGCACCGCATCAATCGCACCGAACGCATCCGTTATTTTGGCCGCGGCTGCGGCGTCCAGCCGGTTTTCAAGAACCAGGATGTTGATCCGTTTGATGATTTTAAAAAGGGCCGCCAGGGCCGCGGGGGTATTCAAATCATCATCCATGGCGCTGATAAATTTCTGCTTGATGTCATAAAGAAGCTGATCGGTCTCAGGATAGGGGATGGTCTGTTTGGCGGCCTTCAAGGCCCGGGCGCAGGCATCCAGCCGGTTTAAAGAACGTTTGGCGTATTGCAGCCGGCCGGGGGAAAGGATGACCGGTTTGCGATAATGGCTTGAAAGCAGCCAGTAGCGGACTTCCCGGGCTGAGAATCCCAGGTTGATCAGGTCCTGCAGCGAAAATTCGGACATACCGGCGCCCATTTCCTGGTCATGGGCTTGAACCGGTTCGCAATGCAGCCAGTAACGCGCCAGGGACTTGCCGGTCAGGGCGGCGGCAATGGCATTTTCATTCTCATGATGCGGGAATACCAGGCCGCGGCTGCTGGTATGGATATCGAAGCTTTCACCAAGGTATTTCATTGAAATGGCCGCGCACTGGATGTGCCAGGATGGACGCACGTTCCCCCATTGGGTCTTGGTATAGATCCCCCGTTTCAGTTCCGAGAGCTTGGAACGCTTCAGCAGGGTGAAATCGCGCGGGTTGTCTTTCTCGTATTCATCCAGGTCCACCGTTGCCCCCAACCGGATCTTGTCGATGTCGATGCCGGACAGGCGCCCGTAATCCCCAAAGCGGCTGATGTTAAAATACAGGGATTTCAGTTTTTCATAAGCAAAGCCCTTGGATAGAAGCTTTCCGGCCACATCGACCATATCATCGACATGTTCGCTGGCCCGGGGGTAGTCCGCTGCAGGCTTGATATTCAGCAGCGCCAGATCCTTCATGAACGCTTCAATATGCCCCTGGGTGAAGCTGGAAAGATCTGTTCCGGCTTTTTCAGACCCGAGAATGGTTTTATCATCCAGATCGGTGACGTTCATGATATGCTTAACCGCATAGCCGCGAAATTCAAGGTAGCGGCAAAGCAGGTCCGCAAAAACCATTCGCCGGCACTCCACCGGATTCATTCTGGCATGAGCAGTGGGCCCGCAGGAATACATGGAAACTTTTCCCGGCACCATCGGTTCAAAGGCTTCCCTGGACCGGCTCATGGTGTTAAAAAGCTTTAAATCGACCTTTTCCCGTACGGTAAACAGGGGCGTGCTCAGGTAGCGTTCGCCGCTGTCGGGCAGAATCACCACGATCGTGCCTTCCGGCATGGCGGCTGCTTCTTTGACGGCGACAGCCATGGCGGCTCCGCTGCTCATGCCCACAAAAAGGCCTTCCTCCCGGGCCAGGCGCCGGGTCATCTCAAAGGCTTCCTCATCATCAATATTCACCTTTTTGTCCAGCCGCTCCTTTTCGAAAATCTCAGGGCAGTAGGCCTCTTTCATGTTTTTAAGCCCCTGGATTTTATGCCCCAGATAAGGCTCAACCCCGACGATCTGAATGTCCGGATTCAGTTCCTTCAGCCTTCTCTGCATGCCCATCAGGGTGCCGGTAGTCCCCATGGCCGCCACCAGCATGCTGATCGCCCCGCCGGTCTGCTCCCATACCTCGGGCGCGGTTCCGTAATAATGCGCCCTCCAGTTGGCCGGGTTATTGAACTGGTCGGTTATAAAATAGGACTTGGGATTTTCACGCGCCAGCCGGTACGCTTCTTCGATGGCGCCGTCGGTGCCGAGGTGCCCCGGCGTCAGCAGAATGTCGGCGCCGCGCGCCTTTAAAATCTTCTGGCGTTCGACACTGGCCGCTTCCGACATTGTCAGCAGCAGCCGGTAGCCCTTGACCGCGCAAACCAGAGCCAGACCAATGCCGGTATTGCCGCTGGTGGCTTCAATGACGGTTTTGGCCGGAGTCAGCTCTCCGGATTTTTCCCCGGCATTGATCATGAAAAGCGCCGGCCGGTCCTTGATGGAGCCGCCGGGATTAAAGTACTCCAGCTTGGCCAGCAACCGCACCCGCCGGTTCGGGTTCATTTTTTTGATTTCAACCAGCGGGGTGTTGCCGATGGCCTCTAAAATAGAATGATTCATAGCGCAAAAACTTTCAAAATATCCTTTTGGACTTCACCGACATCCCGGTCGGCGTTTATAATACAAAAGCGTTCGGGTTCCTTGCGGGCAAGGGCAAGGTATCCTGACCTCACCTTCTCATGGAACGAAAGGGCTTCTTTTTCAAAGCGGCTTTCCCGCCCGGTTCGGTTGCCGTTGTTGATCTGCGCCCAGGCGCGCGACAGGCCCGTTTCAGGGGGCAGGTCCAGCAGAAAGGTGATATCCGGCCGAAGGTCCGCCAGCAGCAGTCCGTGCAGCCGTTCAATCAACTCGATATCCAGCCCCCGGGCATAGCCCTGATACACAAGGGTGGCGTCAACATAACGGTCGCACAGGACGGTCTTGCCTGCCGCCAATGACGGCCCCAGCAGCTCCTTGACATGCTGAACCCGGTCCGCCGTATAAAGGAGCAGTTCCGTGAGGGGGTTCATGCCTTTGCTTTCCGGGTCCAGCAGGATGGCGCGAACTTTCTCCCCTATCCGGGTCCCCCCGGGCTCGCGGGTGACGACGCAGTCCTGCCCTTTTTCCTTCAAAAAGCCGGCGACATGCCGTATCTGGGTCGTTTTGCCGGAGCCTTCGATTCCTTCAAATGTGATAAACATAGCTGTTGCTACCCGGGTTAAGTCTCTTCTCTGGTCTTTCCGATATAAAAATGGCGCCCCAGCAGCCGATGATACGAAGTCCAGGATTCATCCGAACTTTCAGCGGACATAAAGCTGCGGATACCGTTGACCTTGGAATCGATCTCATCGATATAATTCAGTAAAACCGCTTCAATCGTTTTGGGAAGTTCCGGCGAGCCGAATTCCCGCGCACCATGGTGACTGACAATCAGATGTTTGAGCAGCACTGCCGTTTCCGCCGGGAACCCCTCTATTGCTTTGATCTTTTCTTCGAGCATCTGCAGCCCGATCACAATATGGCTCAAGAGCCGGCCCTCGTCGGTATAGTCGATGCGGTACTGATACTCGAATTCCCGGACCTTGCCGACATCATGCAGCAGGATGCCGGCATACAAAAGGTCCATATCGATCCCGCTGTAATGACCGGCTATCTTTTCCGCCAGCAGCATCATGGAAAGGGTGTGCTCCAGAAGCCCGCCGATGTAGGCATGGTGCATATTTTTAGCCGCCGGAGCGGCCTTGAACCTCTTTACGAATGCCGGGTCGCTCCAGAACGACTGGATCAGCTGCCGGATAAAATCGTTCTTGATCAGGCCGGTCTGCCCCGCCAGCCGCTCAAACATGGTATCGATGGAATGCCGGGTCGTCGGCAGATAATCTGCGGGATCCACCGATTCCGGCGGACAGGTTGTCATCTTTTTAACAACGAGCTGCAGCCCGCCCCGATACTCATTGACGGTCCCCGCTATATCGACAAAATCACCGGAAGACACGCCCGCTGCCGTTATCTCGTCCACCCGGTCCCATACCACCCCCTTGACATGGCCGGTTTTATCCCCAAGGACGACATTCAGGTAGTTGTTGCCGTCCTTTTTCTGGGACACTGATTTTTCCATCAGAACAAAGGTGTCGTTCACAGCCTCTCCGATCTTAAGATCGCCTATAAACTGCTTTTTCATTTTTTCAGCACCTTTTGTTCGATATTCCAGTTTTTCAGATCGTCCATGGCGCTGTAATCGGTCATGTCGCATTTGATGGGCGTTATCGAAATGTAGTTGCTCTCCAGTGCGGCGCCGTCCATGTCAGGATGATCAAACTGGGCCTGAAACTCGCTTCCCTGCCAATAGTAGGTCTTATTGCGCGGATCAACCCTTTTGTCAAAGGAGTCCGAAAATGCGGAAAAACCCTGCCTGCTGATCTTTACGCCGGCAATCTGTCGGACGGCCACGTCGGGAAGATTCACATTCAAAATGGTGCCGGGAGGCAGGCCTTTGCGGAATATAAATTCCGCCAGATCCTCGGCCACACGCGCCGCGGCTTCATAGTGTTCCGGTTCGCGGCCCTGTATCGAAAGGGCGATTGCCGGAACACCGTAAAGGGCGGCCTCCCTGGCCGCCGCCACCGTGCCGGAATAATTGATGTTGATCCCCACGTTGGCGCCGGGATTTATCCCGGAAATCACCAGATCGGGTTTGGCGTCAAGCAGTTCGAGAATACCCAGCCGGATGCAATCCACGGGGGTGCCGCTGACGGCATACCCCTGAAAGCCGCCGTTAACCTCGACTTTTTCCAGCCGCAGCGGTTCGTTCAAGGTAATGCCGTGTCCAACGGCGCTGCGCTCCCGGTCCGGGGCGATAACCGAGACGGCATGCCTTGCCGCCAGCTGTCGATAAATCGCCCATAATCCCCGGGCGTAAATACCGTCGTCGTTTGTCAGCAATATGTTCATTTGATCTCAATAAACCCTGTTGCCATCGAATGCAACTACATCTTGACTTTTAAGCTCAATTTGGGTTTTATACTTGAAATTTCATTTGTGTTCAAGATGTTATCTCGCAGATCGGCGGGATCAAAACTTTTTTCTTCTTTCGAAACGTGATACATTCCGATTACTAACGGATCTGTCAACAAAACAACGGCCGCTCACACACGCCAGCCCGACGATTATCTGTTTGGGGCAGATGGTACCGATCGTTAGAGATTGTATCTGTTTTTTCAATGAAGCCCCCGCCGTAAGCGGCCGGGAAATGCACAAAGGACTGAATGGGCCCGTCTAAGCCAATTCGCAACAGATTGAATCCAATCGGCATATGGACCGATCAGCACCCCGGGCCCATCCGGGTTATTGCTTTTGGCATGCTGATCCTCTGTTCTTTTCTATTTCCCGGTTCTGCCGCTTCCCAGTCGCCGGATCGTTTTTTCAAGGACGACCCCCAAAAACCCTGGCATATTACCGCCGATGAAATCAGGTACAACGAAACAGACGACCTTTACATTGCCGAAGGAAATGTCGTCATCTCCAAAGATGAAAAGCGGATCAACGCCGATTCGGTTCGCTTCGACCATAAAGCCATGAAGGCCCATGCCTTCGGGCATGTCGTCATCACCACCGGAGAAGACCTCCTCAGCGGCAGCCGGGTGGAACTTGATTTAAAAACCGAAACCGGGACCGTCCATGACGGCACCCTGTTTTTAAAGGAAAATCATTTTTATATCCGCGGCGATAAAATTCAAAAGACCGGCGAAGCCACTTATACCGCCGAAAATGCCAGCGTTTCAACCTGTGACGGTCAAATCCCCGCCTGGAAAATAACCGGAAGAAATCTTCAGGTCACCATCGAAGGCTACGGCACCGTCAGCCATGCCGCTCTCTGGGCCCGAAAACTGCCGGTATTGTATACGCCGTATCTGGTCTTTCCGGTGAAACTCAAACGCCAATCCGGCTTACTGCCGCCCCAATTGGGAATTTCAGACCGCAAGGGCTTTGAATACAACCAGCCCTATTTCTGGGCCATATCCGAGAGCACGGACGCAACGTTTTATCTCCACCACATGCAGGAGCGCGGCGAAAAAATCGGGGGCGAATACCGCTATGTCCTTAGAGATTTATCGAAAGGAACGGCCCGGTTCGACTTTTATGACGACAGGCGGATCGACGACGGCACCGGGGAGTCAAGCCGGGACTGGGGCTATCAGGATGACGCGGTCTTGCGGCCGAATTCAGACCGGTACTGGTTTCGAATGAAATCCGACCAGAAGCTGCCCCGTGATTTTACGGCCAAGATCGACCTGGACGTCGTCAGCGACCAGGACTACCTGACGGAGTTTAAGGCCGGCTATACAGGGTTTGATGAAACCAACGCCTATTTTTTCGACACCTTCGGCAGGGGGCTTGACGATTACAACGATCCCGTCCGGACAAACCGCCTCAACCTCAATCGAATCTGGTCCAACTTCAGCCTGAATGCCGAAACCCGCTGGGACGACAATGTCATTTACCGGCGTCAAAAAATATCGCCCCCCCCTTTACAGCAGCTGCCCTTCATCGGACTGGACGCGTCCAAACAACCGCTTGGGGAAGGGCCTTTCTTCTATGACCTGAATACCTCCTATGCCTATTATTACAGGGAGGAGGGTGCCAAGGGGCATCGCGGGGATATCTACCCCCGCTTCTACCTGCCGTATAAACTCAAAAATTATATTGCGCTGGAGCCCTCCCTGGGTCTTCGCGCCACCACCTGGTATACCGATCATGCGGACACCGTCGCTCGGAATCAGGACCGTCTCGACAGCCGCGCCCTTTATGACCTCAGGCTGGACCTGTCTTCCGACCTGAACAAGGTTTTCACCGTTAATCTGATGGATATTGATCGAATCAAACACACCCTGCGGCCCCAGGTCGTCTACAAATACATTCCGCACATCGATCAGGACCGGTTTCCCGCCTACGATGCTGTTGACCGGATCGCTGAAAAAAACCTGCTGACCTATTCCCTGGTGAACATCTTCACTTCACGGTCAAACAAATTCACTGAACCGGCCCAAAACGACCGCGATAAACAGGCCGGCAATCTCTCCCCTTATCTTTACCATCAGTTCTCGCGCTTGAAGCTGCAGCAGAGTTATGATATCAACAAGGCCAACGACAACGAACCGGAACCGTTTTCACCGGTTTCAGGCGAGTTCGACCTGGTGTTCAGCAAATATTTTTCCCTGAAGGCGGATGCCGGCTGGAGCCAGTACGAGAGTGAATTTCTGACCCACAACATCGCCGCGAGTTTTTCGGACGCCCGCGGGGATCGCCTGTTTGTAGAACACCGCTATGCCCAGGCGCTGAGCGAAACAGTCTATTCTGATTTGCGGGTCAACCTGGTCGATGGCTTTTCCGCCTATGCCGACTATGAACGCAACATTTTGGACGGCCGAAAAATCAAATCCGGCATCGGCGTTATCTACACTGCCCAGTGCTGGTCCATTGATGTCCGCTACACCGATGAGGAGACCGACCGTAAAATTGAATTTATTATTTCGCTTCACGGCCTGGGTGAGGTGGGCACCAGTGTTGCAGGACGTACCATCGAAACGCCATTTGAGTGACAGGTACTAAATTATGATTATCGTCAGAACACCCCTTCGCATCAGCTTTGTCGGCGGCGGCTCGGACCTGAAGAATTTTTATGGGGCCGCCGACGGCAAGGTCATCTGCACGGCCATCGACAAATTCGTATACGCCATCGTCAAGGAACGCTTTGACGATATGATCTACATCAACTATTCCAAAAAAGAAACGGTTCGGCACGTGGGTGAAATCCGGCACGATCTGGTGCGCGAAGCCATGAAAATGACCGGGGTCGAAAACGGGATCGAAATAACGACCCTGGCGGATATCCCCTCCTCCGGTTCGGGGCTGGGCAGCTCGAGCTCGATAACCGTGGCCCTTCTGCACGCCCTGTATGCCTACCGGAACAAGCTGGTTACGGCCGAACAGCTGGCCGCCGATGCCTGTCGCATCGAAATCGACATCCTGGGAAAGCCCATCGGACGCCAGGATCAGTACGCCGCAGCCTACGGCGGTATCAACAAATTCACCTTCTGCGCCGGAGACATTACCAAGAGGGAACCTGTCCAGATGGCAGGGCAGGTCGTGAGGAAATTTTCATCCTCCCTGCTCCTTTACTACACCGGCATCACGCGCAGCGCCAACGACATCCTCGATAAGCAGAAAACCAATCTGCTTGCGCCGGACACATTTCAAACCATGCAGCAGATGGTCGCGCTGGTGGACCCCTTTACGGACGCAATGCGCAAGGGCGATATTTTAACCTGCGCCGAGCTGATGGATAAAAACTGGCAGATGAAACAGCAATTGGCGTCGGGAATTTCCAACGACCGCATCGGCGAAATGTACCACACGGCCAAGAAGGCCGGGGCGCTTGCCGGGAAAATCGCCGGCGCCGGCGGCGGCGGATTTCTGCTGCTGGTGGTGCCCAGGGAAAAACAGAACAACGTCTTTGAAGCCTTAAAAACCTACCGTGAACTGCCGTTCATGTTTACGGAAAGCGGAAGCAAGGTCATTTTCGACAACCGTTCCTATTCCAGCAAGTAAAGGAGTTGATTTGAACATACTGGTAACAGGCGGCGCCGGTTTTATCGGCTCTCACACGGCGGACGCCCTGGTTCGGGCAGGTTTCAACGTCCGGATACTCGACAACCTTCAGAAAACGGTTCACCCCAAGGGCATCCCCGGCCACCTGAACCCCCGGGCTGAATTCGTAAAGGGTGACGTCAGGGATAAAAGGGACTGGGAAAAGGCGCTTGTGGGAATCGATGCGGTTTATCATTTTGCGGCCTATCAGGACTACCTGACCGATTTTTCGACTTTTTTCCATGTCAATGCCGTCTCCACCGCGCTTCTGTACGAAATCCTGGTTGAAAAAAATCTGGCCGCAAAGATCCGCAAGGTCATCGTGGCCGCCAGCCAGGCGGTGATGGGCGAGGGCCGCTACCGCTGCCCGGCCTGCTTTGAAAAAGACCGGCAGTTCAGCTACCCGGCCATACGGCTCGAAGCACAATTGTCCAGGGGTGAGTGGGACCATTGCTGCGACCGCTGCGGAGAGACGCTGGAATGGCAGCCTTCTGACGAAACCGTCGTCAAGCCTTGCAACCAGTACGCCCTGTCCAAGTTCTCACAGGAACAGATTGCGCTTGAGCTTGGAAAACGTTACGACATTCCGTCGGTCGTCATGCGCTATTCCATTGTCCAGGGGCCCCGGCAGTCTTTTTACAATGCCTATTCCGGCGCCATGCGGATTTTTGCCCTATCCCTTTACTTTGACCGCCGGCCGATTATTTTTGAAGACGGCAACCAGATCAGGGATTTTGTCAATATCCAGGATGTCGTGGACGCCAATCTGCTCGTGCTGGAAAAATCCTCGGCGGACGGCCGGGTATTCAACGTGGGAGGAGATCGGGCCTGGACCGTCAACGCATTCTATGAAACCATGCAGGCGGTGGTAGGGCGTAATAAAGAGCCGCTGAAATCCGGCTATTACCGATTCGGCGATACCCGCCATATTTTTTCCGACATATCCAGGCTGCAATCCCTGGGCTGGAATCCCTCACGGGATATCCGCAAGAGCATCGCCGACTACTGGGAATATCTCAACACGCATCAGGACACGGACAACATCCTGGAATTTGCCGAAAAGCAGATGAAGCAGCAACAGGTTATCCGGCAAACCCAAACGATCCCATGAAAGCTTTTTTATTAGCGGCCGGTGTCGGTTCCCGGCTAAGACCTTATACGGATACGCTTCCCAAGTGTCTGATCCCCATCCACGGGAAACCGCTCCTGCAAATCTGGCTGGAATTGCTGGATCGATACCGGATCAGGGAAGTCCTCATCAATATTCATCACCACCCCGACAAGGTTTACGACTTTATCCGACGCATCCAGCCGGCCCTGCGGATTAACATCGTCCCTTTTCATGAAAAGGTCCTCCTGGGCAGCGCCGGCACCATTGCCGCCAACAAAGGGTTTGTTGCCGATTGCGATGATTTTGTGATTGCCTATGCCGACAACCTCACCCGCGTCAACCTGGCCGATATGATGGCGTTTCACCGCCGCATAAAACCCAAGGGGGGAATTTTGACCATGGGGCTGTTCCCTTCGTCCAATCCCAGAGAATGTGGCATTGCGGTGATGGAATCACAAAACAGGATCGTCGAATTCATTGAAAAGCCGCAAAAACCATTGGGAAATTCTGCAAATGGTGGTATTTACATCACGACGCGGGAGATTTTCCGTTTCATTCCCGAACCGGCCGGCGCACCGGTTGATATGGGTTTTGACGTACTCCCCGCCCTGACCGGAAAAATGTTCGGTTATGAAATCAAGGAATATTTAAGGGACATCGGCAGTCCGGAATCTTATCAAAAGGCCCTGGAAGAATGGCCGCAACCATTGTCGTGAGGGAAAATGAATATCCATGCCTTTGCTGATCAGTATTTAAACGAATTGAAAGTGGTTCTGGAAGGATTTGATCACGCCTCCTTTGAAAAGATAATTTCCGCCATACTGGAAGCCTATGACAGGGAACAATATATATTCGTGATGGGCAACGGCGGCAGTGGCGCCACCGCTTCGCATTTTGCCTGCGATATCAACAAGGGTTGCTGCCTGGATCTTGACAAAAAATTCAAGATGTTTTGCCTCAATGACAATATCCCCACCCTGCTGGCCCTAGCCAATGACGTTTCATACGATGTGGTCTTTGAAGAGCAGCTGAAGAACTTCTTCCGGCCGGGGGATCTTACCATCGGCATTTCCGGCAGCGGCAATTCGGAGAATGTCATCCGGGCCGTCACATACGCCAAACAAAACGGCGGCCGCACCATCGGCCTTTGCGGATTTTCAGGCGGCCGGCTTTCGCGGCTGGCGGATATCGCCTATATCGTAAGGGTTGACGACATGCAGAAAATCGAGGATGTTCATGTGATCGTGGTCCATATGATCATGCAGGCTGTCCACAAAGCGCTGCACGATCGGTAACCCTGCAATCGGGTTCGCCGCTGCCGGTCGGCAGATACGGATCCGCGTGCGGACTCCGGCCAATCGGACCCGGTTCCTATTAACGATTGATCCGCGCATTGCCGACGCGCTTTTCCGGCAATTGGGAAAATACTGATGAGCACAGATACATTTGTCTCCAATTGGTATGTTCTTCACACCAAAAGCAGATTTGAAAATGTGGTCAACGAATGCCTCGCAAAAAAATCACTGGAGGCATTCCTGCCCAAAATAAAAGTTCCCAGTAAACGGCGCGACCGCAAACTGATGATCAATGTGCCCCTTTTCCCGGGTTATCTGTTTGTTAAAACGACCCTGCATCCGGAGGCGCATCTTGACATTGTCAAAACGGCGGGGGCCGTTCGACTGGTCGGCAACAAGTACGGGCCGATCCCCGTTCCCCAGGACACCATCGAATCATTGAAAATCATGGTGTCCAGCGGCCATCCTGTTACCACCGGAGACCGTTTCCAGAAAGGGGACCGGGTCATGGTTGTTGCCGGCCCGTTCGCCGGCGTATACGGGCTTTTCGTACGCTATCGGGGAAAAGACCGGGTGGTGGTGTACATCGAAGCCCTCGGCCAGTACGCTCAGGTCGAAGTGAACGCGGAAGACATCGAGATTCTTCCCAAGATATTGTCCTAGCGGATCGGTCTTTAAAACAGGGCTGCCTCCATAAACCGGATAGCTGCCCCGGAAATAGGAATGAAACCGTATGAACGAATCCAAAAAATACACGGTCCTGGTGGCGGTGGATTTTTCATCGTCCTCTGCGCGTGCTTTGAGGATGGCAAAATCGGTTATGGGGCGGAAGCCGGACCGGATCGTGGTCATTCATGTGATCGATCATGATTTTATCGAGCGATGCATCAGCAACCGGATTGGAACCGAAAGTCATATCAAAAAAACCCTGTTCCTTCAGGCCCGGCAGCGACTAAGAGATTTTCTGCGTGAAGAAGGAATGGCCGGTGATTCAGTCGAGGAACTGGTGTGCGAGGGGATTCCCTTTCTTGAAATCAATAAAAAAGCTGTTGAAATCGACGCTGATATGGTCATCATGGGCAATCGGGGTAACTCCGGCGACATGCAGACAATTTTCTTCGGAAGCACCACTGAACGGGTATTAAGATTTATGAGCCGGCCGGTTCTATGCGTTCCCATAGTGGAAGACCGAAAGCAGTAAACGAGAGGATGGTGAAAACCTTTAATAAAATCTTCAGAAAACGAACATGCGACCGCTTGCCCCCTGACAATCTCAGGCTGCTGTATGAGGCCAGCACGCCTTATTACCGCAAACCGGGAGAAGAATCAATCCCCTGACAACTATATAACAGTTTTAAATAATTACAAAATATATCATTAATGCCGGTACGGATCATTTGTTCGAATCACATGATTTGCGTCATATTCATTCACATCCAGCATCAGTTGACATTGTAAAAACAGTCAGTTAGATGTCATTTAGCTGTTGACTTCCGGTAAGGTTTTGTTTTATAAGAAAATTATTAAATGGTATTCGGCCGTTATTGCTTAAAGGAGGATGTATGAACAAATTGGAACTTATTTCCGCATTGAAAACCGAGGCGAATATTTCCAAATCAGAAGCTGCAAAGGTCGTTCAAATCTTTTTCGATAACATGGCAGACGCCATGGCCAAGGGAGAACGGGTGGAAATCCGGGGGCTGTGCAGTTTTTTTGTAAAAGAGTACAAAAGCTATACCGGCAGGAAT
Organism: Thermodesulfobacteriota bacterium; assembly: GCA_040757625.1. GTDB lineage: Bacteria > Desulfobacterota > Desulfobacteria > Desulfobacterales > JARGFK01 > JARGFK01. Next base: position 86,743 of record JBFLWU010000003.1, on the reverse strand, counting down.
CCAAAAACCGGAGAAAAAGTCATTATCAAACCCAAAAAGCTTCCGTTTTTCAAATCCGGTAAAGAACTGAAAGAACGGGTTGATCTATAAATTAGTGCCTGGATTCGAGTCAATAATCGGCCAAAAACAGCCCATCCGAATTTTAGCGACATTGTTGCGCAAGGGCACGATACCGCATGCCCTGCTTTTTTGCGGAAGTGACGCCGCCGGTAAAAAGACGGCCGCCTTGACGTTTGCCATGGCAAGCAACTGCCTTAATCAGCCCGGGCTGACTTCCCGGGCAGATGCCCCTCCTTTGCTCACCGGTGATGTATCCTTCAACGAAGTTAACCCCTGCGGAGACTGCCCTGCCTGCCGGAAAATACTGTCTGGCAATCATCCCGATATTCTTACCATATCGCCGTCAGGACCGATCATCCGCATCGCTCAGATACGGTCACTTTGTGAATGTGTGTCCATGAAACCGTACGAGGCCAGGCGGCGTTTCGTAATTATTTCCGATGCCCAGGCCATGAACCCTGAAGCGGGCAACGCCCTCCTCAAACTGCTGGAAGAACCCCCCGACCGGACTTTTTTTATCCTGCTGGCGGGCCAGATATCCGACCTTCTGCCGACGATCGCATCGCGCTGTCAGCAGATCCACTTTAATCCGCTTCCCCGAAAAGACCTGCAAACCCTGCTGGTGGAAAAAGAAAACCTGCCGCCGAACGAGGCAGCGGTTATCGCCGACCTGGCTAACGGGGATTATGCCAGAGCCCTTTTCTTAAGCAGACCTTCTAAAGGGACCGACTGGAAGCGCTGGCGCCGCTGGCTTTTGAATGCCAGCGGCCTGAAACAACCGGCGCAGCTGTCGAAAAATCCCATCGGCTTCAGGCTCATGTTTGCCGAACAGCTGTCATCCAACAAGGAAATCCTTCCGGATGCCCTGGAGATATTGAAGGTGTGGCTGCGGGACCTGGTCATTTGTAAATTTTGCCCTGAAAAAATTATCAACACGGACCTGGCGGATACCGTCCGGGATGTTTCCCGGACTGAATCGCTTGCATCGTTGATTGCAAAAATTGAAACCATTCAAAAGGCGCAAAAATCGATCCGCGCCAATGCCAACGCCCGCCTGACGGTGGAAGCCATGATGATGAAACTGGCCTGTTGAAAAAAATGGGGGGTTGACTTATAATTACTTTCTATGTGACACCGTAGCCGCCGAATTTTTCGCAACGTCGCTGTCATCTAACGATCGAATGAATGGATTATGAAAAAAGTTGTCGGTATCCGATTTAAACCCGCCGGCAAAGTCTACGACTTTGACTGCGGCGCATTTGTCCTCAAGCGTGGCGATCATGTCATCGTTGAAACCGAGCAGGGGCTTGGATTCGGCACCGTGATTGTGTCGCCGGTTTCCCGGGAGGAAGGTGAGTTTAACCGGCCGCTGAAAAAAGTATTTCGTCTGGCCAATGAAAATGATTTCAGGCAGGTTGAAAAAAACCTTGAAACCGAAAAACGCGCTCACGAATTCTGCGCCCGATCCATCAAGGAATTCAACCTTCAAATGAACCTTTTTTCCGTGGAAAGCACGTTTGACGGCAGCAAGTTAACCTTCTTTTTTACCTCCGAAGGCCGGGTCGACTTTCGCCAGCTTGTCAAAAAGCTCGTCAAAGAGTTTGACGCCCGGGTTGAAATGCGCCAGGTGGGCATCCGCAATCAGGCCAAAATGTGCGGCGGAATCGGGAGATGCGGCCGCAAGATCTGCTGCTCCACCTTTATCGAAAAATTTGATCCGGTTTCCATCCGGATGGCAAAAGAGCAGAATCTTTCCTTAAACCCGACCAAGATATCCGGCCAGTGCGGTCGCCTGATGTGCTGCCTGACATTTGAATACGACACTTACCTGGCCTTAAAAGAAAAGTTTCCGAAAACCAACAAGTCCGTCACCACCAAAAGCACCAAAGGCAAAGTACTCCGCCACAACGTCATCTGTAACCGACTCACGATTCGTGACGAGGAAGGTCAGGAGGTGGAAATCGGGCTAAAAGATATCATCACGGTTGAAGATTAGGAGTCATCATGTCAGCGACTTTTTATATAACCACACCCATCTACTATGTGAATGCCAGGCCCCATCTGGGGCATGCCTACACGACCATTGTGGCGGACGTGGCCGCCCGTTTTCATTTCATGGCCGGTAAAGAAACCTTTTTCCTGACCGGTACGGACGAACACGGCGACAAGGTTGTTCGGGCCGCCAAAGCCGAAAAATTAAGCCCCCGGGTCTATGTCGATAAAATCAGCTCGCTTTTCAAGGAATTGTGGCCGGAACTCAATGTCCGCAATAGTGCTTTTATTCGCACCACCGACCCCGCCCATATCGTTGTGGTGGAGCAGGTCCTTCAAAAGATTTATGAGGCCGGCGATATTTACTTCAGTGAATATGAAGGGATCTACTGCTTCGGCTGTGAACGGTTTTATACCGAGCGGGAACTGGTGAACGGCAAATGCCCGGACCATGAAACCGAACCGGAAGTGATCAAGGAGTCCAACTACTTCTTCAAGATGAGCCGCTACCAGGACTGGCTGATCGATCACATCAACCGGAATCCGGACTTTATCCGGCCTGAACGATATCGCAATGAGGTCCTTGCCTTTCTGAGAGAACCACTTGAAGACCTTTGCATTTCACGACCCAAAACCCGCCTTGAATGGGGCATTACGCTCCCCTTTGACAGGAACTATGTCACCTATGTCTGGTTCGATGCCCTCCTCAATTATATTTCTGCGCTGGGATACCCCGACGGCGACCGCTATCAGGCGTTCTGGCCGAATGCCCAGCATATTGTTGCCAAGGACATTTTAAAGCCCCATGGAATCTACTGGCCCATCATGCTCAGGGCCGCCGGGATCCCCTTATTCAAGCACCTCAATGTGCACGGCTACTGGAACGTGGATCAGAGCAAGATGTCCAAATCCCTCGGCAATGTGGTGGAGCCCCTTGAGCTGAAAAACGTATACGGGCTGGATGCCTTTCGCTTTTTTCTGATGCGGGAAATGGCTTTCGGTCTCGATTCCAGCTTTAATGAAGTCTCGCTCATCGGCCGCATCAATTCAGATTTGGCCAATGACCTGGGAAATCTTTTCAGCAGGGTCCTGGCGATGGCCCATAAGTATTTCAACGGCGTGGTTCCGGCGGTCGATCCCGGGACCGAAAAGGAGTTCACCCTCGCGCTGGAACAGGATGCCCTAAAGACGATTGCGGCATATGAAGGTGATATGGAGTCTTTCGCATTCCATAAGGCCCTGACAACCGTCTGGGAATTCATCAACCAGATGAACAAGTACATCGATGTGACCGCGCCCTGGGAACTGGCAAAGAAAAAAACAAGCCTGAAACAGCTTGAGGCCGTCATTTACAACCTCCTGGAAGGGCTGCGGATAATATCCGGACTGATTTACCCCGTCATGCCTGAAACTGCCGAAACCATGCAGAAGCACCTGGGATTGGAACCGGACACCGACGCTTTCAAACTGGATCGCCTCAAAAAGTGGAAGACGCTGACGCCCGGCCTGATACTCCCGAAATCGATCACCCTCTTTCCCCGCGTTGATCCGGCAAAACGTCCAATTGCCGCACAAACCGAAACCGATTCCGCCCAATTATCTGTTGCCATTAAACCCGAAATCAGCATAGAAGAGTTTCGCAAAGTCGACCTGCGGGTAGCGACGGTTATACAGGCTGAACGTCTCCCACGGGCCAAAAAACTGCTGAAAATTGAAATCGATCTCGGCGAAAAAAGAACCATCATCGCCGGAATCGCCGAAAGTTATGAACCCGAAGATCTGGTGGGCAAGCAGATCATTGTGGTCGCCAATCTCAAGCCTGCAAAGATCATGGGGGTTCTTTCCAATGGAATGCTGATCGCCGCATCTGAAAAAGGCAAAACAGTGGTTGCAACGCTGGACAAGAAAATGACGCCGGGCGTGACCTTGAATTAACCTGAGCTAACGAGTTCTGTTACCGGTTTATCTGATGATGAACGGAATCTGCTGTCGGATTTAGCATGGAGCCAATCAACTTGGAGAATACACACTGGCGAAAATATCAGCAACGCTTGCAACGCGCAGGCGCCCGAAAATCCCTTTGGAAGACCGCGACAAAATATTTTTTGCTGTGCGCTTTGCTCATTTTATTTGTCTATGGGATCGACCGCCGGCTGGGCGACGCCACCGGTTATCCCGATCGGAATACGGTTTCCCTGGAATCCGGTGAATCGAAGGCTTCAGTCCAACCGGATCCTTTGGAACTGGGTAAAAACGAACTGCGCGCGCTGCTGGACGCCGCCCGATTTACCAACCTGAAGGAAAAAAGTTTTGATTACATCGCCGCGGGGAAAACATTACGAATTGAAACGAGCCTCGACATTTCCCTGCAGCAGTACCTTCAGGAACAGCTGAGCCCCGTCACTTCCCGTTATATCGGAATTGTCGTCATGGATCCTGCAACCGGAAAAGTATTGTCCATGGCGGGGTATGACAAGGATGCGCCGGAGAGCAACCCCTGTGTCGACAGCAAATTTCCGGCCGCGAGCGTGTTTAAGATTATTACCGCTGCGGCTGCTATTGAAAAGTTGAACGTTGTTCCCGCTTCGGAATTTACTTATAATGGTGGAAAGCATACGCTCTATAAATCGCAGTTGCGTGAAAAAACGAACAGGTATACCCGCCGGATCACCCTGGCGGACTCGTTTGCACAATCGGTGAATCCGGTCTTCGGAAAATTGGGCGCCAATTACCTGGGCGGAACGGTACTGGAGGAATATGCCGGAGCTTTCGGGTTCAACCATCCGATTGAATTCGAGATACCCGTTGTTGCCAGTACGGCCCATTTTTCCGATGAACCTTATCAGTGGGCCGAAATTGCTAGTGGTTTCAATCACAAAACAACCATGTCGCCGCTCCACGGGGCCATGCTGACGGCAGCGATAATCAACGGGGGCAAATTAATGGAGCCCACCATCGTTGATCAGGTTACGGACGAATCCGGCAAGGTCATTTACCGCAGTCGCCCCAAAACCGTCAACCAGGCCATCTCGCCCCAGGCATCCGAAAAGATGAACAGCCTGATGGAGGCGACCATCACATCGGGAACCGCCAAAAAGATTTTCAGGGGGTACCAGCGGGACCGTGTCCTGTCGCGTCTTCATATGGGCGGAAAAACCGGTTCCATCGACAACAAGGTCGGTGATGCCCGCTTTGACTGGTTCGTTGGGTATGCTGAAGAAAAAGGCGGAGATCAGAAGATTGTCATCTCGGCGGTTGTCGCCCATGAAAAATATATCGGCATTCGTTCTGCTGAATACGCCCGCATGGCAATAAAACATTATTTCAAGGATTATTTCACGAAGAATAAAACAAAAACGAACAGCGAGCATCGTTCGTAAGAGGAGACTGGTTATGCCCGGTTTTGAATGGTTCGGCAGCGAAGAACGCAAAGAAGTTCAGGACGTATTGGATACCGGTGTGCTTTTCCGGTATGGATTCGATGGGGCCCGCAAGGGACACTGGAAAGCAAAAACATTTGAATCCGACCTCTCAAAACGGGTCGGGTCCGCATACTGCCATCTGTGTTCCAGCGGAACCGCCGCGCTCAACATTGCGCTGGCCGCATGCGGCGTCGGTGCCGGCGATGAAGTGATCATCCCCCCCTTTACGTTTATTGCAACCGTAGAGGCGATATTAAGCGCCGGTGCGATACCTGTTTTTGCAGATATCGATGAGACCCTTTGCCTGGACCCGGCGGCGCTGGAGGCGGCTGTGACATCCCGTACAAAAGCGATCGTGCCGGTTCATATGTGCGGGGCAATGGCCCGCATCGACGAAATCAAGTCGTTCTGCACCCGCAAGGGGCTGATCCTGATTGAGGACGCCTGCCAGTCGCTGGGGGCCTCGTTCAAGGGAAAATCGGTGGGAACCTTCGGCCGGATGGGATGCTTCTCCTTTGATCCCGTTAAAACCGTCACATGCGGTGAAGGCGGCGCCATTGTAACCGATAGCGCCGATCTGTATTCCATTGCCGCAGGTTATGCCGACCATGGCCATGATCATGTCGGCAATGACCGGGGACTCGAGGGCCATCCGATCCTGGGGACCAATTTTCGCATCAGTGAACTGAACGCCGCCGTAGGCGTGGCCCAGCTGAAAAAATTGGACCGCATTCTGGAAAAACAACGCCGCAACAAAAAAATTCTGAGAGACGCCATGCACAACCTGCCGGGCGTCAGCTTTCGGAAGCTCCCGGACGAAAACGGAGACTCAGCAACATTCCTCTCTTTTTTTATGCCGGATAAAGACAAGACGCGCGCCTTGATTCGGGCTTTTGCACCCGCTGGGATCGATTCCTGCTTCTACTGGTTCGACAACAACTGGCATTACCTGCGAAACTGGTCCCATTTAAAAAAACTGAACGCGCCGGCCCGACTGCCGCTAACGCTCCTGAAAAATTGCCCGGATTACGGCGCCATCAACATCGCCGCATCGGATAAGGTCATGAGCCGGGCCATATCCATGCAGATCAAACTGTCATGGAGCGACGCGGATCTGGAAAAGCGTATCGAAAAACTGCAAAAGGTTTTCAAGGAATCATAGCAACAAGTCTGAATAAGGGAGCGCCTTGCGAGGGTCTCCTGATAAACATCGCACAAAGGGAAGTAACATGTTCAGAAATTTCAAATTGGTATCAAATGTCATTTTTGGCCGGGGATGCTTCAACCAGCTTGAGGAAATCCTTTCCAAGCAACATAACAGCGCTGCCTGCGCACATGCCTATGTGGTGGACGACGTCTTTAGAAACAGCGATTTCAGTCGCCGCATCCCGGCAAAGAATAACGACCTGCTCCTCTGGGTCAACGTGGATGACGAGCCCAAAACCGTTTATGTGGATGTCCTGACGCAACAGGTCAGGGAGCGGATGAAAAAAGAGCCCGGCGGACTCCCGGCGAGTGTCGTCGGAATCGGCGGCGGCAGCACCATGGATCTTGCCAAAGCGGTCGCATTGATGTTGACCAACCCCGGTTCTTCCGCCGATTACCAGGGATGGGACCTTATTAAAAATCCGGCGGTTTATCACGTAGCCGTACCGACGCTGTCCGGAACCGGCGCCGAGGTTTCCCGGACGACTGTATTGACCGGACCGGTGAAGAAACTGGGCATCAATTCGGATTACACCGTATTCGACCAGGTGGTTCTCGACCCCGAGCTGGTCGCCGGAGTGCCGGCCCAGCAGCGGTTCTACACCGGCATGGACTGCTATGTTCATTGCGTCGAGTCTTTGACCGGAACCTACCTGAACGCCTTCAGCCAGGCATACGGCGAAAAGGCAATGGACCTGTGCCGGGAAGTTTTTCTGGATCCGGGGCCTGACAGCAACGACAAGCTGATGATGGCTTCATATTTCGGGGGGATGAGCATCGCCTACTCACAGGTGGGCATCTGTCACGCCCTTTGCTACGGACTTTCTTACGTGCTTGGCGTTCACCACGGCATCGGCAACTGCATTGTCTTTGATCGCCTGGAGGAATATTACCCCCAAGGGGTCCGGGAATTCCGCGAGATGATGGCAAAGAACGCCATCGCGCTGCCACGCGGACTGGTCGCCGGCGTCGACGGCGCCCGCCTGGAAAAGATGATCGATATCGCCCTGACGCTGGTTCCCCTCTGGGAAAACGCCCTGGGGCCCGACTGGAAAAATATCATGACGCGGGATAAAATCAGATCGCTTTATCTGCAGATGTGATCGCTTCCGAATCTGTTTATGCGTCTTAAAGGATCCAGGGATTGAGGTGAAACGCTTAAAAGACATCTGCGCGAAGATTGGGAATATACCCTTAACAGTCAAATGTAAATTTATGATCCGAAGACTTTTCAAGATAAGCCGGACCTGTTTGTCCGCGCGGGTTTTCTGGGGCCGCAGCCCGGCGACGGTGCCCGGTCCTTCCATCATATTCTTTCCCTGCCAACCGAACCTCATCTCTTGCGGTTTTGCGGGCATTGTCGCTGTTAAAAACAAACCGCGTCCTCAAGAAACGCTTGAAACTGCCGAGCTGCAGGAAATTGTCATCCGGATACGGGAGAACGATTTTAGCGCCTGTAAAGCGGGCAGCCGATCCTTTGCTGAATATTATCTTGGCGGCAGCGCCCTGATTGATGCCTTGTCGCAAAAGGTCAGAACGCTGAAAACCGAAGCCTGTTTTTTTAAGGTTTTCTCAGACCCGGATGTTCAGGAGGCGCTTGCCGCCGTTTCCGATCAGATCAGCGGCATCATCGCAACCGAACAAGGCCGGCTGAATCAACAGACCGGAGCCTTGGCGCCCCGGCAGGTTACGGTCATGTCAGGCCGGATTGAAAGCCTGCTGGACATCAGATGGTCTCTCACAAACGAGATACTGGAAAACATATCCAGAATCAAGGAACTGCTCCTGCCGGACAGCCGGCCGCTGTCTTCCTCTGCCCTGACCATTTTCAGGGAAATCAATTCGGTTTTCAACAGCATTGATCGCCTGGAGGTCAGAGGACGCGATTCTGCCGGTTTATCCCTCATGCTGACCCTCGACCGCAATGCATATGAGCATTTCAGGGAGCAACTGAAAGAAAGAAGCCTGCTGGATCAATTTCGGCAGCGCTGCAGCCAGGACGTTCTGGTCAACCGGGGCATCTGCATCCGGGCCGTGCCCGCCGGCGCTCACGTATCGGTCACGCTGACTTACAAGGTAGCCGCCGAAATCGGGCACCTGGGAGACAATATCCGGTATCTGCGCCGGCAGATCACCGCGGATTCGATCCTGCAGGAATTGATCGCATTTCCCATTATCGGGCATACTGTCTTGTCGCACACCCGCTGGGCTTCTGTCGGCGCCATCACCGAAGCCAACTGCCATCCGGTGGATAATTCCACTCTGGAAAACCGCAGCGGAAAAAACGGAAATATCTATGTGTGCTTAAACGGGGACATCGACAACTATCTGGACTTAAAAGCCGCCTTTGAAAATAGCGGCAATCGCATCCACGGCGACGTCACCACCGATACCAAGATCATCCCGCTGCAAATCGAGAAATACCTGAATGCCGGCTGCAGTGTCACGGACGCATTTCGCCGCGCCGTCAATGATTTTGAAGGCTCCCATGCCATTGCGATGCATTGCGACCTTTCACCGGGCAAAATTTTCCTGGCTCACCGGGGCAGCGGCCAAGCCATATTCGTCGGCATGGCTTCCGACCACTATATGCCCGCTTCCGAAGTATACGGATTTATCGAAGAGACGCCGGCATATATCAAGCTGGACGGGGAAAAAATATTTGAAGGTGAAAGCGGCAGCACCCATGGCCAGATATTTATCCTGAACCAGGAATCCGGCGGTGGGCTGGATGGCATTCAGGCCATGTTTTATGACGGCACCCCGCTGACATTAACCGAAAAAGACGTCAAATATACGAATATCACGACACGGGATATCGACCGCCAGAACTTTTCCCATTATTTTCTGAAGGAAATATCAGAGTCACCGCGATCCGTTGAAAAAACGCTCCAGGGCAGATGGAAAATCAAGGAAGACGATCCCTCGCTCTATGATATTGTCCTGGATGACAAAACGTTTACGGATTCTCTGAAATCCTCCCTGCTGGAAAATAAAATCCGGCGCGTTTTTTTCGTCGGCCAGGGAACCGCCGGGGTCGCCGCGCTGGCCTGTGCCAATATTTTTCAGTACTACCTGGGCGATCCTCTGTTTCAAATCAGCGCGCTGAAGTCTTCCGAGCTCAGCGGCTTTCAGCTCAATGAGGACGATGCGCCCGACTGTCTGGCAGACGCACTGGTGATTGCCATCAGTCAATCCGGCACCACTACGGATACCAACCGCACCGTCGACATGGTAAGGGAAAGAGGCGCTCACACCATCGCCATCGTCAACCGCAGGGACTCGGATATCACCTTTAAGGTCGACGGGGTCATGTATACCAGCAGCGGACGCGACATTGAAATGTCGGTGGCTTCCACCAAAGCCTTCTACTCTCAGATTGTCGCCGGCGCCCTGCTGGGCCTCTACATCAGCCGACTGAAAGGCTGCCGCGATGATCGGTTCGTATCCACCGAACTCAAACAGCTGCTGGCGCTGCCCGACCAGATGGACGCGGTTTTGAGGAATCGTACGGCCTTTGAAAATTCCGCCCGGCGCCTTGCGGTAACCAAAACCTACTGGGCGGCCGTGGGAAGCGGGCCCAACAAGGCCGCCGCGGATGAAATCCGAATCAAGCTGAGCGAACTATGCTACAAGACTATTTCCTCCGATTATATTGAAGACAAAAAGCACATCGATCTTTCCTCGGAACCGCTCATCATCGTCTGCGCGGCCGGCGCAGGGGGGACGGTCATCGGCGATATCATTAAGGACACGGCCATATTCCAGGCCCATAAGGCGACCCCGGTCGTCATCGCCGACGAATCCGAAATCAGATTCAATCCCTATGCCGCCGATGTGTTCCACGTTCCTGCGGCAAGCCCGCATCTGGCACCGATCCTAAACACCCTGGCTGGACACCTCTGGGGGTATTACGCCGCCCTGGCGATTCATGCCGGGTCCGAGTTTCTATTTAAATTCCGGGAAAGCATCCAGCAATCCATTGACGATTGCACCCGGAAAGGACTCGATGTTTATGAAGTCGTCCTGGAGAATACATTCAGAGAAAAAATCGCGCAGTTTTATGCTGAATTTAAAAAATTGAAAGACCAGAACCGGTTTCATACCGCCATGGGTGTTGAGGCTGCTTCGAATCTGACGCTTCTGTTGAAATACCTCTCCGGAAGGCTCCCAGCGTCTGATTTCGAGATCGACTTTAACGTTAAAGGCACGGCCTTTAACATGATCCATTCCCTTTTCAAATGTGTCGGAACGGCGATTAACGCCATGGCCCGTCCGGTGGATGCCATCAAGCACCAGGCCAAAACCGTAACGGTGGGAACCAGCCGCATCGGCGATAAGGTGGAAGGCATTCTGTTTGACGCTCTGGCCCGGCACCATTTCAATGTGTCGCACCTGACCAACAGCAATATTATTGTCCTGAGGAACCTGCAGGGCATCACCGCTAAAATTAACGGGGCGATTCTTTACCGGATTCACGGACTGAATCTGCTGGGTGAAATCACCCCGGAGACGACCATCGAGGTCTTGCAAAAGGAAGGAGTGCTGGCACAGCTTCCCTCCCGGGTTGAAACCGACCGGACCCTGAAGGGAACCAAGCGCATCATTGTGCGACAGGGCAACGTCTATATCGGCAAGGGCCGTAAGGACGATCGTAGTATTATCATTATTCCGATTGTTTCCACCGCATCCGCCACCGCCGGCTTAATTGAACATCTGCTGCTGGTAACGATCTCTTTCAGGGAAAACATCCCCCTCCCGGTTAAAATCAAGGCCTTGGGCGGCAAGTACGAACATATCAAAAATATCGTTCAGGAAAACAGCATCACTTGGTCGGATAAGCTCCTTGAACTGGTTGAGATCCAGAACCTTTTTGGATATTCCGCCGAAAAAATCAGCGAGTTTATCGTTTCCCGAATGAACGGCAGCCATTCTTAATGTGACGCCCCGCCGCACCTGCATCTCTAATAACGTTGAAAGGTCAAAGAAAGCATTACCGCGCTGTTGAAAAGCAAGACCGTTCCATCGAAGGCGGGCTGGGCAAAGAGAACCGCTCCATCCCGCTTTCAGCGGGCCTGGCGGCGCTCGGCGCAGCTTTTCAACTGTCTGTTAGATGATGTCCGACGCATGGACAAAAGATACGTCGCGGCCGTTCAATTTATTGACGAACGTATCAATTGCCTGGGCGGTTTCAGGAAAGGGGTGGCCAATGCCCACCGCCCGGCCGTAAACCCGAGCGTGCTGTCTGAGCTTGAAGAGTTGGTTGATGACGGCGGATTCATCCACCACATTATCCAAAAATATATTGCGGCAGGCGGTCGAAATATGGAGCTCCAGGGCCGTGCGATAGGCCTTGGAACGGCTGGATGTCAGGCTGTCCACAAAGAAAAGATTTCTCTGTTTGACAACGTTGAGGGTTTCAAATATTTCTTTGCGGCAGGAGGTAAAACGGGAGCCCATGTGGTTGTTGACGCCGATGGCATAGGGCACCCCGGCAATATTTTCATTCATGATTTCCACAATCTGATTTTCGTCATAACCCACATAGAGCGCTCCCGGCCCCGGATCAAATCCTGAATTGTAAGGTTCCATGGGCTGATGAAGCATAATCTCGTGTCCCCGGTAGCGCAGTTCCACCGCCAAATCATAGGAGTTGCGAAGCCGCGGCAGCACCGCGAAGGTGATGGGGATTCCCGGCTTTAAGAAAAGCCTGGCCACCTCGGCGCTGTATCCGATGTCATCAATGATCACGGCAATGCGGGGGGGCTCATTCAAATGCTCCGTGGAAAATTCTCGGGCAAAAACTTTGGAAAAAAAGCCAAGTCCCAATAGATTTCCCGCCAGCAAGCAGCTGCTGTTGATCAAAAAGCGGCGTCGATCCATGTTGGTCTCCAGCCTTTGGCCGTGAAAACCCTTGCGATAATTTGCATTTTTTTGAATGTCCGGACGGTTGTTAGAGGCATGCACCTTTTTTGGGAGCCTATACAACATGTAGATGCCATCGTCAATATAAAATACCACATATTGGCGTTCATTGGTTTTTATTTTCTTGTTTTTTGGCAAAGCGTATCGGGATTTTATTCACTGGAGCGCAGCTGTCCATTTCTTTCCTGAATAATCCCGGCCTGCTTGACACCGTCCCCGGCGCACCCTATACTAGTCGACGCAGGTAAACACAGGTAAACAATCGATACTGCAATTGATGCCGATGAACGAATCCAAGCCTGCCAACTTGGTTTCGAAATAGTGACAACCCCCATCGAGACCTTTGAAAAATGTTCAATTTCGTTCAAGTTCAAGGAAGACGATAATTTTAACCGTAGGAATACATTGAGTATTTCGATGGTTACCATTTGAGCCTGACGCTGAAATTGAGCGAAAGAGGGCGTTTTGCAAGGGTCTCTATCTAATGTTATTGAAAGGAAGACAAAATGAAGATTTTTATCGATAGTGCCGATTTGGATGAAATCAAACAGGGATATGACTGGGGCGTTGTGGACGGCGTCACAACCAATCCGAGCTTATTGAAAAAGGCGGTTGAAAAACGGGTTCGGGCGGGTGCGCGGCTCGATTTACAAGCTTATATCAACCAGATTCTGGAGGTTGCCCGTAAAACGCCTGTCAGCCTTGAGGTTACCGAGGTTACCGCCGAAAAAATGTTTGATCAGGGCCGGCGCCTGTATGACCTGTTTAATCCCACGGCGGGAAATGTATACATCAAAATCCCGGTAAATCCCGCCTTTAAGGTTGAGGATTCGACCCATTTTGACGGCATTATCGCCATTAAAAAACTGACCGGCTTGGACATACCGGTAAACGCCACCCTGATTTTTACACCCGAACAGGCGCTGCTGGCGGCCAAGGCCGGCGCCTCTTTCGTAAGTCCCTTTGCGGGACGTATCGATGACGACATCCGAAAAAAAGCCGGCATGACTTTCAGCAAAACCGCCTACTATCCGGCGGAAGGCACCCAGGACGACGCCGGTGACGATCTTGAAGACAACGGAATTGTTTCCGGAATCGATCTGGTAGAGCAGTGCGTTCAGATTATTGAGTCTTACGACTTCGAAACCGAGGTGCTGGCAGCCTCATTAAGAAATCCCAGACAGGTCCGGGAGGCGGCGCTGGTGGGCGCCCATATCGCCACCCTGCCGTTTGAGGTCATCCAGGACATGTTGAAACATCATAAGACCTTTGAAGGAATGAAGAATTTTACCGATGATATCGTCCCGGAATATGCTGAATTAAAGTGAAGCTCACCCTCGCAGGCAGCCGGGGTGTTTAAGTCATAACAAATGGATTTTTTCCGGATTCGTTGATGATCCCGATAGGATTCGGAGAGCAAAAAGCCGGGCGATATTCTTGCGAATTCATGTTTGAATCTCCATTTAAAAAACTGGCCGTCATCATGGCCCGGGAGCCGGTCCCCGGAAAAGTCAAAACACGGCTTTCACCGCCCCTGTCCCACCAGGAAGCGGCCGAGCTTTACCGCTGTTTTCTCCAGGACCGCCTGCTGGCCCTGGGCGCATTGAAGGATGCGGACATCGCCGTCGCCTATACCCCTTCCAGCGCCCGAAAGGACGTTTCCGATTTTTGCCCCGAAGGTTTCAGTCTTTTTTGCCAGAACGGCCGCGGTCTTGGTGAAAAAATGTGTCATATTTTCAGGGAAAAACTGTCGGAAGGTTATGCGGCAGTATCGGTCACGGGCAGCGACTCCCCTGATCTGCCGAATCGGCTGATTCAGGCGTCCTTCGATCTCCTGCTGGTAAAAGGGGCTGACCTTGTTCTGGGGCCGGCCCCTGACGGCGGCTACTATCTGATCGGGGCGAAAAAAAATTATCCGGAGCTTTTTTCCGATATCCCCTGGAGCACCGGTAAAGTCCTTGCCGAAACCCTTGAAAAAGCCGCGTATCTGGGGCTCAAGACCGAGCTGCTGCCGTTTTGGAACGACCTGGATACTTTTCAGGACCTGGTCCGCTACCATCAAAACTATTTGCACCGAAAATTTGATGAGAACGGGCCTGGAAAAATTACCTATACATATCTGGCAAATTATATTTTCCACCAGCCTTAATGAAATTTCCACTGCGGGTACCCCCTGTTTCCACAGCAAAGGCTGAAGAAACAACCCTTGTTTTACCATTCAGCGGTATTATCATTAAGACAAGCGGCTTGGCAGTTAAAACAGGTATCCGGTCGGATGATGATCAACTGGATTCCACAATGAACTGCCTTGCAGCGATCGCACCAAAAGGAGGTGACCCTAATGGCAACTGAGAGATATAAAATCCCTGCGGATGTTTGCTCCTATATTGATGAAGAAAAAGGCAGCTTAAAACTTGAAATATCCATTCCAGGCGTAAAAAAGGAAAATATCCAACTTAAAATGCTGGAAGACAGCTTCAACCTCACGGCTCCAAGAGAGGACTTCGACTATGTCACAACGGCCGCTTTTTGTTGTCCGGTTAAGCCTGAAAACGCAGATGCATCCTATGAAAACGGCATATTACGAATCGTTGTTCCCTTTAAAGATCCCATGGATGAAGCGATTCATGTGACCATTCATTGACCCGGGTTGTCAGGTTTATCGGCAGACGGATCAACCTTGAAAAATGCACAGGACTCAATATAAAAAGAGGGGCCGCATCATTCATAGATGCGGCCCCTTGTATTCATTCGGACCTACGATTTTTCCTTCAGCCTAAAAGCCTTCGACCTTCAACCTGTAAATATCAACAGCAGGAAGCGTCTTTCTTTTCGATGATGCAGCAGCAGGCATCGTTTTTCCGTCCCAGGGCCGAATTAATTACGGCTGCGGCGCAGCCTACTCCGGCCTCCACCGTGATGGCTTCCGTGGGACAATTTCGGGCACAGGCGCCGCATTCCATACAGTCGTCACGATTCGCCAAGTGGGCGGTCCTATTGCTCATAACAATCACTCCCTGGGGACAGACCTCAATACAGATCCCGCAGCCCACGCATTTTTCTTTCTCAAGTTCCAGCGTCACCACGTTTTTCAAATAATGATATTGGCCCACCATTTGCTCCTTATTCGTAAGTTTTTTGCGATCCGAAATGCAGTTACCACCAACCCCATAATTATTGTTTCCTCATCAGCTGACAAAACGCGCACCGATCCACAGTCCCAAACCGATCACACCGACACCGATCTGGAAAGGTACCGCCCAGCGCATCTCTTTCTTTACACCGGAAAGTGAGGTGTATGTCGACGCCCCGGTAAAATTCATGGCCAAGTAGGATGATAATGCCGGAATCAGAAAAAGCCAGGCGGCCGCATCAAGCAGGCCGTTGCCGGCTGCCGGACGATAGAGACGAAAAAGCGTCAGCGCCAAGGCCGCTGCCAGACCCGGCCAAAGCCCTTTTACCGAAAAGGCCCTTCCCGGAAGCTGCGGCAGGCATATCGGGGTCAATACCGCGCCGGCACCGATCGCCGCCAGGACCGCAGCGACGGCATAGAACCCGTCATTCATGCTGTTGGCCCAAAGCCAGCGGCCGGCGCCGAATCCGCCCGCCAAAAACAATACCGGAAGGATGAAAACGGCAATTTTAAAAGCCGCCACCAGTTCGACCGGGATCAGAACCATGCGTTCCCAGGCGCTAAAGGTCTTATGGCGCATCTTAGGATCGGCTTTAAATCCGTTTTCGATAAAAACCGGCAGGTCCTCTGCCCGAATGGGACCGTATATTACTTTGAATCCGGAAAGTTTTTTGACCTGATATGCGGCGATGCCGGGCCCTGCCAGCTGCGGCAGGATGATGTTGCGATGAGCGGCCACCAGCGCCAACCCGCTCGATTGTATTCTTGCCGCCAGCTCCGCTGTACCGAAGGTTCCCTTGCCGGCAGCGCACCAGACGTTGATCCCTTTCGTGTCCAGCACCAGCACCCAGGCATCCTGATTCGGGAGGGCTGACCGCAGGCTGTCAAAACTCATTTTATAATTTGCGGTAACGAAAACCGGCGAATCCTTCGTCGGCCGGCCCAGGGCGTACAAGCCGGGATCAACGCGGTAATCCATGCGGCCGACGCCCCAGCGCGCCTTAAAGGTTCCCCAATGGTCCCGGGACAGCAGCCGGGATGCTATCCGGGGAATTTTGCCCGCAGCCGAATCCAGCGAACCGACCACAAATGGCTGTTCCAGGCGGGGCAGGCTCACCTGAGCCTGGTCCTTCGCGGGTCAGCAACCGGAAGCCTGTGATACAACATCCGTCTGTCGATCAATTAAGTGATTTATTTTGTTCATATCTCCTCACCGTCTTGACAACCTTATCCATGAACATCTCAACGGCAGGCGAGAATTTCTTGTTCTTTTTGGATATGAAATATATTTTTCTCATTAGATCATATCCTTTTAATCTTAAACCCTTAATCACGCCGCTGCGAAGTTCCTCTTCGACATTAAAACCCGACACGACTGCAAATCCATCGCTGGACTGAACCGCAATTTTTACCGACTCCAAATTGCCGATGACCATCTTGCTTTCTTCCCGAATCGTCATCCCGGTTATATTTTGGAGATATGGGATCATGCTGGTTGCATGGTTGGAGAGAAATATGGTCGAATGCATCAGGTCTGAAATCTCAATCTTGCCTTTCTTCGCCCAGGGATGGTTTCTCCCCACGATGATCACCAAAGGATCGTCCGCAATCTCCTTAAATTCTATATTCATTGATTTATATTTTTCAATCACGGTTTCAGGCTGGGAGACGATCCCCAAATCAAACCGATTCTCTTTGCCGATTAGTTCGATAACCGTTTTTGCATAGGCAATCTGCGAAGAGATTGTGATATCAGGATACATTTTGTGGAAATCGATCAGAATTTTTGGAATGATATAGGTGCCGGGCGTCTGAGACGAAATAATCGAAATTTTTCCATGGCTGAGCTTTTTAATCTGCAGTACCAGCTCCCCGGCCTGGGCAAACGTATCTACCACCAGTTCGATATAGGGAAGAACCCGTTCACCCGGATTGGTTAGAAATACCGATTTTCCAAGCCTGTCAAACAGTCTGATGCCGAAATAGTCCTCAAGGGATTGTATTCTCAAAGAAGCTGTTGATTGAGTGCAGTGGTTTTCCTCTGCCGCCTTGGTAAAGCTTTTAGTTTTTACGACGCTTAAAAATGTTTTTAACACATCTATATCCATCATTTTTCCGTATGAAAAATTTGTCATTAAAATATTAAATTATATATATTTATTAATTTAATTTGTAAATCATTTGTTTTTATTTTATTGATTATTCAATCTGTTCACGCCTCGTTTTTCTATACACAGGTATCGATGGAAACGGAAAAAGAACGCATATGCAGTGAAGTGGATGCCCTTTCGGAAGTTCTTTTTTCAATAAGCATCTTTCTGAAAGAGAATCCTGAAACGGCCTTTCTGGAGAAGAAGGCCTGCGCGTACCTGTCTTCGATTCTGGAAAAGCACGGTTTTAACGTCGAAAAAGAGATCGGCGGCCTCGAAACGGCTTTTATGGGACGCCCCAAAGGGCTTTTACCCAAACGACCTGCTGTGGCGTTTCTGGCCGAATATGACGCCCTGCCGAAAATCGGTCACGGATGCGGCCATAACCTCATTGCAGCCGCCAGCGTGGGTGCCGCCATCGTTTCACGCCGGATTCTGGCCGAAAATGCCGGAAGCTTGGTGATTGTGGGGACTCCGGCCGAAGAAGGCGGCGGCGGTAAGGTACGGCTTCTTGAAACCGGTATCTTTGATACGACCGATGCTGCCATGATGTTTCATCCCAAAGACCGCAATTTTTACGGAAGAGAGAATCTGGGGCGCATCGCCTTTAAAATGGAATTTTTCGGAAAGAGCGCCCATGCTTCCAGTTCACCGGACCGCGGCAGAAACGCGTTGGATGCCCTGGTCATGGCATACACCGGAATGAACAGCCTCCGGCAGCATCTTAAATCCGACGGCCGCATTCACGGCATCATCACCAGCGGAGGAGACGCCCCCAACGTCATCCCAGACTATGCGGCCGGCCTTTTCTATGTTCGGGCCGCCAGCCGAAGCTACCAGGATGATCTCTTTGAACGGGTCAAGCGCTGTGCGCAAGGTGCCGCCCATGCCACCGGTACTGA
Organism: Thermodesulfobacteriota bacterium; assembly: GCA_040757625.1. Classification (GTDB taxonomy): domain Bacteria; phylum Desulfobacterota; class Desulfobacteria; order Desulfobacterales; family JARGFK01; genus JARGFK01. Next base: position 67,953 of record JBFLWU010000003.1, on the reverse strand, counting down.
AGTCAAGATAGAAATCCGTCCTCCTTCTCTTGATCCCATCCGGCGAAATGCTGCCCTTGAGGACGCCGTCCGGAAAAATATGCAGCTTCTGGGAATCCCGATCGATGCAGACGATGGCCGCAGAGGGTCTTCGGATATCGGCAATTTAAGCCACCATATTCCGGTTATCCATCCGTATTTGGCGATCGTCGATCCCGGCGTCCCCGGACATTCCGCTGCGTTCTGTGAGGCTACCGTTTCTGAACGGGGCAGACAGGCGCTGATCCATGCGGCTCAAATACTTGCAATGACGGCATATGATTACCTGACTTCTCCCCAATTGCGGGAAAAGGCATTTAAAGATTTCAACCGTCAAACAGTCATAGAGGCTTAGATCCATGCGGAAAAACATGATCAGGCGCTGGCTGAATCTTTTCCGTGCACGCGCGTCATCCCCTCAATTTATTCTTACCGTGGTGCTGCTGTCCGTGCTGGCTTACCTTGTTTTGGTGCCGCTTTACGGATTGGCGGAGCGGACCCTTCTCTGGCATGCAGCCGACACCCGCATATCCCGTAATATTGAACCCGGAACGATCACGGTATTTCACTGGAAAAATATTTTAAGCGGCCGCATTTCAGGCTCATTTTTTTACAAACCCCTTTTAAACACACTCCTGACAGGAACAATCGCAGCCCTGATTGCGATGCTTTTGGGCAGCATTCTGTCGTGGCTGGTCACCCGCACGGATTTGCCCGGCCGCAGCTGGCTTAAGACGCTCCTCACGCTTCCCTATATCATCCCCGCTTTTGCCATCGCCCTTGCCTGGGAAACCCTTTTTCGCAATCCCAATATCGGCGGTCAACCCGGTTTCTTTCAGGTTGTTTTCCATGTCCCCCCGCCGGAATGGCTCTCATATGGACCGGTTCCGATAATAGCAACCATGGTGATTCATTTTTTCCCCTTTGCCTTACTGCTGGTATCCGGAGCTTTAGCTACGATCGATACCCAGCTCGAGGAAGGCGCCGAACTGCTGGGGGCTGGCCGCTGGACCATTTTACGCAAAATCACCTTTCCGGTTGTGGCCCCCGCCATTATGGCGGCGTTTGTGCTGACCTTCGGCCGAACCATCGGCACCTTCGCCCTTCCCTATTTGCTGGGAGGACCGATCCGATACTATACCCTTTCCACCATGCTGTTTACGAGCCTGAAAATGGGATTTGAACCCATTGCATATGTCTTGGGAATCATTCTGATCATTATTACATCGCTGGTCGTCTACGGCAGTAACCGTTATCTGGGAAAAAATTTAAGGCGCTTTGAAACGGTCGGCGGTAAGGGCTTTAAAGGCGAACCCACCCGCCTGGGTCAGTGGCGCTGGCCGGTTTTCAGCCTGGTCGGCATGGTTGCTTTTATTACAGCGATTTTCCCCCTGATTTTACTAACATACCAAACCCTGATGCTGGTGAGGGGGCGGTTCGACCTGGGCAACCTGACGCTCCATTTCTGGGTCGGCACCTCTAACCCCAACATTGCCCACGGCGAACCGGGCGTACTGCATAATCCGATCATTTTAGGAGCTATCTGGAACAGTGTCCGACTCTCGGTTCTCAGTTCGGTCATCAGCGCGATCCTGGGGCTTGTCATCGCATATCTGGTTGTCCGCAACCATAAAAGCATTACGGCCACACTGCTGGACCAAATTTCGTTTCTTCCGTTTTTATTTCCGGCGATTGCTTTTGGTGCGATGTATCTGAGCATATTCGCCACCAGGCAGGGCCCCATCCCCGCGCTTTACGGCACCTTTACCCTGCTGGTGGTCATTTCGGTTGTCAAGCGACTCCCTTACGCCGTCCGCACAGGCACCAGCGCCATCACGCAGATCGGCCTGGAGTTGGAAGAAGCGGCTGAAATTGAAGGCGCATCCTGGTACCAGCGTATTCGCAAAGTGGTGATGCCCCTGGCTACTTCCGGTATCGTTTCAGGAATGATGGTCACCTTTGTCGGTATGATGAGAGAGCTGTCGTTGATTATCCTTCTCATTACGCCGCAAACGCGGGTCCTCATGACCCTGGGATTGCGGTATACGGAAGAAAACCAAGTTCAGCTGAGTAATGCCCTGGTTCTGCTGGTTACCTTAATAACAATCTTCGGTGAATTAATTGTTTGGTGGCTGGGTAAAAGCCGGCTATCCCGCCTGCGAGAAAACCAGATGGCCGGCAAAAAGGGGTAGCAACCTTCATGGGCGTAATGATTAAAATCAAAAACCTGACAAAGAAATACGGCAAGGTCACTGCCCTCGACCGGGTCAACCTGACGATTGATCCGAACGAATTCCTTGTTCTGCTGGGACCTTCGGGTTGCGGTAAAACCACCCTGCTGCGATCCATCGCCGGTCTGGAAAAACCGGATGAGGGTGAAATTGTTATCGGCGATCAGATCGTCTTTTCCGCTGACGACGGCATCAACGTTCCTTCCGGCAGGCGCCGGGTCGGAATGGTCTTCCAAAGCTATGCGCTTTGGCCGCATATGCCCGTTTATGAAAACGTAGGTTTCGGACTCTGGCTGCAGAAAGTGCCGCGCAAGCAAGCACGTGAGCACGTCGACTCAGTCCTGCAGGATCTGGATATGGCGGGCCTGGGCGAACGTTATCCTTCAGAGCTCTCCGGCGGCCAGCAGCAGCGGGTTGCTGTAGCCAGACTGCTTGCAACCAAACCGCCGGTTTTCCTGATGGATGAACCGCTTTCCAACCTGGACGCCCGTCTGCGGCTGGACATGCGTTCCGAATTAAAACGGCTGCACTATCAGCTTGGGGTAACGACTGTTTATGTCACTCACGACCAAACCGAAGCCATGACCATGGCTACCCGCGTTGTTGTCATGGAAGGCGGTCGGATTCAGCAGATCGATGCACCTCAACAGATTTACCGTAAGCCTGCCAACATTTTTACGGCTGAATTCGTGGGAATGCCCCGAATCAATACATTTCCAGCCAAAATTCACCTGCAGAACGGGACCAGCTGGCTTGAGATAGACGACATCAACATACCGCTTTCGTGGAATCCGGGGCAAAAAGAAGCCACTGCCGCGATCCGGCCTGAGGATATACTTATTTCCACCAGGCCGATAGAAAATTCGCCTGAATTCCACGTGTATGCCGTACTGCCTTCCGGGCCGGAAATGTATGTCCAGGTTAGGCGAGGCCACCGCATTATCATGGTCCGTGAAAACCGCCAGCTCGACTTGCAGATGGACCAGCCGGTCTGGCTCAAGATCGACCCGGCGGCTGTGAACCTCTATGACTCCCAAAGCGGCTTACTGCTGACTTCCGAAAATAAAAGAACGGCTTAACAACCCAAAAAAGGAGGGTAAGGATGAAATCATTACTGAGTCTATTACTGATGACCGCAGTGGTCCTGGCTTTATCCGGCAGCGCTGTTGCTGCCGATGACGCTCAAACCCAGTGGCTTAAAAAAGCCCAGTTGGGCCCCTACGCTCCGGCCACCCAGGATTGGAATGCCATTGAGGCTGCCGCACGCCAGGAGGGCAAGGTGGTGCTTTTTTCGGTGTCTTCGCGTTTCAACAAGATCCAAAAAAGCTTTAAGGACAAATACGGAGTTGAACTTGTTGGGCATGACATAACTTCCGACGAACAGGTCGAAAAATACTCCCGTGAACATAAGGCCGGGCTTTTTCAAACAGACGTCCTCTTTAACAACGCGACGTCCGAACTCCATGGCAAGATGCTACCTGATAAAATGATCTGGAATTTTGTCCCGGATCAATTTGCCCGATTTTTGGATGAGTCCGAAAAAAATCCGTTTTTGGTGCAGCGCTGGAGTTCCCGCGTTTTTGTATACAATTCGGCCCTGTATCCCTCCGGACCGCCAATAAAAAATATCTGGACGGTTACCCGCCCTGAATGGAAAGGCAAGGTGTTAACCCCAGATCCCAGCGGCGCCGCCATGGCCAATGCATTCCAGACCATATTGAATCATCCCAATGAAATGGCGTCGGCATACGAAAAGGAGTTCGGCCAACCGATAAAACTCTCTTCCGGCATCAAAAATGCGGCGGAGGAGTGGTTGATGCGTTTTTTAAAAAACGCGGTCATTTCCCCGTCAACCGACAAGATATTTGAAAGTGTCGGCGATGTGAAACAAAAAGAAGCGCCGGTCGGCATCACGACTTTCAGCAAGCTGCGCGACGTCAAGAAAGGCGTTTTTGAAGCCACCCCGATTTTTGATATGGAGCCGGTTTTCGGCGTGGGCTATCCCACCGTTCTGGTTATTTGTGATCGGGCGCCCCATCCCAATGCTGCCAAGTTGTTGATCCGGTTCATGATGGATGAAGAAGGCATCGCCCCCTGGAATGTCTTCGGCGACTATCCTTCCCGCTCCGATCTGGAAGATGAGCATGTGAAAAAATTTAAGGTGCCGTACTACTCAAAGGCAAAAATATGGAATTCGGACGCGAAGCACATTTTCGATACCTCCTATGATTACCTGCAGTTTGTGATGAGTATCGGAAAGTAGTTGCCAACGGGTCCTTTCCTCTTAAGAAGAGATTGCGGCGCCCCGGCAGGTGCGCCGCAATCGTATATTGTAAAAGGTTAACATGCTTCCGATTCTCGTGCCCAAAAAATTCAGGATAATCGCACACCGCGGCGCCTCGGGATATGCGCCGGAAAACACCCTGGCTGCCTTCAGGCTGGCTGAAAAGATGGGTGCCCGGGAGATCGAGCTCGATGTCTGGCTATCCAAGGACGGACACATCGTCGTCTGTCATGACCGCAAGCTCGACCGGTATGGGCATCCCGGTCTGCTGGTAACCGACCTGGATCTGGAAGATCTGCTCCGCCTCGATATGGGGTCCTGGTTTTCCCCTTATTTATTCTCAGGTGAACGGATGCTGGCGCTTGCCGATCTGTTTACGCTCTTCAAGGATCGGTTTGTCTATCACATTGAAATTAAAGAGCCTCAAGCGGGCCTGCCCCAGAAATTGCTGGAAATGCTCGACACCCACCGACTGTCGGAAAGGGTTATTGTCACATCCTTTCACCTGAATGTCTTACATCAGATCCAAAAGCTCGCCCCTTCAATGCGGACCGGCTGGCTGCTGAAAGCGGAAGGATTTACGGTTGAAAATATCAAAAAGGGCGCTCATGCCGGCCTCTTTCAGATTGGCCCGATGGCGCAGGAAACCGACAAGGCCATGGTTGCAGCCGCCCATGCCGAATTGGCGGAGGTCAGGGCTCATCATGTCCACAGTCTTTCTGCCGCCATGCAGGCGATTCAAGCGGGGTGCGACGGCTTTACGATCAACTGGCCCGACTGGTTTGCCCACTCAGCAGACCTCTGACGTCTTATGATACTTAATATAGTGAGGCTATGCCGATCAGGATCTTAATTGCGCCGTCCGGATTCAAAGAAAGCTTAGGAGCTGAGGAGGTTGCCGGCTGCATTGAAGCAGGCGTTTTAATTGCCAACCCGGAGGCCGTCGTTAAGAAGGTTCCCCTCGCCGACGGGGGGGAAGGTTTTACCAAGGCGCTAGTCGCTGCAACTGCCGGAGTGATCCGCCAGGTTGGTGTTACCGGACCGACGGGAGAACCCGTTCAAGCCCATTACGGTTTTCTGGGAGGTCAGGAAAAGAAAACAGCTGTTCTAGAGATGGCCGCTGCTGCCGGTTTGCGGCTGGTACCTCGAAATCATCGCAATCCGCTGCACACCACCACATACGGCGTGGGCGAACTGATCAAGGCCGCGCTGGATGCTGGCGCCCAAAAGCTTTTAATCGGATGCGGCGATTCTGGAACCAGCGATGGCGGCTGCGGTATGGCCCGGGCTCTGGGTATTCGATTTTTGGATGCTTCCGGCCGCGAACTGGAACGGGGGGGAGGCGAACTATCCAAACTCGAACGCATTGATATGACCGGTCGTGACCCGCGGATTCCAAAAGTCCGGATTGATGTGGCCTGCAACTGGCATAATCTACTGTGCGGACCTGAAGGGGTCGCCTGTGTTTTTGGTCCTCAGAAAGGCGCCACGCCGGACATGGTCAAGAAGCTTTCCGAATCACTGGAACGCCTTGCCGCTGTTATTACCCGGGAATTCAATCTGGATCTACGCTTGATGCCGGGAGCCGGTGCCTCCGGCGGTCTTGGAGCGGGATTGCACGCCTTTCTCGGCGCTGTCTTGCATTCTCGTTTCGACATTATTTTTAAATACATGGATATCGACGGCTTTTTAAAAGAATCCGATCTTGTGATTACGGCCGAAGGTACGCTTGACTACCAGACCCCGCGCGGCAAAATCCCGTCTGAAGTCGCCCGGCGCGCCAAGGCCTATCAACTGCCCGTCATAGCTCTTGCCGGGAGCATCGGATCGAATGCCCGCATCAACCTAAGCTGCGGGATTGATTCATACGCAAGCATTCTAGAGAAACCCTGCACGCTTGAAGAAGCCATTCTGGAAGCACCCGACCTGCTGAAGAGAGCAGCCGAACGAATGATGCGAAGCATTTGCGTGGGCCAAAAAATACAATTTTAAAAGCTCCTGAAAGGAAAACCATGGCGGCAGCCTGCGAAGCCGATTTGATCCGAACAATCAACCGACTGTATCAACAGGGACTAACCGATTATTTTATGGAGCCACTGATCTTGGTCGACGGCGCTAAGAATCCGATCGGGCCGGTTCGAAACGGAGACGGCGTCATTTTCTGCTGCCGTCGGGGGGAAAGAGAAATCCAGCTGTCCCGAAGTTTCGTAGATCCGGCTTTTAAGGAATTCGGCCGAGCAAATCTCCCGGACCTAAAATTCGTAATCCTGACGCTTTACCATGAAATGTTTTTAAAAATGCCCGTTGCCGTCGCCTTTCCGCCGGCTTCGGAATTAAAAGATACGATCGGCGACGTCGTCAGTCAAAACGGACTGCGTCAGCTGCGCATCGCCGAGTCTGAAAAATTTGCCCATGTTACCTTTTTTTTAAACGGCAACAGCAACCGCGTTTTTAACGGAGAAGATCATATCAAGATTCCATCGCCTAAGGATATTCCTTTCGATCAGGTCCCGGAGCTGAGCGGCGATCAGGTCTCCGAAGAGTTGATTCGGAGCATCCATAAAGGCATATATGGATTTATCGTCGTTAACTTTCCCAACGGGGATATCATCGGACATCATGAAAATCGAACAGCTAAAATTAAATGTGCTGAAGCAATCGACCGACAGCTTGAAAAAGTTTTAGCTTCTGCCGACCAGGCCGGATACGTCACCGTCATCACCGCCGACCATGGCATCTTAGAAACCGCCTTTAGGCCGGACGGGTTGCCCAATTTGAGCCATACCCACAATCCGGTTCCATTCATCATCGTCTATCCCGCGTCCCGAATGAACACCGAAATCCAGTTAAGAAAAGGCGGATCATTAGCGGATATTGCGCCGACTGTTTTACAGATCATGGGCTTGGCCAAGCCCAAAGAGATGACCGGAGATAGTCTTGTGCAACCCCCTTTCACACTCAGTTCTAAAAGAAAGGTGCTGCTCATAATTCTTGACGGCTGGGGCATTGGAAAATCGGATGAAACCAATAACATATATATGGCCCGGACTCCGGTTTGGGACCGCTTGACGGCGAAGTGCCCTTTTACCCAGCTGAATGCTTCCGGGAAATCGGTCGGTCTGCTGGATTGGAAGCCGGGCAATTCCGAGGCGGGCCATCAGACCATCGGCGCCGGCCGAAGCGTAATTCAGGACGACGCCCGCATCGATCTGGCGATCGAAACAGGTTCTTTTTTTGAGAACCCCGTCTTTCTTGATGTTCTGGAAACCGTCAAGCAGCGCGGCTCTTCGCTGCACCTCATCGCATTGATGTCGGAAAAAAGCTCCCACGGCAGCATCGCCTACCCAACGGCCTTGCTGCGCATGGCCAAAGAAATAAATCTGAATAAAGTATTTGTCCATGCCATTTTCGACGGCCGCAGTACAAAAATACGAAGCGCTCCGGTTTTCATCGAAAAATTAGAAGCGGGAATGAATTCTCTGGGGATCGGGAGGATAGCTTCCGGCATCGGGCGGGGATTTGCTTTAGACCGGGATGGAGACTATCACAAGACCCGGCGGGCCTATGATGCGCTTGTATACGGCGCAGGAATAAAGGTTGGCGCTGTATAGATATCCCCTGTCAGGAAGTGCCTATCTTCTGCCTGCGCTGAAAAACTCCTCTGCCGCGCTGCCCAGCAGTTTCGGCAGATGGTTGTAAGTATAGCGGATCCCTCGATCTAACACAGCCTTGATATCGGCGATGCCTGCGGGAGTTCCGGCGATTTTACCGGAAGCGGCGATTTTACCGAACAGGGTGTCGATGGCCTCTCGAACCGGAGCCGCCTTGGGATTGCCGGGATACCCCATGGACTGCGAAAGATCGGACGGACCGACAAAAAAAACATCCACCCCATCGACCTGAAGAATATCATCGACATTTTCAACGGCCTCGGCATCCTCCAGCTGAACGCAGACAAGGGTTTCACGGTTGGAGGCAAGGACAAACTGGTCCATAGGCTCGCCGAAGCCATAACCGGATGGACGCGTTCCCGCCGCCAGCCCGCGTTTGCCGATTGGGTGGAATTTAACAGACTCAACCGCCCGGCGGGCATCCGCGGCCGAATTGATGTGCGGCACCTGGATCCCCATGACGCCCCGGTCCATAACCTTAAGGATGTCATCCGGATCGTTGGTCCTCGGTCGCGCAATCGCAGTAATACCGCTGGCTTCCGCAGCCATGGCCAGAATCTCCACGGTTTCCAGTGAGATCGTACCGTGTTCGCAATCAATGAGGACCCAGTCGAACCCAAGCCCGGCGACCATTTCCACGATCTGGGGGGATGGGATCATTACGGATACCCCGAAAGCCGGTTCGCCGGCATATAATTTGGCTTTCATTTTGTTGATTTTCATAAATTCTCCATAGAAGCTATCTCAAAAAAATATTGTTATTTCAGGAGGCGGGGAGCATTTTATATGTTCTTCGGTCCGGCCTGGGATAACCCCCGCGGGAACCGGAACCACCTTAATGAATCATTTTGAGATAGCTTCTAGTCGCCCCGTCGAATTGACGATGGATCATTTACCGGCCCGTTTTACGCAGCTGCTTTTCCATAAACGCGATGACCGCATCCATCGACTTGGGTTTTTCCGGAAAGGCTGACTGAAACCCCAGCCTGCATGAGCGCTCAAAAAAAGCCTCAACGGCTGCGCTGACAACGGGATCGATCCCAATTTCCTGCAGGACGCCATTGACCTGACGCATCTCATGATAGCGCCTTTCATGGGCACCCGCATGTGTTTGAATCCAGTTGGCCGCCACACGTTCAAAGGGATTTTGTGTAAAAAGCTCGCTGATCTCCTGCCAGAGATCGTCTTGAATGCCGGCGCGTCTTCCGGCGATCAGAAATTCTATCAACAGCGCTTCCATGCCCTTGGAAAAAACACTGCGAAGCATTTTATAAGTCGAGGCCTTGCCGACTTCGTTACTATAGGCATCGGCATTGAGGCCGAAGCGGTTGAGGGTTTCGGCTGCCTGTGCCGCGATTGCGCCCCCGGTCAGGATGCGGGTTTTAGCGCCGCTTACGCCAACGGCGCCGAGTATGGCGCCTTCAACAAATTCCGCACCGGTTGGGAGTATAATCCGCGCGATTGCGTGCTTTACGGAAGGCGTGGTCGCATTCAAATCAAAATAAATCTGGCCGGTTTTGAGATGGACAGCACAGGACCGGGCGGCGGCCTCCGCTGCCTGGGTTGTAACGGTGGATAGAATAAAATCGGCGCCGGCAACGGCCCGGGACAGTGGAAGAATGGAGATACCCGCCGCACCCGCTCTTTTCTCAAGCACCTTGCAGCCGCTTTCGTTTTCCATCAGGATGTCATAGGCGGAGACCCTTGCACCCATTTTCTGCATTTCAGGAGACAGGCTGGATGCAACTTCGCCGAAACCGATAAAGGTGATATTGAATGCGTCCATCTTCATCCTCTTTCATGACACCCAAATCTTTTTAATTTATAACATTTCGCGGAGAAAGACGGCAGAGTTATCCTTTTGAAAGGGCCTTCTGGAGCGAAGCCCTTATGAATTCCCTAAAGAGGGGGTGCGCATTCATGGGGCGCGACTTGAATTCCGGGTGAAACTGGCACCCCACAAACCAGGGGTGGTCCTGAAGCTCAACAATTTCAACCAGCTCGCCGTTGGGGGAGGTGCCGCTGAAGACGAGCCCTGCTTTTTCGAGGGCGTCTTTATACTGGTTGTTGAATTCGTAACGGTGACGATGCCGTTCGGAAATGGCCGGGATGCCGTACGCCTGATAGGCCAGGGTGCCTTCTTTGATGTGGCAGGGATAGGCGCCCAGGCGCATGGTGCCCCCCTTGGCGGAATTGACGTCCCGCCGCTGAACCGTTCCGGTTTTATCGTCATACCATTCAAGCATCAGATATATGACCGGGCAAGGTGTTTTTTCATCGAACTCGGAGCTGTGGGCGCCGGTCATCCCTGCGACATGGCGGGAAAATTCAATCACGGCGACCTGCATTCCCAGGCAGATTCCGAAATAGGGAACCTTATTTTCCCTGGCATATCTGGCCGCACAGATTTTGCCCTCGATACCGCGGGGCCCGAATCCGCCCGGCACCAGAATGCCGTCCGCAGTCATAAGGGTTTCTGAACAATTTTTCAGGTCGATTTTTTCAGAATCAATGAACTTGAGATTCACCCGGCAATCATTGGCGACCCCGCCGTGGTAAAGGGCTTCATTCAGGCTTTTGTAAGATTCGGTCAGGTCCGTATATTTGCCGACAATTGCGATGGTAACGGTGTGCTTCGGCTCCTTGAACCTTTTGATCAGGTTCTCCCAGGCCTCCAGGCGCGGCGCCCGCGTCCAGATCTTGAGCAACTCGACGATTTTGTCATCCAGCCCCTCCTTGTGAAAATTCAACGGGACCTCGTAAATGCAGTCCACATCCTTGGCTGAAATCACCGCATCCACACCGACATTGCAAAACAGTGCGATTTTGGCTTTGATCTCCTTGGGCAGGTAACGATCCGCCCGGCACAACAGAATGTCCGGCTGGATGCCGATGCTGCGAAGCTCTTTGACGCTGTGCTGGGTCGGTTTCGTTTTGACCTCGCCGGCGGTGCGGATATAGGGAACCAAGGTCAGGTGAATGTATATAACATTGTCTTTGCCGGCGTCGGTTTTAAACTGCCGGATGGCTTCCAGAAAGGGAAGGCTTTCGATATCGCCGATGGTTCCCCCGATCTCCACGATCACAATATCCACGCCGTCAGCCAGCAGCTTGATGCTGTTTTTAATTTCATCCGTAATGTGCGGGATGACCTGAACGGTCCCTCCGAGATAATCGCCCCGCCTCTCTTTGGTAATAACGGAATCATATATTTTACCGGTGGTAAAGTTGTTGTTTTTCCCCAGCCTGGCGCTGGTAAATCGTTCATAATGTCCCAGGTCTAGGTCGGTTTCAGAACCGTCATCGGTTACAAAGACCTCCCCGTGCTGAAACGGATTCATGGTCCCCGGGTCGACGTTGATATAGGGATCCAGCTTCTGCAACGTGACCGAAAGTCCGCGACTTTCAAGCAAAGCACCGATTGAAGCTGAGGCCAGACCCTTTCCCAGGGAAGAAAGAACACCACCGGTCACGAAGATGAATTTTGTATTAAAAGCCATTTTCCCCTCTTATTCATAAATTTTTTTAAATTCCTCAATGGTTTTGTTGATTTCACCCATCCCATCGGTTCCCGGCGGCTCGATGACCATCGCAGCAGGCGGCAAAAACCGTTTTTTGAGCTGCTGGACATTAAACAGCTCATTGGAAAAATTTGTATTAACCTGAACGCTGGCCACCTTGATTTCCCTGACCAGACGGCCGTTTTCAATAAAAGTGATCTGCGCCGGGTACCAGTTGTCGGTAAACAGCTGCCAGCTTTGATACTGAATTTCAAGAACGGCGGGCTGTCCGGTGGGTGTTTTCTTGACTATCAGCCAGCGCAGCGGCCAAAAGGTTTCCTTTTCGACCCATAGCTGCGAGCGGGATTCATCCGGATATTGAGCGCCCATGACAAATGCGATTTTGTCCTGGAAACGCCCCAGGCTGGTCCTGGCCACATTGACGCCCATCCAGTTGAGTTTTTGATGCAGGATTTCTCGAGAATGATACAAAAGAATATCTTTGTAACGATCGAATTCGTCCTCCGGTTCATTGACGATTTTTCCGTCGATGGCGGTGAGGGCGTCGTCTTTTGTCACGACATAAATCCGCTGCCCGGTTTGCGAACGCAAATCCGAACGGAAAATCTCCGGGAAAACATACCGGACGGTCTCGTTCAACTCGATGCCGGCGGCCTGGGCATCGGGTGTAAACACGGTTTGCGTTTGTGAAATCAGCAGACGTCTAGCCTTGCCGTAATTGGAGATCATCCGTTCAAGGATGTGCGGCCCGCTCAAAACATATGCGTGGGCCGGTCCGTTAAACCAAACAGTCCAGCCCACGATCCCTATCATCAAGATCCTGATTGTTGAGCCCATATGCTTCCTTCAGTCGACAGTTTCTTATGCCGTAACGAATATATCGTTTGAGAAGCGGGCGCTACGGCCCAGTTCGGCCTCGATCCGGATCAGTTGGTTGTATTTGGCGATTCGATCGGAGCGCGAAAGAGAACCGGTTTTAATCTGCCCACCGTTAACGCCCACCACCAGGTCAGAAATAAAAGTGTCTTCGGTTTCACCGGAGCGATGGGAGATGACGGTGGTATAACCGACCCCTTTTGCCATCTCAATGGCATCCAGGGTCTCGGTCACCGTTCCGATCTGGTTGAGCTTGATTAAGATGGAATTTCCGATTCCCTCTTCGATCCCCTTGCTGAATATCTTGGGATTGGTCACAAAAATATCGTCGCCCACCAGCTGAACCGTCCCCCCCAGGCGATCGGTCAGCAATTCCCAGTTCTTCCAATCCTGCTCTGCCAGACCGTCTTCGATGGATATGATCGGGTACTTGTCCACCAGATTTTCATAATAGCTGATCATCTCCCCCGGGGAAAGGATCTTTTTTTCGGATTTCAGGTCATATTTGCCCTTGCTGAAAAACTCGCTGGCCGCTGCATCCAGGGCGATTCCAATATCTTTGCCGGGTTTAAATCCGGCGGATTTGATGGCGCTGATGATCAACTTGATGGCCTCTTCATTCGATTTTAAGTTCGGCGCAAAACCGCCTTCATCCCCGACTGCCGTGTTCAATCCCTTCTCCTTTAAAATCTTTTTGAGGACATGAAAGGTCTCGGCCCCCATTTCAACTGCCTGGGCCAGTGTGTGCGCCCCGACCGGAATGATCATAAACTCCTGGATATCGAGGGTGTTGGCGGCATGGGCGCCGCCATTGATGATATTCATCATCGGCAGCGGCAGGCATCTGGCGTTGATTCCCCCCAGGTAACGGTACAACGGCAAACTGTAAGCCTCCGCCGCCGCCCTGGCTGCCGCCATGGAAACGGCCAGGATCGCGTTCGCCCCCAGTTTTGATTTGTTGGGGGTGCCGTCCAGTTCAATCAGTAAATTATCGAGCCCAACCTGATCGGCGGCATCCAGCCCCAGGATTTCGGGGGTGATTTTTTCAAGAATGTTTTTAACGGCCGTCTGAACCCCCTTACCCCCCAGCCGCTTAGACTTTTTGTCGCGCAGCTCCAGTGCCTCACGCGTTCCGGTGGATGCACCTGAAGGTACTGCCGCACGCCCCATAGCGCCGCAGAGGACAAAAACATCGGCTTCAACCGTCGGGTTTCCCCTGGAGTCAAAAATCTCCCTTGCCTTCACATCGATGATTTCAGTCATGGTCCCCTCCTGTGAGTAACACTAAGAAAAAACGGGTTAAGAACGCTTATAAACGGCTGGTGTCATCAAGAATCTTGACAAAATTCGCATACATGTTAGTTACTCCTCTTGGGCGGTTATGTCAAGATGCGGCCGGTTCGTTTTTCGCATCTTTTTCGGTTTCGCCCATGCGTACAACCTATTTCCACACGGAACGATATTCCCGAATGAAGGCATCCAAATTCGAGCGGATTATCCCCGAAAAGAGCATTTATGGACAGACAACAACTCGATTTATACACCCATGCGCATCTGGTAGTCGCCGCTATTCGCATTATTGAGCACCAGACTGCCGCTCCCGCTTCCATTGAAGAGCTTGGCAGGATCCTGTCGTTCTCCCTGGAACAAGGGCACTATATCTGTCGAAAACTTGCAGAGATGGAAATCATCGGCATGGTCGAGGGGGCCTATGGAATCAAACTCTATATTAAGGATCATTTAAAACTGGAAGAAATCCCCAAAGGTCCGGTGGAAAGCAAAATAGAAAAGGAACTGCAGAAATTTCAAACCGCCCGGAAACAGATTTCACAGAAAATCGAAACCATCAAGTCCGAACAGGCCAAAAAGAAACAGGATCTTTTTGCCGAAATCGAACAAAAACTGAAAAATAAATTAGGATCATCTCCAAATTAGTTGATGATCCTGTAAGGGGTCAAGGGGCCAAGGATTCCAGGGGTCAAGTGAAATACTGAAAAAATCGTTAAAGTTGCCTTCATGCGAATAACGGCTTAACCTGCCCGATAAGAAAGCGGCCCGGTTGCCAACGAGTCATTCTGCAGATAGCATCTGCCTGGTATTGAAGGTCAGCCTATAGCCACTTGGGTACAACATGTGAATTCGAGTCGTAACGAAAGGAACATGCCTCCGATTCAATATCTAACGAACCTGATAAATCAACTTCCCGCTGTCAAAGAAATTCGCTATGAACGCCTTTTCGATCGAAGGTATGAATTATCTCATGGATCATAAAACCCCTCGCTTCAGCAACCTGAAGGATGGGGTTTTGTATTTTCAGGGTTGAGAAATCATTCATCATTTCATTTCCTTGAAATTCCGGAGGATTGCCATGCCTTCAAAAAGCCTGTTTGAAAGGTTTTTGTGGTTTCACAGTTGGGTTAAGGCCGTAAAATATCCCAATGCCCGCATTCTGGCCGAAAAATTTGAGATCACCCGCAAGACCGCCCAGCGCGATATCGAATTCATGCGCGACCGGATGCGCGCCCCGCTGGTGTATGTTGCGCAACAGCGGGGCTATGAATATGAGGACAAGAGCTATGAGCTTCCCGGCTTGTGGATCAACGAAGACGAGCTGGGCGCCCTGCTCATCTCTTCCCGGCTGGCCTCCACCATTCCCGACCGGCGCGTGAAATCCTCTTTGAAAGCTTTTTTGCAGCAGATCGTATCTTTCCACTCTTTTGAAGCGCCGCTTACTCTGGATGAACTTGGCGAAAAAATTTCGGTTAAGAACATCGAGTATGCGCGAGTGGATGAAAACATCTTTCAAAAAGTGGTGGATGCCCTATTCTTTCAAAAGGCCCTGGAGATCGATTATTATTCCCCCCACAAGGATGAGGCCACCCGGCGGGCGATATTCCCCCTGCACCTTTTGCAGTACATGGGAAGCTGGCATGTGATCGCCCATTGCAGCCTGCGCGGGGAACTGCGCGATTTTGCTCTCTCAAGAATTCGACGGCTGAAACCCGTTCAACATCCCATGATGCCCCGGATCGCAACCGGCTCGATCAAGGACTATATCCGCAAAAATTTCGGCATCCTGAGCAGCAATGCCAGCCTTACGGTCTGCCTCAAGTTCAGGCCCGAGATCACCGCCTGGATATCCGAACAGATCTGGCATGCCGAACAGATACAGGATATCGGGCCCGACGGCAGTCTCTGTCTCACCTTTCCGGCGGCGGATGTCAGGGAGGTCAAGCGCGAGGTCCTTAAGTTCGGCGCCCAGGTGGAGGTCCTGGCGCCGGCCGGACTGCGGAAAGAAGTTAAAAAAGAGATCCGGAAAATGGCGGACATCTACACAGAAGAAAATCATTCCAGACCGGGCAAGCCCGGGCGACGGCGGGCGAAATTCGAGAAACATCTTGATTTTTCATCTGAATTTTAAGATGTTGAGCTAATAATCGGGCGCCCGGAAAAAAACCTGACATGCTATCGGCAGGGAAATATGGTTCAGTCGACAACACCTGAAAAGCTCACTAATGTTCTAACCATTATCACGCGCAATTTAAAACAGAGCCGGATCCCCTTTGCGGTCATAGGGGCAATGGCCTTAGGGCTTTACGGCCTCCCACGGTTTACTGCCGACATCGACCTGATCACCGAAAGGCGCTTTTGGACCGAATTGCAATCCATCATGAAACGCCTGGGGTACACCTGTTCCCGGAAGACCGACACGTTTGCGCAATTTGAATCCGAACTGGGCGTTTTGGGGTATATCGATTACATGTTTGTCAATACCCCCGACGGAAGCGCCATTTTAGAGCGCAGGGTTGAGATAAAAGATGAATTGATGGGGAAATATCCGGTCGTGCAGCCGACCGACTATCTGATTTTAAAAATAATGGCGGTTGCCAATAATCCTGAACGGAGCGTAAAAGATGAGGCGGATATCGCGGCTTTTTTCAACCTGATGCAAAACCGGCAAGTGCCTGACATTTTTGAACCGCTCAATATGCAAAGGATTCGTTTATTCGCCGACCGCTTCGGTCAGAGAAGCCTTGTTGAGAAATATGTCGCCCGGCTTCAGACTGATAAGGGCGGCGGTGGGAAATTCGAACTATGAAGGTTCCTTTGAAAAAAAACCGTTCGGGCGATGCGCAGCGCCGCATGATCATCGAAACCATCGATGCCGCGCTTCAGCTGGCCGAAAAACTCGGCAGGCACCCATTGACAAAAGGCTGCAAC
Organism: Thermodesulfobacteriota bacterium; assembly: GCA_040757625.1. Lineage (GTDB taxonomy): Bacteria > Desulfobacterota > Desulfobacteria > Desulfobacterales > JARGFK01 > JARGFK01. The sequence continues at coordinate 51,131 of JBFLWU010000003.1, read as the reverse complement.
TGCATGGCCTGCGTGCACCAGCGCAAACGTCTTTTGAAAATAACCGGAAAGGACTGGAAATTTAAACTGTAGGTTTTTATAATTCGATAGGGTCGGGTCAATTCGATATTTAACTTTCTCCGATAAGTTCGGGATGGAGTCACCCATGACCACTCGGCGGGATCATTAAACCCCCTTTCTTCCGTAACAGGAAGCAGGGGGTTTTGTATTTTTTGGATCATCTCCAGATTGATAATCTGGAGAGGGTTCCAGGGGTCAGGGGGTCAAGGGTTCGAGTGAAATGAAGAACCAAATATAAAAATTCGCAAAAAATTTTAGAAAAATTTTTTGGGGTAGGACACGCTATGGGGCACCAGGGGTGCTAAGCTACTGGGTGTGAAAATGATAATTTGGGATAAGTGCCCCCTTGAAAAAGGGGCCGGAGAAATTTTATTAGAATTCCCTTTTTGAAAAGGGAGCACGGGATTTTTGGCAACCGCCGACAAAAATTCTGAAAATAATTCCAGTGGTTGACCGGATCTGTCAAAAGGGCGTGATAAAAAGAGTGCAGATAAATTAAGAAACTGAACAAGGTGTTGCAATGAAAATCAAAAGGCGCGCATTTTTAAGAGGCATTGAGACATGACGAAAAAAAATAAGACAAAGTTTCATGGTACGGGGCTGCCCGCCGCAACAGTTGGTGCGACGGTCGTGCGGTCGATCCTCACCGTCCGGGGTGAGAAAGTCATCATCGATGGGGATCTCGCCGCACTCTATGGCGTATCCACCAAGCGGCTGAATGAACAGGTAAAACGAAATCGCGAGCGGTTTCCGGAAGATTTCATGTTCCAGCTTTCCCAAGATGAAAAAGACGAGGTGGTCGCAAATTGCGACCACCTTTCCCGCCTCAAATATTCCCATTCTTTGCCATATGTTTCTACGGAGCACGGGGCCATTATGGCTGCTTCCGTTTTAAACACGCCTCGCGCCATAGAAATGAGTGTGATCGTAGTCCGGGCATTTGTCCGTTTGCGGATGCTTTTGACGACGCAGGCGCAGCTAGTTGTTAAAATGGCGGAGCTGGAAAGGCGCCTGGAGGGGCATGATGAGGAGATCCATGCGATTTTCGAAGCCGTCAGGCAGTTGATGGCGCCGCCGAAAGAGGATCGCAAGAAGATCGGCTTTACCGTAAAAGAAAAACAGAAGGTTTACGCCAAATCGAAAGTTATGAAAAGTAGTTGATGATTGAAGTAGGTCCTGCTGAACTCATAGGCACGGGAATTTCAACTGTTCCTCCCTTTCGTAAAGGGAGGTCAGGAGGGATTTTAAGAATTCCCTTTTAGAGCCAAATATCCTCCCCCACGCGGGGTTGCACCGTTTTGTAGGGCGAGGCCGCCGCGCCCGCCGTAAGATGCAGTGTGTAATAAGTTGAATTCGATATTAGAAGATGGGCAAGGCATTTCCACCTTTGAAAAAAGTGACCACCTGCCTGTGCGTATTCGCACGCAGACAGGGTGGTTTTTTCAGTAACCGCCGGCAAAAAACTTTAAATATTTTCAGCGGTTGACCGTGTCTGACAAAACGGTGTGATAATAAAAATTTGACTAAATTAAAGACCGGATCAGTATGACAGGGATGATATGATGAATAAACCCTTTAAAAAGCTGACCTTCAGCCGCCTTGTTGCCTCCATTCGTCAAATACATGACCAGATGGCCGCACAGGCGGGCAAAGCCGTCAACGTCAGCCTGACATTGAGGAACTGGATGATCGGCGCATATATTGCCGAATATGAACTGTCCGGCGCGGATCGGGCTTCCTATGGGGACAACCTGCTCAGCGAGCTTTCCGTAGAACTGCACAGGCACAGGCACAAGATCAGCAATTCCGGACGCAGGCAGTTGTACAACTATCTATCCTTTTACCGCGTCTATCCCCAGATTGTGCGGACGATGCCCGCACAAACCCTTCACTTACTACCCAAAACCATCGATAGCGAAAAAGTGCGGACGGTGTCCGCACAATTGAGTATTGCACCTGAAAAGCTTTTGGGTAGAATCTCCTACAGTCATTTCGAATTGCTGGTCGCTTTAGAAGACGAACTCAAACGTACTTTCTACGAAATCGAATGCATTCGCGGAAACTGGTCGGTGCGGGAACTGAAACGACAGATCGGCAGCCTTTACTACGAACGATCAGGGTTGTCCAAAAACAAGAAAAAACTGGTCGAACTGGTGAAATCCGGCGCGGAATCAGCCGAACCGAAACTTGCCATCCGCGATCCGTATATCTTCGAATTTCTCGGACTAAAATCTAAGGAAGTCATGGGTGAATCCACCCTTGAAGACCGACTGCTTGACAAGCTGCAGGAGTTCCTTCTGGAACTGGGACATGGATTCTGTTTCGAAGCCCGGCAGAAACGCATCCTGATCGGTGAGACGCATAATTTCGTTGATCTGGTTTTTTACCACCGAATCCTCAAGTGCCATGTGCTGGTGGAAGTCAAACTGGCGGAATTCAGTCATGAAAACATCGGGCAGCTCAACACATACGTAAGCTGGTACAAAAAGAATATCATGACCGCCGGCGACAACCCGCCTGTGGGCATTTTGCTCTGCACCCGGAAAGATCAAACACTCGTTGAATACGCCTTGGCTGGAATGGACAATGCCCTTTTCGTTTCCCGCTATCAGGTCGAGCTGCCTAAAAAGGAAGATATGGTGCGATTCATGGAAGAAACGATCAAGGAGGTGGACGATGGGAAGTGACCATTTTTTTCCGCTCTCGAATTTTTCCACCTTTGAAAAAAGTGAACGCCTGCCTATGCGTATTCGCACGCAGACAGGGTGGATTTTTCAGTAACCGCCGGCACTTTAAATATTTTCAGCGGTTGACCGTATCTGACAGAAGGGTGTGATAAAACACAGCCAACAATTTGTAGCACCAAGGCAAATTAACCATGAACGAATCGTATTATCGATATTGGGGCAAGGCCCGAGAAGATGGCAGTTATCATCTTTTGCCGTATCATTGTCTTGATGTGGCAGCGGTGGCGGCAGCATGGTGGGATGCAAGTCCGAGCATCCGACACGGTTTCAGACTCCATAATACCTTACCTGAAGAACAGCTACGAGCATGGGTACTTTTTTTTACAGCTCTTCATGACTATGGAAAATTTGACATAAGGTTTCAACTGCGTTCGAAGGCATCATGGGGCTTGCTATATCCAGATGCTAATAACTTTCGACCACTTCCTTCAGAATATGATTGTAAACATTATTATCATGGTGAGTCAGGGCTCTTCTGGTTCATGAAGGACTATCCTTTTTTTTCGGGAAGTTTAAATCCCTTGAGGGATACCGGTTTGAGTTTTCTTGACGATCCGAATGAAGCCTTTGCCGGAGACTGGTCAGTATGGAAGGTATGGCTTGAAGCGGTGATGGGGCACCATGGTCATATCAAGCTTGCCGAATACGTCACCGACATGGCACTACCACCTTCATGCGATACACAAGTCGGAATTATTGACCGGCAGGCAAGAAAAGACTGGTTTGCGGTTCTGGAACAGATGTTTTTAAGACCTATGGGGCTTTCACTTGAGAACTCCCGCCCTCCGCCATGTTCTCCCCTGATGGCTGGATTCTGTTCTGTATCGGATTGGCTCGGTTCTCGGAGTGACAGCAGCAATTTTACATATCTGCAACGTCCAAAAAATCTTGGAGCTTATTTTGAGGAACACTTCAATAATGATGCCTGTCGGATTCTCGAATTTGCTGGTGTTATTTCTGCACCACATCCATACTCCGGTGTCAAAACCCTTCTTGGTTTGGATCAATTACCCCATTCTGTTCAAACCATTGTAGATGATTTGCCGGTGAAGCCAGGGTTGACCATCGTAGAAGCCCCCACCGGCAGTGGCAAGACGGAGGCAGCGCTATCCTACGCCTGGCGCCTTATTGACGCAGGGTCGGCTGACTCCATCGTTTTTGCTCTGCCGACACAGGCAACTGCTAATGCCATGCTGGAACGAATCGAGCTTTTGGCGACCAAGCTTTTCGATAAGCATCCTAATGTATTGCTTGCTCACGGCTCAGCCCGATTCAATAAGTCATTTGTAGCTATAAAGCATGCAGCATTGGAGGGATACGAAGGAGAAGACGGATGGCTGCAATGTTCAGAATGGCTGGCTGAAAGCCGTAAGCGGGTTTTTCTGGGACAAATCGGTGTTTGCACGGTTGACCAGGTGCTTATTTCCGTTTTGCCGGTCCGCCATCGTTTCGTCCGTGGATTCGGCATAGGCCGCAGTGTTCTGATCGTGGATGAAGTTCACGCCTATGACGCCTATATGTATGGCCTGCTCGAAGAAGTTTTAAGAAATCAGAAAGAATCCGGCGGAGCGGCGATTCTACTTT
>JBFLWU010000003.1:0-46730 GCA_040757625.1 Thermodesulfobacteriota bacterium | reverse complement strand
AACCCTTCCCGACTTTCAGCGACAGCAACTTTGCACGGCCTGGAGCGCATCCCTTAATAGTCAAAAAGATAAGACGCCTTATCCTCTTGTGACCTGGACAGAGGGATGTACCTCAACGCACTTCATACTTGATCCTGAACAACATCCCAGTGAAATCATAGTAAAAGTTGAACCCATCAGGGTTTCTGAGTTGAAGCCAGATGTGAAGCTGTTGAACCGCATCGTCGCGGCTGCAGAATCCGGTGTACAATTGGTGGTGGTCTGTAACTTGGTGGTTGTTGCACAAGGCCTAGCGCGAGAACTTCGGAACATGACGTCCATCCAAGTTGACCTGTTCCATGCCCGTTTTTGCTATCACCATCGACGGGAAAAGGAATTAGACGTAATCAAGCACTTTGGACCCAAAGGTGATCGTTCGAGTGGACGAATTCTAGTGGCGACGCAGGTTGTAGAGCAATCGCTTGATGTAGATTTCGATTGGCTTATTACCCAACTTTGTCCAGTTGATCTCTTGTTTCAGCGAATGGGGCGACTGCACCGTCACAACCGCAATTTTCGGCCGATAGGATTTGAACAGCCACACTGTACGGTGCTTTTGCCAGTGGGTGATGATTATGGCGTTCATAGAATCATCTATGCCAACACCCGCTCCCTCTGGCGGACGGCAGCGATGCTGCTTTCAGCGCCAGGGAATAAGATTGCGTTCCCCGACGCCTACCGTACCTGGATAGAGCCAGTTTATCGGGAAGAAGCCTGGGGAAATGAACCTCCAGAGGTTGAAGAATATTACGAGAAATTTAAAGATGAAATCGATGGAATAAAAAGATACAAGGCGCGCTACATGCTGGAAACAGCGGCGAATCCGTTCGCGGATACCGACGAGAATGTGATGGCCGTCACGCGGGATGGCGAGATGAATCTGCTCGTTGTGCCGTATTGCCGCACATCCCAGGGAAAGATGCTGATGGATGAAACGATTTTTAGATCGCAAGATGAATATGAGCGACTTGAATGTCTGGCACTTAACAGCATTGGCGTACCCAATTCATGGCGGCATTATTTAGAAGATTCTGATGAAGGGCGGTTTTGGCTGGAGATGGAAAAAGACGGGGAAGGTTATCGAGGCCTTTCAAAGGGCGTTACCTTCCATTATCACAAAGACATGGGACTGGAGAAAGAGAAATGAACCTTTTAATTAATCAATGGATACCGGTCCGCCCACTTGACGGTGGTGGTGTGGAGAAGATTTCTCTACGCGATCTTTTGTGTGGAGGAAAAAAATGGGAGTTGTGTTTGCCGAGGGACGACATGGAGCTTGCGGCGTTACAGCTCTTGATCTGCATTACCCAAACGCTGATTACGCCAAGGACAGCTGAAGAGTTGAGACGTTATATTGCAAAACCTATATCCGAAGCTGAATATGAGATGGCGATTCGACCCTACGATGATTGGTTTCAACTTGATCATCCTAATTTTCCATTCATGCAGGTTCGAGGAGTTGCGTCCAAGGACCCGACATCGATGGATAAACTTCTGGCTGGCCTGACTGGAGCCACAAATTGTTGCTTCGTTAATGAAAGTGGTTTGGCCGATAAACTATGTGGTGGGTGTGCAAGTATTGCATTATTCAATTTGGGCTCTTGTTCCCCTAGTTTTGGCGGGGGTTTTAAACCTGGACTTAGAGGCCCGGCATCTCCCCTCACTACGCTCGTTCAGGGGCGACATCTTCGGGAGACGACATGGCTCAATGTGCTCAATATGGAGGGATTAAAGCGCATTATGCCTTGGTATCAAGAGGCGCGATTACAAAAGCCGACGTGGTTAGAACCTATTAAAGCGGGTGAAAAGATCCTGGCGCAGAAGATAGGGTTGGCAAGAGGACTTTTATGGCAACCTGCATATGTTGAATTATTGCCCGCCAGTAGTGAAGGAACCTGTAATTGTTGCGGTTTTCAAAGCGAATCTGTCTATACATCTTTTAACAAGGCAAAATTTAGATATGTTGTTGAGGGAACCTGGCCTCACCCGCATTCGCCCCTAATAAAGATGAGAAAAGCAAATGATATTAGAGAAAAATTTGCATCCTTTGGTACATCCTCAGCACCATCTTGGACACAGCTTGCGCGGATAGTCGTGCAACAACAAATAGACGATAACAATAATGAAGGACATCAACTTGCTGCTGTGGTCCAACAGGTACGGAAGCTTTATGGCCATCAGGCCCAACGACTTCATCTGATTGTTGGCGGCTATTTGAATAGGCCCGGCCAAGCTTCTGTAATTGGAAGACGGCATGAAGTTTTCACCCTAAACCACGGGTGGGATCAGCACGCAAATGTAATCAAGGAACTTGTATCTTTAGGCATAGGATACAAGAGTGCAGTAACCGCAGCGCTTTTCCTTTTTTGCAAGGGAAGCAAGGAGAATAAAAGCGGTAGTGTCAAGATTAAAGGTCTTGGTGAGAAAATTGACGTGCCAAAAGTTGCAGAGGCCCAATTTTATCGCAGATCTGAACCTACGATGGAAAAGGCGCTCGATCGTATTGATTTCGAAAACCCAAGTTTGGATTTGGCTGAAATGCGGAAGTCCCTTAAACATATAGCAGAAGACATTTTTGAAGAATCTGTTCGTCCCTATTTGAATGATCCGGAACTGATCCGGACGTTAGCAGTAGCACGAAGAACACTTTACAAAAAACTCAATAATCTTGAACCGCAAAAGGGGAAAGGAGGAGATAATGGAGCAGCATAAACTCCCTGACTTTATGTCACTTTACAGGAATTGGGAGCAATTACGTCCTGGCCAGAAAGCAGAACTCAGGCGTGTAGGAAGTCCGGACGAATTGATCGCGACACCGTCTTTTTATCGCCTGTTTAGCGGAAAGGTTTCAAAGGAGTGGGCAAAACAGGCATACCAGAGACTTATTTTCTGTCTACCCTGTATCAAACACACAGATGATGATGTCGGACTTGGCAAAGCTCTAACCAGGGGAAAAGCGGTCAGCGAAAAGAGGTTGTTCCAAGTGATCCGGTCAAATCCGCCAAACGATATGATTCAATTGCGCCGCATATTGCAGATGGTTGAGCCCTCCGTGAACTGGCCTAAAACAGCAACTCTTCTTTGGTACTGGAATGAGCGGAGCAAGCGGGATTTGCTGGAAGAATATTTTTCATAAACAAGCCAAAGCAAGACAGACCATCAAAAAGAAAGGAAACTGCCATGGACAAGAACTTTATCAATTTCCACATCCTTATTTCTCATAGTCCTTCGTGCCTCAACCGTGATGATATGAATATGCAGAAGTCGGCTGTATTCGGCGGGAAACGGCGGGTTCGAATCTCCAGTCAGAGCCTCAAACGAACCATGCGAACCAGCGAGTACTATAAACTGAATCTCGGTGAATCCAGCATCCGTACACATCATTTAGATCTCTTAAAAGCTGAATTCATGAAAGATGAGGAACTAAAAAAAGAATTTAAAGATGAAATCGTCCAAGAAGCGCTTGAACGGTTCGTAAAAACTCAAGTTGTCACGGATGAAAACGATGAGGATCAGACGGATGACGATTCATCTGTCAAGGCAGATAAGAAACTTGCAGTTGCACCTTGGATAAAGGAGGAATTCAAGATTCTTTGCCGTGTTGTTAAAGAGGTAAACGATGCAGGTTTAACGCCCGAAGAGAGTGAGAAAGCAACCACGGACTGTGAAAAGCAGAAAAAGCCAAGAAGTGGTAAAAAGAAACCAATTGGGTACTTCACGGGTCAGATTCTTGCTAAGAAAATCGAAGCTAAAATGAAAGAGAGTAAAGCAGCATTGCTGGCCGCAATTGGTTCTGCCAAGGACGTCGCGCTATCTGGGCGTATGGCAACTTCTGGCCTGATGACAACAATTGACGGTGCCCTTGCCGTTGCCCATGTAATTACCACCCATGCCGTGGATGCAGATATCGACTGGTTTACCGCTGTTGACGACCTGCAAGAGTTAGGTTCCGGTCACTTGGACACACAAGAATTTTCCAGTGGAGTCTTTTACCGCTATGCCAGCCTTAACATTGCTCAATTGCAGGAAAACATTGGCAATGCGCCTCGCGAAAAAGTTCTTGAGATTGGAGCCCATGTGCTTCATCTGATGGCGACAGTTGTGCCTTCCGCCAAACAGCAGAGCTTTGCCGCCCACAATCTGGCCGACTTGGCGATGGTATCGTTCTCCGATATTCCGGTATCCCTGGCAAATGCCTTTGAAGAACCAGTCAAACCGGGGCCTGGTTTCATTAAACCATCTGTCAGGGCCCTTCACGAATACTGGCAGGCTGTGCATACCGGGTATGGACTGGACGAGCGATGCGCCGAATTTGCGGTCAGCCATAAGCCACCGGATGGCATGAAGACCGCGAAAACACTGGAAGAATTGAAAACGTGGGTGCAAGCCAATGGAAAGGGGTAAGCTATGCGAGACTTTCTCATTCTCAAATTACACGGCCCCTTGCAGTCATGGGGCGAACATACCTTCGAGGGTCTAAGACCCTCAGCAAATTTCCCCACCCGAAGTGGCATTCTGGGTCTTCTCGGTGCGTGCCTTGGTATCGAACGGAATGATCGTGAGCGACTTCGGCAACTGGCGGACAGCGTCGGCATGGCGGTAAGGGTTGACGAGCGGTTTATGAGCCGCAAGGGCGGCAGTTTACGACCATTACGGGTGGTGAAGATGACCGATTATCATACCGTGAAAGGTGCCCGTATGGATTACATCGGTTTGAAAAAACATGAAACTATACAAACTTGGCGGGAGTATCTTTATGATGCCGGATTTACAGTGGCTCTTTGGAATCCCCCCAATTCGACACTGAGCCTTGACGAATTAGAAAAGGCCGTAAAACGGCCGCACTACACGCCATACCTGGGTCGGCGGAGTTGCCCGATTTCACGCCCTTTGTTTCAGGCACGTTTTGAATCTCAAGATGTTTTGAAGGCATTAGAAGTGATTTTTCCGCATGTTGGAACGATTTACAGTGAGGCAATGATAAGCGACCGGATGAAACGAGTTCGGGATGTTCCCTTGATTCACCAGCCGCGCCAGTTTGCCGGAAGAAACATTTTTGTCCATGGAGGTGATCATGTATCTGAGTAAGATTCATATAAATAGCTCTGCATGTCGCAATCCTTATGAGATTCACCGGGTATTGTGGAGACTATTTCCGGAGGATGTGGAGGCGCGTCGCGACTTTCTCTTCCGTATAGAACATTCGGACAGGAATCATGCCGATGTGTTAATGCAATCGAAAAAGAAGCCAGAGGGATCATCTGTGGAAGCAAGAATCCTGGCATGGAAGGATTTCTTTTTGTCTTTATGTGCCGGGCAGCGATTGCGTTTTCTCTTGATAGCCAATCCAATAAAAACCATTAAGAATGAAGCAGGGCAAACAGAAGAAAACGGTGAAACGAAAAAATGCCGTGTACCGCTTATTCGCGAAGAGTCACAACGGGCTTGGATAGAGCGCAAGTTTCAGTATGCAGCGTCCCTTGAATCACTTGTTATAGATCCCATGAGTCCCATGAGGTTCCGGAAAGGCAAGGAAGATCGAGCTGGAAAAATACAGCCGGTTCGCTTTCAAGGAATCTTGAACGTGAAAACTCTCGAAAAGATGACGGATTTGGTTGAAAATGGCATTGGCCCGGCTAAAGCCTTCGGTTGCGGTATGCTTTCACTTGCGAAAGTCTGTTAGATCTACCTAGTAGGTTTTTTTATTTCTTTGGATATTTGATCAATTTCTATCAGAATGGTCCTGCTGTCGTGTATAATGAGACTAATACGGCAGATGGGTTTCGGGTGCGGGCTCATGCTGGTTCGCCGGGTTTAGGAAAACTACGGGCGAAATTATATACAGACAGGCACAATGATAAGGGGATGATGATGGAAACGAAAATTGCGATTTTCAGGGGCAAGGGCATCCGCAAGACGCTTCATAAAAATGAGTGGTGGTTTTCTGTTATTGATGTATGTGCTGTTCTGACTGAGAGTTCAGATCCAGGAGCATACTGGAGGAAATTGAAACAAAGACTCAAGGAAGAAGGAAGTGAGGTCGTGACATTTTGTCACGACCTGAAATTGACAGCCGCTGATGGGAAAAAATATAAAACCGACTGCGCCAATACTGAAGGTATTTTCAGGATAATCCAATCCATCCCCTCCCCCAAAGCAGAGCCTTTCAAGCGCTGGCTGGCGAAAGTCGGTTATGAACGGGTTCAGGAGATTGAAGACCCGGAGCTTGCCACGAAGCGGACGCGGGCGCTGTATAAAGCCAAGGGCTATTCCGACGACTGGATTGAAAAGCGCATGCGCGGCATTGCCATCCGGGCTGAATTGACCGAGGAGTGGAAAAACCGGGATGTAAAGGAGGAACGGGAATACTCCATCCTGACAGCTGAAATTTCTAAAGCCTCATTTGGGTTGACGCCGGCCGAATACAAAGAATTGAAAGGGCTGGAGCGTGAAAACCTGCGGGATCATATGACCGATCTTGAGCTGATCTTTTCCATGCTGGGGGAAGCCGCCACAACTGAAATTACCCGAACACAGGACGCCCAAGGATTTGATGAAAACCGCACTGCTGCGAAAAAGGGCGGCCGTATTGCCGGTGGCGCTCGCGAAAAGCTTGAAAAAGAAACGCGGAAAAAGGTGGTAACGCCTGAAAATTATCTGAAAATATCGCAAAAAGAAAAAAAGCGACTGCCGAAGTCGAAAAAGCTTTTGAAGGGATAAAACGAATCTGTCCGCTATGTTTTTAATATTATTTGCTACAGATCAACTCGACAAAAAGGGGGAAGGTCTTTATGGAACCGATTTTACCTCCGCTAAAGCCCATTCCCATCAAGGATCGCCTTTCCGTCTTGTTTGTGGAAAAAGGACACCTTGACGTTCTGGATGGGGCTTTTGTGCTGGTTGATAAAACCGGCGTCAGAACCCATATTCCCGTGGGCGGTGTGGCCTGCCTGATGTTGGAACCGGGTACCCGGGTTTCGCACGCCGCGGCTGTTTTATCTTCGCGGGTCGGCTGCCTGTTGATATGGGTGGGCGAGGCGGGTGTGCGTCTCTATTCCGCCGGCCAGCCGGGCGGGGCGCGGGCGGATCGCTTGCTGTATCAGGCCAGCCTGGCACTGGATGACGCTGCAAGGCTGAAGGTTGTCCGCAAGATGTATGAGATGAGATTCAAAGAAAAACCACCTGAAAGACGCAGCGTCCAGCAGTTGAGAGGCATTGAAGGCGCCCGTGTCCGCAAGATGTATGAACTGCTTGCCCGCCAGTACCGGGTTCCCTGGAAAAATCGCAATTATGACCATACGGAATGGGGCAGCGGCGACGTTCCCAATCGATGCTTGTCTTCGGCTACGGCTTGCCTTTATGGTATCTGCGAAGCGGCTATTCTGGCGGCCGGGTATGCGCCGGCCATAGGATTCATCCATACGGGCAAACCCCAGTCCTTCGTGTATGATATTGCAGATATTTTTAAATTTGAAACCGTGGTGCCGGTGGCTTTTCGGATTGCATCGAGAAATCCGGGTCAACCGGAGCGAGAAGTCCGTCTTGCCTGCCGGGATGTGTTTCGACAATCAAGGCTGCTCAATCGAGTCATCCCAACCATCGAGGAGGTTCTTGCAGCAGGAGAAATTCCCATGCCCAAGGCGCATGAGGAAGCTGTTGAGGTTGCAATTCCCAATAAGGAGGGCCTGGGCGATGCTGGTCATCGTGGTTGAAAATGTTCCGCCGCGTCTTAGGGGAAGGCTGGCAGTGTGGCTCTTGGAAATTCGTGCAGGTGTATACGTCGGCAAGGTTTCACGGCGCATTCGTGAAATGATTTGGGAACAGGTTCAAGTGGGGATTGGCGAGGGAAATGCAGTTATATTATGGAGCACCAATACGGAATCAGGATTTGATTTCGAAACATTGGGCGCTAATCGTCGCATTCCATGTGAAATGGATGGGGTAAAATTAATTTCATTTCTCCCGGAAAAAGAATCTTCTGAACCTATCGAGGCAGAGGATGAAATGGCGTAATTCTTCGGTAACCATTTTTGTTCTTTGAAAATTAAATATTGATAAAGGGTTACAACTAGTATGTTCCCCGCACACGCGGGGATGAACCGGGCATCCCCGTTTTTATTAACGGCGACCCACGATGTTCCCCGCACACGCGGGGATGAACCGCCCTGTCGACGTCCTCTTCGATTTCATATTTAATGTTCCCCGCACACGCGGGGATGAACCGATCTGTGTGATCACCAGTCCAACCGGCTCGGGATGTTCCCCGCACACGCGGGGATGAACCGTGATATAATAATCAGATTGACAACCACTGGTAATGTTCCCCGCACACGCGGGGATGAACCGGTATCAATGTTTTCAAATTCATTTTCCAAAACATGTTCCCCGCACACGCGGGGATGAACCGAACGTTTAAAGAGTTTGCAACCATCTCGCTCGATGTTCCCCGCACACGCGGGGATGAACCGGGCGAGGAGGGAATGATATGAACGCAACGCATACACCGGGATGTTCCCCGCACACGCGGGGATGAACCGGCGGCAATCGCCAAAGCGGAGGGTAAAGACAAATGTTCCCCGCACACGCGGGGATGAACCGCACTTTTGTATTTGATGCAGACCAATGCGGTTATGTTCCCCGCACACGCGGGGATGAACCGGATAAATTCAACATCCGGGAAACCTCGCGATAATGTTCCCCGCACACGCGGGGATGAACCGACCGTTCCGGACGAACGGTCTATTTCGACTGGATGTTCCCCGCACACGCGGGGATGAACCGGAAAACTGCACCACCCACCCGATGAGCAGATAATGTTCCCCGCACACGCGGGGATGAACCGCTGATACTCAAACTTAGGGCTAATATCCCTTAATGTTCCCCGCACACGCGGGGATGAACCGATACCACCTATTATATGGTTTGTATGCTCCCGATGTTCCCCGCACACGCGGGGATGAACCGCATCATTGTTCGTGCGCCGATGTCGACCAATCATGTTCCCCGCACACGCGGGGATGAACCGACACGGTGCAGGTTGCTGTGCGCGTACCCCGCATGTTCCCCGCACACGCGGGGATGAACCGGTCTGCCCAAAACCGCCCATTTCCCCGACTGGATGTTCCCCGCACACGCGGGGATGACCCGTCCGGACCGAAGCCCAAGCCCGGGCGCCAAACATGTTCCCCGCACACGCGGGGATGAACCGACCAGCCGCAAACCCGCATGGATGTTGGATCGATGTTCCCCGCACACGCGGGGATGAACCGCGGACACAGACCACGATTCGCTACCTATCAGCATGTTCCCCGCACACGCGGGGATGAACCGGTGTGCTCTGTAATTTGTCATACCGGCCAGACATGTTCCCCGCACACGCGGGGATGAACCGGCCGCCTCTGTCCGGGGGGGCTGTTCTGCCGGATGTTCCCCGCACACGCGGGGATGAACCGGTAATGTCAACCATGCGAACCATGATGCGGGAATGTTCCCCGCACACGCGGGGATGAACCGACATCGAACATAAACGAGTTGATTTTTGATAAATGTTCCCCGCACACGCGGGGATGAACCGTCCGCCCTGCCCGGGCGGACAGACCTGCTTGTATGTTCCCCGCACACGCGGGGATGAACCGAAGCCGGTTAATTTTTCTCAATTTCTATTATTATGTTCCCCGCACACGCGGGGATGAACCGCATTATTGCCAACATTGTAGGGAATATCGGCTATGTTCCCCGCACACGCGGGGATGAACCGCCCCTGCGGGGGCGATAGGAGGGGAGATGGACATGTTCCCCGCACACGCGGGGATGAACCGCAAACGGGATGAACCCACACCATTTACCAGCCATGTTCCCCGCACACGCGGGGATGAACCGTTTTAATCATGACCACCCCCTATCTTGTGCCGATGTTCCCCGCACACGCGGGGATGAACCGACGGTTTTTGAGTTCCGGTCTTCCAAGCAGGAATGTTCCCCGCACACGCGGGGATGAACCGCAGGAAACTATAGCGTCTACGATACAGTATTTATGTTCCCCGCACACGCGGGGATGAACCGATTCTCATACACATAATACAGATAATCTACATATGTTCCCCGCACACGCGGGGATGAACCGTACGGATTTTAGGGACAATCTATGAAGAATAGATGTTCCCCGCACACGCGGGGATGAACCGGCCTGTATACTCCCGTTTGTCCACGTTTGCTCATGTTCCCCGCACACGCGGGGATGAACCGAGCATTCGATTTTTTCTGTCATGCTGATTGTTATGTTCCCCGCACACGCGGGGATGAACCGCAGGTAGTCAAGGGCGGAATTCACAATTACAAATGTTCCCCGCACACGCGGGGATGAACCGGTATTTGGTCGCTCTTGCCTTGGTTAAAAACGATGTTCCCCGCACACGCGGGGATGAACCGCCTTCTTCGTGGCTCATCAGGCTCCCGGTGTGATGTTCCCCGCACACGCGGGGATGAACCGGGCGGCGCTGGAAAACCCAAATTTGCCGGAATATGTTCCCCGCACACGCGGGGATGAACCGTATGTTCTGATGATAACAGATCCGTTTGGCATATGTTCCCCGCACACGCGGGGATGAACCGAACTGATAAAAGACCTGGGGTTGGCGATGCTCATGTTCCCCGCACACGCGGGGATGAACCGAAAATAGCCAGTTGCCCTAAATATCTCCCCGCATGTTCCCCGCACACGCGGGGATGAACCGAAATACGAATATTACCGGACGCCCAATGGGGTATGTTCCCCGCACACGCGGGGATGAACCGCTGCGGCAAGCGCATGGAGTTAAGAGCGTGGAATGTTCCCCGCACACGCGGGGATGAACCGGTCCCACTGCCGGACCTCGACTAACCCCCCCTATGTTCCCCGCACACGCGGGGATGAACCGAAGAATAGATTAATTTTATCCCCTCATTCTTTATGTTCCCCGCACACGTGGGGATGAACCGATGACAAAACAGGAAACCATAGCATCTACGATATGTTCCCCGCACACGCGGGGATGAACCGATATTCTTTGTTAGGGGACTTTGATGCTTAAAATGTTCCCCGCACACGCGGGGATGAACCTCTATCCCGCCGATTGGTTAAACGACATAAAACATGTTCCCCGCACACGCGGGGATGAACCGGGACACGAGGTCCCGTTGCCAGACCTCGAGTGAGTCTCGCACCCGCAGAGCGGGTGGCCTCAGGTGACCCCCTTAAAAGGGGTTAACATTTAATCCAGACAACCAAATTCGAAATCCGAAGCACAAAATCCTAAACAAATACGAATGACAAAAATCCAAATAACCTAAACATTATAATCTCTTTCCTCGCTATCGATCACAGAGTTTCGGTCATTTGAGAATTCGTATTTTGAATTTGTTTAGAATTTCGATATTCGATATTCTAATTTCAGGCGAATCCTTTCTCACCGGATCGGTAGAACCTATCCGGGTCCTCCACCAAAGGTGGAGGGTTTAGATCAAAACTAATGTTCCCCGCACACGCGGGGATGAACCGGCCGGTGACGGTGCGGAATAGCTTGGCGCGCTATGTTCCCCGCACACGCGGGGATGAACTAGTTTCCGGTTGAGCCGATCAGTTGCCCTTGTCGTACATATTAATGACCATCCGGGGGGGATCTTCCATCAAAAAGTCGGAAAATTTTTTAAAACCGGGAAGCACCCCGATGGACACATCCAGGCCGCCGTCAGCCTTATCCAGCCGAACCCAGGAGTCAAAGGTTTTGTATTTGCGATAGGGGCGCAGGCGGGTCTCCATTTTCTTTAAAGTAAATCTAATTACATCCCCCTGAACTTGCGGCTTGTCATAAACAATAGGTCCGGCACACTCAAACACGATGGAAGCATACTGCGGATGGCGCCCGCCCCGCAGGGTCTTTAATATATTTTCGGAGGCGGCCGTTCGCTCGGCCGTTTTGGGCGGCGTCTGAGATTCGGTTTTGGGCGGATCGCCTGCTTTCGGCAGCGCCTTTGTTTCAGTTTTTTCTGTAGAGGCTGCCGGCTTAGTCCGGGGAGTTTTATCCGCTTTGGGCGCCGGCGATATCGGGCCTGACAGGGCAGCAGGTTTTTTTACTTCCGGTTTGTCGACATCCGCAGCAGGGACGCTTTTGGACTGCTGCACCGGTTTCGTATCGATTTTAAACCGAAACACCCGAGGCTGAATCGAATCGGCGTAAAGCACGCCGGCCTCGCCCAGGACCGGTGCTTTTGCCAGTACCAGGCCGGCCGTAATCAACAATACCGTCAGGCTCAGGCAAATGACGATGGAATTGTCTTTGATGATGATTTGCCGGGGAGAGTGATTTTTCTTCATTTGGGTCCTGGGATCAAGATTGATGTTGACAGGTGCCTTACCATAATTTTTCGCCAAATTGTATTACAATATTGCGGCCCGAAAATCCACGCTTTAATACAGCTCAAGGTCCCAGTTCCACAAGCCCGGTCGGTCTTTCAGCTTTATTCCTTTCGGGATCGGCTCCTGCATATGTACGAACAGCCGATACCCCGCCTGTTGCAACTCTTTTTCCCGGGAACGTATATCCAGTTCCCAGTTGGGAAAAATCCAGTAGCTGCCACTATATTTACCGGCCCAGGCGGCTTCGCCTTTGGGGCTGCTGAACGACGTCTCGGTGTTGAGTTCATCAGCGATAATTCGGGAAACGCATAACGGCCAAATTCCCGAAAGGACAATCCCCAGGGGGAGCGGACTGTTTTTGGGTAGCTGAAGATAATCCTCCCGGCCGAGTTCGGGACTGACAATAACACCTGTAAAGCCGAATGCGGCCAAGGCGGATATCGCCAGCGGATTTGAAAGGTTGCAAAACGGTCCGGCCCATAGATTGAAGTCCTTGCGATCCTCGAAAAGAGCTTTCTGCCAGGGAGCGTTGAGAATAAAATTGCGGCCGCCGTGACGGATCACCTCTGCAAGCTGGGTCGCCATGCCGTTTTCTCCCGCCGGCCAGATTACCGGGGGAAGAGACCACCAGCAGCCGGCCACGTTCGCACGGGGCAGCGCCCGTATGGCTTCCTCGGACAGCCACAGCCCCGACTGACCTTTGTCGACTTTGCGGTCAGGAGAACGGCGAATAGAGAGGCTCCATTGATCGTCACTATGGCATGCGCCAACGGGAAGACGGAGCTTAAAGCGCGGCGTCAGAGCCGTCACACCGGAAAGCCGCTCCTTAAATGCCGCCTCGAATTGATCCAGCTGGGAGCGTAACGCCTCTTCCCGCCGGTCGATCAGAAACACCGGCGTTCCCTTGCGGGGCATTTTTGTCGCCGGGATTTTCAAGTGAAGGCGCCCCTTTCCGGGCACCGACCGGCCCACCTTATGGACGGCGTGCCAGGGTTCGTCCTCATACCCGATCCGCAGGACGTCGCCGCCCAGCAGCTCGATCCGGGGTGTCAACCAGGGCGCTTTCCCGCCCCGAACGCTCCCTATATACAAACCGGAAGCGGTGTTTCCGTCGGCGCCGAGGGGATTCTGCGGTCTCTGGGGCAGAAAATGATAATGACTCCCTTTTCTTCCCAGTGCCAGATCCAGCAGCTCCGCGGCCGACCGCTTGGCCTGGGCGTCCGTGCCGTGATCCCGCAACATCCGATAGGCCTGAACCGTGTAATATACATAGTGGGGGCCTTTTTTGCGCCCTTCGATCTTCCAGCTCTTGACCTTTGGAATCGTCATCAGGACCTTGACCAGCACATCCAGGCTCAGGTCCTGACAGGAAAAAAACCGCCGGGAGGTATTGTTCAGGGTATACTGCCGCCGGCAGGGCTGTACGCACCGGCCCCTGAGGCCGCTCTTGCCGCCCAGGAAGCTGCTCCAGTAACACCGGCCGGATACGCCGTAGCAGAGGGCGCCGTGGACAAACACCTCCAGGTCCAGCCGCGCGGGACAAGCCGCCGCCATTTCCCTGATTTCATCGATGTTGAGCTCCCGGGGGATGACGACCCGGTCGACATCCACATGCTCCCCCACCCACCTGATCGCCGAAGGAGAACTGACATTTGCCAGGGTGGACAGATTCAGCTGGCCGCTGTAGCCGACCTGCCGTACCAGCGTTACCATGGAGAGATCCTGCAGAATGATGGCGTCCGGTTTGACCGTGTGGTGCAGCTGCTCCACCAGGCGGCCCACTTCCGTCAATTCCCCAGGCTTTATCAGTGTGTTGACGGCGACATAGACCCGGCTCCCTTTTTCATGCGCCAGATCGGTCAAGGCACTGAGTTCTTCAATGGAAAAGTTGCCTGCTTCCATGCGGGCCGAAAACTGTTTCAATCCGCAATAAACCGCATCGGCCCCGGCTGCCAGAGCGGCTAAAAAAGAGGCCCGGCTGCCCGCCGGCGCCAGAATGGCCGGCGGCGCTGGTTTGTCTGGTTTTTGATTCATCGTTTTCGGTTATTTCTCATTCCCCCGGCGATAGCGCCGGCCTGTTGACAGTTTACCAGCGACCGGAGGAAAGTTTCCGTTTCCAACAGCCAGCCGTAGCCTCTTTGAAGCAGCGCCGGCGTGCTTTAGGAAACGATTTCAAAAAGAGTCATCCCCTATGGAGATCTTTGAAAATCGAGGTTCGCAGCGGCCAAACAGCGTGCCGGACTGAATACATATTCCAGATGCGTATGAAAAGCAAGCAGGGAGCCCAGACGCCTCTGTCCTTTTATGATCCATTAGGCTCCCAAAGCCAGCGCCCTCATCCGCGCCAATGGCGGCACCAAGCGGATGACCGGATCGGCGGCCGAATAACCCTCCGCAGATTGTCCGGCCCCGACCCAATATTTTCATATCTGCTTCGGCCGGAAATCCGACCCGCCGGCACTTTCCCGGAAAACCCCGGTTCCAGGAATCTCCACCAGCCGGACAGCGTGCCGTTTCACCCCCATGGGGAATCACCCTGTTGCCCGGTTTTTCTAATTTTGACGTTTACATCTTGTTGCGCTTACTATATCATATCAACATGTTAAAAACATAACCTTTGATTTTTTTAACTTATCGACAGGTAACGGCACGACTTGTCCCAAAAGGGAATCGAAGCGATGGCGTCAGAAAAGGCACATCACGCAACCCACCGCCGCTATTTTCAGATAGCCGGGATCACCGTCCAGGTTGAGGCGGATCTCCCGATCACCGATACCACCTTTCACCCCAAGTTCAATCAGTTTGCTGCATCCGGACCGGGCGATGACAACATCCATATTCATCATCGCTTTTATCTGCCGGACCCGGTTTATACCGCACCTGCAAACGAGATATACCGCAAGCTACCCTGGCGCATCTTAAAGCGGGAAGATCTCTGGATCTATCAGGGAATTGCCAACACGGCTGACGGTCAAAATATTTACCAGATCGCACTGATCAATGCCGATCATACCCGCGCCGAAATCCATCATGCCAATGAATATGCCTTTCGCAATGGCGGCAATCATTCGCTGACGCTTTTTCCAACCGACCAGATCCTGCTGGCCCGGGTGCTGGCCGATCGCGACGGCAGCTATTTCCATTCCGCAGGAATCATACTTGACCACAAGGGTTTTCTTTTTGCCGGACATTCCGAGGCCGGCAAATCAACGCTGGTTAAGAATCTGTCGGGTTCAGCCGAAATTCTCTGTGACGACCGCATCATTGTCCGAAAATCCCGTGAGGGCTTCAGGGTATTCGGAACCTGGAGTCATGGGGATGTCCAAACGATTTCAAACAGGTCCGCCGAGTTAAGCGCCATTATGTTTTTGGAGCAGGCTGAAGACTGCCGCCTTGTCCCGCTTACCGAACGAAAAGAAATCGTAAGAAGGCTGCTGTCCCTTTTAATCAAGCCTCTGATCACCGGGGACTGGTGGGAAAAGATGCTGAAACTGGTTGAAGAGATCAGCCAAAATGTACCCTGTTACAGGTTGCGTTTCAGAAAGGACGACGATTTGACGGATTACCTGAAATCGACAGCGTGAAATCATGTAAAACGCTTCCTTTTTACCCGGCTATGGATAAAAGCTTCCATCATAAAAAGAATCCTTACGTATCCCGAATCGAATCTTCCCGGGTGCCGTTATGGCTAAATAAGCGTCCCCTCCTGACGCACCTTGACATGGAAATAACCGAGCGGTGCAACCTGAACTGCATCCATTGTTATATCAATCAGCCGGCGGGGGATGAAGCCGGCCGGAAAAAAGAGCTTGCCACTGCAGCCATTAAGGCCATCCTGAAAGATGCTGCCGATCTGGGATGCCTGTCAATCCGGTTTACCGGCGGCGAGCCCCTCCTGCGGGAAGATTTTGAGGAACTTTACATCGCCGCCAGGAAACTCGGAATGAAGGTCATTCTGTTTACCAATGCGACGCTCCTTACCCCCCGGATCACAGCGCTCTTTACAGAAATCCCCCCGCTTGCGCCCATTGAAATTACGCTATATGGAATGAAAAAAAAATCCTATGAAACCGTCACCCGCACGCCCGGTTCTTTTGAGGCCGCCTGGAGGGGGATAGATCTGGTTATCGCCCGGAAACTACCGTTTGCGGTTAAAAGTGCCCTGCTTCCGCCATGCCTGGATGAAATCGGAGAGTTTGAATCATGGGCCGCCGGCGTCCCCACCCTCAGTGATGCGCCGTCCCCTGTCCTGCTTTTCAACCTGCGCGGGCGGCGGGATTCTGCCCGCAAAAATGCGGCCATCCGAAAGCTCCGACTGCCCCCTGAAAAGGCGGTTGCCATCCTGGCCCGCGACGAAACCGCTTACATCGCCAACACGCTGGCATTCTGTTCCAGATTTACGGCCCCCCCGGACGCCGGCTTATTTCGCTGCGGCGCCGGAAAGGGTGGAGGTGCTGTCAGCGCCGACGGTTTTTTCCAGCCTTGTCTGCTCTTGAGGCACCCGGACACCCTTTACGATCTTAAAACCGGATCGTTCAACGAAGCGCTCACCCGCTTTTTCCCTGAAGCCAGAAAAATCAAAGCCGCCCATCCGGACTATCTGAAACGGTGCGCGCACTGCTTTCTGAAAGGGCTCTGCGAGCAGTGCCCGGCCAGGTCCTGGATGGAGCACGGCACGCTGGACACACCGGTTGATTACCTCTGTGAATTCGCCCATGCCCAGGCCAGGCGCCTGGGGCTTCTGAAGGAAAACGAAGACGCCTGGGCGGTGCCCAACTGGAAAGTTAGAATCAAGGGCTTGGCTTTTCGCCCCGGCAGCCGCTGAAAAATTATATATCGACGTTTTTATCATTCATTTGTACAATCATCCATATGCTGCTAAAATAAAGCGGACCTCAAAAACAAAAGGAAGGGCCCATGACAATAAACTTGTCTCCGGATGCTGTTTATGTTCCTTCCCAGGATGTCGTCGCCCGGGAAATCGAAGGTGAAATCATTATTGTCCCCCTGGCAGCCGGAATCGGCGATATGGAAGACGAGCTGTTTACTTTAAATCCCACCGGAATGGTCATCTGGCAAAAGCTGGACGGCAAGAAGACGCTGCGCGAACTTATCGAGGAGTTGATTCATGACTATGATGCCGCCCCGGAGGAAATTGAAAAAGATGTGGCCGGCCTTATGACCGAGCTTCTTAAAAGGAAAATATTAGTTGAAGCATCCAGCGGTTGATCCGTCTGAACCCATAGCGCAAATAGGCGAACTGGCCGTTTCCGGACCCGCCCTAAGAGAAATGATCCAGGCCGTTCTGCAAACAGGGAGGCCTTTCAGATTCAAGGCCGCCGGCACCAGCATGTCGCCCTTTATCAAGAATGGCGACGTTCTGACCATACGCCCGTTATCAAGCCCGCCGCCGGCATTTGGAGACGTGGTGGCCTGTATTCATCCCGATACGAATAAAACGGTCGTTCATCGCCTGATAGGCAGACAAAACCGCCGCTACCTGGTAAAGGGAGACAATACCCGAACATTGGGGGCCTTGCTGCCCCTGAAAGACATCCTGGGATGTGTTACAAAAGTCGAAAGAAATGGCCGGCATGTGGATTGGGGCTTGGGACCGGAACGGCGTCTGATTGCCCTCTTCAGCCGCTGGAGACTGCTGCTGCTGATCTTATCCTTTCTTCAGCGGCTGCGGCGACATCCCGTACAGGAGCAACCATATGATTGAGCCGGCGGTTGCTTCCATCTCCCTGCCTGATTTCAATCTCTGGGGAAAAATCGGACAGCGGCGGATCCCGCTCTCTTTCGACCTTGAGCTGACGGCCCGCTGCAACAACAACTGCCGCCACTGTTATATCAATCTGCCAAAAAACGACCCTGCCGCTCAAGAGAGAGAAATTTCCTTCGAACAAATCAGAACAGTCGCCGATGGGGCAGTTTCGCTGGGCGCCCTGTGGTGTCTGCTCACCGGCGGCGAACCGCTGCTGCGGAAAGATTTCAGCGAGATTTATCTCTATCTCAAAAAAAAAGGCCTGCTGGTGTCCATATTTACCAACGCCGCCCTGGTCGGGGAAGAACATGTCCGGCTGTTTAAACGATATCCGCCCAGGGATATCGAGGTTTCCGTGTATGGAACAATGGAAAAGACTTATGAGCGCATCACCCGGACCTCCGGATCCTTCAGAGCGTTTAAACAGGGGCTGAACCTTCTGCTGAAAAGCGGCCTGAACGTCCGGTTGAAAGCCATGGCGCTGCGCTCGAATTTAAGGGAACTCTCCCAAATCCGCCGGTTTTGCCGGACCCGCGCCAGGGACTATTTCCGCTTTGACCCCTTTCTGCACCTTCGATGCGACGGCGACTCCAAGAAAAACCGTGACATAATGGCTGAAAGGCTGACACCGCAAGAGATCATAATCCTGGAACGCTCGGATCAAGCCCGTTTTCAGGCGCTTCAAAGGGAATGCGGCCCGTTCGTCAGTCCCGAGCCTGCCGCAACTACCGGTCCCCTTTTTTCCTGCGGCGCCGGCCTGCGGAGCTTTGCGGTCGGTCACGACGGCCGGTTCCTGCTGTGCCCCTCCCTCCGGCATCCGGGCTGCGTTTATGATTTAAAGAAAGGAGCTCTTGCAGACGCCTGGCAAAACTTTGTTCCTGCTGTCCGCCGAATTCTTTCGGAAAACAACGCGTTTAAACAAAAATGCCGTACCTGTTCTCTTATCAACCTCTGCCTGTGGTGCCCGGCCAATGCCCATCTGGAAACCGGGAAGCTGGATGCGCCGGTGGATTATTTCTGCGCTATCGCCCAATGCCGGGCCAAAATGCTCAAGAGAAACTCCTATCAGGGGTAAAGAGACGTTTTATGTTTTTCAAAGGCACCCTCCTCCTGATTTATTTGATTTATCATCCTCTTGATATGGTTATTGACGAAAACACCCCATAATGGTAAAATTCTCACAAATTATGACCCGAAAATGAAAGGAAAGGCTTTGCTATGAAAAAAAAATGGCAAAAACCAAAGCTGATCGTGTTATACCGGGCAAGGCCTGAAGAAAGCGTACTCGCCGCCTGTAAAGGAACAAGCAACCAACCCAAAGGGCCCGATGTGGGCGCCAGGTGCTTCAAGCTCGGCATCTGGTGTTTTGAGAATTCCCCCACTTAATCGGCCTGGCCGTTTCCTGTCCGCCCGGACGACTGCTTAGGCAGGGAGTCGAATCTTATTCCATAGGCCCCCGAGCGGTTTTTTTAAAATGACCGATATTGAACAACAGCTGCTGGCCGTCGCGTCGCTTCTGCATCCTGACGCTCAGCATTTTAAACAGCTGCAGCGGTTGCTGCCGCGGGTACCGGACATGGATGCGTTTATTGCCCTGGCAACCCAAGAAGGACTGGCCGGGCTGTTATATAAAAATCTGCTGAAATCCGGTTTGCTTGAAACCCTGGGCAGCGCCCAGAAGCAAAAACTTGTATCCCATTATCATCTGACCTTACGTCTGAACCTGATCCGAATCCACGATTTGAAAGAAGTCCTCAACCAACTTGCTTCAACAGATATCCGGGTCGTACTCTTAAAAGGCATCGCTCTCCTTCATGAGCTATACATAGATGTGGGCTTGCGGCCCATGGGCGACATCGACCTGTGGGTGGTGCCGGAACATTTTAATGAGCTGACCGGCATTCTGACTCGCTGCAATTTTGAACAGGACCCCTTCTACCCCACAACCTTCAGAAAGGGCATAACGACCCTTGATCTTAAAACCCATCTTCTGGGCGCCGACCGGATTAAAAGCCGCACCCTGCTGCTGCAAAAGGGTCAGGAACATATCTTTCGCAATGCCCGCACCCTGTCCGTTGACGGAAACAAAGTTTTATGTCTTGATCCGTATGACCAGGTATTGTACCTCGGGCTGCATGCTTTCAAGCATAACATGGACAAGCTGATCTGGCTGGTTGATATTCACGGTTTAACGCGGGGCTGGACTTCGTCCGACTGGCAGGCTCTGGCTGCCCGGGCAAAAGAAATGGGGCAGGAACGGACGCTTTGCCGTGTCTTGTTTCTGCTTCGGCAGATTCTGGGGAGTCAGTTCCCGACGGCCGCCACCCGAAAGGAAACCGGCTGGGAACTGACCGTTTTGGAGAAAACAATATTAAACCTGCGGAAAAAAAAAGGCGCCCTGCCTGAATGGGCGCCGCTGATTTTCTTTTCCGGTAATAATGATTTAAAACATCAAGTGATTTATATCTTTGAAACCCTTTTCCCCAGACCGGAAATACTGCGCCAGGGGTTCAAGGATTTTCCCCGCCTGAAAGTCTGGCAGCTTTACATCATGCGGTTTTTTCAGCTTGCCGGCAGGGCGTTTACTTCCTTTATCAAATGACCCTTTTATAAAAACTTTTTATACCTCTGAATGCCCGGCAAATGCAATTTTGCGACGGGCTTTGCTTCATTGGTTACAGCTCCGGCGCCTTGCAGCTTCGGCAGAATGACGATAATGCCGGTAAGCAGCCAGAAGGGCTCCATGATACGGACAATGATAAAGGTATTGGCGCCGATGGCATGAAACAACAGCCCGATATAACCGGCGAGAAAACCGATTACCAAGCCTCTGTCGGCTGAAGCTTTCAGCAGCTTTAAATTTAACCAGGTTATTTTAAATACGGAAACCAGCAGATAGATGAAGGCCGAAAATCCCAGGATGCCGGTTTCAACAAGCACCCGGGGGAACTGGGCATCAATAAAACTGTATCCCGTAACCCCATAGCCCAGTATTGGGTGATTGGTCCAATCGCGCAGTGCATCCCCCCAGCTGGTTAATCTTGCCGACGTCGAGGTGTCCAGTTTAACCCCCCCGACCTCAAGTTGCCCGCTTTCTTGCGGCTGTTTAAACGTATACATAATCCGTTCTTTCACCTGCGCCGGAAGGAAAAAGGGGCTTAACGCCAATCCGAGGAGCATCAGTATCAATACGACCATCCGTTTCTCGCTCATGTACCCCAGCGCCAGCATGGCCGGAACGGCGGCCAGATAAGACGAACGAGACTGGGTGAACAGCAGCGGCGGAAAGATTACCATAAGCAACACAATCAGCGCTTTCTTGGCTCTGGCATCTCTGGTTTTGTCCAACAGCCCGGCCGCGACCGCGCCGATAAAAACCAGATATCCGCCGAATGTGTTGGGTTCACCGATTTCACCCTCAAAGGGGGCGCTGACTCTTCCACCTCCTGGAATTTCGGATATCCCGTAAAGAGATACGATAAAACAGGTCAGAAACATACAAAACAGAAACCGGTGCATCTGTTCCCTGGTTTCAAGATGATTGACTATCATGAAGTAAACCAGAAAGTATTCAAAATACTTCAGAACAAAGAAAAAGCCGGTCTTTAGATCAGCCCGCCCGGTCATGATGCCGATTCCGGTGGATACCAGGCAGACGACCAGATAGAAAAATATCGGGCGGTTCAACGGCGTTCTCAAAAACAGTCCCATCTCTTTGTGGATAGCACTTTTGGCCAGCCAGCTCAACCCGATGATGGTCAGTAGAAAATCGTCCAGCCGCAGCGTCACACCTCTGCCCAGTTCTTTGCCGGCAGTGGGGCTGGCAATAAATTCCGGGGACAGCAGCATGGACAGGATCAAAATATAGAGACCGAGCTGGCTGTTGATAAAAGCGCCAATGAAAATCGCAAGCCCCACAGTCGCCAGTATCAGCATTTTAGGCGAATATTCCGCCGCCATCATTCCCAGCAAAAGAGCGATGGCAACAAACGCAATGAAACTGATCAGAAGTCGTCCCATAAATTACTCTTGCCCCGGCGAAAACCTATTTGGAAACAGATCCATACCCTGAAATTAAATTGGCGATGCAACGCTTCGAATTGAAGGTCGTAGCTGAAGATTGTTCAGCCGTCACGTATCGGCTTAGAGGGATTTTCTTGCTGTTGAGATTTAAAAGTTATCGCGACGCTCGAGATTTAACCGCCCGTGGTCATATTCAGAATATCGGTTAAGATGTCTTTCCAGAAAACACCCAGCAGCAGCAGGGCAATGGCAATAATCAGTATCATCAGCCGAAAATATTTCCGTCTGAAGGAAAAACGTTTTTTTACCTTACGAACAGCGCCTTTCATCCAGATGCCCATATCCCGATCGATTGGTTTGGCCGGCTCATAATAGTACTGGGTCTGGTATTTAAAATAATCCGGCCCCACCTCCGGTCGAACATTGTTCAAGACAACCCCAAGCACCTTGGCGTTGACGTTATCCAGCGACATTTTGGCACGTTTGAGGACGCCCCGGCCGATTTTGCCGACTTTGTAAACCATAATCACACCATCCAAGAGCGGGGCGATCTCGGTGGCGTCAGCTACCGGCATGATCGGTGGGGCATCGAAGAAGATAAAACTATACTCCTGATACGCCTCTTTAAGAAATTCTCGAAATCTTGAAGATCTCAAGATTTCTGACGGATTGAGGGGGGTGGTTCCGGCTGTAATCACATGGAGGTTGTCCAAACCGGGTGTTCTTAATATGTCTTCGATTTCGAACTCGCCCAGCATCACATCCGTCATGGTGTTGACCACCTCTTTCCAGTCATAGTTTCCCAGAACATAATCCGTCATCCCTGGCTCTTTTGACAATCCGAAGGTAGTATGAACTGTGGGTTTGCGCAAATCCGCCTCAACCAAGAGCACCTTCTCGCCGGCCTGAGCGATGCTTAAAGCGATGTTCACGACATTAAAGGTTTTACCTTCCTGCACAAAAGAGCTGGTCATCAAAATAGATTTTTCCTTGCGTTCCTTGCCAAGGAATTGCAAATTCGTCCTTAAAGACCGAAAGGCCTCGGCGACCAGCGACTTGGGGTCGTAATGCGTGATCAGAAACCGTGACGAAATGCTCCTGTCCGGCCCCTCCCGGGCTGCGTACCTCAGATTCTTCTCATCCGTCCCCAGAATCGGAATCAATCCCAGAACCGGCACCCCCAGCAGGTTTTCCACGTCCTCGATGGTACCGATGGACGTATCCAGGGTTTCGGCTACGAAGGTAAAGACGATGCCGATTACCAGTCCCATAAAAATACCGGTGATGATAATCATGGCTTTTGAAGGAATATTGGTCGGAACCGTCGGTACCAGCGCCGGGCGCACGATGACGACTTCCTGCACCTTGCCGGAGGCCTGAATCAGG
Source organism: Thermodesulfobacteriota bacterium (assembly GCA_040757625.1). Lineage (GTDB taxonomy): Bacteria > Desulfobacterota > Desulfobacteria > Desulfobacterales > JARGFK01 > JARGFK01. The sequence continues at coordinate 23,121 of JBFLWU010000003.1, read as the reverse complement.
ACTTCTTGGTATTTCTTCTTTAACTCCGATTCCAGCGTCTCCTGCAGTTTGACCTCCCTTTGAAGTCGCTCCAGCTGCAGCGCCTTATCCGGAATGGTCAAGTTTTCCTTTCGCAACCGAATCATGGTTTCGTAAAGATCGCTTTCACGCTTTTTAAAAACCGCTAATCGTCCGTTCAGTTCCTTTCTGATCTCTTCGCTCAGACTCTGAATCTGCTCATTAACTTCTATAACCTTCGGATGCTTTTCGGTGTAATCGAACAGAAGCGCTTTTTTCTTCAGGATCAGATCGCTCAGCTTGGAAGCGTATCCGTGCATCTGGGCATCGCCCGGTTCGGGGGGAAACTTCCCTTCAATATTCAGAGATGAGCCCGGTACTATTTTCAATGCATCCAGCCGCGATTGCAGAGATTCTCTTTCTCTCCTGGTCTCATCATATGAAGCTTCAATCCCCGAAAGTTTGGTCAGATTATTGGCTGTCTGCGTATCCAGTGCGATCAGGGTATAATTTTCTTTAAACTTACGTAAATCCTCCTCCGCTTCCCGCAGGCGCCTGGAGGTCAACTCAAGCTGATTTTCAATGAACGCTTTGGTTTCAAACGTCTGGCGATTACGTTCCCGGATATTATAATCCTGATAAGCTGCCGCAATCGCATTGGCAATAAAGGCCGTCTCCTGGCTATCGCTGGAAGTAATCCGAATATTGACGATATTGGTTCCCTGCTCCTGTTCGGCCTGGACCATTGCTTTTAAGCGCTGGATGACGGCCAGATAGGTTTTGGAGTTTCTGATTTCTTCCTCGGAAACGTCTGCTGGAAGGGTACCAATCGATTTGGCGGTCTGCATCAGAACCGGAAAACTTTTAATAATGAAGGCCTGGGTAACCATATTATCGCCTTCGCTCCAGAGTACCCCCATAAACAGATTCGCCATATTGGTAGCACGTTCAATTTTAACGGAAGCGGTGGCATCGTATAACGGCAGCGGCTCTTTCAGCTTGGCAAACCCGTAGCTGGAGAGCCCGACAAGGCAAACCATGAGGATTACGATGGACTTTCTTTTTTTCAGAATTCTCCAGTAATCCCGGAGATCGATATCATATTGCGCCATCAATTATTTCCTTATGATATGGCATCGATACAGTTTCTTCGCCGCATGCTAAGGCGCTGAGCTTAGGTTCAACCACTCTCCCGCGGTACCAAATTCATTGATAACCTGAGCCGGATAAATAATCAGCCGCATCAGGGGCGTAATCTGTTTTACGAAGCGATTGACATCACCCACAAAACTGCGGGGCACATATACCAGGTCTTTATTGACCAAAGCCACGTTCTGGGTTTGGTCCCCTTGCTCCAAGAGATTGCCGAGATTGACGGATAGAACCTCGGGTCTGGTAATGTCGCCCCTGACAACCTTGGTGCTGTTTTCCTTGGCAAATACCGTTACGCCGCCGGCCAGGGATATGGCATCGAACACAGACAGGTGCGTTCCGGAAAAAGGATACACTCCCGGCTTTTCAACCTCTCCAAATACATATATCCGGTTCGCTTCTTTGGACAGAGTCGGGATAAAAACCAGATCCCCGTCATCCAGGATGATGTTCTGGCTCAAATCTTTCTGAGTAAGGATTTTGTAAAAATCCACCTTGATGGAAAGGCCGGATTTGCGACGAACCGACACCTCATTGAGGTTAGCATCCACAGTTGGCCCCCCGACCTTTGTAATCATCTCCATCACTGACGTTTTTCCGGTAAGCTCATATTTACCGGGACCGGATTTGCGATGGGCCGATTCAGCGATAGCTCCCATCAGCGTTACAAACTTACTGTCAAATTTTTTTACGGTGATATCAATTCGCGGCTGACGGATAAACTCTCCCAGCCGCGCGGTGAGTAGCGTATCCAACTGGCTGGGCGTCAACCCGTTGATATCCAAATCTTCCACAAAGCCGAAAGAGATCGTACCCTTCGGCCGCACCGTGACCTCTTCAGCTGTCTTTTCTATCCCCCGCCACAGGGTGATTTCAATCACATCGCCGGGGCCGATTTTATACTCGGGAATATCGGAAACGATTTTATAAACCGAATTTTCCATGGGCTCCAGCTCACCGGAAAAAGAACCCGACGAAGGTGCTTCCTTTCCCTTCGATTTCCGGGTGGTCTGGGCGACATCCCCCCCTTTACCCAGCCAGACTTTAATACCCTGCCCATAACTGGCTGCGCACAGGTCATCGCGACCGTCCCCGTTCAGATCGCCCGTAACCATTCCGTAATAATTACCGGCGGAAGGAAACTGACCGGAGACCTGCATCCAGTCTGCTTCTCCCTTTTTATGCCATACCATTAATCCCTCGGCATCCAGCGAGCTGGCCAGCAATCCCCGGGTTGCACCGTTATCCACGGCAATGGGAATCGCTTTCCAGAAGCTGCCGCTGTTAACCGGGCTTTTATCTCTGTAAAAGCTGCCGTTCCCCGTGTTTAAATAAATCCGGATTCCACCCCGGTAGGTTGTCGCCAAGATGTCCGGATTGCCGTCGGCGTTCACGTCGGCCAGAGTCAGGCCGTAGAAACTCCCTTTCTCCAGCTCTGAAGCGGGCGACCACCCCCCGGTTCCATCACCGAACCAGACCCTGAGGCCGCCGTATGTGCCCCAACCGGCGCCGATTAAATCAAGGGCGCCGTCACGATCAAAATCGCCCACGGCCACATCCATGTATACGCCCTTAACGGTCGGACCGGACTCCGCAATCCAATTTCCCTTTCCGTCTCCAAACCATACCTGAATCCCGCCCTGATCGTCCGAGGTTGCATTCGCGGCAACAATATCAGGGAGCCCGTCCGCATTCACATCTGCCAAAACAACACCCTCGTAATTTCCCGACTCGACCGGGCTGGCGCCTCTTTCCCACTTCCCTTTCCCGCGGTTGAGCCATAACAGGATACCGGTCGACTCGCGTTGGGCCGTGCAGATGATATCGGCCATGCCGTCCCGATCGATATCCGCAACGGCCAGGGAGCGAACATCGCCCCTGAAAGGCAGAAATTCAGGTTCGGACAGCCCGCCGCGCCCATCTCCATACCAGATCGCCACCGTACCGGGTATCGTCGATCCACCCGCAATATCCAACCGCCCGTCATTGTTTAAATCTGCCAGCGCAATGGCGCGATATTTGCCCGAAGAAAAAAGTCCGCCGGAAGTCACGGGGGTCGCTGAAATCGCTTTTTCCTGCTGGCTTGTCGCAGGGGTTGTGGCACAACCGCCCCAGACAAACAGCAACAGGACGGACCCAAGTAGATAAAAATGTCTGGGGATAGAAAGATTTCTCATGTAAAGAGTTAAATTCTTTGAAAAGTGCTCAATTTTGTTCAGCTTCAATAAAGGCCATCCCGCCTGCAACCTGACTAACCATTTGAGTGAATTAAATATTTCGAGGATTAGCATTTGAGCCTGACGCCGAAATCGGGTAAAGGGGGGCGTTTTGCAAAGTCCTTGGGTTGTCATTTCAGATCCTCGATGGCTTCTTCAACAGTTGATTTGCCGACTACGGTTGCTTTTCTCATATAGCCGACCAGCAGGCTGCGATCGCACAGATTGTTGATTCGGAGCGGTATCCCGTTTGAATAGTCAAAAATCGCTTTTACGGAGTCTTTTGTAAAAATACCGCGCTCGGCTCCGACGCGTCGCAGCCGGAACAACAGATAACGGATCGTATTGACGAAATCCAGCGGTTCCAGATGATATTTGATGCCGATGCGTTCATTTAGCGGTTGCAGTGCCGTAATTTTCTCCAGCAGGGGCGGCTGGCCGATTAAAATCAATGTGATCATGAACTGGTTCTCCAGTTGCATGTTCAATAGCATCCGAAGCTCTTCAAAGGTGGCCCGATTGGAAATGACATGGGCTTCATCGATCATCAAAACCGTACCGATCCCTTGCTCAGCGTTGCGCCCCAATCTGTTCTGGAGACGGGTCAGCAAAATGGACTTGGAATCGCTTTCGGCATCTTCCCCCAAATTCATCAGGATCGCTCTGAGCAGGTCCAGCGGATCCAGGGCGGGATTCGTAATCGTATGGACTTCAAAGTTATCAATGGAAACGCGTTGGATAAAGGCGCGGCTGACCGTGGTCTTCCCGCAACCGACCTCCCCCGTCAACATGGCAACCCCTTTTCGATGTTTGACTGCAAAAAGCAATCGAAAAAGCGCCTCTTCATGCTGGGGAGACTCATAGAAGATGTTACTGTCGGGAACATTGCCAAATGGAGGTTTTTTCAGTCCCCAATACTCAAGATACATTCATATGCTCCACACGAATATAACCCTATCGCTCGGTCACTTGACCCTGAATTCCGTTTGATAGCAAATCGGCAACCTGTTCCTCGCCCCCTTTGCGGGTATAAAACGCCCCCACAAACAGGAAGAATGACTGATCCCCGGCTTGGATGACATAAGGGAAATAGCCCTTATCCGACAAAGATTTAATTTTCTGATCGACCGCGGTTTGCGTTGAAAATGCCCCGATGAGCGCTGCATATCTTGTCGCCTTAACAACGGCATTTTTCAGTCCGAACCGGCTGATGTCCGCTGCTGCCTGCTCCTCGGTCTGATAGGTTCCTGCGAAAATGCGATACCAGACTCCCTGGCTTCCCAAATTGGCCTTAACCCAGTAGGCTTTCAGCCCTTTGTCCCGATAGGAAAATAAAACGGCTTCCGTCTCTTTCAATGTCCGAAATGAATCCAGTTTAATTGAATACGGATAGGAACCGCCACGCGCTTTCAATACAGCCGCTGCATTCCCGGCTGGTTTGATAGCAGCCGCAACGTCTGTCGAGGGTTTTACTGCACCCGGCAGCGTCTTGGGTATCGGAGTTTTCGTTTCACCTTTAGGGGGTTTTGCTGCAGACGCGGACTGCATTTCCACCAACGCCGGCCCCTCTGCCGGAGGCGGAGGGGATTGCGTTTTTGCTTTCAGTTTTTTTTCATCATCCGGTTTAGCGGCTGTTTTTTCTTTTATCGCTGAAACGATTGCCGCCGGTTTTCCCTCCATTTTTGGTTGAACGGCCGAACCAGCTGATTCGCCCTTTGCTTTCTGTTGCGGGCCTGTCGACGCTTTTTTTCCAGGCAGTTCAACGATCTTACCCGGTTCGTCAGAAATATGAGCGGGAACGTCCCATAGGCCCAGTTTCCAGAGGACAACGCCTCCCAGGATCACAATGCCGGCGACCAGCAGCAACCATTTATAGCGATAAACCCAGCGGCCCTTTCCCATTGCAGGAAGCGCAACAAGGTCTTCATCGGTGAATTCTTCCACCCTTTCTTCAACTTCCTTTGAGCGCATGGTAAATGTGCCTCGGTCGGCCCCGGAGGAATCCTTTTCGCTTTGCGGCGGCTGAGGTTCAAAGTCGTCTTCGGTTATTTCCAGAATATCGTCGTCCAGCAGCACGTCACTGTCGGCTATTTGCACCTCCCCAGTAACAGCGGACTCCAAGTCGGCATGCGTCGCTGGCGGAGCTTGTGGAAACGGTTTAACACCCGGTCCTTCGGCAAGACCTGCGATGTCCCTTTCCGAGACGGAATCTACGATATATAAAATCGAATTTTCCGACAGATCGACAACATGCCTGGCCAGCACCCGCCTCCCCTGGGAATCGAATATCACCTCGACTTTGGGCCGCATCGGCTGATCCGGATAAGTCTGGATGACCCGGCCGACGGCATTGGAATTGAGTTTCACAAAACTGTGCAATGGAAAAATCGAAAAAATATTGAGCAGGGCTTTGAGGTGTTTTTTTTGGTAACGCCGTTTACCGGTTTTAATAATCTGTTTGACGGCGGAAAAATGAAGAAATTTCTCCCGCTGGGGTCTGGAATGGATCAGGGCTTCATACATGTCCACCAGACCGATAATCTGGGCATACAAATGAATTTCGTCACCGCTCAGCCCCATGGGATATCCGGAACCATCCATACATTCATGCACCTGAAGCGCGGTATCTGCAAGAAAGGAATACTGATCTCCAAATCCCTTTAAGATTTTATAGGCAAATTCCGGACGCTTTTTGAATATCGCGTACTCCTGTTCGTCAAGCTTCTGTTCCTTATATATCAGCTTTTCGGGTATAACGCCCATCCCGACTTCATGGAGCAGGGCGGCCAACCCGATCTGTTCCTGTTCAAGCTTGCCGAGGCCTAACACCGTCGCCATTTTAAGGGCAAAAACAGCCACATTGACACAGTGGTTGATTAAATACCCATAAGGGTTTTCCTGATAGATGGCCCGAATCAAAAGGGGATCAACCGTTGATCGGGATTCGATCATTCGGCGAACGATTTCCTCTCCGGGTTCCAGCGCAAATCTACGGCGTTTTCTGACGTCATCCAGAACACCCGTCAGATAAGCCGTTGCCGCATCATATATTGCCTTTCTTTCTTCTTCGCTGGCTTCTTTCGGCTGGACGACCTCGCGGGAGGTAAGCTGACGGGTTTCCTTTTCAAGATCGCGAAAGCTTAAACCGGACGCACGGCTCCGGATCCCGCTGTCTTTTTCCTGGGATTTTTGTGGATTGGGTTTTCCCTTTTCAAGGTCGCTGAATTTTACCATTGACAATCCCCGACGGTGTCTTGAAACAGTAGCGAATTGTTCCGGGGCGCTTTATTAACGCCTTATTTTAACAACATAAAATATAGTATGTCAAGCAAAATTAACCCCAACATATGGGGGGGTATTGTCATCGGCGCGTCATTTGCGGACCGGCTTGGTGCCCGCTCCGTCATTGCCGTTACTGACATCCGACAGAACCTGGCCGCGTCGTTCCAGAATCGTAATCAATCCGACAAAAACCGTTGCCTGGGCAAGCAGCAAAACGGCATCCGTGGGCCTGGCGTATCGCAGCACAATTGCACTGGTTCCCAGGCAAAACACCATCAGGTTAATAAAAAGAACGCTCTTTTTCCGCCCGCCGAGCACGTTTGCCAACCGATGATGCAGATGATCCTTTCCGACATAATCAATCCACTCGCGAAAGCTCCCCACTTTACCGGTCATAATCCGATCGACCGTAATGTGAACCATATCAAAGATCAATACCCAGAATATGAGTAGCGGCGAAGCCAGGGCCACGACCGGGTCGGTTTCAGACCATTTACCGTAGACCGCCACACATGCCAGTAAAAAACCCAATACCGTGCTGCCGGCATCCCCCAGGAAAATCGAGGCGTTGGCTCTTAACCTGAAATTATACGGCAAAAACCCCATACAGGCGCCCATGATGGCGCTGGCGACCCATCCCAGAAAGGGTTGGTTTGTCTGAAACGCAACAACGCCTAAAAAGAAGGCGATGGCGCTGCTCAGGCCGGCAGCCAGGCCGTCCATGCCATCAAAAAAATTCATGGCGTTGGTGATGCCGATTAGCCAGAAGATTGTCAGCAGTATATTGCCGGTAAGCGATAGAATTCCTAGCCGATGGGGGATTACATCCAGGATGATGCCGGAACTCATCACCCAAACGGCGCAAAGAATCTGCGCAAGCAGCTTAATCCAGGCCGGAATCTCCCTGATATCGTCCAGCAGCCCGACGGCGAACAATATCGCCGCGGCGATCAGCATGGCCGACAATTTGGATGTAAACAATCCATTGACGACAATGGCGCAGAAAAATCCCAGAAAAACGGACGCTCCCCCCAAAAGCGGCGTTGATGAAAGATGAACTTTGCGTGCATTGGGGTTATCGAGGATACCCGTTTGGCGTGCGATCCACCCGCACGCCGGGGTCAGGGCATAAGATACGCCAAAGGATAATAAGAGCACATATCCCCAGCGCGGGCCGCTGTCCAGGAACATCTTCCTGACCGGAGGCATCAACAACACGACATCTAACAACAGGATGAGAATATAAAATACGCCCGCTAAGCTTTTGATCCTGAAGGTGCTGCTCACCTGCCGACTCCTTTGAAACATTTTAAAAAAATCGTTAGCATGCGATCCGCATCACTGCGGGAAAGACCGGGATAAATGGGAAGGGAGATTGAATTTCGCCAGGCTTTATCGGTGTTTGTAAAACCTTTTTGCTTCAGGCAGCGGTGCAGCGGTCGATATACGGGTTTGGCACACATGATTCCGTTCTCCTGAAGATTTTCAATCAGTTCGGTTGAGTCAGATTCCAATCCGACCACATATCTGTAATAAATGCGACCGGGTTCCGCCGGGGGAAGTGTGATATTCAGATGCTTTAGAAAATCGTCATAATGCCGGGCGATCCGCCGCCGGCTGCGGATAAAGGCTCCCAGCCGCTTTAACTGCTCCAACCCCAATGCAGCCTGCATATCCGTCATTTTGTAGTTATAGCGGGTTTTATATTCACGCTTTTCATCATAGCTCCTCAAATCCTTGATACGCCCGATGATTTCTTTTGAACCTGAAACAACCATGCCCCCTTCGCCGGTCGTGATCACTTTGGTGGCATAAAAAGAAAAAATTGACGCCCGACCGAAAGTTCCCACGGGTTTCCCTGAGCAGGTACTGCCGACCGCCTGGGCGCAGTCTTCGATAATCGGCACATTCAGCCGTGTCAGTCTCTGCATGTCGGCCGGAAGTCCGAACATGTGGGGTACGATCAGGGCCCTGCTGCGCCGGGTCAAGCGTCTTTCCGCATCGGCGGGATCGATATTGAAGGTCACCGGATCGATGTCCGCCAAGACCGGGCTGGCGCCGACATACGCAACAGCATTGAGCAACGCCGTGCACACATAACTGGGCATGACAACCTCGTCCCCCGGCCCGATCCCCATGGCGATCAGGACAAGGTGCAAGGCCGCTGTACCGGAACTGACGCCGGCAGCATATCCTCCCCCCATGCCGCCGGCAAACTTCTGCTCGAACGACTGCAACAACTCCCCCGGAGCCAGACGCCCGGATCGAATCACTGCCGAAACCCTTCGAACCTCCTCAGGTCCAAGGGTCGGTCGGGAATGGGGAATGCTCATGCGCAATTGTCCGTTTTATTTCCTTTCAGATATTTATAAAAAGCCGCAAAGAGTGAAAAGCCTCGGCATATTTTACACGCCCTTGGATACCGCGAAAATTAGCGCTTGAATATGCCAGTTCGACAATGGAAAGGTCTTCGATATTGGTTTTTTTAATCTGAGAACTGTGCGCCTTTAAAGCCGCCGCCTTCTGATCAAGGGTGTCGCTGATATCAATAAACACATGGGGGGAAAAATTCTGCGTGGTCGGCCCTTCATAGAACAACACATTTTTGACATAGCGGGTAGCCGATACGGTTGCCTGGCAAAGGTGGCGATGATCCTGATGCGTGTCATCTGGATAATGGCAGAAAATAAATGCCGGCTTGACTTCCTTGATAACTGCTTCAATTTTCCCGATCATATCCTTGTCCGCAACCAGGAAGGTATCCTCGTAACCTCCCCAGAAAAGCTCCTGCGCCCCCAAGCAAAATTTGGCATCCATCTGCTCTTTCGCCCTGACCTCCGGCGGCGCACCCATTCCCCCCTGGGTCATCACCAGCAGATATATCCGATGTCCTTTTGCCGCGAACTTGATTAGTGCACCGCCGCAGCCGAATTCGATGTCATCCGGATGGGCCCCGATGGCAAGGATATTCATCTTTTGCATGCCGAAACCTCTATGTTTGATCGGTTGTAATTGGTTTCTTTTCAAGTACGTTTATACTTCGCGGACCGCAATTGAACAACAGGTCAACAATCGACAGATTCGACTCAAATGTCCCGAAGCGTTGGGGATAGCGGGGATGTTGAAAGTCCTGGGTGATCACTTTAAGTCCCCGCGCCCTAAACCGTTCCAGATCCATATATTTGGCGCCGTCCCGCCCGGCCAGATAGGTATCGGCGCCTAGGCTTCTGCAAATATCGATTAACCGGTCGGTGGGGTCATCGCTGAGTTTTAGCGTCGATGCCAGAGCAATCGGTCTGCCTCCCATACCCAGTTGGTTTCGAAAGTATTCAATCATGCGAACGTTCAGATCCGACAGGGAGACCCATTCCCGCTGAAAAACCCCTATAAAAAAGTCGATGTATTCATCGAAATAGGGGGCCTGGCCGTAATTGGAGGTCAATGCCTGCAGATGCTTCCTGCCCCAGTCCGTCGCGTTGTTAACCTTTACCTCATTGATCTTTTGCGGGAAACGGTATTGCACCGGAACCGTCAGCCATTGCCAGCCCTGGGAAGTTTTTATCCGGTTTCGATTCTGCCATTCATTCTTTTTATACTGCACGTTATCCAGGTAGCAGAAGGCATCGGCTTTCAGCATTTTGTCGAAATAACCGATCCAGGGTAGATATTGCGGCTGATGGATGGCGACGATCATTTCTTATTGATGTCTTTTACCTGAAAACATTGTTATTTATTCCAATAAAACAAGGGCACGACAATGAACCTTTTTCGGATAAACAACTAAATTTAACGCTTTGCTATTTCAGAGGCAATACCATTTTTTTTCAATTCACGCTGCAGGTCTTTTGCGCCCTTTAAGGTGACAAAAGCACCCACATATAGATGGTAACTGTCGGCCGATTTTCTGATGACATAGGGCGAATATTCCATGGCTCCCAGCTGCTGTCGGGCCCTTGAAATTTCTTTCATCGAGTTATAAACGCCGACCAGATTGGCATATGGTGTTTTTTGAACCATCGCCTCCGGCAGATGGTAGGTTTCGCGGGCCGCCATCGCCTCTTCACGGGCACCATAGTAGCCGATATACAAACGCCACCAGGTCCCTTTATCTCCCAGGCTGACCTTAACATGGTAAGCAGGTAGATTCATCTGTTGAAATCCCTGCAGGGCGTTCTGGGCAAGTTCGAACGAAGGCAGGCTTGCGACCTGCAGGGAAAACGGGACGGAATCTCCTGTAATCTTCAACTGGGCATCCGCCAGTTTAGGGGTTCCCTTTGCCGCTATCGCCCGTTTTTCGGATTCAGCGTCCGACGATTGCGATAAATCCCCTTTGACGGAACCGGTTTCAATTTGTTTATCCGAAAGGGATGCCCCGGCCGGCGGATTTACGGGCGGTGCCTTATCGATTTTAAATACCAAGGGGGCGGCATCACCCTCCTGTTTCTGCCCGGGGCCGATTGATCCGGCGGTCTCCTTCTCCATTATGACTGCCTTGTCGCTTTCACTTTCTTTCGGTTTCCAGGCGGATTCCGGCAAGGCACCGAGCGCGGCCTTTCGATCCACAAAAATCGGGTTTGACAGTAATTTGCCTGCCGATCCGCCCTGTACCTCCAGGCGGTAGTAGCTCTTGCTGGCCCAAGAGGTCTTGTCGCTATAAACAAACTCAAGGGGTGTTTTGCCTTCAAGCTGATGCCGTACGGAGCCCCCTTTGATCAGCAGCACCTTCACGGCATGTTCGACATTATTATCGGAAGCGACCCTGAACTTTATCACCGGATAGGACGACACATTGAGTTCTGCCCCCATTTCAGCCGTTGCCCCGGAGTCGGCATCTTCGACCGAAAAACTATCCAGCTTCAGCCCCCCGCCTTTTTCCTTCTGTTTGGCATACACCCGCCCTTTTGCAAGGGCGTCGAGAATATGGGGGGTTGACTTGCTTTTGGTTATAAAAACCGTTTGAAACGTGTCCAGTTTGACGCCTTCGGCTTCACCCTGAAAATTGGCGCCGGCAATCCCCCACACCGGATGCCTTCGATAACCGGAACAATACTCATTGAGCAGCTGATCCCATTTCTTTCCGGGTTCGGTAAGCGTAATCGAATCGCCATCAATAGCCGAAAATCCGGTGTAGCTTTTTGTCTCAAACAGGCTGTCGGCATATGATGTTGTCATTAATCTGATAGGACCCAGCGTCGTTCCGCTCTTGGAATAATTTGATTCCGGGTGCGCCCAGAAGATGAGGCCGCCACGCTCGTTGACATAATCAATCAGGTCCTGATAGGGAGCGTTCCCCCGGTCCCCGTGATAAGCGTCAAACCGCGAACTCTGAAAGGGATGATGATTGACCAATAGCGCCAAACTGAACAACGCGATGATCACGCCGGCAGGTTTCAAATAGCCAGATTGGAAAATAAGATAGATCCCCATCAAGAAAGACAGGAGAAACACCATCCATTGGGGAAGCAGTTCTTTAATATATCGGGTGGAAAATCCGCGGTTCAGCAGCGGCAGATTGCGATAATCATCGGCGGCCATCATCCCCACCAGCAGCAGTTCTTTGCGATAGTCGTGGGCCGTAAGATTCTCGCCTATCGGGCTGCCGCTCCAGTAGTAAAAAGGAGCGGACTGCACACCTGGAACCACCAGAACATCCCTCTGGCGCTGGTTGATCTGCGTAATTAAAGTCAGATATTTTTCAGGCCCAAGTTTAAGGACGGAGTTTCGCTCCACTCTTTTCTTAATCAGGTTCCGGAGGGGGAATATGCCGTATTCCACTGCAACCTGATCTTGATCGGTCATGACCAGAACCTCCAGCCCCATCCCTTTAGCCAGCGTCACCAGTTCTTCGATTGAATAGAGGCCGGAACTGGCCCTCGAATGAACATGCACGACCCCCGGAAGCTGAACATATTCTGCTGCGTTCAATTGACTTGAACAGACAATGAGAAGGAATAAAAACTTAACAACGGGCCTGAATTTCATCAAATGATTCTTATATCGCTGCGCTGGGTTATCGAAGTTTTATTTTTTTTCCGCCGTATTCCAGGGCTTCCTTTATATCCTGTTTGACTTGAGGATCTTGCAAAAGGGCTTTTAATTCTTCACCGGCGGTCTTTGCCACAAATTCAATCCCTTCTTTAACATTTTGTTTGACGGGCACAATCGTTTGATAATTATAAACAAAACTGGCTGATTCATGAATACCGGTCCGGATCGTGTATTGGATCCCCTCCTTGATCTGCTGCTTTATAACCATAGAAGCAATGAACATGATGATAAGAAATACAATGCCCCAAGGAAACGCCATTACTAAATGTCTGACAAACAACCTTCCCAAATCGTTTTCTTTCATTTTTCGGCCTCCTTAACCTGGGTTTTTGACAAATTTTGAATAAAATAAGGCTATCATAATAAGTTGTCCCGAAAAAGTGAAAAATAGAGCTGTTCGATTTTGGAAATCATATTCTCAATATTATATTCCCGGGCCAGCACCTGCCCCTTTTTTCCCATTCTCGATCTTAATTGATCGTCCTCAAGTAATTTTTCAATATAACCTGAAAGATCCCGGGCATCAGCCGGCCTGGCCAGAAAACCATTATGGGCATGTTTCACGAGGTCCGGAATCCCCCCCACATTGCTGGCCACAACCGGCTTGCCGGCTGCCATGGATTCTACCAGAACTCTTCCCATCCCCTCGTTTAAGGAGGGCAGCACAAAGACATCGAACAATTGGATGACGTCTTCAATATCGCTGCGCCATCCTAAAAAAAACACCCGGTCACCTACCCCCCGGCGGAACGCCTCCATTTTTAACTTATGCTCTAATTCCCCCTTCCCCACATAGGCAAGAAGCGCATCAATTTTTTTATCCCATATGGGCAGCATGGCTTCAAGCAGCACATCCGGCCCCTTGATCGGCAGAAGCCATCCGATCGTTCCGACCACAAGTCTTTTTTCGCTGAAACCGAGCTGTTTTTTTAAAGCAGGAATGTCCGTGCGGCCGGGCCTAAACCGATCGATGTCGACACCGCTGTGAATAATATGTATTTTTTGAGGACGTGAAACCGAAAGGGCGATGTAGTCTTTCTTCTCACCTTCGGTTAGGGCGACAATACGATCTGTAATGGTATCAAATACCCTTTCAATCCACAGAAAGAACCTGGATGCCGCCGGGCCGAAATGCCCAAAGAAAACATGGCCGTGGGGGGTGTGCACAATTTTTGAATTGCCGGCCGCCCGGGCCGCCAAGCGCCCCAAGATCCCTGCCTTGGAGGAATGCGTATGGACAAGTGCCGGCCGTTCTTTTCGTATCAGCCTCAGCAGTAAAAACAGGGCTTTCAAATCATTGAACGGATCGATCCGCCGGACCAGTGCGGAAACCGTAACAAACCGGACACCACTTGCCGAAGCCTGCGATTTTTGCCCCTCCAGGGCCTGCTTTTCCTGTTCGGTCATCCCGGATTCAACCGACAGGCCGTGGGCCAGAATGATGTCGTACCTTCCTGCCAGTTCCCTACAGGTCAGCAGGGTATTCTGGGCGGAACCGCCCATGTCCAGGCGGGTGATGATATGCAGCACTTTGGGTTTAGTTCTCTTCGGCATCAAAGGAAATATTCATCATACCAGTATTGAAACACGATCAAATTCCAGAGCATCCAAGACGTATCCGTACGGCCGGTTTCATGGCGTCGAATCAGGCCAGCAATTGTATCGTGGTTAAATATACCCTGTTTTTTTATTCTGCCCGCGTCCAGATACTGGTCGAGCAGAAACTTCAAATCCGTTTTAAGCCACCTGCTGATGGGGATCTCAAATCCGGCCTTGGGGCGGTGGTGGAGCGTTTTGGGCAGAAGGTCTTTAAATGTTTCCTTGAGAATATACTTGGTTTCACCCCTGTAAAGCTTTAAGGCGGCCGGCATCTGAAAAGCAAGCTCCACCACATGATAGTCCAGAAAAGGAACCCGCACCTCAAGGGAATTCTTCATGCTCATCCAGTCGACCTTTGTGAGCATATCACCGGGCAGAGAGTCCCTGGCATCGGCGTACAGGATGCTGTTGAGCCCCTCGTGCCCGAACCGCCCCAGCTGCTTCTGGATATGTTGCAAGGGCAGGGTTTCAAGGGCCGCGTCGCTAACCGATAATATGCTGCGGCGGATATCCTGCGGAAAAACCTCTTTTACCGCGAGCACGCGTTCGGAAAACGAACCTCTGGTGCTACGGATAAATTTTTTAAGGCGCCGGACATATTCGAGGGCTCTCACATCCCTGGAATCCGGGACCATTTGGATAAGCGCCTCAATCAAGCCGGTTCGAATAAAAGCGGGAATCAACCGATAGCGCCGGTACCAGTATTCCCCCAGATAGGACCGATAGCCGGCAAAAAGCTCGTCCCCGCCGTCGCCGGAAAGTGCCACGGTCACATGCCGCCGGGTCTCTCGGGAAACGATGTAGGTGGGAACCGCGGATGAATCGGCAAACGGCTCGTCAAAGGTCGAAAGAACTTCCGGAAAAACGTCGAGCATGTCTCGATGGGTTAATTTGAATTCATGGTGATCCGTCCGGTAAAGGCAGGCCACTTCCCGGGCGTAGCGGGTCTCGTCATAAAGGCTGGCATCCTTGAATCCGATGGAAAAGGTTTGAACCGGTTTGCTGGAATACCGGGACATTAGTGCCACAATAACACTGGAATCAATCCCGCCGCTTAAAAATGCGCCCAGGGGTACATCGGCAATCAGGCGTTTTTCGACCGCCTGGCTCAGCGTCCGGAAAAGCAGGCCCTTAAAGCTTTCCAGCTGATCGTTAAAAGCAGCCCCCTCTTCCGCAAGGTCGTCCCGGGGGGATATATCCCAGTATCTTTCAACCGTCAGTCTTTGATCTTTCAGCACCAGAAAACAACCCGGCGCCAGCTTACGGATTCCTTTGAAGATGGTGTAGGGGGCGGGGATATAGTTGAACGCCAGATAAAGCTGGAGCGCCTCAACATCCAATTCCTTTGGAACCAGCGGGTCGCACAGGAGCGCCTTGATTTCAGACGCGAAAGCAAAATGCTTTCCATCCCAGTAATACACCAGCGGCTTGATTCCCAGGCGGTCGCGGCAAACCCAGAGCTGCTCCTTTTGCGCATCCCAAAGGCCAAAGGCGAACATGCCGTTGAATTCCTGAACAGCCGCGGTACCGACTTCCTCATAAAGGTGCAGGATAACCTCGGTATCGGTATCGCTTTTGAACCGGTGCCCCTTGTTGAGAAGCTGTCTTTTCAGGTCTTTAAAATTGTATATTTCTCCGTTATAGGTGACCCAGATCGCATCGGTTTCATTGGACATGGGCTGATGACCGGCCGCCGACAAATCGATAATGGACAGCCGCCGGTGCCCGAAGGCAGCCTGCACGCGATCGGAGCCGCCGTCGCCCGGCCCGCTGGCGTAGACGCCCTCATCGTCCGGTCCGCGGCAGGCAAAAGACCGACACATTTTTTCCATCAGCGCCGTTTCGATCGGTGTATGATCGTAATGAACTATCCCGCAGATTCCGCACATAACAGCGGTCTTTGACTATCCGAGTTTAAAAACAATGTTATAAGTGTTTTTCCAATGCATCGACATGTTTGTCCCAGGAGTAATTTTTTTCGGCGAAAGATCGCGCCTTGCCTGAAATCTCTCTCCATCGGTCAGGTACGTTTCTGATGACATGATACTTCTCTGCGATTAAACCGGCAATGGCTTCGGGCGTTGAATCCGGGAACAGGAAACCGGGATCGAATTGGCTGATGATTTCCAGTGTGCCGCCCACCGGGGTTCCCAGAACCGGAACCCCGCAGGCCATCGCCTCCAGGGTCACCAGGCCGAAACCTTCCAGCTCTCTCGTGGGCAGAATAAACAGGTCCGCCATTTGGTAATATTTCGGAAGATAGTCCTCCGGAATGAACCCTTCAAACCGAATGCTGCCATCGACGCCCAGCTCTTCGGCCCTGCGCTCCAGCTCATGTCTCAGCGGACCGGTGCCTCCGATCACAAGACAAATGTCCGGAGCGTTTGCGACCAGCGTCTTCAGGGCGTCTATCAAATTCTCCAGTCCCATCCGGGGAACCAGATTCCTGACCGTAAACAACACTATTTTATCGTCGGGCAGATTCAATGCCCGCCTGATACTTGCCTTGTCGCCGGCGGGTTTAAATTGCACCAGATCGACCCCGCCGGGAATGATCGCTATTTTCCCGGGAGGAATGCGATAGGCGCCTCTTAGCTTGTCCCTGGTAAATTGACTGAGCACTATAATTTCATCGGCATGTTGCAGCGCCCGCTTCTCCATCCACTTCCGGATTTGGACATGCATCCCGTAGATCAGCCGCCCGGATAAATCCGCCGGTCTTTTGTTGCGTGAAACATATTCTTCAAAAGACAGGGAATGGCAGATATAGACTTTTTTAATGCCTTTCGCCCGGCGGGATTTAATGACCCCTGCGGCCGAAATCGGCTGATGGATGATGATGGCGTCAAAACCGGTGCGGCCCTGAAGTGATTCAAACAGCTTTTTCCCGTTCCGGTGGTTGGACAGCAGAAACAAAAACGGATTTGTAAAATCAACCGCATAACGCCGTTCCGGAATTCCCTCAACGAGTGTCTCTTCCTCCCCATGCACCGGCAGTCTCCGGGTCATCGCATGGACGGCATACCCCCGCCGGACGAGGCGAATGCTCTGTTCATATAACACTCGCTCGGCGCCGCCAATGACGCTCGCCATGGAAACATCAGCGACGGTCAGAATATTTTTCCTCTCGGATGGTTTGAATTTCATGCACTCAGCTTTTGTCTTTGAGGGCGATGACATCTATCGAGGTCCCAATGAACAACTTGCCTTGGCTGATGTGCGCTACCCCTTTCGCGGCGGAATAGCTTAGGATTTTGAGCCATTGCGCTAAAAAGGGGGCGGCAAACAGTCCATGCGGGTCGCCCGAAGACGGTTTGGAATTGAAAATGGCGATATTGAAAAATCCTAAATCTTTCAGCAGGTTATTGACAAATCGGGGTGTAAGGGAATACTGATGAAAAATTAAATATCGCTGGATTTTTTTTCCCAGACCGCAGGCTGAAGCTGCTCGTAACAGTTGACAATGCAGCCGCCCATTGGGAATCCGAATAAATATCATTCCATCGGTTTTCAGCCTCTCCCTGGCGCGCCGGATTTCATCCCAGGGTGCAGCGGAATGGTCCAGAACATTGATGAAAGTGACGGCGTCGAATGTTTCATTTCCCGGGTACTCCCGCAGGGTGCCGGTAAAAATATCGACATCTTTTCCGGTTGCAGCAAAGACGGCCTCGGTTGACGGTTCTATCCCTTTCGCCTGCCAACCCCTTTGCTGCGCTCTGCGCATAAAATGCCCGCAGCCGGTTCCCACATCCAACAGCGATCCGGCCCCTTTTCTTTTTTCAAGAGTATCTAGAATATGCTCATACAGGTTTTCTCTTGAACCGCCGACTTGATCCATTCCGCAACTGCTAAAATATTCCTTCCGATAGGGCGCCAGCACCGCTTCATATGTTGCTTCCTGATCCTGGTATATCAGATCACATCCCGGGCAGCTGTCATAAGATCTGGCATAAACATTGAACGCAAATTTTCCATGCGCATGACAATAGGGGCATATTCTCATAAGACTCGATCCGTAAACGCTGGGCCGTGACTCCGGGCTGTTTGGAAGGTCTGCTGCTGCAGATCGTAATTTAAACCTTATTTGTCACCGGCCCAATGACGGAAGTCACTTGTCGGGTGTCGCAAATACTTCGATGGCATCAAAGGTATTGATCCCGCCAAGATAGTGCGGAATAACCGAGATCAGATTGACTATTTTTTTGGCTGGCTCGACAATGCCGAAGTCCGGCCGCAGCTTGATGCGGCGGAAACCAGCCTCTTCCAAAAACCGTTTTAGAGTGGTCGGAGAAAAATGGAACAGATGTATCTCCTTCTCTCCTTTAGTAAACAGTTTTAATTTTCGTCCTTTTACGACTCGATAGGCAAATTGGAAAACCAAATTATTAACGTTGGGTACGGCCAGTACAAACAAACCATCTGGTTTTAATATCCGATAAGCCTCCTTGAGATATTTTTTGGGGTCGTCGACATGTTCCAGTACATGCCACATCGTTACGACATCGAAAGTGTTTTTTTGAAATCCGGCGGACGGAAGTTCGCCGCAAAAAATATCGGTCCCCAGCAAGTCAGAGGCATGTCTGGCTGCAAATTCAGAAAATTCCGTACCGCAGATCTTCCAGCCTTCCTGTTGAATCAACGCCAAAAAGGTTCCCTCTCCGCACCCCACGTCCATCAAGCGTCCTGGTTTTTTGGCACTGATTATCTTTTTTACTCTTCTGTTCCACATCCGTAAACGCTGCTTTTTCTGCCTATCTAACCAATCCTTATAGTAACCATCGTCATAATGGCCTTTCAACTCCGTATAATTCGGCTGTGGATGGACGAAAACGAGCGAGCAACTGTGACACTTTAAAACCCTGTAAGGGGTTTCATCGTCTTCCAGGGTTATGAAACTGCTTTTTCCGCACAAATGACAGCTGATGTTCATAAACGCCTTTTAAAAGTGTGCACAAAATATTCCGTATTATCCTCGTCCCCCCGGGGAATACCATTCAATATCACCATCCACCATTTCTTTGACCAGTTCCTCGAATGAAATAGTCGGTCGCCACTTTAACTGTTTACGCGCCTTGGAAGCATCGCCTTCAAGAATATGAACTTCAGCGGGACGATATAGGTTTTCGTCGACGACTAAATAGTCCTGATAATTCAGTCCGACGTAATTGAAGGCGATTTCCAGAAATTCCCTGACGGAGTGGGACTCTCCGGTGGCTACTACATAATCATCCGGCTCAGCCTGCTGGAGCATGAGCCACATGGCCCTGACATAATCACGGGCGTGGCCCCAGTCGCGTTTGGCTTCAAGATTGCCGAGACGTATTTCTTTTTCAACTCCCAATTTTATTTTTGCGGCGCCTGATGAAATTTTTCGGGTTACGAATTCAGCGCCCCTGCGGGGAGATTCATGGTTGAATAAAATTCCCGAAAGCGCAAACAGTCCATACCCTTCTCTATAGTTGCGGGTCAATTCATATCCTGCCATCTTGGATATGCCATAGGGCGAGCGGGGGTAAAAGGGCGTGTCCTCATTTTGGGGTGATTGTCGAACCTTGCCGAACATCTCGCTGGAAGCGGCGAAATAAAAGCGACAGTCCGGGGCTTGTCGTTTAATAGCGGACAGAATGAAGTGGGTGCCGTTAAGGTTCGTATTAATGGTTGAAAACTCATCTTCAAATGAATAGGAAACATAACTTTGGGCGGCCAAATGATAACATTCGTCCGGTTTGATCTCGGAAACAATGTTGAAGATGCTGGCATAACTTTCCATGGACGCACTATGGATGTGAAGCCGGTCTTGAATATGGCGAAGACGCCACATTCGCGCCTGGGGATGTTCGAGCGCGACCCGTCGAACGATGCCATGAACTTCATAGCCTTTCTCAAGCAGCAGTTCCGATAGATAACTACCGTCCTGTCCGGTAATTCCGGTGATCAGCGCTTTTTTCATTTCATTGCCCCCTTATAAGCATCTGGATATCTGATATATATTTTCCCCAGCCGTTAACTCCCCGAAAGGATTCAACCCATTTTAAACCCTTATCGATTTGGTTTTGATAAGTCGGATAATTCTCCAAGACAAGAAAAGCGTCCAGCCAGGTCTCAGCCTTATCGGGATCAGCCACTAAGGCTGCCCCCCCCGTCGTTTCGTGCAATACCGGAATATCGCTGACAACCGCCGGAATCCCGCATGCCATGGCTTCCAGCGGCGGATAACCATATCCCTCGGCGGTGGAAGGCTGAGCCAGACAATAAGCGCCCCGGAACACCGCCGGCATATCTTCATCAGGAACATGTTCAATATATACGGCATTGCCGGCCGGGTATGCGGTTTGCCAGAACGCCATATTTTGCCGCGGCATCCCCACAAAAACAAACGGCTTGTCCAGCCTTTTGCCGATGTCCAATAATACGCCGATATTTTTATGGGGCAACCCGTTCCCCACAACCAAAATATAATTCCCTGACGGAAGCGAATACGGCTTCAATGTTGCCTCATCCGCCTGGTTCTTAGCAGGAACAAACCGGTCATCGATCCCCGGGTAACGGACGCGAGGATTCCTGCCGGTAAAGCCTGTCAGCTTGCGGGTCTCATTCAGGCTCCACAAAGAATCATACCATGTCAGGGCGGAAGATTTCAAAGCGGTTTTCAACCTGTATTCATCGAAAAAAGTTCGATACCGCTTTTTATATGCCGGATGGGTAAGATACAGGACGTCATGGACGATATGAATGGACTTACAATGGCATCCGAAAAGCGGCAGTTTTGGATAGGGGCTTATAAATAGAGACGCGCTTTCCTTCGTCAGGCTGGAAATAATTTTCTCGGATTTTAAAAAAGACCCCTGAATTAATTGAACATGAATGTTTTTTCGATTCTTTAATTTGGCCGGCACTATTTCATCGGATGCGGCCGCCAGGACAACTTTTGCTACTAAATCACTTTCCACAATCGCGTCGATCAGACCTATCAAGACCCTTCCAATGCCTGTCAGGCGATTGGGCACAAACTCACGGGCATCTATTAAGATTGTGCTTTTTGCACCGCATGGAATGTTCATGTTATCCGCCGACCGCTCCCTGCTTCGATTTCACAGTTTCTGCAAACAGCTGGGCCATGTGGTCGATATGCCGTTCGATGCTGAAGTCTGAAGCCCGCTGTTTGGCCGATTTCCCCATGCGCTCTCTTAAACCCTCATCAGAAAGCAGCCTGAAAAAAGCGTCTGCCATCGACCGGCTGCAACCGGGAGTACCCAGGAATCCGTCCTTGCCATGACGAACGATTTCCGGCACCCCGCCGCTCTCCATTGCGACCACCGGAAGGGAATTGGCCATGGCTTCCACGACCACGCGACCAAACGGCTCATTATCGGAGGCCAGCGCCAGGAGAGTTGCCGCCCGGTACCAGGGACGGACATCTTCACAATGCCCCTCCCAGTGGATTTGTTCTGAAAATTTCGACTCCCGGTGGCGCTTCTGAAGCTCATCCCACCAATCCGGTTCATTTTCATCTTTTGCCCCCAGGCACACCAAATGGATACGGGGATCTTCCTGGGCGACTCGTTCAAAGGCTGAAAGAACGATATCGTGACGCTTCCACCGGGATGCTCGTGCAACGACCAATATTATTTTCCAGTCTTTTGGAACCCGGAAAGGCCATTCAACTTCAGGGCTGCTGAGCCATTCAAGATCCAAGCCGTTATAGACAACCCGCACTTTCGCGCTGCGCCTCCCTGAGAAGCGGATGGCGGTCGCCCGGCTATTGGCAACGATCCGGGTACAAAGCTTTGTCAGCAACAAATCCATGAGTTCTTTCTCGGCAACCCTGCAGTGCCAGATGACCGGCAAATTTAAAATGCTGCCAACAATGCCGCTGTAAAGCGCCGCTCTGGAACCATTCGCATAAATGATTAAGGGATGCGTGTCCCTGCAAACCTTCAACAGCTTCCAGGCGCTATAAAGGACCGTATGAATTTTCCACGGACGAACCGGGGGCAGCGGCACAACCACCGTATGGATTCCATTTTTTCTGAGACAATCTTCCAGTTCGCCATTATCCGGCAGAACTGCTGTCGGAATCCATTCCGGGGGAAGCTTGGATAATAAATCACAGAACGAATATTCGCCGCCGCCGATCATGGCGGCATGATTTGAAATTGCCACTACCGCCTTATTCAAGTATGAGCCTCCGGATTCTTCCCCAGTCCATTCCGATGTCCATTACCAGCTTGACTGCCGGGATGCTCAGCAAGGCCGGAAGCGGTGCTGCGCTCATTCTCCAGATCTTATAATAACGGCGGTATTGCAAGGCGACATAACCGAGAATGAATAATGTGATGATAGCCGCCGCAAATCCCGGCATCAGGAGGCAAAGCATCACCGCAATTAACAGTTTGACGGCGATGGCGTCTTTAATAAGGCTGAAGAGGGTTCGACTCGTCTGCCGACTGATTCTGATGACATCGATATCGGCGCGGCCCCTTCGAACAAACCATTTAAAGATCGGCCATAGGGCGCCGCGAGCGGCATGAATGACCTGGGCGTTGGGAACAAATAAACATTTCCCGTGTTGACAGGCCTGCTTTGCCATAACATAATCTTCACCTCCGAATTTCAACCGATCGTCAAATCCGCCAATTCTCTCAAGAACCCATCTTCGATAGGCACAATTCAGGGTGGAGACTTCATGAGTCGGGCGGTTATGATGGGCAGCGCCTAATATTCTTCCGACGCCCCCGCCCGGAAATCCCAGGATCGACTCTGCCCAGCCGATCGACCGGGTTGAATCCGCCACTGTTACCCCCCCTTGCACCCCCACCACGGCTTC
>JBFLWU010000002.1:0-187378 GCA_040757625.1 Thermodesulfobacteriota bacterium | reverse complement strand
TCGCAATTATTAATTATGCAAAGCAAAAGCGGCTGGTAACGGCGCTGGGTGTTTTTCTGGGTATGGGCGCTCTATTTGCGACACTGATGGTTGCCTATACTACCGCCGGTAAAATCAGCTTTTCACAGTACCAGGGCTGGTTCGGCCTGGTTATTTTCGTTATCGGCGGTTTCATGGTGTATGAAATGACTCCGAAAGGGCAATCCGGCAAAAAAGCGGCTCAGGAAGCGGCCAAGGCTTTTGAAACAAGCATTAAAACGAAAAAAGACATTACGGATCAGGGCGTTAAAACCTTGAAATGGAGCCTGGTGAAAACCGAAATCTCCTTTTTTGGTCAAAAGTTTTCTTTCAGTCCGATATGGGCGTTTGTGGGTGGTTTTGTTATCTCGGCGATTGCATCGTTTCTCGGTGTTGGCGGCGGATTTTTGTATGTCCCCTTTCTGACCAGCGTAGTGGGGCTTCCCATGTTTGTCGTTGCCGGAACATCGTCGTTGTCCGTATTAATTGGGATGATATTCGCCATCTTCAACTTTATGGTTATGAAAGGCGTGGTGGTTCACTGGCCCATGATCGGAATGGAGCTCATCGGTATCTTTATCGGCTCCATGATCGGTCCGCGCACCGGCAAATACATCCCCAATAAGGTTTTGAAAAGTATTTTTATCGTACTGGCTTTATATCTTGGTGTTAGGTATACCTTCAGGGGATTTTTTGGCATTGCATTGCTTTAAGTCGTAAAAGGATAGATTGTCCGGGACCGGGCTTAAGCTCGGCCCGGGCAATTGACTTTTCAGCTCCGCGTGGTAATAATGGAAAATAAATGCAAGTAATCGGTGAAAAATTAAATGAAATATTATTTTGACGTACTTAACTATCATGCAGACAGCTTCCTGATTTTTTTTTACAGGATTACGGGCCATTCGCTTTCGGATTTTTTCATCGGGACCTTCGTGCTTGCCTTCATTTGTGTTATCGTTGGTGAAATCAGTGTTTCCCTGGCCCTTAAATTCAACAAGCGATACATCGACGATTTGACCGTCGAGATGAAGGCAAAAGAACAATTGGCCCTTGCCGCCTACCAGGCTGGCAATCAAGCCGGCTACAAGGCACTAAATAAGGAGGCGACCGACGCCTGGGGAAAACATTTTTTTACGATGATTGCGTATTCCGCCGGGATCCTGTGGCCGATACCGTTTGCGTTCGGCTGGCTGCAGTACCGTTTTCAGGAAGTTGCGTTTCCGTTGGCATTTCCAGTGTCCGTTGTGTTTGGAAAAACCGTGGGATACACCTTCACCTTTATTCCTCTTTATATCTTCTGCCGGATCATCTTTAAATATATGCGTCCTTGGCTGCCCTATTTCAGGAAGGTTCAGAAGCTTCTCGACGAGTCTGATTCAAAGAAAAAGTACTGAGCTTCCGCTTCTGCAGGTTTCAGAGACGAATTAAAAACAAGGTTTTTTAAATGCACAAGATGCGCATGGCACTTTCCGTTGTTGTTATTTTCTTGGGGAGCGTTCTTCTGGATGCCGACGCCGCCATGGCCACTCAGGCGCATGGCGCTCCGGAGGGCATCTATGCCCACCAGATGGCCCATCTGTTTTTCATTTTTTCAATGGGGATTCTGATTTACTGGCTGCGGATACGGAAGCTTGTCAAGGAAACGGGCTGGCGCTTTATACAGTATTCAGCGCTTTTCTTTATACTTTGGAACATCGATACCTTTGTGGTGCACCTGTTGGATGAACAGTTCGGCATTTTGTCCGTGGATTATCCGGATTTCTGGCATATCCGCATCCAGCCGCATGGCAATCTGAACGGCATGGAACTGTTATATTATCTTGCCAAATTGGATCACCTGCTGTGTGTGCCGGCGCTACTCTTTCTTTATTCCGGCTTAAAACGCCTGTTAAAGGAAACCGGTGTAAAGGCAAACGGGGTTGAAGCGCAATGATTCTTCAGGCTTTTCCCATATGGGCGGTCGATCTGACCGGATCCATCCTGATGATCGTTTTTTCTTTTTTATCTCTGCGAATCGTTTTCGCCCTGAAAAAACGTGATCCCAACAATGTCGTATGGACCTATATGTTAATGTTTTGTTTCGGATTGGCTGCATTTGCGGTTTCTCGGTCGGCCGGACACATCCTGAAACAGATACTGCTGTTGTCCGGGCACGCCGCCGTATGGGCGCCGATTCGCCCTTTCAGCGGGGCGATTAATACATTTATGTTTGTGTTTGTGGGGTCGGTCACCCTTTTTTTTGAACGCGTTTGGAATGTGTACCAACAGATATTGAAAGACAAACAGGTCATTCAGGCCGCCCACGAACAGCTGCTCTATTTGAATCAAAACCTTGAAGGCCTGGTAACGGAAAGGAGCGAGGCACTGGTACTTTCCGAGCAAAAATACCGGCGCATTTTTGAGGTTTCCAGAGACATGATTCTGGTGGCGAAAAAAGACGGTGAAATTGTCGATCTGAATCCGGCCGGGCATGCGATGCTGGGGCGTGACGGAACGGACCGGCCGATTACCGGATGTTTGTTCGGGCAGTTTTTTTCAAAAGCCGAGGACTGGGACGTCATTCGGCAAAAGATCAGCAAGCAGGGTTTTATCTTAAATTTTGAGACCGATTTAAAAGTGCGCGACGGATCAAACATCCGGGCCCTTATCAGCGGAAGTCTCGACAAAGGGCTTAGCCCGGATGCGGATACGGTTCTTTTTCTGGTCAAGGATATCGAGGAGCGGCGCTCCATGGAAAAACAGCTGGCCCAGGCAGACAAACTGGCTTCCATCGGGCAGTTGTCGGCGGGGATCGCGCATGAGATAAACAATCCGCTGGGGATCATCCTGGGATATACGCAGCTGCTTCTGAGGAAAGAAAAGGTTGAATCGGAACGGTATCAGGATCTGAAAACCATCGAAAAACATGTGCGCAGCTGCAAGGCCATTGTGAAAGATCTGCTCAATTTTGCAAAAAGCTCGCGACCCAAGTTAGAAGAAATCAGAATCAATGACGCCATCGAGGATGTATTGGGCTTTATTCAGCATCATTCCAGGGCAGAGCATATCGAAATGATCCGGGAATACGACCATCGGATTCCTCCGCTGATGCTGGATGAAAAGAAAATCAAACAGGTCCTGCTGAATCTAATTATGAACGCCAAGCATGCAGTGGGCCATCAGGGAACCATTAAACTGTCAACGGAGCTGAATGCTGCGGCTAATCAGGTGGCCATTAAGGTTAAAGATACGGGCTATGGCATTGAAAAAAATAACCTGTCGAAAATTTTCGATCCGTTTTTTTCCACCAAGCCCACCGGGGAAGGAACCGGCCTGGGACTATCGGTCAGCTACGGCATTATCAAAAGCCACGGCGGCGATATTTTTGTCGATAGCGAACCCGGCAAGGGAGCGCAGTTTACGGTGGTTCTTCCGGTTTTATGAACCCGGAACGGGAAAGGATTCATGAAGAGAACGATTTTAATTGTCGATGATGAAATAGACATGCTTCAGCTTTTGAAACGGAGCCTGGAGCCGGATTTGAATTGCGTGGCCGATATTGCCACTTCCGGTGAAATGGGGCTGAAGCTGTTTTCGCAGAATTCGTATGACATGGTCCTGGCGGATATCAAGATGCCGGGAATGGACGGACTGGAACTGCTGGAATTGATCAAACGGAACTCCCCCGATCTGACCGTGGTCATGATGACGGCCTATGGCGACATCGAAACCGCCGTTGATGCCATGAAAAGCGGCGCGTACGACTTTATCATCAAGCCGTTTGACTATGAGGCGCTGCTGCTGCGCCTGGAAAAGGCGCTGGAAAGGAGCCGCCTGTTAAAGGAAAACCTGCGACTGCAGGTTGAGTGCAATAAAGAACATGTCTTTCAGGACCTGGTGGGTAAGAGCGACCGGATGAAACGGTTGTACGAAACCATCCAGATGGTTGCTAAAACGGACCACACGGTCCTGGTAACGGGTGAATCCGGAACAGGTAAGGAATTGGTGGCAAGGGCCATACATGACTTGAGCGACCGCCGGCAGCAGCGCTTTGTGGCGGTCAATTGCCCGACAGTGCCGGAAAATATTTTGGAGAGCGAACTGTTCGGGTACAAAAAAGGGGCGTTTACCCATGCCAGCCAGAATAAAATCGGGCTGTTTCAGGAAGCGCATAAAGGAACCCTTTTTCTGGATGAAATCGGCGATATCAGCCCCACTATCCAGACGAAACTGCTGCGGGTCTTGCAGGAAAAAGAAATTAAGCCCCTGGGTGACACAAAATCCATTCAGATCGATGTGCGCATAATTGCTTCCACCAATCAGGATCTGGAGGAAAAAATAAAAAATTCAACCTTCAGGGATGATTTTTATTATCGCCTGAACGTGTTGTCGATTCACGTACCCGCTTTAAAAGACCACCGTGAAGACATTCCTTTTATTGCCAGTTATCTGTTAAAAAAGCATTGTGAAAAACTAAACAAGCCGCTTAAAAAAATATCCCCCGAACTGATGGAAGCCTTTACGAACAGAACCTGGGAGGGAAATGTCCGCGAAATGGAAAACAGCATTATCCGCGGGATATTGTTTTCGCCGGGAGAAGAAATCCGGCCCCATGATGCCGGCTTATCCGAGACAGCGCCGGCTGTTTTAAATTTTTCCGGGAATTATTTAATCGAGCTGCCTTACAAAAGCGCAAAAGAAGAGGCTCTTAAACAATTCAATTTCAGCTATATCGGCAGCCTGCTGTCCGCAAACAACGGCAATGTCACATTGGCCGCCAAAGCGTGTGGGATGGAACGCCAGGCGCTCCAGCAGATCATGCGCCGCTATAACATCAAGTCGGATTCGTTTAGAGAATAGATCCTGCCCCCGAGATTCAATCGGAACCATTGCCCGCTGATGCCGGAAAGTAATTTATGATCAGGCCATAAAGGGTGATAGCGCCTTCTTTTGACTTCAGAATCTGAAATTTTATCATACGGTAGTAACAATTATTCTGCCCCGAACCGTTTGTTTGATTGCGTCCCGAAGCGACCGTCTGAGTGGTCACTGAAACAGGCCGGGGGGGTATTTTATGTCTGAAATTCAAATAAAGTTAAATAGTTATAGTTTCATGTCGGCTGTCTATTAAATATTCAGCGAATGTGAAATATTCTATTGATTTTCCCGTGGTGTTAAGATATTTACCCGCGCCACTGGATTGATCATTCGAGAGCAACTGCGCTTCTCCGATGATCTTTATATAAACGCAATACGGTGATTTAATAAGAAGGAGGAAACGTAAATGAATCAGAAAAAGTGGTATGGGAAAGTAGGACTTAGCGTGCTGCTTCTCGCGCTTGCTTTTTCAATCGCGATACCGCTCGCTGCCGTTGCCCAGGATAAGCCGGCCGCAGAGCAGCCGGCCACAGCGCAGCCTGTCGAGCAGCAGCCCCAGCTTGTGGGCGGCAACCTCGGCATTTCAGGCAAACTGGGAGAAGCTATCGCTAAGGCTCCCGCAGGAACCGGGCCCGGACAGATCGATGTCAATGCACCCAAGGGCGCATTCGGGATTCCGGGAGCGCCGGATGTCAGTTATATCCTGGCGATCCTCTGGGCTGTTTGGGTGGGCTGGATTTTTTCCACGGTCGGTGCTTTCGGCGGCATCATGGCCGGTGTCGGCCATATAACCGTCTACGGTCTTGGCGCTTATGCCAAAACCTTTACCAAAACCGCCCCGGCCCTGAATAAAACCCTCACGGACAGCATCCGGACGTCCAACCAGTTTCTGGTGGGCCTGTCCGCCCTGATCAGCACCGTCAACTACCTGAAAGCCAAGCGCCTGGCATGGCCCCTGGGCATCGCCCTGGCCCTGGGCTCCATTGCCGGTGCGGTCTTTATTCCCATCCTGACCGGTGGCAAGATCAGCTTCAGGCAGTACCAGGGATGGTTCGGCGTTTTTGTGTTCGTAGTGGGCGGCGTGCTTCTCTATGAACTGACGCCCAAAGGACAACAGAGCAAAAAGGCTGCCAAGGCAGCGGCCCAGGCCTTTGAAAAAAGCGTAAAGGAAAAGAAAGACCTGGCTGCCGACGGTGTCACCCTTAAAAAATTCGGGTTGGTCAAAAGCACCTTCACCTTCTTTGGAACAGATTTCAACTTTAACCCGATCTGGGCTTTTGTCGGCGGTCTGGTGATTGCCGCGATATCATCCTTTATCGGCGTCGGGGGCGGGTTCCTGTATGTTCCCTACCTGACCTCAATTGTTGGGGCGCCCATGTACGTGGTGGCAGGCACCTCCGCCATGGCCGTTCTGGTCAGCATGTTGACCAGTATCGCCGGCTACATTACGGTGGCCAAGGCCGGAATGGACTGGGGGCTTATCGGCATCGAGCTGGTGGGGATATTCATCGGCTCCATGGTCGGACCATACACCCAGAAGTACATCCCGGATAGATGGCTGAAGATCATTTTCGTCATTCTCGCCATGTACGTTGGACTCGGTTACTTCAGCCAGGGTTTCTTCGGTCAGAAATGGGTACCCATGTGAAAAAGCAGTAGTACATGCCCGGCCCTCCCTTCCCTTTCCTGAATGGAATGGGAAGGGAGGAAAGGCCGCTTGAGGCAGGTGAGCTATGAAGATCCTAGATACGGCGCTTATTTCCCTTTACAGGCTGATCGGCAGTCCTTTATTGGACTATTGTGTCGGGACGTTTTTGCTGGCGCTGCTGACGGTCGTTGTGGGGGAACTCACGATTTCAATCGTTTTCAAGGTGAACCGGCGCCACCTGGAAAAATTGAATGCGCGTGTTGAAAAAATGCAGCATCTTTCCGCGGAAGCCCTTAATCGGGGGGATGAGGCAAGTTACCGGGCCTGTAACAAGGAAGGAAATGACGCTTTCGGCCACCTTTTTTTCAACAAGTTCGGCCTTTCGGCCGCCTCCCTCTGGCCCATATTCATGGCATTGGCCTGGATGCAGGAACGATTTGCAGGGATCGGACTCCCGCTCCCCTGGGTCGGATGGGAGATCAACTATGTGGCGTTCTTTATCCTGTGCTACATCCCGGCAAGGATCCTTTTCGGGCGCCTAAAGCCCCGGCTTCCTTACTTTCGGGGGGTACACCGGATACTGTTATCCTACGAAAACAGGGCAGCCGAACCGAAGTGATCAAAGAATCTTTTTGATGTTACTGATTTATTTTGTCGAGTATGTGAAGCGGATTCAGCAGGGTAATTTCTTTCTTGGAAATTCGGATCAACCCGTTTTGCTGTAGCTCCTTGAGGGTTTCGCTGACGGTCTGCTGGCAGGAACCGGTCAAGGATGCCATCTGTTCCTGGGTCAGGCTGATGGGAACTTTTATCGGCTTGCTCAAAGAGGCTCTATCGAGTAGATTGTTGCAGCACAGATAAAACAGAAGCTTTAGCATTCTAGTGGTCACATCGCAGACCATCAGGTTTTCAATTTGCTCCCCAAGATACCGCAGGCGCCGGCCCAAAACCTTTATCACTTTTTTAGAGAGGGAATGGTATTGGGAAAGGAGAAACTCAAAG
Organism: Thermodesulfobacteriota bacterium; assembly: GCA_040757625.1. Lineage (GTDB taxonomy): Bacteria > Desulfobacterota > Desulfobacteria > Desulfobacterales > JARGFK01 > JARGFK01. The sequence goes on along the minus strand of JBFLWU010000002.1, from coordinate 179,853 downwards.
TTTTCTTTATTAATTTCATGCAGCACAGAAGGTGTCAGTGCCTGGGCGTTGCATTTTCTCTCTTTGGCGTCTATGACTTCAGCCAGCCCGAACATTTCACCAGCTTTCCGGACAAAGAATATCGGTTCTTTTCCTAAAGCGGTCACGCGAAAAATTTTAACAGTCCCCTTTTCAAGGTAAAAGCAGGATTCCCCCGGATCTTCTTCATAAAAAACGAATTCGTTCTTTTTTAAAGACCGCCTGGTCGACAAGGACAGGAATTTTTCTTTCTCAACCGGAAGGTCCCAGAAAAAATCTTTTTCATAAAGATGCCAGTGCGTCTCCATCGCTTTTCCTTGTGCTGGAGCTAATTGAAATAAATCTGCCATGGCAGGCCTGATGGAATCTGCGAAAAAGAATACCATTCTATAAACAGGGTGTCAAATATTCCATGTTGATACAGACGACCGGGAATCAATTAGATCCCATTGGAACCCCGTTTGTTGTAATGACAGTTGATCCAATGATAAACTTGAAGGGAAGGTTTGCGAATCAGGTCCGCAAGGGATTGAATGGCTTAATGAATTCGTGGGTAATTATTCAGTAAAGAAATTTTCTATTCGAGTTGCCGGCAGCTCATTGAGGTTTATTCCCAGGGCATTATTATCAATTCCAAGGCTCAGCCCCAGAAGCTGGGTATAAAGGATCGACGGCAGGGGCCGGGCCTCATTGCACCGGGATAGAAGCAACTTTTGAACACGGTCGAACTGGAGCTGGCAATAGACACAGGCACTGCACAGATAATCGGCACCGGAATGTCTGGCATCGGCAAGTTTTTTTCGGGTTAAATCCAGGGACAGCTCATCATCGACCCCCAGCAGGGGGGAGCCGCAGCAGTCCAGCTTGGTCTGCCAGGCAATGCTTTTAGCGCCGGTAAGCTCCACCAGCTGGTCGAATATGGACGGTGCGATCGGATTGTCAAACCGGACGATGTCATGGGGCCGCAGAATATGACAGCCGTAATGGGTGGCAATATTCAAGCCACTGAATTTTTTTTTCACCTTGCTCCTTATACCTTCTATGCCGATGTCTGTAAACAGCACCTCAAAGAGATGTCTGACTTCTACCGGCCCCTGGTAAACGAGCCCCTCTTTTTGCAGGGCGGCATTGATTTGCTGATGCAGGGCCGGGTTTTCCTTAAGGGAATGCCGGACATGCCTGAGGCTGTTGAAGCAGCAATTGCAGAAGGTCAGGATCGAGGCGCCGTATTTTTCAGCCAGGGCCAGATTGCGGGCGCCCGCCAGAGTGTAAGCTCTGGCGTCGATATTTTTCAAAGGATAGCCGCAGCAGTTAAATTCCCTGATGTCTTTAAATTGCACCCCGAGTTTTCGCAATACGGCATCAGTGGAAGCTTCGTACTGTCTTAAAAATATGGATGTGGGGCAGCAGCGAAATAAAGCAAACTTCATGAATGTTTCCACTTTACAGGTCCGTGGTTTGATCCTTAATTTTTTTAATAGCGATGTTTTTTAATTCATAAAACACATCGGTAACGTGTACGCCCTGGGGGCACTGATCCTGGCAGCGGTAGCACCCCAGGCAGGCCCACAGCATCTTTGAAGAAAAGATCAGATCGCCCAGCCCCAGGGCCGTGGCATGCATGATCTGGTGCGGGACGAGTCCCAGCGCGTCCCGGGGCCTCTCGTAGTTGTGAACCACCGGACAGGCGGACGTGCAGGTTTTACAATTGTAACAAAATGAAAAAGTACTGCTCTGATGCGATAAGCGGAGCCTGTGTTTAAGCGTATCGTCTCTATGGGACGTATTTATCGTATTGTCCTGAATATCTGTTTGATATTCATCTGAAATTAATTTTTTGGCAGCATCGATAGGCTGTTGATAGCGTTGAGGGCCAATGGCAGATTGCATTAATCCCCGGTAGAGGGAAAGCGGGGACAGGATCATCAGCTCGGGGCAGCCTTTCTGCAGCAGGGCTTCCCGGGCGCTGAGCCACAGATGCTGTAGGTTGATTCCCACCGGGCAGACCCCGGTGCAGCGCAGGCAGTTCGTGCATAGATACAGCCCCTCCTGGATCGACCGGATATCCTGTCGGGAGATATTTCGGCCGGATGCGAGGTTCTTAATCGCCGCGATTTTTTCCGAAGGCAGGATGTTGACGTTGGGAATTTCTTCAAACACTATTCCAACCGAACAGCGCGTTGTGCATGAGCCGCAGTGGGTGCAGGCGTCCAGTTCCATGATCTGGCGCGTGGTAATATTGTGCGGATCCGAGGTTTCAGGGTCCATAACCGCATTGGCCATCAAGCTGAGAGGGCCCACTATGATATGAAACATCTTGCTGAACGGCAGATAGGCCAGACCGATAAAACAGGCCAGAAAATGAATGTACCACAGAAACGTCGGCAGCCCGGCCTTGTCCAGCGCTGTTGCCGCCGGAGCGATGGCCTTGGCCACGCCGTACCCCATAAAAGCCCACTGGGGCCGCGAATGGCAGGCGATGCAGCTTTCGTTGAGCTCACGGCCCTTTTCCAGAACATTCTCTTCAAAGGGACCTTTGAGTCCCGTTGAAACCATCCCGTATTCTTTTATCCACAGGGATTCCAGGGCCTTTAGCTCTTCTTCACTCCCGGCATCGGCATAGACCTCCACCATTTCCTGATAGCGGGTGTAGGAGGTTATTTTAGCCCCTTCCAGCAGAAACCCGGATACCATGATCACAGCCAGAATGATGACGGCATAATGATCCATGGGGGAGGTTTTAAGCCGGGGGATCTTCATGAATAACCGCCGGTATATGGCCAGGCCCAGCCCTGCCAGAACCATGAGTCCGAAAAAATCCCGCAGAAATATAAAGGGGTTTAATGTGGAATAATAATGGCTGAAAAGGGTTTTTGATACGGTTTTTTCAAGGGCATGCATTAGGAGCAGCAGCATGAAACCGCCGTAGATAAGCGTGTGCATCCACCAGCGCAGCCGGCTTTCCTTGAGCGTGCGGACCTGCAGAAGGATCTCCAGCACCAGCACTTTTAAAAGCGTCAGGATTTTCAGGCTGAAAACGGTCAGCACGATCCCCTTTGCCGCTGCCGCCACCCGTTTTCCGGGTGATATTTCTGCGGTCGTCGGCAAGAGACTGCAGCGGAACCATGTCGATACCTTGTACAGCAGGCCGATGGTAAAAATTGTTAAGGCGATATATAAACTAATGTCGAAGAACATCATCGCGTTGGTTTATTTTGTCGATACAGGACGGATATGCCTGAATGCAGTTAGATCTTAAAGGGATTGGGACCCATCGCTTTAAGATCGTGGATATAGGTATTCAAGACCTCCACGTATTTATTCGCATCGCGTATTTCAAGGTTCACGAAGCGGACCCTTTCCGGTTCGATCATCATCGTTTTGAGTTTGTCGCTTAAATCTCCGCTGCGCTTCTGGACCAGCTGGCTGCCTTTGACATAGTGGCACTGGTCGTCTTTGCAGCCGCCGATTAAAATACCATCAATGCCCAGGGAGAGCGCATCGGCAATAACCGCGTTGTTGACCGATCCGGCGCATGACACCTTGATGATTATGGCATTGGGCGGGACGGGCAGTCCCTGATCCACGGCCGCCCGGGCGGCTTTATAAGCGTCATTTTCACATAACAGCGCCAGGATGACCGGCTCCTTTTTACCCATAAATGAAGTGTTGACGGCTTCAATCTGGACGGCCATCTGTTTGATGGTATTATTGTTGAGGGAAATCACCGCAAGCGGGCAAATACCCATACAGTTGCCGCACTGCCGGCAGCGGGCCAGGTCCGGTGTTGGAAATTCTTTTTCATCAAAAACAAAGCTGGAAAAGGGGCATTCCTCCATACAGCGCTTGCACTGGTCGCACTTTGTTTTGTTCACGACCGGATAAGTCGGTTCAATCAGGACGGTGCCTGCCAGATATTTCAATGCCTGCATGGCGGATCGATGGCTTGAATCAATCGACTGGGACACATTCATCGGTTCCCGGCAACTCCCCCCCACATAGATTCCGGTTCTTTGGCCTTCCTCGGGATGGCATTGAAGATGGGATTCAAAAAACTGATAGTGATTTTGAGGAAGCTTGAGAACTTGAGCGGTTTCGCGGGTACCCTGGGACGGACACATGCCGCCGGCCAACACCAGCAGGTCCAGATCCATCGTAATCTCCTTGTCCAGCAGCGGGTCGAGTACGGTTACATTCAGCTTCCCTTTTTGTTCATCAAGCGCAACCGTTGCCGGGCGTTCACGAACAAAGGTTACATCGCCCATTTCCCTAGCCTTGCGGTAAAGATCTTCTTCAAAACCGGAAGAACGGATATGCTGATAAAAGACATAACATTTTGCTTCCGGAACCAGTTCCTTGAAATAAAGAATTTGCTTCAAGGTCGCCGAACAGCATACGGAAGAACAGTATGGGAGGTGTCGTTCGTCCCGGCTTCCCGCGCACTGGATAAAACCGACTTCCTTCAGATCGTTTAAAGACAGCTTGGCAGATTTTCCCGGCTGACGGGTATGGGATGAAAGCAATTGTTCCATCTCCAGGTTGCTGATGATGTTGTCAAAGCGACCATAGCCGTATTCTTCAACCTTAGAGAGGGGATAAAGATCCCAACCGGTGGTAATCAGAACCGCTCCGACCCTGAGCTGGTCTTCGGATGGCGCTTGGTTCAGATCAACGGCCTTGGCCGGGCAAATCTTTTCGCACTCCCGGCATTCCGGCGGGCAATGTTCCCGCTCGACGACGAAGGCGGAAGGAAAGGACATGGGGAACGGTGAATGAATCGCCTTCATTGTTTCGGAAACTGGAAAGGCCCCCGGGATTTCCTTGGGGCAAACGGTCAGGCATTCGCCGCAGGCATTGCATTTGGTTTCACTGACATAACGGGGCTTCTTTTGAACTGCCGCCATGTAATTCCCCGGGCTGCCTGAAAGCGCTTCCACTCTGGAAAGGGTATGAAACGCCACATGATCCGATTCGCTGAGTTTCTGCAGGGTAAATTCCAGACCGCAGTGGGGGTCGCAGATGCGGGGGTAAAACCGGGAAAGCAGAGCGACCTTTCCACCCACTCCGCTTTCCTTTTCCACAAGGTGAACCTGTTTTCCAAGCGCTGACAGCGATTCGGCTGCATGAAGGCCCGCCACGCCCGCTCCGATGATAAGGATGGCATCTGAAGCGGGAAGCTCCATGGGGTTCAGGGGTTCCAGCAGCCGGTTCCGGGCAAGGGCCATTTGGATGAGAGAAGCGGCCTTGGCTGCCCGGATTTCCGGCGCCGTATCTTTAAGGCATATTCCCTGGTCTTCCAGGTCGACCCATTCATGCAGATAGGGGTTGAGCCCTGCGGCAGAAAACTGCCCCTTGATATATTTCATTTGATAAGAGGTGAATCGTCCCACCCACAGGAATCGGTCAATCTGTTTGTTCTCCACAGCGCTTCTAAGGGAATCAAAAAAGGCGGTCGTCCACAGCTCATCAACAAATTCACAGCGGGCGGCGTTTTTGGCCTTTGAGAATTTCTTGACGAGACCTTCAAGATCGACGGCCTGGGAAAGCCGCCCTCCTTGATTCCATATGAAAATTCCAATTTTGGGTACTATTTTTTCCATTATTCCGGTTCTACTCTGTTTTTATAGCGAAAGCGTTCTACGTTTCCGTGAATGTCCACACATGTCCAAGTAATGTTGTCCGTACCCATCATCGGGACAAGCTTGGCGCCATGATACCCCAACTGGTAAGGCATTCGGGTTTCAATGGCGCCCACCGGGCAAACTTTCGTACAGGACATGCAGTCCCAGCAATCACGGGGCTGCCGGCAATACGCCTTCTTGTTTTCGCCAAGGGTCATGAGGTCTCCCGGGCAGATTTGTTCACAGAGTGTTTCTTCCTCAGCTTTACAGCCGTCACATTTTTCCTTGTCGACTCTTGGTGGCATGGTGATTTCCTCCTTGATATTATGGTTTGTACCGATCCCCGGGAACGATTTGTTTGTAGGGTCGGGTGAACATTTCGATTTCGCCTGTTTCCTTGATGCGTGTGCTTTCCACGAAACAATCGAATTTCGGGTTCAGATCCGGGTAATCCGATCGCGTCTGCCAGCCTTTCCAGCGGGTTTCTTTGCGGAATTTGAGATGATGCACCAGGACTTCCGCCACATCCAGCCGGTCGACAACCTCGTGGGCATTCATCAAATCGTGGAGGTCCGCGGCATAAAGGAACTTTACCTGGTCCTTCAGCATTTTCAGGTGTTTGAGAGCGTAATCCAGCCGTTCTTCATTGGTGCGGTAGAACTGAGAGGTTCCCCCGGCATATTCATCCATCAACCGCTGCATGCGCTCTTCCATTTCAAGCGGCGCCACGCCGTCAAATTCGGCACCCCGCAATAGAGGGGCAAAGACCCGCGCCTTCTCCTGTTCCACCTGCTGTGAATCCAGTTCGGGAAGAGAAACCGAACTCAGATATTCGACTGCGCCGCGTGCCGCCAGTTTGCCCTCGGCGGCGCAGCCCCCTACGAACTTGTTGGGGGTCCCTCCGGCGGACTCGCCGGCGCCGAAAAGGCCGGGGACGGTGGTCATTCGGTTGATTTCCACCCAGTAGCCGCTGCCGGTATGGCCGCCCACGACATATGGATCGCTGCCATAGATTTCAATCGGGTCTTTGGAAATGTCCTGACCGCGGCTGGCTAGAAATAGAACAAAGGACGGCCGTTCGTTCAGATAATCTGTTTTGAGGTCTTTCACGTCTTCCGGCGACAAGTGAGTGGTATCCGCATAAGTCGGGCCCCTGCCGGCCAACCATTCTTCCATGGGAGCGTTGGCGCGAATGTAACGCGGCGCCTTGTCCCCGCCTAAATGCGCATAATGTTTTTCCAAAATCCGCTCGCCCCTGGCGTTTATGATATTGGATTTGTAGCCGACGGAAATCGTATCCACCGGGCCGCAATGATCTTTGGTCCGGGTGGCTACCCAGCGCTGTTCAAAAGATGTCATTTCGGCACCGTTGCGGATCCCTAAAGCATATCCGGATCCGACGTTAAAAGGGCACATCCAGGTTTGATGATGGGAGTTGGTGGCATCGCTGGTATAAGATTTATACAGACCGCAGGCACCTCCTGTTGAAACAATGGTGGCTTTGGCGCGGAAGACATAAAACTTTCCGTCCCTGACGCCGAAACCCATGGCGCCGACACACTTGTCGCCATCCATAAGCAAATTGGTGGCAGCCACACGATTATATACTTCTGCACCCATTTCCATGGCCTTTTCCGCCATGATGGGTTTGAGCTGCTCGCCGTGGATGGAAATGTCCCAGCCCCCGCGGTACTGGGGTTCACCGGTTTCATTCCGGATGATGGGAAGACCCCAGGAGGCGAGATCATCAACAGCCCCGTTTAGATTCTGAGCATTGCTTAGGGCCAAGTCCTCCCGAAGCGGTCCCCCGCCCACCTGAGACCGGCTCCACCGAACAAGGTCTTCCGGAGTTTTACCGGGGGGGATATAGGTGTTGATGGCATCCATCCCGGCCGCAGTTGCGCCGCTTCTGCTGATATGGGCCTTTTCCATGATAGCGACCTTGAGCTCCGGGTTGAGCTTCTTGGCTTCAATTGCGGCAAAACAGCCGGCATTGCCGCCACCGACAATCAGTAGATCCGTTTCAATGATTTCCGTTGGGATTTCATTGATGCCAGTTGGTTGTTCATTAGACATAGCTTACTCCTTTCAATGAAATAAATGTTCCTCCAGATCTTAATCAAGGGACAGAAACGCTCTCATTTCGTATTCACACCGTTTATGCGCATACCTTTTAAAAGGCATTTAATAAAATAAATCTATCGGATGGACGATAATAACAAAGATTTAAGGGGCGGAACTCCATCATATTTAACGTAGTGCAGTAGACGAATTGACTGCCGGGAATAACCTAAAAACACTCGGCAGCGTTTATCCAGAGCTTCTTTTCCACAAAAAATAATCGCTGTTTATCGTCTGCACGATATTCGGCTGTCGTTTTAAGCAAATATAATTAAAATTCCGGGAAAATATGAAAACAACAGTTTAACCATGATCAGGATGATCACTAACTAATAATTGAAAGGAGGGAGTTTATGCGCGAATATCGGGTATCGAAGAACTTGATACAGAAGGACGCGAATGATAAGAAGGATTGTTTTCATTGTGTTTCGACGACAACAAATTTAACCAAAAGGAGAAAGAATATGCGTTCCACCTTGATGGCCCTGCTTTTGTGTGTGGTCCTTGCCGGATTGTGCGTTGCCCAACCGGTCTTTGCGGCAGACTACCCGAATCGACCGATAAAAATGCTTACCATGGTCAAGCCCGGCGCCCAGATTGATTTGTTGACCCGCGCGATGGCCGAGGCCATGAAAGACCAACTGGGACAACCGGTTCTGGTGAGCAACAACCCGGGCGGCTCCCACGGGAGCGTAATGGCATCGGAACTAAGTGCCGCCAAGCCCGACGGCTACACCCTGGGCGTTTCGGCTACGGCTGCGTTTACCTATTCTCCGCATTTTGTTGAAACGCGCTACAAGCTTGATGATTTCGCATTCGTTTCCCTGTTGGGGCTGAATCAAAGCGGGCTTGTGTGTGCCCCTAATCGTCCCTGGAAGAACCTGAAAGATGCTTTCGAGTGGGCCAGGAAGGAAAAGAAGGGGCTCACCTATATGTTTCAGGGTTCCGACGACCGGGATGCCATGAAGCGTATCGCCGCCAAAGAGGGGGTGAATCTGGCGTTGATGCCAAGTACGGGTGGTCCCTCGATCATATCCGCCGTTATGGGCGGTCATGCCGATTTGGGGCATTTGGGTGCCATTTTGTTTGAATATGTCAAGGCCGGCAAATTGACACTGTTGGCAGCTTCAACCCCCGAGAGGCTCACGCCGATACCGGATGTGCCCACTTTGCGGGAACAGGGCTGGGACGAATCGGTGGAAATGTTCGTGGTGCTGGCCGCGCCAAAGGGCCTGCCCGGCGACATTATGGCCAAACTGGAAAAGGTCATGGACACCCTTTCAAAAGATGAAAAGTTTCGTAATTTCATTACCGGCGATCTGAAAATGGGTCCGGTAACTTTTGGCAGTGAACACGCTAAAACCTATATGAAAAAAGCCAGCGAACGCTTTGCGCTTGAAGCGGCTGAAGCGAAAAAAACTAAGTAGGTCAAGGAACAATGAGGCAGGTGATAGAGATCCCTGTTGCGGGATCTCTATCACGGCTATGGTGGACCGGGGCAATACCGGTGATGGATTATGCAGGTGGTTTAGAGACAGAATTCAAGGGATAACGATATGACGTTAAGACAAAGAGACAATCTCATCTACGGCGGCATTGCTTTGGGCAGTGTGGCCTTTTTAGTGTGGGTCATTCCTGCCTACACGCCCCCCTATCCGGGCTACGGCGTTTCTGCATCGCTGTTGCCCAATGTGACCGTCGGCATCATACTGGCGCTTTCGGTGTTGGCCCTGATTCGTAATATTTTGTCGTATGTATTGATAAAAAAGAACAAACCGGAGGAAAGCCCCTCAGCGGTCGCGAATCCGGGGGACAAGGTTTACTTGTGGCACCTTGCCCGTTTCATGATCCCCTGCGTGCTGCTGATGCCTGCCATGAAGTGGGCCGGCTTTATTCCGGCCGGAATCGCTTTCATGCTGCTGATACAGTTCCTTTGCGGGCAGCGCAAGCCGGTTACCATGGTGCTCGTGGCTGTCGGGCTGGTGGGGGCTTTGTTTGCGGTCATGCGTTATGGACTTGGCGTGCCTATGCCGTGAAACAATCCATTTCAGAACGGAGTCAGTATGTTAGAAGTCATCATTGCAGGTTTTATCGATGCGCTTCATCCTTTAAGTCTACTGTTTGTGTTATTAGGCGTCATTGCCGGTGTAATTGCAGGGGCCATTCCGGGCATTAACGGGCCCATGGCCATTGCCCTTTGCATACCGTTGTCATACTACATGTCCCCTGTTGCAGCCATCGGCTTTCTGGTGGGACTGAACAAGGGGGCTTTTTTTGGAGGCTCCATCTCCGGCGTCTTGCTCAACACGCCGGGCACACCCGAGGCTGCAGCCACCACCTGGGATGGCTATCCGCTGGCCCTACAAGGCAGGGGCGAAAAGGCGCTGCGGATGGCCCTGTATGCATCGGTTACCGGCGATGCTTTTTCGACCATCGTGCTGATTTTAGTGGCCGCACCCCTTGCGACGGTGGCCTTGTACATGGGGCCGCCGGAAATCTTTGCCTTGATTTGCCTGGCCATGACCATTATCGCGGGGCTGGGGACCCAGTCAATTCTGCGGGGCCTTATCGCCGCCGCATTAGGGGTTTTAGTTGGTTCCATCGGCATGGAGCCGGTATCCGCTCTGCCGCGTCTAACCTTTGATTTGTATCAACTGGAAAGGGGTATATCGCTGGTTCCCATCGGCATCGGGATGCTGGCCTTCTCGGAACTTATTATCCAACTGGAGCGGCGGGTCAAGCAAAACGGCTCAGAATGCGCCATATCATTCTCCTCTAAACCTGAAGACCGCTTCATTTCCTGGAAGGAGTACCGTGGGCTTACGAAAACACTCCTGCGCGCATCCATTGCCGGCACGGTGGTCGGCGCATTGCCCGGCCTTGGTGCGCCGGTGGCCTCGTTCTTTGCGTACGACCAGGAGAAGAAACGTTCAAAAACGCCGGAGGCCTTTGGAACAGGCAAACTGGAGGGCATCGCCGCCTCGGAATCGGCCAACAGCGCGGTGGTCGGAGGCAGCCTGATTCCATTGTTCACCCTGGGGATTCCGGGAAATGTGGCAGCGGCGCTGCTCATCGGCGCGTTTGTCATTCACGGCATGATCCCGGGGCCTTTAATGTTTGAACAGAATGCACAGCTCATCTATGCGGTTTACGGCAGCCTGATCATTGCCAACATCTTTCTGCTGGGTGTCGGGCGCGTCGGCCTGAAATCGTTCTGCAAGGTGGTGCAAATGCCGGCTGCGATCCTATACCCCATGATCATTTTCACCTGCATCGTGGGCTCGTATCTGGCGGAATACTCCGTATTCGATGTGTCGCTGATGCTGTTTTTCGCATTTATCGCCTACTTTATGAAAAAGTTTGATTTCAACCACATCTGTTTTATTATCGGATTCATTCTGGCGCCCATCTGGGAAACGTCGCTTCAGCAGGTTATTATTTCATCGCAAAATAATCTTTTTATGTTTTTCACTCGCCCCGTGGCAATCATTTTAATGGCTATTACGTTTTATGTCGTGATCAAGTCAATTCGGGGCTCATTTAAAAAGGCCTTAACGGTATGACACTGCCATCCAAAGATGTAATATCCCTTGCGGTTTCAACGTCGCCGCGGCTGTTTAGCCGGTGGGGTATGAATACGGCTACGCGATACGGACCTGGCGCGCCATGCCGAGCGCCAATGCATTTTCGATTGGAGTAAGCATGTTTGAAGTCATCATCGCAGGTTTTATCGATTCCCTGCATCCTTTAAATTTACTTTTTGTGCTGGCAGGCGTCATATCGGGTGTGATTGCAGGGGCTATTCCGGGCATTAACGGGCCCATGGCCATTGCCCTTTGCATACCGCTGTCATACTACATGTCCCCTGTGGCGGCCATCGGCTTTCTGGTGGGACTGAACAAAGGGGCTTTTTTTGGAGGTTCCATTTCCGGCGTTCTGCTTAATACGCCGGGCACGCCCGAGGCCGCAGCCACCACCTGGGACGGCTTTCCCCTGGCCAGCCAGGGAAAGGGCGAAAAGGCGCTGCGGACGGCCCTGTATGCGTCGGTTACCGGCGATGCTTTTTCGACCATCGTGCTGATTTTGGTGGCCGCACCCCTTGCGACGGTGGCCTTGTACATGGGGCCGCCGGAAATCTTTGCCTTGATTTGCCTGGCCATGACCATTATCGCGGGGCTGGGGACCCAGTCGATTGTGCGGGGTTTAATCGCCGCCGCCCTGGGGATTTTGGTCGGTACGGTCGGCATGGAGCCGGTTTCCGCCCTGCCGCGTCTAACCTTTGATTTGTATCAACTGGAAAGGGGTATATCGCTGGTTCCCATCGGCATCGGTATGCTGGCTTTCTCGGAAATCATCATCCAGTTGGAACGTCATATCAGGCAGGGCGGGGCGGAATGTACGCTGTCCTTTTCATCTAAACCGGAAGACCGCTTCATTTCCTGGAAGGAGTATCGCGGCCTCATTAAAACGCTCCTGCGCGCTTCCATTGCCGGCACGGTGGTCGGCGCGCTTCCCGGACTTGGCGCGCCGGTGGCTTCGTTCTTTGCGTACGACCAGGAAAAGAAACGATCTAAGACGCCGGAAGCGTTCGGCACCGGCAAGCTCGAAGGCATCGCCGCTTCGGAAGCGGCCAACAGTGCGGTTGTGGGGGCCAGCCTGATTCCATTGTTCACCCTGGGAATTCCGGGAAATGTGGCCGCGGCCCTGCTCATCGGCGCATTCGTCATTCACGGCATGATCCCAGGGCCTTTGATGTTTGAGCAGAACGCGCAATTCATCTATGCTATTTACGGCAGCCTGATCATCGCCAACATCTTTCTGCTTGGCGTCGGGCGCGTCGGCCTGAAATCGTTCTGCAAGGTGGTCCAGGCGCCGGCCTCTGTCCTTTATCCCATGATCATTTTCACCTGCATCGTGGGCTCGTATCTGGCGGAATACTCCGTATTCGATGTGTCGCTAATGCTGTTTTTCGCATTTATAGCCTACTTTATGAAAAAGTTTGATTTCAACCACATCTGTTTTATTATCGGATTTATTCTATCGCCCATCTGGGAAACGTCGCTTCAGCAGGTTGTTATTTCGTCGCAAAACAATCCATTGATGTTTTTCACCCGCCCCGTGGCAATCATTTTAATGGCTATTACGTTTTACGTCGTGATTAAATCGATCAGAGGCTCATTTAAGAAAGCATTAAAGGCATAAGACAAGGAAAATAATCATACCCTGTCCGTTCCAATATGACAACTGCATGTCGATAACGGCAAAAACTCAAAGCAAACCAGGCAGCGCGGGAAATAACCGGGTGCAAAAGATAACAATATCAAAAATATGATGAGAATCTTATGGCAATTGAAATAAAGGAAAGGCCATTCTTTGTTATCGGATATGAACGGTCAGGGACCACTCTGTTGATGGCCATGCTGGGATGCCATCCACGACTATCCGTACCGGAGGTGGGGTGGCTCTTCCCGCGCATCTATCCCTGGCGGTATACCTACGGAGACCTTTCCATTGACAGTAATTTTCGCATCATGGCTGCTGAGATGCTTTTTGGGCTTAATCAGCCCTTGTGGGGTATGAACCTAAATCCTGTGACAGCGGTGGATGAGATTATCTCCCTGGCACCAGAGCGAAGTTTTTCAGGCATTTATGCAGCCATGCACCTCCGTTATACAACAGAATTCGGGAACAAACCGCGCTGGGGACAGAAAACCCCAAACAACCTGTTCTTCGTGCCGCAAATCCTTGAAAATTTTTCCAATGCGCAGTTCATTTTTATTAGAAGGGACGGGAGAGATGCCTGCAGTACGAGCCTGGAATCTGCCTTCGGCGCAGGCAACATTTTCATGGCGGCACATACATGGAACTTGGCCCATACCTTTGTGAAATCTTTCCGTGAAAAATACGGCTCCCGCATATGGTTTGATGTAACGTATGAAGATCTGGTCAAAGACCCTGAAAAGGAGCTTAAGAAAATCTGCGATTTTTTAGGTGAAACATACTCTCCCCTGATGCTGGAATTTTATAAAACCCCGCTTGCAATTAAACGTGGGAAACAGCGCGACCACGCGTCGCTGGGGCATGCTGTTTCGGATAAATATGTAGGTATTTACAAATACCTGCTCAGTTTTCGGGATCAGCAGATTTATGCTGCGGTGGCCGGGGAAACACACCGGGAGTGTGGTTATAACCTGGATGTGGACCCTATTGAAATATCAGAAGCGGATAAGGCTTTGTGGCGCGAATTAGATGGCAGAACCCGTGCCGCTCGTCTTGACAGCCCCGGGGGACATATTGTTTTTGAAAGTTACAGGGACTGGCTGGTTGAACAGCGGATGATTCGGAAACAAAAGGGCATCTGGAGCAACAGCGATATCACCAATGAGTTTCCGGCAGGACATCCGGACGAAGATTATATAGTTGGTTTCCGTGCTCCGAAGCGATGGAAAGAACATTTCAGCATCAAGCGGTTATATGTTTGAAATTATTAACGAGAGTTGCAGTAACATTCTATTCTTGATATCATGGATTCGTACGTGCGGATAAAAATTTTTGGTGAAAAGTGTTGAGCCGCGGACTTAAAATTAATTACGGTCTTGACAAAACCTGAAGACACTTTTATAAGTCAAGCCAGAAAGAGGAAACATCGCATGATCGGCAACTCAATCGGACATATCTTTTTTACTTTTAGACGCTTCTTTTTTATCTTTAGAAGCGTCCATCCGGTTGTTTAGCCTTTAAATAAGAGCATAAACGCCCCGGGTGGACCCAGCAACGGTCTGCCCGGGTTTTTTTTAGCCCCGGGAGAATTCTCTCGGGGCTTTTTTTTTGAGTCAGATTCACCTTAAATACGAAAGAGAGGAAACAGTATGATATTAGTGTTGAAAAAGGAAATTACGGAAGAAGAAAAGGGTATCATTCAATCAACGCTGTTCGAACGGGGATGCATTGTTCGGGAAATAACCGGCGCAGGCCAGAATGTGATCGGAGCGGTGGGAAGAGGCGGCAAAGACATTCAGATGTTTGAAAAACTGCCGGGTGTGGAAAAGGTCATTCCCATTTCAACCGCTTTTAAACTGGTCAGCCGGCAGATGCATCCCGAAGACACCCATGTTCGGGTCGGGGATGTCACCATCGGCGGGGAGCGCATTGCCGTGGTAGCAGGTCCCTGCGCCATTGAAAGCAGTGAGCAGGCCCTGACGATTGCCAGGGAGGTCAAAAAATACGGGGCGGTCCTGTTCCGCGGCGGCGCTTTTAAACCCAGGTCTTCACCTTATTCTTTCCAGGGCATGGGAGAAGAAGGGTTGAAAATCCTGGCGGAGGTGCGGGCGGCGACCGGACTGCGGGTGGCCAGTGAAATCACATCCCCCGCCTATGCGGAGCTCATGGCCAAATACGTGGACATCTTTCAGGTCGGCGCGCGCAACATGCAGAACTTCGAGCTGTTAAAATGCATGGGGCATATGAACAAACCGGTCATACTAAAGCGCGGATTGTCGTCAACCATTGAAGAGTGGTTGATGTCGGCCGAATATATCCTTTCCGAGGGCAACGATCAGGTGATTCTGTGCGAAAGGGGTATCCGCACGTTCGAGCCCTATACGCGCAACACCCTGGATCTGTCCGCCATTCCGATATTAAAGGCTCTGACCCACCTTCCGGTCATGATCGATCCGAGCCATGCCACCGGCATCCGCGAAAAGGTCAGCCCCATGGCCCGGGCGGCGGTTGCCGCAGGCGCGGACGCCCTGATTATCGAGGTGCACAATGAACCGGATAAGGCCCTGTCAGACGGCGCTCAGAGCCTGTATCCGAAACAGTTCGGACAGCTCATGCGCGATATCTATGTGATTGCGCCGGTGGTCGGCAAGCAGCTGGATTTCGGCTATTTGGAAAAAGCAACGAGCGTCAGTCACCTGCAGCAGAACAATGGAAAAAGCAAACCCTCGGCCGCGTATCTGGGAGAGCCCGGAACTTACAGCCACAGGGCCTGCAACCAGTATTTCGGTCCAGAAGTTGCCGCCGTTTCCAAACCGACCTTCCGTGCGATTTTTGAGGCCGTCAAAACCGGCGAGGTCAATTTCGGGGTGGTGCCGCTGGAAAATTCCCTGTCGGGAAGCATTCATGCCAACTATGATCTTCTGCTTGAGTATGATTTGAGAATCATCGGGGAATTGACCCTGCGCATTATCCATCATCTCATCGCTCATCCCGGCACCCGCCTTGAAGACATCAAGCGGGTGTTGTCGGCGGTTCAGGCTTTTCAGCAATGCGGCCGGTTCCTGGAAGCTCACGGCAGCTGGGAACTCGTGCCGGTCAAAGATACCGCCGGCGCGGTTGAGGCCATCAGCCGGTGGCAAAGCCGGGGGGATGCCGCCATCGGCAGCCGGGAGGCCGCCGAGATTTATCGCATGGCGGTCATTGAGGAAGGGATCGAGACCGATCCCCGCAATTATACCCGGTTCGTGATTGTCGGGACCCGGCCGCTCAAAAAAGGGCCGCATGGAAAATCATCGCTGATTTTTTCCACCGGCCATCAGCCGGGGTCGCTGTTTGAAGTGTTGAAAGTATTAGCGGAAAACGACATCAATCTGGTGAAGCTGGAATCGCGCCCCATTCACGGCAAGCCCTGGGAGTATATGTTTTATGCAGACGTGGAAGCGGATGTTGAGGCGGAAACATTTAAACCGATATTAGACCGGCTGGCAGAAAAGACCGATTATTTAAAAATTCTGGGAAGTTATTGACCGATGGCAGCCCTAAAAAGGAGAACCCTAACAGGTTGTTGAAAAACAAGAATCAGACTGATAGGCAAGGCGCGCGGCGATTCGACAAGCGCAGCATATTCAAGTATATGTGAGCATTGGCGAGAGCCGCGCAACGCTGCATAGCAGCCTCAGACGCAGTTTTTCAACAGCCTGCTGAACATTTGAGGATCTCAGGTGCCAGGTTCGTATGAAAACCGAATTCTAACGTGCCCCGGTTTTTTCCAGGTCGGATAGAACTCCTTTTTCAAAGCGCCGAAAGGCGCTAAAGGAAATTCCGGACCTTGAATCCCGCATCCTGAAAAGCGTTATGCCTGATTCTGACCCCTCAGGAAAATATCCAGCGCTTCGATGACGACGGCGGTAATGGTTGTCTTATTTTTTAAAGCGTAAGACTCGATTCGTTCTGCCAGCCGGCAGGGGATGTCGATTTTAAGCTCCTGGGTTGGGTCCGCACATTGATCTTTGAAATTTTTGCTGTTCATTATTCCCCACTGCCTATTGAATTGGAAAATACGGTCCGGAAACCAGCATTAAAGGAGTCACACGTATTATTATGGCTCCAGGCACATACCCGGGCTTTCTGGACTACCATATTGATTTATTTTCAATGTCGATATAAAATATATGAAACAATTGATAAAAGTCAATGGATACCCCGGCGGGGAATAAAGGAATAAAGCCATGGAACAGCAATTGATTGAATTTGTCGACGGCATCAAAGCAAACAAACAGGTCGGTTCCTTTGATGAAGCCTCGACCAAGCAGGCGATCGTGTCAAGATTACTGTTTATGCTGGGGTGGGATATTTTTAATGTTGATGAAGTCAATCCCAACCTTGCGGCTGAAACCCAGCAGGCGGATTTTGCCTTGAGCGTAAAAAATACGCGCAAGGTATTGATTAAGGTCGTTAAGCCCCGGGAGGCCTTGGATAAATATCAGGAAAAAGTTTTTGAATATGCCTCTAAAAAAGGGGTTGAGTTTGCCATTTTGACCAATGGCGTTATCTGGTGGTTTTATCTTTCATCCGGTAAAGGCGATGCGCAGCAGAACCGATTTGCTGCCTTGGATTTTTTGAAGCAGAAAGCCAAGGATATTGAAGAACAGGTGGCGGCCTTTTTGAAAAAAGATGAGTTGTCCAAAGGAGCCGCTTTAAAAGGAGCAACGGATATTTTAGTAAAGAGGCTGCAGCAGTCCGCCCAGAAAGCAATTCCGGAAGCCTGGGCCCAAATATTGTCTGAACCGAATGAAAAGATTATTAAACTGATCAGTGAAACAGCGGAAAAAATCTGCGGTGCTCCGCCGGAAAGGGATGCGGTCGTTAAATTTTTAGGCGAACGATTAAAGCAGCCGCAGCCCTTCGAAGCTCCGCCGGCGACGCGTACGGAAGAAAAAGCGGCGACCAGAACGGAAAAGGCAACGCCGTCAGCGCGTTCGGAAGAAAGACCTGCGCCCAGAACCGAAAAGGCTGCGCCAATGCCGGAAAAAGCAGCGCAACAATCTTATGACGGACAAACCATCAGTTTTTTTGCTTTGAAGGGAAAAAAATACAAGATTCGATCATGGGACGAGCTGCTGGTTAAATTATGCGAAGTTTTAAAGACGGAACATCAGCGGGATATTGACAGCCTGCAGTGGCATTCGGTCGGGCGAAAATATTATTTCAATCAAAATCAAAACGAACTGCGCTTTCCGGCCGGCATTCCCGGAACAGATATTTTTGTGGAAACCTATTTAAACCCGAACGAAGTGGTTAAGATCGCGCTGTCGGTTTTGAATGAATTTGGATTTGCCGAAAATGACCTGGTAATAGCTTAGTGCTTCAACGCGCAAATACTGGGACGCATTTTCGCCGGCCCGGTCAATATATTAAGGAGTGCATAATTGAATAGACATGATGCGGCCGGATTTCAGATCAGCCGTTATGTCTATATAATGATGCACGGATTCATAATTGCTTGTCGCTCATGGCCGATGGCTGAACTATGTCCAGAGCGCTTCTACCGGACACGGCCGAAGTCCAAATAAATTTGTCGTCGCGTTTATGCGGTGATGGACTGAGTCCTTACGCTTAAAATGAAAGAGAGGGTCAACGATAATGAAAACACTGATTCAAACCATCGGGTTATTCATGTTTTTTCTCTTGATCTTTTCGTCGCCGGCGACCGCGGACTATTTCGATCAGAACGGGGTCAAGGTGGACAAAGACCGGTATGAAAAAACCGTTCAGATGCGTGCCGCCGACATTAACAAAATAAACAAAGACGGCTACGGAGAACCCTCCTCCCGGTTGGAAGATCCGGTGCGGCTGAGAAATAAAAGAATCGAGCAGTGGAAGCTAGAGCAGAAAAAAGGCCGCTAAAACGATCCGGTCCCAGGCAGCCAGAGATAATAAAAGCCGGGAGCGAGGGAAGCTGCCGCCGGGAGCAGGTTCAGGTTGATCAGGGACACATTCAGATCGTCGCTCCGGCCGGTGGCGGTATTATAGATATTGTCATTGGCATGTTCGCTGCGGCGATAGACCACCACCCGGGCGTCCTCCGCAAGCCCCGAAAGTTTTTTAGCCTGCAGGAAGGCGTCGCTTAAATAGCCCACGGAATCGATCAGACCGATTTCTTTTGCTTCTCCGGCTGAAAAGATCCGGGCGGTGGCCGTCAGGGCCAGATGATCGCCGGTGGGCTTTCGATGGGTTTTCACCAGCATGATAAACCGGTTGCCGAGATCATCGGTCAGATCCTGCAGCAGCTTGTTTTCTTCAACAGTCGCCGGCCGAAAGGGCGAGGCCATGTCCTTGTTTTTTCCGAACTTGTGGATGTCGACGCCCATGCCGATTTTATCCATGAGTTCCTTGACCTTCGGCATCAGCATGATCACGCCCACTGAGCCGGTAAGGGTGGTGGGGTGGGCCAGAATATGGTCGGCTGGAAGGGAAATGTAATAGCCGCCGGATGCGGCCACATCCATCATGGCGGCAACCACCTTGACGCCGCTGCGTTTTTTGAACGCGCTGATTTCATGATAAAGAATGTCGCTGGCGGTAACCGAGCCTCCGGGAGAATTGATTTTAAGGACGACCGCCCTGATTTCTTTATCTTTTTCCGCCAGCTGAAGCTGCGATACCACCTCCTGGACCACGGAGGGCTTGTCGGTAATGGTCCCGCGGGATGCGTCAGAGAGGACTCCCGTTATGGGAATCATCAGCACTTTTTCCTTGCCTGCGCCGGAAACGGTAAACTCTCTCAGGGGATCCGCCGCATCCGGGAAGAGTTTAATCTTAGGTGTGCAGCCCGTCGCACCCGCTGCCAGCAGCAGCATAAAAATAACAGCGTATTTTTTCATTTCTGCTCTCCTTCCATCGGCGGTTGAGCATTGCGTTGCCCGCCGGCAAGGAAATTAACCTTAAATTGGGTTACGATCCGAATTGTTTTAAAAACAGGGACCGGTGCCGGTAAAGGCACCTGATGTGTTGTAAGCTATTAATAAGCATTTTTTATGAGGTTGTCGATTTTCAGTCTATGAAAAGCCCCAAGGTGCGGCCGTCTTTCAGGTTTACCAGGCCTTCCTCACAGATTCGCAAATAGGGAATGGCGGCGCCGGTCAGGGTGATCAGCGTCAACAAGGGATTTTTCAAAGAGACGCCCAATTTTGCAACGGCGGTGTTCAAACCCTCGAGACCGGCCGCCAACCTTTCCACGGAAAGCCCGGAAAGAATGCCCATTACCGGCAGGGGGATTTCCGCCAGGATTTCGCCGCAGCGGCAGACGACGGCCCCGCCCTGAAGGTCGAAAATCCGGTTGACCGCCGTCGCCATGTCCGCGTCATTCGTTCCCGCCACCACAATGTCCGAGGAGTCCCAGCCCCCGCTGGATGCAATCGCCCCGGCCTTGAGATGAAACCCCTTGATAAAGCCGGTAAACATTTTGCCGGGAACATGGGTCCGGTCGATGGCGGCCACCTTGATGATATCTCTTCCAAGATCGACCGGAATTTCGCTGGCGGCTGCGGCAAGGGTTTCCCTGCTTTCTTTTGTCACCAGATCGGTGACCAGCTCGATGACCCTGACGAGGGCGTTTGCGCTGCCGGTTTTTACCGGAACGGAAAAATCCGAAGGGCGCAGCGCCCGGGGAAGAAGAACGCTTTTTAAGCTTTTTTCTATAAACGGGTGAGAACGGGGAGAAACCAGCAACCGGCCGTCCCGGGCGACCAGTTTGCCGTTGCTGATGACGTATCGGGGTTTTATGGTCCTGAGATCGGGAAGAATGATCATGTCGGCAAGCCTTCCCGGGGCAATGCCACCCACCAGGTTGTCTATCGAAAAATGTTCGGCAACGTTTAAAGTGGCCATGCGGACCGCGTCGACCGGATCAAAGCCGCAGTCTATCGCTTTCTGGACCACATATTCCATGTACCCTTTTTCAAGAAGATCCTTCGGTTCAACCCCGTCGGTTACCAGTGCCAGCCGCCTGAAGCTTGCACCGCTGTCCTTTATGCGGGAAATGGTTTCAAGATCCCGGCGAATGCTGCCTTCTCTGATCATGACGGTCAGCCCCAGCCGCAGCCGATCCAGCACTTCTTCCGCTGTGATGGGTTCATGACAGGAGGAGACGCCGGCGGCAACATAGGCCGCCAGTTTATTGGCGCTTGCTCCGGCCGAATGTCCTTCCAGGGTTTTACCTGAAAGCAGTGTCTGCCGGAAGATGGGAAGGATGGCGTCCGGGTCCTGCAGCAGGGCCTGCCAGTAGGATTCTCCCAGTCCCAGAATATCGTTCCTTTCAAGGAGCCGCCCCAGGGCGTCTGCGGAAATTGCGTGAACCTTTCGGCTGATGGATACCATGGCTGGCGCTGTTGCAAAGATGTTGACGGGCTGGTCTTTGCAGGCATTTAAAAAATCGATAACGCCATCATAGCCGGCGACGGGAAACATTTCCATGGTTTCCGTAATGATCGTAGTGGTTCCGCCCGGAATGACGCATTTTAAAAATTCAGCCGGAGAAACCATCCAGGCAAGGTGCGCGTGACCATCGATCAGGCCTGGAACCAGCGGGCAGCCCTGTGCGTCGATCACGCGGGTGCCGGCGGTAATGATATTGCCCGGAGTATTGCCGACATAGGCTATCCATCTTCCCTTGGCGCATACGGTGGTGTTTTCCAGAATTTCGCCGGTGTATACGTTCAGCAGTCTTGCATTGACGACGGCCAGGTCGGCGGCCTCGCGGCCCAGGGCAACATCCATCAGCTGTCGGGATTCTTGAATGCTTTTAGCGGGCCAAAATGATGGGGTGTTTTTCATGGTTTCGGTGGATCCTTCAATTTTTTTATTGCAACGGCAGAGCGAACCGAGCCGATAGAAAATAATGAAAAGAGCCGGGTTCGTCAAGCGGCATGATGTCAATATCAGATCGACGTTAAAGTCAGTTCAACCAGATTAAGTATGAAGCAATTGCTTTATCGATTACGACCCGCAAATATAAAATCACCGCACACGATTTTCAGACAATATCAAAATTCCAAATTCTAATGAACAAAATATTTCAATCAATCACTTGATGCATCGCGCCTATTCTATGTGCTTAAATGACCTGATCGGGGTACCGATACTGCTGCGCCATGAGCATCCCATAAGGGGGTACAAAGGCCAACGCATAAACAGTCAGGGAGAAGGGGCCGGCTGCCTTAAAAGTGAGCAACACCAAGAAGAAAAGAGCTGCCGGAAGCCGCAGCAGCAAGGTTTTTTTATGAATCCGGCGGCCGGTTTGGTTTTTATAAATGGCGACAGTCATAAAAAACGAAACGAACCAGGCGGCAGCGGCGATCGCCGGGTCCGGCAGCGGATGATTCATCCAGCGCAGGGCGCCCCACCAGGTCAGCAGCAGCAACAGGTGGGTGCCCATAACCGGCAGGACAAGCAGCTGCAAGTCATAGGCGGACAGCGGCCCCTCCCGCGTTTTGTCGTCCAACAGGTACATCCACAAAAGTGCGAAATAGAACCAGCCCAGAATGCCGACGGGCGGGACGTTGAATAGCCCCGGCAGGTTCCAGCTCCAGATTCCGGTGCCGGTGGCAATGGGTTCGATAAACAAGGCGTCGGTCGCCACCACGGCGGCGCCCGCAAGCGGGCCCTTTCCGGGGTGTGCGGCTCGAAGATGGGATGTCAAATCCCGAGCCGATAAAATGATAACCGGCCAGATTACCACAACCAGCAGGGGAACCCGATCTAAAAACAGATTCCAGCCTGCGTGATAATCGTAAAAACGGTACAGCAGAATGCAGCTTTCTTCAGCAATCCAGGCCGAGGCCGAAATAATCGCCGCTCTGAGCAGAGCGCGAGCGGGCCGGGGGGACCGGATCGCATAACTTAACACAATGGATAAGCCGAAAAAGATTCCTGTCAGCTCCAGCAGCAAAATCATTAAAATTCTGTCCCTGGCAGATCCGCCAGGACCCACAGGTGATAAATACAGAAAAGCGCCGCCCCCATCCAGGTAAGCCGGATACAGCCTGCTGTCAATTCCTGCCGGTGCAAGGCATATTTGTAAACTGCGATCTGGAGGACGGGCGCGGCAACCATGATGAAAATGCGCCAGGGGACGACTTTCAGCACATAACCCGATGCCAATACAAGGGCGGAGGCAACAATCAGCCCATCGATCATATGGACGGCCATTTGTTTCCCGTGTACTGCCGGATAGGTCCGGACGCCACCGGCAACGTCACCTTTTATATCCCGAAGGTCATAAAGAATTTCATAGCTCTGAATAAAAAGGAAAAAAAAGAGGGCGGTCAGCAAGACCGTCGTCCAGGTGATTCCCGGTGGAAATAGGTGATGTTCATGGTTCCAGAAGGTGCTTGCCAGCGGGTATCCGAAAACCGTAATCAGGAAGCCGGCGCCCGAAGCGGTGTTTTTCCAGAAGTAGGTCTCCTTCAGGCGGCGCTTTCCCGGCAGCAGCGGCCAGTTGTAGAAGATGCCCAGCAGGTGCCCGGCAATCCTCAAGGGGGTGATCGCCGGGTTGACTAAATGAACTGCGGCCAGGGAAGCAACCAGCAGGGTTATGCTCAAAATCAGCAGGGCCTTGCGGTGGCGATAAACGCTGACCGTATGGCGGATGTTGTTGAGACGATCTTCCTGAAGATCCACGACACGGTTCATGAGATTGACGATGAACCAGTCCAGCGCACAGACGGCCGTCAGGAACCAGGGGTAGCGCCCGGTAAAGAGCCATCCGAAGGTAAAGACGCCCATGGCTGCTATGGCCGTGATGTGGAGCCGGACAATGCCGGCAAAGATTCGCAGGGACTGAATCAGACTTACCCGGTGTGTCGGATTGATTGAATAAACGTCTACAGCCGATTTCATTGGATCCTCCCGTTATGCCATCTTTGTCTGGATGGCTGATGATAAGGGATTAACCAACCGGTTCTATAGTTACAGCGGTCCCTCGTTGAATTTTGTGGAACAGGGCCTCAAACTTTCATAAAGCGCAATCCCAACCGCCGTCGACAGATTCAAAGACCTGATCTGAGGGGAGACGGGAATGCGATAGATTGAATCGGGGTAGCGCGCAAGCAGTTTGCGTGACAATCCCTTGGATTCCGGGCCAAACACCAGAAACAGGCGCTGGCATGCAGGCAGCGACCAGAAAAGCCGGGTTCCGTTTTTGGAAAATAAGACCAGTTCCTCTTTTCGGGGCGACATCTTTGCAAGAAAATCGCCAAAACTATCCCAGACCGATAGCTGGACTTTTGACCAGTAATCGAGACCGGCCCTTTTCACTTCCCGGCTGTCCAGCGAAAATCCCAAAGGATTTATAAGGTGCAGAAATGCGCCGGCGCCCAGACAGGTCCGCCCGATGTTGCCGGTATTCCAGTGGACTTCAGGGGTTACGAGCACGACATGGCGTTCGCTACCGGTTTCACCGAATTGCCGGATATTGATGCGTTCGCGCATTTCGGATTAAATTTTCTTCCCGCAATTGGGGCAGTATAAAAATTCCTTATCGAGCGTTTTTCCGCAGCCGCTGCACTTATTCGGACTCCTGTCCTGCCATGGGCGCAAAGGGGCGCCCTGTTCCGGCACGACGGTTTCACAGCGGTCGCAGAATATGAACGGTTCTCCTTTCCTGACACGAAACAGGGGGATGAAAAAAAGACTGAGATAGCCGTCGGCCCGTTTGAGATAGGCCCGCGCCAGTCCGCAGGAGGGACACAGGCGGGGGTTGCCGTCAAGAACTTGTATTCTGGGTGAAATGCCGGCAATGATGAACATGGTTAACCAAAAAATTTGGACAAGAGGGAAAGGGCTGCCTGGGCGAGATCACCGGGGTCAGCATCTGTCCGACTGCTAAAGGAAAGCGGGATGACGTCGGATGTCCTGATGGCAGCCGCCCTGGCTTTGCGCTGCTCTTCTTCGGCCAGCTGGATTTTTTTCTGTTCGTCCAGCAGCTGGCCGCCGGCCTTTTTCCATTCCATCAGGTGGATGAGTTCGCCGTTGTCCAGCCAGATGCCGTGATTCCTACACTGATCCAGGACTACGCCGCTGCGGTAGCCGAAGTTGATCCGGCTCATGAATTTGCCGCAGTCCGGGCATTTGATATACCGGACCTGCCGGTCTTTGCTGCCGCGTTCGCGGCTGATGTTGGCGATTTCCTTGAAATTGATGTCGAAAGCCTGGGCCACCGAGGCGTGGAGATAGGCCTGCAATTCACCCGGATCGAAAAAGAGCCCGAAGCAGGTTGGGCAGCGCTCGATGACAAAGGCGCCGTCCGGCGTCAGACGGATGGTCTGCAGCGGAATGTGACAATGGGGGCATTGCCGCCCGGATTCTTCGCGGGTTACGGCAAAGCGGCCGGTGGCGCTTAAGTCCATGTCGTTGCGGGTGCCGCAATAACGGCAGAGAGCAGTGTCTGTCGGAAGCGGGGCTGAACAATTGCAGCAGCGGGCCATGATGTTATTCCTGAATTTTAAAAAGCATCGAGGATCTGTTTTTTCTTGGCGGCATATTCCTCGTCGCTGATCAGACCCTGCTCGTGCATCTTTTTAAGCTGGGCCAGCTTTGCCGCCGGATCGCTGCCGGCATTCGTTGCCGGTGCGGCCGTTGTCTTCTGGGTCATGGATTGGGCCATGGCCTGTCCCATGCCGAGGCCGGCCCCGAGTCCCACCCCGATGCCGGCGCCGCCGCCCTCGTTTTTAGCCGCTTCCTTGAGGGCTTCGAGTCTCAGCAGTTCAGCGTAATCAACCCCCACCGCCTTAATCGCCTGGGCTTCAGCGGTCAGGTCGGCAATCCGGCCGATGCGCC
The DNA here is from genome assembly GCA_040757625.1 of Thermodesulfobacteriota bacterium. Lineage (GTDB taxonomy): Bacteria > Desulfobacterota > Desulfobacteria > Desulfobacterales > JARGFK01 > JARGFK01. Next base: position 154,036 of record JBFLWU010000002.1, on the reverse strand, counting down.
GAACGGTTTCCTCGTCAAAGTTGGTCCCTTCGATACGGAAATCCGTGATTTCAAAACCGAGTTTGGCAAAATCCGCTGTCAATTTTTCGGCCAAGCCCTGAACGATTTCCTCGCGCTGGGCATCAATTTCCGTGTAGGGCAGCCGGCGTTCGGCGATATGGTCGGTGATGGACTGTACGATGCGTTCGCTCATGACGCTGCGGAAATCGGTGGCGGTGAAATTGTTGTGGCCGCCCACGACATTGACGAAAAAGTCTCGCGGGTCAACGACACGGCAGCTGAAATTGCCGAAAGCCTTCAAGGCCACCGGGAATCCGAATTTCGGGTCTTCATATTTGATGGGCGCCAGGGTCCCCCATTTCTGGTTGAGTACCTTGGTGGTGCGGAAATAATAGATGCCCACCTTATGCTCGCTTTCAAAAGACTGCATGAATTTTTTGATGGTGGTCCAGAAAGGGATGTTGGCAGTTTCAAGTTCCAGCAGACAGGGCGTTTTCAAGACCGACCGGATCTTGCCCTCGTAAACAAAAATACAGCCCTGGCCGGGATTGACAATCAGCTTTGAGGCGTTTTTGATCTCATCGCCGTTGTCGCTCCATTGGTAAAAAAGCATATCGGGGCGGGGATCACGCCATTCGATGACGGACCGTAATTGCCGCTTGAACGTGTTTAAGATGGCCATATGGTTCTCCCGGTTTGTAAGTGGGTCAAATGAATAACGGCTGAATGACCTCAAAGGATTAAAATCCTATGCGCGCGGCTGAAAATAAATATAACAAAAATATCAGAAGCGGGAGGGGTTGTCAACCGTGCTTTTAAAAACATCACAAAAATACAAAGGGTTAGACAGGCGCGCGTTTAATCTTGAAAGATATTTCGGTAAAAGCGAAGGCGATCTTCCCTCAGCATTTTTTTGTTGCCACAAGTCCATCTGAGGGGTATCTTTATCGAAAGAATTATCGCGCGTAAGGACAGCGAAATGATCATCGATTTTCATACGCATATTTTCCCCCGCAAGATCCGTGAAAACAGGGAAATGTATTTTCCCGACGAGGCGGAGTTTTCCCTCCTTTACAGCTTGCCCAAATCAAAATTGACCGGGGTGCAGGAGCTTGTCGCGGTGATGGATGCCCAGGGGGTCGATAAGGCGGTGGTCTTTGGTTTTCCCTGGAAAAATCCCAGGACCCTGAGCGAGCATAACGACTACATTGCCGAGTCGGTAGAAAAGTTTCCCGGGCGACTGATCGGCTTTTGCTCTCTGGACCCGTTCAGCGAGAAAGCTGCAACTGAAGCGCAGCGTTGCCTGGCGGGGAATTTTTCCGGCATCGGCGAACTCGCGTATTATCAATCCGGGTTTAATGAGGGATCCATCCAACGCCTGGAGCCCATTATGGAAATCTGCCGCAAAGCCGATGTTCCGGTCCTGATTCATACCAATAAGCCCATAGGTCATCAGTATCCCGGAAAGGTTCCCATGACGTTTCCGCAGCTGTACGGACTGATACGGAAGTTTCCCCTAAACAAGATCGTCCTGGCCCACTGGGGCGGGGGCATGTTTTTCTTCAACCTGGTGAAAAAGGAAATCAAGGAAAGTCTGCGAAATATTTATTTTGATACGGCCGCCTCTCCCTTTCTTTATGATCCCAAGGTCTTCAGCATTGCCGTTCAGATCGTGGGGGCTGAAAAAATTTTGTTCGGCAGCGACTATCCGCTGATCAACCCCGCCAGGTATTTCAAGGAGATGGAAACGGCCGGGCTTTCCAGCGCGGACAAACGCCGCATCCTGGGGGAAAACGCAGCCGCGCTTTTAAACATATAGGATTGTCTTTACGAAATTGACTGCAGCGCATTCAGGATCGGCCTCATCCGGTCCCGGTGTTCCGGCGGGACAAACAGAAACCGGATCGGCTGGTTCTCGACCAGCCCGTTCTCCGGGAGGTCGCCCTTTTCATAAGCCCGGCGATTCCTTCCCGATTCCATCCAGAGCAGCACATCGGTAAGATTGCCGGACCGGCCCTTCCGATCCATATGTTCAATGTATTGCAGGAACACGGTGGCTACGCTCAGCAGAAAGTCATCCACGTCGGCCCAGCCGGTCTCAGCGCATTTTTTTCCTGAAACCAGACACCGGCATCCGAAGGGCCGGACCATGTAGATGCGGCATAGGTCGTCTTCAAGAAACGGGCAGCGGCCCGGCTCGATCTCAATTTCTTCTTGCGGGATATCCTTTCCGTCTGCGCATAGCTGCGCAATCTGATTCGTGGTAATGCGGGGCTCAAAACGGGGAAGCGGAAGGTCTTTTTTAAGTTGTCCCAATAACGCCATTTGATCGTTTAAGGTCAAATGACGGACAATCAGGTATCCTTCCAGGGTCGTCAGGCCGACATTGCGGGTGCAGCAGTCCGAACAGAATTTGCGGCAGGCCAGGCGATGCGATGCGAGCACATTGTCGTATAGTTGATAAATTCGGTCCAGCAGTTTCAGTTTAAAGTCAAGTTTCAAGCATACCCCACTATTACGCACCATGGCCCCATATCTCGAAGCACGAATCTCGAAATTCGACATTCGGATTTAGGATTTTCTCCAAAGGGTTTAAATCCATCGGGCCTAATGTGCTTGAGCCGAAGCCGCCAGGATTTCCTCCACCCATTCCAGATCCATTTCCATCAATTTGCCCCGGCTGGGCCGGCCGGTTTTTGGATCACAACCGATGATCTCATAAAAAAGCCTGACAGCCTCGTTGAAATCTTCCGCTTTAAAGATTTGCCGGCCGGCCTCAGGTCCGCTGGGTTTGGGCTCAAACAGCCGCAGCGGCAAGCGGTCATCCTTTAGGGAAAATCCTTCCCGGACATTAAAGGCCCGCGCCAGCAGGTTCCCGCGTTCGCCGGCCTGCATCAGTTCATACAGGCTGGCATTCCAGCCCGTGACCGCCTGGACGCTTTTGACCATCGTCTCCAGAGGCATGGTGCCGCGGGGGGCATAACCAAAGAGGCAAAGCCCTAGGGCGTCCATCATTTTCCAGAGACTGTCCAGACGGGCGTAGCTGCGGACCTTGTCGGACGTGATCGCGGTGGGGTTCATCGGCCGATAAATACCCAGCGGCAGGGTCGATTTAAAAGGAAAGGAGTCGGCATTGCTGAAAAAAGGATCGTGGGCGGCATACATGTGATCGGCGCCGTAGGTGCTGATGGCGTATCCAAGCCCGACGCCCACCTTGACGCGCGGATCGTGCATGGGCAGCTCCTGTCCTTTGACCGAGAGATTAAAAGCGGCGTCGCCGACGCCCCATTTAAGTGCCAGCCGATTCATTCCCTCTGCCAGCAGGCCCCCGAAGCCTTCACGCCGGGCGGTCATTTCCAGCAGCTGCAACATCAAGTCGGCATCGCCGAAGCGAAGCTCCAGCCCGTCCGTATCCGCCGGGGTGATGATGTTTTTTTCAAAGCACTCACAAACAAAGGCAATGGTCATTCCCATTGATATGGTGTCCATGCAGTAGCGGTTGCAGATTTCGTTTCCCTTGGCGATGGCTTTCAGGTCCAGGATATTCAGGTTGGTTCCCAGGGCCGCCATGGTTTCGTATTCGGGGCCGCCGTAGCGGGAATCCACACCGTATTTGGGATCATCCAGGGCGATGCCGCGTTTGCAGTGAATCGGGCAGGAGTAGCACCCTTTCCTTTTTTCAAGAAGCAGCCGATTGTACGTGTCGCCGCTCACCGGGGTGGGGTCGTCCAGCCGGGTTTGGCGGAAATTGTTGACCGGCAGGCCGCCGCCGGTCGACAGCAGTTCGCAGAAAGCGGTGGTGCCGTAATGATGCAGGGCCTTTCCCAGGGGATTGTCTTTGAAGGTCTTGCCGTAATCGGCGGCTGTTTGTCGCAGGAATTCGGGGTCTGCAAATTTTAATTTCTGTGATCCCAGGGCCGCCACCGCCCGTAAATTTTTTGAGCCCATCAGGGCGCCTAGGCCGTTGCGGCCGTTGAAATGACCGAGGTTGTTGGTGATGTTGGCAAACCGCACCCGATTCATGCCTGCCAGGCCGGTCTGGGCCACCCGGATTTTCTGGCTGCCGTTTTCTTCACGAATGGCGTCTTCGACTTCGCGGGCCCCCAACGCGGCAAGGTGCGAAGCATCCTTGATCTCGGCCGCTCCCTTCTTTATCAGCAAATAGACCGGCCCTTCAGACCTGCCGCTGAAGACGATCGCGTCAAAGCCGGCCATTTTGAGCTCCGGACCGAAAAATCCGGCGGCCTCGGACTCCCCTGCCGCGCCCGTCAGCGGCGACTTGCCGATAACGCTGAAACGACAGGACGCTGCAAGGGGCGACCCGGTCATGACGCCGGTTGCAAAGACCAGAATGTTTTCCGGCGAAAACGGATCAATCTTCGAGGGGACGCTTTTCAAAAGGTAATGATAACCGATGCCGCGGCCGCCCAGATAGGATCGGTAAAAGATATCATCTTTTTCCTCCGCCGCAATTTTTCTGTTGGTTAAGTCAACATGCAGAATTTTGCCGGTGTATCCGAAAGCCATGGCGGTCCTCCTGTCTGAAATTTGATAAAAAGAGTCTCGGGATTTCAGGACTGAGGTCAAGGGTCAGCTGTCAGGGGAATCCTGTAACCGTGACGACAATAAAAGTTAAGGATTTTATGCGCCTTAAATTGAAGATTGTTCAGAAAAAAATAGCTATTCCCATTTCCAGACCCTGTGGGCCAAGCCCCGACCACTGAAACCTGAGGACTTTATTTTATATGTAACTTCAACTCTCGCCGGTCTGTCAAGACAAATGATCGGTTTTTCATCAACGCCCGCAAGGCAAACAGCTTGACTTTAGAGAGGGCAGACAGTAAAAGTTCAGGGGCCGGGGCAGGCTGAAGGTTTTTGACTGAAGGCTGAAGGAAGAAAAATTCCATTAGCCTAACAGGCTGATAGCCTTTTCATCAAATAGCTCTGGCATAATTCAATCTATTTTTCAGGAGCGCCAATGAAACCCATCGTTTACATGATCGATTTGAAAGCATCCCCCAAGGAAAACCTCCTTGCCAAGCTGGGCCGGCTCATTGAAACCGCCGGCCTGCCGCAGGCCGTGGCCGGGCGGGATCTCGTGGCGGTCAAGCTGCACTTCGGCGAGCGGGGCAACACCGCGTTTATCCGGCCGGTGTTTTTGCGAAAGATTGTTGAATGCATCAAGGCCCGCGGCGCTGTTCCGTTTTTGACAGATGCCAACACCCTTTATGCCGGCACGCGTAGTGATGCCCCTTCGCATCTGACCACCGCGACCGTCAATGGGTTTGCTTATGCGGTGGTGGAGGCACCGCTGATCATTGCCGACGGGCTGCGGGGGCGGAGCGAAACAGCCGTAGCCATCAACCGTAAACGGTTTCAGACGGTATATATTGCCTCTGAGATCGTTCAGGCGGATGCCCTGGTTTCCGTTGCCCACTTCAAAGGACATGAGCTTTCCGGGTTCGGCGGGACTCTGAAAAACCTGGGGATGGGATGTGCCTCCCGTCGGGGAAAGCTGGCCCAGCACTCCACCGTCAGCCCGAAAGTCGTCAAGAAAAAGTGCATCGGCTGCGGGGAATGCGTCCAGCATTGCTCCCAGGAGGCCTTGTCGCTGTTTGAAGAAAAGGCCCTGATTGACACGGAAAAGTGCATCGGTTGCGGTGAATGCATCCTGATCTGCCCCAGCAGCGCCATCCAGATTCATTGGAACCAGGCTATTCCGGTGTTTCTGGAAAATATGATCGAATATGCCGAGGGCGCCCTGAAGGGTAAAGAAAACAAAACCCTGTTCATTAACTTTATTACGGATGTATCGCCGGCCTGTGACTGCTATTCCCACAACGATGCCCCGGTCGTCAGAGATATCGGCATTCTGGCGTCAACAGATCCGGTGGCCATCGACCAGGCCAGTGTCGATCTGGTGAACCGTGAAGCGGCCCTGCCGGATTCAAGCCTTGAGACAAACCGCGCGGCCGGCGAGGATAAGTTCAGAGGGATCTATCCCCAGGTGGACTGGGCCCATCAGCTTGATTACGCTGAAAAGTTGGGGCTGGGGAGTAGGGCGTATCAGTTGGAGAAAGTATGAGCCTATGCAAAACGTCCCCTTTTGCCCAATTTCGGCGTCAGGCTCAAATTTTTATCCTCGAAAGACTCCGTGTATTCCTACGGTTAAAATTCTTGCCTTCCTTGGACCTGGACAAAACTGAACATTTTTCAACGGTCTCAATTTAATTCTATTTTATGAGACTTTGAAAAATGCTTCTGATTTTCTCCCGGCTTACTCTGGACTGGAGAGGCACAAAAATGACGCATCACTTGTCGGTATCGGGAAGCTGCACACCGGCGGCTTCTGCATCCTGGGCGGCGTGTTCTGCTTTGGCTGCCGCCTTGGCGGCTTTTCGGGAAGCCTGCTCGGCGGCTTTGCGGGCCTCCTCGGCTTCCATTTTGAGGCGTTCCAGCTTTTCCGCGTTCGTTTCGGTTAGAACCGCTTCCTGAACGTCCTGCTGCTTTTGCTCTGCCTGCTGTTTTGCCTTATCGGCTACCGCTTCCTTTTGAACTGCCTTTTTGCGGGCATCTTCCAGCTGATCTATGGCAGCAGCGATTTCGGCGGGTTTGCCCTCATCCGGTTCTGCGTCAAGATCGATATCTTCAGCCGCCAGCAGCAGCGCTGTCGAAGGCAGCCAGGGCAGGAGTTCTTCCAGAAGGCCGCCGAAAGGATCCAGGGGCCGGTTTCCCTTCAGGCGAAAAGGAAGAAATACCATGGAAGCATCCCTTGAACGGGCGGCAACGGTTTGCGCATCCGGCGCAACGACCGCCTCGGGCAGCGCATCGATGCGGACATCATCGAGTATCTTGCGGATGTTTTCGACGGTCTCTTCCGCATCCGTTTCAGTGCAGGCGGCAAGCACCCGAATCGTTGCCTGCGCCCAGTCATCACTTCGGGTCATCAAATAGGCTAACAGGAGCATCAGTTCACTGGTGGCATCCCCCTGCCACCAGACATCGATCCGGCGATTTTCAGAAGGGACGGAGGCGAGCGCTTCCCACATCTTCGGCTTGGCGTCTAAAATCAGGATGTTGCGGCCGAGCCGGAAGGTGATGCGCAAGTTTCGGCCGTACGGCTCCTTACTTTCTTCAGGGCGGTCGGAGGGAACCTGTTCCATCCAGTTTAATAAAATGGTATTGGCCCTCAGCGGCCCGATGCCAAAGGCCTGAACCAGGGTATGAATGCCGACAGACAGGTCGGGCACCGTCAGAACGAGCGGAAACGCCGAAATACGGTGTTCATCGATATTTTTTTGCAATTCGGATTCGGCCTCTTTTCTCTGCCGGAGCATCTGAATGCCTTCTCCCTCCAGAAAGCGGACCACGGTCGTGAAGCCGCTGGCGCCCTGAACCCAAGAGGCAAAATCCAGAAGCGGTTTGCGGCGGGCGGGATCTTCGGAGAACAGCAGTACGTGCGGCCGCCAGTTGCGGGGATGTTCCGGTTCATCGGCTGCGGATAAAAGATGCTCCCGGACCTGCTGCAGGTGATAGGCGCGCTGGCTGTCGGCCCAGCGGGCCAGACCGGAAGTTTGTTTTAAATAATAATAAATGGCGAACAGAACCGAAGCGGCTACAAGGCCGGCCGCAGGGTCGATGGTCAGCATGGTGCCCAGGCAGGCTAGGGCGCCGACGAGGCTTAGGCGGGCATGAAACCAGCGGAAACGGGGCCGGAAAGAGGGGCTGGCCGCCCGGGCTTCAAAGTACGTGGCGTAATTTAACAGGCCGTAAGACACCAGGAAAAACATGGATACCACCGGGGCGATGATGTTGAGCTGCCCGAGTCCGATGGTTGCCAAGGCAATTCCGAGAGAAAGTAGCACCGCTTTTCGCGGGTTGTTGGCCGGCCCGGATCCTTTGGCAAACGGAAGCAGAAAGGGGAAAATACGGTCGGCCGCCAGGGACTGCAAAATGCGCGGGGCGCCCAGAAAGGATGCCATGGCGGAGGAAAGGGTTGCGGCGATAACGCCCCCGTCTATCAGAAACCGCACCAGCGACACTCGTTTCATGGCCGCATAATCGCCGATTAGTATGCTTCCCGGCACAGATCCGGCCAGCAGCAGCGCCGCAGCAAAATAAATCAGAATCGATAGGCCGACCGCCAGCAAGGTGCCCAGGGGAAGACTTTTGCCGGGATCTTTTAAATCCCCGGACATGCTGGATCCCTGGGTAAATCCGGTTACCGCCGGAAAATAAATGGCAAAAAGGGACCAGAACGGCAGACCGTTTTCCGGGGCCGACCAGTTGCTGATAAAAATTTCTGTGTTCCAGCCGGCGATTCCGCCGATGAAAAAGGAAACCAAGGCCGTACCGAGAAAGACCATGACCACATACTGAAACCGGGTGGCCCAGTCGGCCCCCAGCCAGGCAAAGGCAAACAGAACCGCCACGGACAGAAGGGCCACGATCTGGGAAAAAATTTTTATGTTTTCGACGGACATAATTGCCGCTAGAACTTCGCCGAAACCGATGCAGTAGAACGCAATGGAGACCGACTGGGCCAGAAACATGACGATGCCGATGGCGCCGCCGAATTCCAGGCCCAGGGTCCTGGATATCAGGTAATAGACGCCGCCGACCTTGACGCGGATGTTGGTTGAAATGGCTGAAAGCGAAAGGGAGGTCAGGACCGAGATGGCGTTTGCGATCACCAGGATGACCAGCGCCCGGCCGAGGCCGGCGCTGCCCACAACGTAGCCGAGTCGCGAAAACAGGATAATGCCCAGGATGGTCAGGATGCTGGGGGTGAATACGCCCCCGAAAGTGCCCAGCTTGCCGGCGGCGGATTTCCGCTGGTCAGTGTTATCTGAAATCATAGACCCTCTGGTAAAATAAAGGTCAAGCCGTCATAAAAATGCTTATCGCGCATGGAGGTGACTATACTACAGGCTGAAAAAAATTTCCGCTTTAAAATCATTCTGGAGCCTGAATCGGTTGTTTGCCGTATCGGGCTGAGCGGGAATTGACATATTCCTGTTGACAGAGCAGAGGGCCTTTGGTAGGTATCCCTGCTATTAGAGCGGATATCATCAGAATGTTCCGAAACTCCACTCAAACCTAATCTGCTTGCCTTTCAACCGGCACAGAATTATGACGCTTATTGGGAACCATTGCAACAAGGTTCGCCCAGTCGATATAGTCCCAAGATTTCGTACAATTTGTAGGCCTCTGTCTACAAAGGCCTTATAAATATATTCCCCAGACGCTTTTGAACTAGGCAATAATCAAAAAGTGTTGCACTAATTTTCTTTCTATATTCAGGAAGTCATTTGCTGGCGTAACCTTTAACTCAGGAGGTGTGGCTATGAAGCGTTTGTTGGTATTGACCGTTATTGTTACAATGGTTCTGGGCCTGTCCAGTGCCTGGGCACAGCAAAAGGACGTGCGTCTGTCTGTTGCCACCGGGGGAACCGGCGGCGTCTATTATCCCCTGGGGGGCGGCATGGCCAATGTCATATCCAAATATATTCCCTATGCAGAGGCAACTGCGGAAGTGACATCAGCCTCCGTGGACAACTGCCTGCTGGTGGGCAGCAAAAAAGCGGATATGGCCCTGATCATGGCGGATGTGGGCTGGGATGCCTATACCGCCAAGGGAAAGTTTAAAGAAAAGCTTCCCATCGTGACGCTGGCGGTCCTGTATCCGAACACCATGCATATCGTCACCCTTGAAGGCAAAGGTATTGAAAAGGTATCGGACCTGAAGGGCAAAAGGGTTTCAACCGGTTCGCCCGGAAGCGGCACAGAGGTCAAGGGACTGCGGGTTCTGGAGGCCTATGGCCTGAACCCGGACAAAGATATGACCCGGGATCGGCTGGGAGCCGCAGAATCCGCCGGCGCCATCAAAGACGGCAAAATTGATGCGTATTTCTGGGACGGCGGGATTCCAACGGCATCGATTACCGACCTTGGCGCCACCCCCGGGGTAAAATTAAAACTCATCAACCACGGAGATGCCATTCCCAAGATGAGAGAGAAATACGGCCCCCTTTATGTCAAGGGAACCATTGCTCCCAACAGTTATCCGGGGCAGGATCAGAAAATCGAAATCGCCGTGGTCTGGAACCTGCTGATCTGCAATGCTGGCATGAAAGAAAAAGTTGCCTATGACATTGTCAAAACCCTTTTCGAGAAAAAAGCGGACCTGATTGCGGTTCACAAAATGGCCGAAAATCTTGAATATGAACATCAGGTTGACGGCTCGCCGATTCCATTCCATCCTGGCGCCTTAAAATATTTTAAAGAAAAAGGAATAAATATCAAATAGTTGAAACGTAAACGCCAGCCCCTCCTGACATGGATCGTTTTGTTGATGGTGACAGGAGGGGCTTTGCTTTTTTACGGCAAAACGACCGTTCTTGAACTCGTCAACCTGGATCACAAACACGTCTTGCTGATGAGGGTTTCCCCGTCCGAACGATTCAGTATGTTCTACGTTCACTCGATCTATGACGCGTACGTGGTTGAGGAATTCGAGGCGGGAAGGGATGCCATCATCCTTAAGGGCGTACGGACGGAAAATCCGAAGGTGATGGAATATTATGGTTTTGACAGCGTTATAGGGTTTCATCCGCTGAACCTGCAGTTTCGGGAGCCCCTGATTATCAAAAGAGGAATCAGTCAGGATCAGGGATTTATTATCAAAGGGAAGAAAGTACACCTGCGCGAATTTGCCGAAAAGGGTGATCGGGTTCAAATGGGCCTGAAGACGGCTTCATGGGGAGCATATTTTCTGGCAAAGCTTTCAGGCGCGCCGCTGGCACCCCCAACACGTGCATCATGGAGCGAGCAATGACAGACGAAATCGTAAATGAAAAACAGGATGTGGTTGTTTCCGAAGAAGCCTTGAAGAAGGCTGAAAAATATATCGAAGAGGAAGAGGGCCCTTCGCGCCGTCTTTCCGGCAAAACGGAGATATTCATCACGGTGGTGGCCGTGATCATGTCTCTTGTTCATCTTTATGCCGCGGTGGGGATCGTCATGACCCAGATCCTGCGGGGCATCCACGTGATGTTCGTCCTGTTCCTGACTTTTCTGGTCTTTCCTTCATTCAAACGCTATGCGAACCGGATCAAGTGGTTTGATGTGATTTTATCCCTTCTTGGCGTGGCCGTCATTGTTTACATGTTCGTGGATTTTGAGGATTTTATCTACCGCTCGGTGGTTCCTAATTTCTGGGATAAATTTTTCGGGGTTGTCCTGATCCTTCTGGTTCTGGAGGCGACCCGGCGAACCAGCGGATGGATCATGCCGGCCGTGGTGATTGCCTTTATCATCTATGCCTTTATCGGGCCGGATCTGCCGAAGCCGTGGACCCACCGTGGGTATGACATCGATCGCATCGTGGGGCACATGTACATGACCCTGGAGGGTATTTTCGGTGTGCCCATCGATGTTTCTTCCACCTTCATTATCCTGTTTACCATTTACGGGGCCTTTCTTGAATATTCGGGCGCCGGCAAGTTCTTTATCGATTTTTCCTTTGCCGCCATGGGAGGAAAACCCAGCGGGGCCGGGCGCACGGTTACCTTGGCATCCTTTCTGCTGGGAGGACCTTCAGGGAGCGGTGTGGCTACGACGGTCACACTGGGGTCCGTGGCCTATCCCATGCTGGCCAAGTCCGGCTACAGCAAAGACGCCGCCGGCGGGCTGCTGTCGGCCGGCGGGATCGGGGCGATTCTGTCTCCGCCGGTCCTGGGTGCGGCGGCCTTTCTGATTGCCGAGTTCCTGAAAATGACCTATCTTGACGTCATCATCATGGCCGCAATCCCCACCTGCCTTTATTACTGGTCGATTTTTCTGATGGTGGAGTTGGATTCGAAAAAATTCGGGGTCCGGCAGGTGGCCTTTGATAAGACCTACAGCCTGTGGCAGCTCACCTATCTTTATGGGTTTCATTTTATCTCCCTGATCGCCATTGTCGGGATCATGATCATCGGTTATACTCCCATCCTGGCTGTTTTCTGGGCCACGGTGGTCGCCTTTGCCGTCAGCTTTATCCGCAAGGATACCGCCCTATATCCTAAAAAACTGATCAAGGCGTTGCGAAATGGATCAACGGGTGTTTTAAGCGTGGCCTGCACCTGCGCCGCCGCCGGGATCATCGTGGGGATCGTCACCCTTACCGGGCTCGGCCTTAAATTCAGTTCCATCATCATCGCCTATGCCGGCGGCAACGTGCTGCTGACAGCCGTCTACACGGCCCTGATCGTGTGGGTCATCGGTCTGGCCGTGCCGGTGACCGCCTCCTATATTATCGCCGCCGTCATTGCCGCACCGGCCCTGATCATGCTCGGGGTTCCGGATTACGCCGCCCACATGTTTGTGTTCTACTATGCCGTTCTATCGGAAGTCTCTCCGCCCACGGCCCTTTCCTGTTTTGCGGCGGCGGCGCTCACCGGCGGAAACCCCTATAAGACCACCATGTATGCCTGGAAATACACCCTGCCCGCCTTTATCGTCCCCTTCATGTTTACCTTGCATACCAAGGGGGCCGGGATTCTCCTGAAAGGACCGCCCATGGACGTGGTCTGGACGGTCGTTACATCTTTTCTGGGGCTGACGGCGCTGGCTTGCGGGGTTGAAAACTATATGCTGAAGAAAACGACACTGTATGAGCGCCTCATGCTCATTGCCGGCGGACTGGCCCTGATCTATCCGGTGGCGCTGTACGATGCCGTGGGGATTGCGCTGATGGCAGGGGCATTTGTATCGCAAAAACTGCGAAAAGAGTAGGGGAGCTTTTAGCTTTAGCTCGAACATACCGTTTTGGCGCGGCAAACCGGATTTACTAAAAATAGCCCTTCTCGAATTCAGCAACCCACGCCGGAACGGTTGCATCTTCCACTTTATCAAAGACAGGCATATAAGGTTTGAGGTCTAAAACGGGGGTGCCGTCCGTGGCGTCGAGGGCTAGGACCGTGAGCACATTATGGTTGATTGAAAGAAGCTTTACGGTCGTAATGCCGATGAGATTGGGGCGATACTTCGATCGTTGGGCAAACACGCCGACTTCAGGCTGATTCTCACGGCCCCGGGGCCTGCGCAGCAGGTGCTCGGACGGCACAAAGGTTGACCGGTCCAGATAAAATACGACCACGATATGTGAAAATTCTTCCAGACCTTTCAGACCCCCGACATATGAGGCGTTCAGATGGATTTCCGACTGAACTTCGCCCCAATTTCCCCCGGACAGTTTGGTTACGGGGGATTTAACAATTCCGATAGGCTGAAACTGAATCATACGCGTTCCTTTTTAGGATTAGGCGGTGGACCCCATGGTTTAGATCAAATAAGAAACCCCCACCCTAAGGGAGAGGTAATGGGGACTGGCTAAGCCGGTCCCCATTGGGAATGGTCTAAAAGGCCGCTCACTACTAACCTTGGCATCGAGTTGTTGCCGCAACATCGACGCACAAGGAGGAAGCAGTGAGTAGATACTGTAAGTTACCACAAACGATAGGGCATTGTCAGCATCATATTGTATGGGTTCAAAAATATCGGTTTCGGATATTGACTGGCGCCGTAAAATAGGCATGCGAAGCCAAAATTCAGGCAACCTGCGGCTTTGCAGGCTGTGAATTGCTGGAACTGAATGTTCAGGCTGATCCTGTGCATCTGGTGGTGATGGTTCCACCGAAGTTGGCGATTTCGAAATTGATGGGGCGATTAAAGGGGCAGACCGCAAGGAGGCTGTTTCATCAATTTGGATTTCTGAAAAAGAAGCCCTGCCGGGGAAATCATTTTTGAGCCAAGGATTATTGCGTGGATACAGTGGGTAGGGCAAAGGTGATGAAGGCGCTGACCCTTTGCCTGTTATTCGGGTATTTAGATTATGCGTTGGAAATTCTTGAACCGTTAAAGCACTTATTCAGCGAAATGGAAATCGCCCATATCAGCAAAATTATCAAGAAGGTAACCCTCAATCAGAAACTGCCTTCTTTCAGAGGTCGCGAAAGGCTCGCGGATTTCCTGCTTTTGTTATGGAAAATTCTTCGCCCGACGCATGGGGGCTGGGCTACTAAGGAACAGGAACTGGGAAATTTATAATACCAGCCCTTTCGACGCGCTGAAATGGTTGGCGGCAGGAACAAACTTATACCCACCTACAAAATCCGAACCGCTCAATTCAAGCCAATTTTTCCTGCGTTTTCTGCACCCGCTTGCTCATGTTAACAGAATAGGGGTTATGCTCAAATATGGATTTGATGTCCTCCGGCAGGCGAGAAAATTCCCTCTCGAATTTTTCCCGGATGGCCTGAAGCGGCGGGTGGGGCTTTACGTACCTTCCGTTTTCCACTAACAGACACCCGGTCGAGATCAACGCGGGAGTTTTGCCTAAAAAGGCCGTAACTTACTGAAGATATGCAAAAACTGGTAAAAAATATGATTGCTTATACCGCTGGAAAGTGCTATCTGAATTCGGCTACAACCGAATGGAATTTCATATGTTGCTGTCTACTCAGGTTCTTCACCCAACCATAAATTTTCGATACAACCCCTTCCCCAAAGGAGATTCTTATCATTGTATGAGACCCTCTGCGCTCTGGAAAAACAGGCCCCGCGGATTTTTCTCCACAAAGGCGAGCCCGAGCGGGTGGAACCGAACCGCCGGTGGATCTTCATTCCCGACGCGGAAAAACCGATCGCCCGGATCGTCAAGGAGGCCGTCATTGCTTTCAGACACAGGCGCTCAACGAGGAGCTCAGGCCGTTTTTGCGGCCCCCGCCCCGCTTCGGGTAGCAGAACACCCCGCTCTCCCCGGAAAAATCTCATGGGGACTTGACGCTCGACGCCCCGCGCCCGTCAGGGGGCATTTAAAAAAAAGAGGAAGACATCAATCCGATTCACAAAAAAAAATTGCACATATGGAGAAAGGCCCCAATCTATGACACGGAAAATCATATTCTACTGTTTGGCTCTTTTACTTTTTTCCATCCCGGCCTCGGCGGCGGGTTGGCGGTTGATCGATATGGGCGTGGGTATATACGACGACTCGGAGTACGACACCAAGCTCAAGATCCTGGAGAAGGGCGATACCTGGTTCCAGAAAGACCTCTATGAGCGGGGCGCCTTCAGCGGCCGCGGGAAAGTGTTCGGGGCCTGGCTTGTCGGACCGCCGGCGAACACCTACCTCAATGCCAACGGCATCCCCATGTACGGCTACAAATACCGTCTCACCGACCCAAAAGGCAACGCCACGCTTTCCGGTCCCCACAGCTTCTATATGCCCGGGTTCACGACCGTCTTCATCAACGCCAGCGGCCCCACGGGCACCTGGAAGATTGATTTTCTCCTCTGGAGCCGGGAAACGGGACAGGATTCACCGATCGGTTCGCTCCAGTTCCAGATGACCGACAAGCCCGTCTCTTCGGCAGCCCCTGGCTGGCGGCTCGTCGATGCGGGCATCGGCATCTACGACGACTCGGAGTACGACACCAAGCTCAAGATCCTCGAGAAGGGCGATACCTGGTCGCAAAAGGGGCTCTATGAACGGGGCGCCTTTGCGGGACGGGGCAAGGTCTTCGGGGCCTGGCTCGTCGGGCCGCCGGTGAACACCTATCTCAATGCCAACGGCGTCGCCAAGTACGCCTACAAGGTCCGCCTCACCGATCCCAAGGGCAACGCCACGCTCTCCGGTCCCCACGGCTTCTATATGCCTGGGTTCACGACCGTCTTCATCAACGCCGGCGGCCCTACGGGCACCTGGAAGGTCGATTTTCTCCTCTGGAGCCGGGAGACGGGACAGGATACGCCGATCCGATCCCTCTCCTTTACGATCACCCCCTGACAGACCCTTGAAAATGGACAGCGGGTGTTGCATAAGGGGTTTGCCCGGATTCGATGCAAAGATTGCGGTCACGAATACCTTTTGGCATTTTCGTGTAAAAGGTGACATTATTGCCCGTCGTGTCGTCAGAAGCGGGTGGTGCGTTCGGCGAATGGTTTTGCAGCAATGTCGTAAAGGCAGTGCCGCATCGGCATATGGTTTTGAGCGCCTCCAAGATGCTGCGGCGCTATTTTCTTTATGATAGAAAGCTGCTTTCCAAATTAAGCCGCTGCGTCTGGGAGGCGTTGAAGCTCTGTTTTGATGAGACCGTCAAGAGCAAGAAAACCGTTCCCGGTGCTGTTATCGCCATTCGGGGTTTCGGTGATTTTTTAGGATTTAATCCCTACCTGCATGTTGTGATTTGCGACGGCAGTTTTCATGAAAACCGATTTTTGGTGATCACCTTAGGTTAACCGATACAATGACCCGCAATCATCCTGGGCTGCCACCGTCAGACGGGCCCTGCAGTTGCTGAAGGCCAGTCCGACTTCGCTCAGGGCCTTCTGGGGGGTATTGTTGATTTCGCTCAGATGCGCCAGGATCACATGCTCGAGGCCGTCGTGCTTTAATTCCTGCAGCAGATGCCGGGTTTCGCTGTTGGACAGGTGTCCGCTGCGGCTTTTAATGCGCTGTTTCAGCGGCCAGGGGTAAGGCCCTTGCAGGAGCATGTCCGGATCGTGGTTGGCCTCGATGATCATCAGATGGCAGTTTTTCAGATGCTCTTTCACCATGGCGGTGGCGATGCCCAGGTCGGTGGCGATCCCGATTTTGGTGCCGTTTTGCTGAACAGTAAAGCCGGCCGGATCCCGGGCGTCGTGGGAAACTGAAAACGGCTGGATGGTCAGGGTCTTGATCCTGAAAGCCGAGCCGCATTCAAAAAACTGCTGGTCCTTGATGTCCCCTACCAGGGGTACGGCCGCCCGGCCGGTCTGGCGGTTCATGTAAACCGGCAGGCCGAATCGTCGCGAAAGGATGCCGACCCCCTGAACATGATCATTGTGTTCGTGAGAGACGATGATGGCGTCGAGGCTTTGGGGGGAAAGCCCCCGGGATTTCAAGCGGCGTTCGATTTCAATTCCGGACAGTCCCGCATCCAGCAGAATTGAAGTCTCCCCGTTGGAAATATAGACCGCGTTTCCTTTGCTGCCGCTGGCCAGGACGCACACGGCAATGTTGTATCCAGGAGTTTCTGCGGAGATTGTTTCAGATGGCGTCGAGTCGTTCATGTTATTTGATGCCGGTATGACCGAATCCACCGGTATTGCGGTCGGTTTCGTCAAGCTTTGCGACAACCTGGAGCCTGGCCCTGAAAACCCTGTTGATGATCATCTGGGCGATGCGGTCCCCGCGATGAAATGTATAGCTTTTTTCCCCCAGATTGATAACGGCGATCATCACTTCGCCGCGATAATCGGCATCGATGGTCCCGGGTGAGTTTATCAGCCCGATGCCGTGTTTGACGGCTAGGCCGCTTCTGGGCCTGATCTGGGCTTCAAACCCGTCGGGGATGGCGATGGAAATTCCGGTGGGGATCAAAGTGATCGCACCGGGCGCCAGCACCAGGTCGTTCCGGACGGCGGCGCAGATATCCATTCCGGCGGACTGAGGCGTCATGTACTGCGGCAGGGGGATGTCCGCATCGGACTCCGGTCGCAGGCGGGTGATTCTAATTGTGGGTGCTTCCGTCATGTTCCTGTGTCAATATTGAGTCCGGATCTTCTACGGGTCCGAGGATCGTCACGGCCGGTGGCCCCGGCCTGAAAAGGGTTGCTGCCAATTCAAGAATATCTTCAGCACAAACCCTGTCAACGCCTTCGATAACCTCCTCCAGGGGGAGGTTGCGTCCGAAATAAAGTTCATTTTGCGCCATCCGCACCATCTGGCTGTCGCTGCTTTCGGAAGCCAGCAGCAGATTGCCTTTGGTAAATTCCTTTGAGGCCTGAAGTTCGGACAATGGGACCGGTTCGGTTGTCAGACGCTGCATTTCCTTTATGATGAGCGTGGTTGTCTCCTGAACCTTGTCGGGGGCGACACCGGCATAAACCCCGAAAATACCGGTGTCGGCATGCGACGAGGTAAAAGCATAAACATTGTAGGCCAGCCCCCGGCGCTCTCGGATTTCCTGAAACAAGCGCGAACTCATGTTGCCGCCCAGAATGGTGTTCATCAGAAAAAAGCTGAAGCGCCGCGGATCTGCGGCTGCCAGGCCGTTGGTATTGACGCAAATATGCGCCTGTTCCAGCTCCTTATGGGTCACCGTTACCAGGGAGCGGCTCTCCGGGGTAATCCGTTCCGGAAAACCGTTGCCGGGACGGATCGATTCAAAAGCGGGGGCTACCAATTCGACAATCCGGCCATGCTCCAGATTGCCCGCCATGGAAATAATGATGCGGTCGGGCTGATACAGCCGGGAAAAAAAGGCTTTAATGATATCGGCGTCAAATCGCCGGATATTCTCAGGTGGGCCCAGGATCGAGCGTCCCAGGGGGTTGTCGCCCCAGAAGGCGTTTCCGGCGAGCAGGTGGATGTAATCGTCCGGGGTGTCTTCCAGCATGCCGATTTCCTGCAGGATGACCGGCCGTTCTTTTTCGACCTCGCTTCCTTCAAAAACAGAATTCAGAAAAATATCCGAGAGAATATCGACCATGGTATCGAGGTGGGTATCCAGCACCTTGGCGTGGTAGCAGGTGTGTTCCATGGCTGTAAACGCATTGGTATGGCCCCCGATAGCGTCGAATTCCTTGGCGATTTGATAGCCGGTGCGCCTGCGGGTGCCTTTAAAGATCATGTGCTCGATAAAATGGGAAAGCCCGTTTTCCGGGGCAGTTTCATCGCGGGCGCCCACATTGACCCAGACCCCCATGGAAACACTGCGGACATGGGGGATTTTCTGGGTCAGAATCCGGATACCGTTCCGTAGAATGGTTTTATTCACTTCCGGGTTCATTCGTTTCACCGGCCTGATCTTCCAGGACGGCTTTGTGGCTGAGGCGGATTTTACCGTCCCGGGTGACCTCGAGCACCTTGACCTTGAGGGGATCTCCCTCCTTGACGACGTCGGACACTTTCCGGACGCGCTGAGTGGCCAGCTGGGAGATGTGCACCAGGCCGTCCGTTCCCGGAAAAATCTGAACAAACGCCCCGAAATCCATGATCTTGACGACCGTGCCGTCGTAGACTTTGCCGACCTCGGGCACTTTAATGATTTCGTTGATCATTTTCAAAGCGGCATCCGCGTCGGTTTCAGATGTGGCTGCGATCTTGACGATGCCGGAGTCATCGATCTCAATCCGGGTATTGGTTGCGCTCTGAATGGATCGAATAATTTTGCCGCCGGGGCCGATTACTTCGCGAATCTTATCCGGGTTGATTTCAATGCTGATGACCTTGGGTGCGAACCGGGAAATGTCCTTGCGGGGCTCGCTGAGTGTTTGCAGCATCTTGTCCAGGATAAAGAGCCGGCCGCTGCGGGCCTGAGCCAGGGCCTTCTGCAGGATCTCCTTTGAAAGCTCAAGGATTTTGATATCCATCTGCAGGGCGGTGATCCCTTCGCTCGTTCCGGCCACTTTAAAGTCCATATCGCCGGAATGGTCTTCATCACCGAGGATGTCGGACAGGATAACAACGGTTTGGCCGTCTTTCACCAGACCCATGGCAATGCCGGATACCGGCGCCTTGATGGGGATGCCTCCATCCATCAGGGCGAGGGTTCCCGCGCAAACCGTTCCCATGGAGGAGGAACCGTTTGACTCCAGAACTTCCGATACCAGACGGATGGTATAGTCAAAGGTTTCTTTTTTAGGAAGAACTTTTTCAAGGGCGCGGGTAGAGAGGCCTCCGTGGCCGATGTCCCTGCGGCTGGGGCCGCCCAGGCGTTTGGCTTCCCCCACCGAAAAAGGGGGAAAATTATAATGCAGCATGAACGGGCGGAATTCTTCTCCGATCAACGTTTCCACACGTTGTTCATCCGGGCCGGAACCAAGCGTCAGAACGCCGAGAACCTGGGTTTCACCGCGGGTAAACAGGGCGCTGCCGTGGGGCCGAGGGAGGAGGCCGGTTTCACAGGTGATGGGACGGATTTCATCGAATTTGCGGCCGTCGATACGGCGACCTTCCTGCAGAATAAGATTTCGGCACACCTGATTCTGGATGTCATCCAAAATTTCGAAGACTTCCGCTTTGCGATCTGAGTACGCTTCACCCAGACTTTCAAAAAGATCCATTTTGATCTTTCGCAGGGCGGTTGCGCGTTTCATTTTTTCAGGGGTTACGATTGCATCACGGATCTGCGATTTTGCCGCTGCCGCTATTTTGGCAACGAGTTCTTCATCTTTGGGCGGCGGCGCAAAGGCCCGTTTGGGGATACCCAGCTTTTCGCGCAGCTCAAGCTGCAGATCGATGAGCGGCTGCATCTGTTCATGGCCGAAGAAGATGGCTTCCAGCATATCGGCTTCACTGACGATATTGCCGCCGCCTTCCACCATGACCACACCGGTCTTGGAGCCGGCGACGATGATGTTGATGTCGCAGCTTTCATATTCCTTCAGGGTAGGGTTGATTTTCAGCTGGCCGCCAATTCGGCCGACGCGTACGGCCGCAATCGGTCCGGCAAAGGGGATGTCCGAAAGGACCAGCGCGGCCGAGGCGCCGTTCATCGCCAGAACATCCGGATCGTTTTCTTGGTCCATCGAGAGAACCGTTGCGATCACCTGGGTTTCAAAATTGTATTTTTTGGGAAACAGCGGGCGAATGGGCCGATCAATCAGCCGGGCGGTCAGAGTTTCTTTTTCGCTGGGTCGGCCGATTTCGCGCCGAAAGTAATTGCCGGGTATCCGGCCGGCCGCATAAATTTTTTCCTGATACTCCACCGAAAGCGGCAGAAAATCCACGCCGGTTCTTTCCTCTTGGGTAGATACCACTGTTACCAGCACCACGGTTTCTGCGTATTGGACCAATACTGAACCGCATGCCTGCTTGGCGAGTTTGCCGGACTGGATGCTCAGGGTCTTTCCCCCGATTTCCGCATTAAGTAAAACTTCCATAATTATCTCCTATAAAAACTTCTTTGACCCGGTGACGACGTGACAAACACCTACTCGCCAGCCGGGTAAACAGCGCAGGAGGCATACCTAAGGGCCGCAACCCTCTTGAGGGCATCAGCGGCGCAACCCGAGGGTTTCAATAATTGTCCGATACCGCTGGACATCTTTATTTTTAACGTAATTCAGCAAACGGCGGCGGCGGCCCACCAGCATCAACAGTCCCCTGCGGGAATGATGATCTTTTTTATGAACTTTTAAATGCTCGGTTAGATAATCAATTCGATGGGATAAGAGCGCCACTTGGACCTCGGGCGAACCCGTGTCGCTGTCATGCAGTTTAAAACGCTCGATCACAGCCTGTTTGTTTTCTGATGTTGAAACCACTTTCTTTATGCCTCCTTCTAAATTTATCAAATCCTATTGTGTTGGAACATGGTCTGCAACTATAATGCCTATCATATATCTTCTAAGGACGAAATACACAATTATATTTATATGTCCCGTCTTTTTTGTTGAAATTCAATATCGCCAGCAGCCGATTTTCAGGGTCAAGCACCTTGACAACATCACCTGAAAGGTCTTTTCGGCCAGCACCGATATCGAGATTCGTTAAGGGTTTCCCATACCGTATTTTGTCAATCAGCGCGCTGTCGGCAACCAGCGACGGCATGCAGCGCAGCGCAGCGGCCATTCCCATGATATGACCCCGAACGTTACCGGAAGCCGCAAGGGCTTCCAATTCCGGCAGCGAGATCGCTTCATGGATTGAAAATCCGCTACTTTCAATCCGCCGCAACGCTTTCAGGTGCCCCCCGCAGCCCAGGGCGGTTCCGATGTCTGCGCAAAGGGTGCGGATATAGGTTCCGGCGGAACAGGAAACCAAAAAACGTACTTCCGGCAGCTCAATCGCGCGGATTTCAATCGATTCAATCTCTACGCGCCGGGCAGCCTTTCGCACCGGTTGGCCGCTGCGGGCAAATTTGTACAGCGGCACCCCTTTGTGTTTTAATGCCGAAAAAACCGGCGGCTGCTGCGTGATCGTTCCGATGAACTGATCCAGGGTCGAGCGAATTTTTTTTTCAGAAAATTCGAACGTTTCGCACCGCGACGTCACCGCTCCGGTGCCGTCCTGGGTGTCGGTTTCCAGGCCGAGCCGCAGGACCGCTTCATATGTCTTATAACCGCTTAAAAAAAACCGCGCCAGGCGGGTGGCCTGATTGATACAGCAGATCATGACACCGGTTGCAAACGGGTCCAGCGTTCCGGTATGTCCGACCTTTTTGGCCCGCAGCAATTTTTTGACGATTGCCACAACCTTCGCGGAGGTTATATCGGCGGGCTTGTCAATAACGACAATCCCGTTTATTTCCGTTTCCATATCAGCGCGTCAAAGTTCTTCAGCCAGCCTGAAAATCCGGTCTTTTAAGTCGGTAAGCGGCGCCTGGATGCTGAATCCGGAAGCGCTGGCATGGCCGCCCCCGCCGAAAGAGGCGGCAATCCGGGCGACGTCCACCGTGCCGTCGGAGCGTAGGCTGACATGGAACTGGTTTTTCCCTAAACTGCCCTTGTGGTTCATTCGTTCCTGGATCAGGACCGCCACCGCCACCGCTTCAATGCGTCTGGCATAATTGATCAGGCCGTCCGCATCTTCAGGCTGGGTGCCGGTTTCAGTGAGCATTTCCTTGGTCACCGTCATCAGGGAGAGCCTGCCGTTGCGCGAAATTTCGATGGAGTCCAGTGCCAGGTTCAGCAGCTTGATGCGCCCCAGGGAATATTTGCCGTATACATGCTGGGCGATCTGATAGGGATCGGCGCCGCAGGCAATCATCTCCTCGCAGATCGCAAACGCCGCGTGGTTCGTGTTTGAAAACCGAAACGAGCCGGTATCGGTCAGAATTCCGGTATAAATTGAATCGGCAATGTCGCGGCTGATGGGCGCATTCAAGGCCGTGATCAGCCGATAGACGATTTCTGCCGTGGCGCAGGCCTGGGTGTCAATCAGCTGATGCGTTCCGAAACCGCTGTTGGTGATATGATGATCCACATTGATGATCACCGGAACATTCCCGATGACGGCGGCCCCTTGGCCGATCCGCTCGATATCGCCGCAATCCAGGATGACGACCGCATCAAAATGATCCCCCTTCCGCAAGTGCTTCACCACCCGCTTGACCGACGGCAGAAAGCGATAAACAGCGGGGATGGGACTCGGATTGTATAGGGTTGTTTTCTTTTTCAGCGAATCCAGCGCAAGCCCCAGCGCCAACAGCGACCCGATGGCATCTCCGTCCGGGTTTTCATGGGAAGCCAGCAACACGCTCCTGCTATTCTTCAACTGCTGTATGATTTGATTCATGATCGGTATTTAATGAATTTAAAATCTTATCGATACGGGTTCCGTAATCAAAGGAATCGTCATAAAAAAATTTCAGCTCGGGCATATAGCGCAGCCCCAGCTGCCGGGCCAGCTCGCGTTTTAAATATCCCATGGCCTTATTAAAGCCGTCGGCCGCCTCCTGTCTGCGTTTGACATCGCCCGAAGTAATGAAATAGATGCGGGCATATTTCAAATCCGCAGAGACCTTGACACTGGAGATGCTTGTCATTTTAAGACGCGGGTCCTTGATGCCTTTATGCAGCAGCTCTGACAGGACTTTCTGAATCTGTCCGCCCACCCTGTCCGATCGTGAGAAAGGCTTCATAAATTGATGATCTCCATTTCAGTGTCGACGACTTCCGCCAGTCCCAGTTCTTCAACAAAATTGAACAGCTTGTCGATTTTTGAATTTATCAGCATCCGGTCGTTGCCGACCAGGGCGAATCCGATTTCCGCGCTCTGGTGAACATCATTGGATCCGACCTCTGCCACCGACACGTTGAAAGCGTTACGCAGCCGGCTGACAATCGCTTTGATGACTCTTCTTTTCTCCTTCAGGCTGTGGCAGTCATGCAGTCTGAACCTGATAATTCCGAAACCGACAACCATGGCATTTGTAATGTTTTAATTGATCTAAGTCCATCGACGCATAAATTCGATGAAGAATTGATTTGGACTTCGGCTGAACCCGGTCGAAGCACTAAGCCAATTCCGGTTTGATTTCCTCTAAATAATAGCACTCAAAAACATCGCCGACCTTGATATCGTTAAAATTTTCAATGCCAATACCGCATTCGTATCCGGTTTGAACCTCTTTGGCATCGTCTTTAAAGCGTCGGAGGGATGAAATTTTCCCTTCATAGGTGACAATGCCATCTCTCAAAACCCGGACCGGCCGGCCGCGTTCAATTTTGCCGTCGGTAACATAGCTTCCCCCGATGGCGCCCACTTTGGGAACGTGAAAAACTTCGCGTACTTCCGCCCGCCCTAAAATCCGTTCTTCAAAGGTGGACGACATCAGGCCGACAATCGCATCCTGGACGTCCTTAATCACATCGTAAATGACGCTGTAGAAATTCATCTCTACGTTTTCTTCGTTGGCGATATCCTGAACCTTGGGGCTGGGCCGTACATTGAATCCGATGATGATGGCTTCAGATACGGCTGCCAGGGAAACATCCGACTCGGTAATGGTCCCAGTGGCGGCATGAATGACATTGATTTTGACTTCTTCATTTGAAAGTTTGACAAGGGAATCCCGCAGGGCTTCAATGGACCCTTCCACGTCCGCTTTGATAATCAGGTTCAGATCCCTGACTTCGCCGGCCTGCAGGCTTTCATAGAGCTTTTCCAGGCTCAGCCGACTGGTTTTGGCCAGATCCTTGGAGCGCTGTTTCTGAATCCGGTGGAGGCTGACCTGCTTGGCCTGCTTTTCGTCGTCCAGGGCGGTGAGATCGTCGCCGGCCATGGGTACGCCTGAAAGCCCCAGCACCTCAACCGGTATGGACGGTCCGGCGGATTCCACCCGCTCGCCCTTGTCGTTGAGCATGGCGCGGATTTTTCCATAATGGACCCCGCAGACAATCGTATCGCCGGTGCGCAGGGTTCCGTTTTGGACCAGAACGGTGGCAACCGGCCCTCTGCCGGAATCCAGTTTGGCTTCGACCACATGGCCCACCGCCAGTTTTTGCGGATTGGCTTTCAGCTCCATTAGTTCGGCCTGAAGCAGAATCATCTCCAGGAGGCTGTCGATGCCTTCATGGGTTTTGGCGGAGACATTGACAAAAATGGTGTCGCCCCCCCAGTCTTCCGGGGTGAGTCCGACTTCGGCCAATTGCCGCTGGCTCCGGGCCGGGTCGGCATTGGCTTTATCGATTTTGTTGACGGCTACAATAATGGGAACGCCGGCCGCTTTGGAATGATTGATCGCCTCAATGGTTTGCGGCATGACCCCATCGTCGGCGGCCACCACCAGGACCACGATATCGGTAATTTTTGCGCCGCGGGAGCGCATGGCAGTAAAGGCCTCATGCCCGGGTGTGTCCAGGAATACAATTTGCCCTTTTTCAGTGGACACGTTGTAGGCGCCGATGTGCTGGGTGATTCCACCGGCTTCCAATTCGGTGACGCTGGTCTTGCGAATGACGTCTAAAAGCGATGTCTTGCCGTGGTCGACATGGCCCATGATGGTCACCACGGGCGGGCGGTGCGTCAACTGGGCCGGATCTTCCTCCTCGATTTTTTTCAACACGGTGTCTTCTTCAAAAGCGGCCTTTTCAAGCTCATAGTCAAACTCAGCGGCCACCAGCGCAGCGGTTTCAAAATCGATGGTCTGATTGACCGTTGCGATCACGCCCAGCGTCATCAGTTTTGCTATCATTTCATTGGCCTTGACGCCCATCCGTTTCGCCAGATCCGACAGGACAATCGCGTCATCGATCTTTATACGGCGTTTAATGGCTTTGGGGGTTGTAATCTGTGTCTTTTGCCCTTTAACGGGTTTGGCTTTAACGCCTTTGCGTCCCTTGCGCAGCCGGGGCTCTTCAGCATAAAGATCCGCCCTTTCAATAATTTCTTTGCGCTTGAAGGAAATTTTCTTTTTAAAAAACTTGGGGTCTTCAACAGCATCAGCCGCTTTCCATTTGCCTTTCTTTTTGGATTTGTCTTTGAGCTCTTCCGCATCTTTCGGCAGCGGGGCGGGTTCTCCCTTAAGTTTTTTTGCGGGAGCTTTCTTGTCGATTTTATCCTTTTCAACCGGGGCGTCCGCTTCTTTCGGAACCTTCTCCGGTTCCGGTGCTTTTTCAGGCCGTACGGTGGGCAGTTTTATAATTTTAGCCGGGATTTCTTTCTTGGCTTTTTTGACTACTTTTGCCGGTTTTTCCTTTTTCGGCTGCGGGGGTGTCGCCGGTTGAAGATCCGCCGCCGGGGTGATAGCTTCATCTACCGGGGCTGGCTCCTCGATTTTGGCTTCGGGTTCCACGGGGGCAACTGCCGGAGGTGCGGCCTGGGCTTCCGCTTGTATTTCCTGAGCCTCTGCCGCCGCCGGGGCTTCCTGCACAGGGATGGCTTCCCCTTGATCGGCAACGGTGTCGGCTTCGGCCGGTTCGGCAGCTTCGGAAACGGGTTCCTCCGGCGGTGCGGTTTTTACCGTTACCTGTTTGACACGCCGCCGAATAACCGTCGGTTTAACGCGCGTTTCAACCACCGTCTCCTTTTTTTTGCCGATAACAAAGTCCTTTACCTGGTCAATTATCTCATCGTCCAGAGAACTCATGTGGCTTTTCACGTCGACCTTCATTTCTACCAGCTTCTCAAGGAGCGCCTTGTTTTCCATGTTCAGATCCCTGGCAAGCTCATATACTCTGATCTTTGCCATCCATCCCCCTTATTGTTCGATCCATTGCGTGTGGTGCAGTTTAAGATTCCTATTCGGGTTTATTCTCGGGCACGGTTTCCGGAACATCCGTCGCTTCATCCTGGATGATTCCCTCTTCAGGATGCGATCCTTTTAATTCCGATAAAGCCTCCACCGGGTTTTCGGCCTCCGGAAGCTCATCGTTTGCGGCCGGCGTCTCTTGGGCGGCTTTGGCTGCTTCAGCGGCCTTGATCCTCGCCTGGTTTGCCGCGTCAATTAATTTGAGGGCGGTTTCTTCACCGATTCCCCTTATCTGGACCAGGTCTTCCTTGTCTGCTTTTGAAAGTTCATCCGCTGAGTAAAAACCTTTCTCATATAATGCGTCCGCCAGGCTCACGCCAACGCCGGGCAGCGCCACGAGCGAGGCATAGCCATCCTGCAGGGCCTTGCTGTAGCGCGATTCGCTTTTAACATCCAGGTGCCACCCGGTCAGCTTTGAAGCCAGGCGGACATTCTGCCCGCGTTTGCCGATGGCAACCGATAGAAATTCATCCGGAACAATGACTTCCATGGCGCGGTTATCTTCATCAATAATCACCCGTGAAATTTCAGCAGGGGCCAGGGCATTACACACGAATTTGGCCGGATCCAGATGCCAGGAAATAATGTCTATTTTTTCGCCCCGCAGCTCCTGCACGACATTCTGAACGCGGCTGCCTTTCATACCGACACAGGCGCCGACCGGATCGATATCCGTATCGTTCGAAGCCACAGCGAACTTGGCCCGGCTTCCCGGTTCCCGGGCGGCCCCCATAATTTTTACGATCCCTTCGCTGATTTCAGGCACTTCGGTTTTGAACAGATTGATCAAAAAGTTCGGATGGGTGCGCGATAATATGATCTGCGGCCCGCGGGTATCATGCAGAACGTTCAGAATATAGGCCCGGATGCGGTCGCCGCGGCGATAGGTCTCTTTGGGAACCTGCTCGCGCACCGGTAATACGCCCTCGGTCTGGCCCAGGTTCACAATAATATCCCCCCGGTCGATGCGCTGGACGATGCCGTTGATGATTTCACCCTTGCGGTCGATAAAACTCGAATAGACCGCATCCTTTTCGGCGTCCTTCATTTTCTGAATAATGACCTGTTTGGCGGACTGGGCGGCGATGCGCCCGAATGTGGCCGGTTCCATTTTGGTTCCGATACTGTCGCCGACTTCACATTCCGGATCCAGTTTCCGGCCGTTTGTCAGACTGATTTGAAGATCCGACTCTTCGACGGTTTCCACCACCTCTTTAAACTGAAAGACCTCGATTTCTCCATTCTCTTCGTTGTACTGAACTTCGATATCGATTTTGCTCCCAAATTTTTTGCGGGCAGCGGATTTAAGGGCCTCTTCCAGCGCTTTGATTAAAACCGATCGATCAATGCCCTTGTCTCGACTGACCTGTTCTACAACTCGCTTTATGTCTGCAATTAACATTGGCTTTCTCCATGATAATCAACCAGCCGCGCCCGGGCAATTTCCTGAAAAGGAATCGCGACCGTTCTGTCTCCAATTTTGAGCGATACCATCCCGCCGGATATGCCGGATAGAACGCCCTTGAAGTTTTTTTGTCCGCCGATTGGCGTTGTCGTTTTTATTTTAGCGATATTTCCCTTGAAGCGTTCATAGTCGCTTTCTTTGCTCAGGGGGCGATCGGTTCCCGGTGAGGAAACTTCCAGATTGTATGGGCCGATATTGTCAATGCTGACGTCCAGCAGATCCCCCATCTGGCGGCTGATATTCACACAATCATTGAGCGTGACCCCTCCGGGCTGGTCGATATAAAGCCGCAGAATTCTGCCGCCGGCCTCGCGTTGAAATTCAACATGTACCAACTCCAGTCCTTCGGCGTCACACAGCCGCTGCGCCAAACTCTTGGTTTGAGCCACAATTTCCTGCCACGACTGATTCGATATGGCAACCTGTTCGGATGCTGGCGGTTTTGCTTTTATTTTTTTTTGTGCATTCACCGGCTACTATGTCTTCCAGTTAAAATTAAAAAAACAAAAAACGGGCAACAGCCCGTTTTTTCTCATTCAGGTAGATCGTTAAAGTGGAACAAGAAATAATCAGTTCATGAAATTAACCACCGCAAAAAAATAAAACCAACCCACACGTTATTCACTACCTTACCTACCCTTTAATGAAAAAGGCGGACTTTCTTGGAGCGGGCAACGAGATTCGAACTCGCGACTCCAAGCTTGGGAAGCTTGTACTCTACCAGCTGAGTTATGCCCGCGTTCCCGTTCCGAGGGTAACTAAATAAGCTAAAAATAAACCGTTGTCAACAGATTTCAATAATATTTGGTTCTTCTCCGGAATAACGTCCCGCGCCAGGGCTGTGGCAAAGCGTTGTTTCGTTTAAAGCGGTTTGTCCAGCAGCTGCTGAATCCGTTTGAGTTCCGAGCGGATTTCAGCCAGGTCTGCGGCGGGCGGTTCGTTTTCGGACGTTCTGGCTGCGGCGAGGAGGTGGCGCCTGGCGCCCTGGATGGTATATTTGCGGTCGTAAAGAAGGTGCTTGATTTTCAATATTAATTCAACATCATTTTTTCGGTATTGGCGCTGGCCGGATTGGGTTCGGCGAGGGTTTATCTGCTTGAATTCGGATTCCCAGAACCGCAGCACATAGGGCGGTATTCCGGCAAGCCGGCTCACCTCCCCGATTTTAAAGTAAAGTTTGTCCGGCAATTCTGAGGGAAGTTGCGATTTTGGGGCCATCTTAACAAGCAATTGCGCTTACCCTGATTGATCGTAAACAAATTTCGCCCAATTAGGGTAAGAGCGAAAAATATTAAGCCGGAAGCGTTCCCCCAAATTCTTTTAGGAGCCGGTCGGTGATGCTTTTGTGGAGTTGATTGACCGTCTCGTCTTCCAGGGTTTTCTGGTCCGATCGGTAAACGATTCTGAGCGAAACGCTTTTTTTGTCGGCAGGTATCAGATTCCCCGTAAATATATCAAATATGAATAAATTTTCAACCCATTCTTCATCGGCCCGTCGAATACTGGCAAGAATGCGTTCAGCCTCAATGTGCCGGTCGACGATCAGGGTGATATCCCTCGTGGTTGCGGGGAATTTCGGAAGCGGGCCGGCCTGCTTGCTTTGGGGCGCGACTGCTGCAATCGCATTGAGGCTCAGTTCGAACACAAAGGCTTTTTGTTTTAAATCAAAATTGCCGAGGATCCGCGGGCTGATCTCACCGACAACGCCGAGGGCCTGATCACCGCAAGAAACCTGGGCGCAATAACCGGGCCGCAGGTAGCTGGCCGCTTCGAAGTTGGCCTGGGTGAATTTGATCTGGGGAATCTGGATGCCGCTCAGCAGGGCTTCAACAACTCCCTTGATGTCATAGAAATCGCACTCGGCCTCTTTGGCGTGCCAGGACAGATCGATCCGTGAGCCGGCCCACAGCCCGGCCAGCATTTCAATCTCCCGGGGCAGATTTTCCTGGCCGTTGCTGATAAAAATTTTTCCGATTTCAAACTGTTTGATGTTGCGGTTCTGCTGCGCCAGGTTGCGATGCAGGGTGTTGAGAAGTCCCGGGATCAAGGATGTGCGCATCACGGCCTGATCGTCGGTCAGCGGGTTCAGGATATTGAGCAGAGACCGACGGGGGTCTTCGGGCGGCAGGTTGAGCCGGTTGCCTGAATCCTGGGCGACAAAACTGTAGGTGATGATCTCCCTGAAACCCAAGCCGGTCATCAGGGTTTTGACAAGATCACGCAGCGCCAGAATGCTTGAGGCCCGTTTGGCCTCGGCCGGAACCAGCGGAAAGGTGGTGGGGATGGTGTGATAACCCGCCAGGCGGGCAATTTCCTCCATCAAGTCTTCCGGCCGTTCGACATCCACCCGGAAAGAAGGGGGCGTTACCTGCAGCGTGGCGGATTGTTGCTTTTCAACTTTAAATTCAATCGACTCGAGTAGAGCCGCCATTTTATTTTGCGTCAGACGAGTACCCAGGATGCGATTGGCGTCTTTAACCTTCAACTGAATGGACTTGGACGCAACGGGAGCCGGATGCTCATCCAGTATGCCGCTCACCAGGGCTCCCCCGCCGACTTCCAGCATCAATTGGGCGGCCCGCTTTAATGCAGTAACGGTGCCGGCGGGATCCACCCCGCGTTCAAAGCGATGGGACGCGTCGGTGCTGAGCCCCAGCTTTTTGGAAGTCCTGCGAATGCTGACGGGAGAGAAATAAGCGCTTTCAATGAGCACGCGCCGGGTGGCGGTCTCGATTTCAGAATTGAGCCCCCCCATCACACCGGCAATGGCCACCGGTTTTTCGCCGTCGCAAATCATGAGCATGTCCGCAGAAAGGAGGCGGTCCTTGCCGTCCAGGGTCGCAAACGCTTCACCGTCTGCGGCGGTGCGGACGACGATGCGGTTGCCGGCCAGGCGGTCGAAATCAAAGGCATGCAAGGGCTGGCCGGTTTCCATCATGACAAAATTGGTGACGTCAACGATATTGTTGATCGGCCGCAGCCCCACCGACAGGAGGCGGTCCTGCAGCCAGAAGGGAGAGGGGCCCACGCTGATATTTTCCAGCAGCCCGGCGGCGTAGCGCGGACAGTGCTCGGGGGCGTCGATGGTAACCGACGAAAGTTCGGTGATGTTTTTACGGCCGGCTGGCAGCTTGATTTCTGGGTAAACGACCCGGGCGCGTTGAATCGCGGCGATTTCCCGGGCAATTCCGATCATGCTGAGGCAGTCCGGTCGATTGGGGGTGATGCTGACCTCGAAAACCGTATCCGTGAGCGCCAGGGCCTGATTGAGCCGGGTGCCTGGCGTCAGGGCATCGTCGAGTTGCATGATGCCGTTTTTATCCGACCCCAGGCCTATTTCAAATTCACTGCAAAGCATCCCCTCCGACTGGAGGCCGCGGATAACCGACTTTTCAAGGGCGGCGCCGTGGGGCAGCAGGGTGCCCGGCAGGGCTGCCGGGACCAGCATGTTTTCCCGGACATTGGGGGCGCCGCAGACCACGGAAATCGTTCGGCCGCCGATATCCGCCCGGCAGTATGTCAGGTTTTCGGCCTGAGGGTGCGGGTCGATTTTAACAATACGGGAGACAACGACCGTGTTCAGGTAATCGTAACGGTCTGATACCGCTTCCACCTCCAGGCCCGCCATGGTCAAGGCGTCCGCCAGTCGGGAGACATCTTCGGGGATCCGCACATAGGCGCTTAACCAGCTTAAACTCACTTTCATACTAGAATTGCCTCAAGAATCTGAAATCATTTTCATAGAACTTACGGATATCGTCGATGCCGTATTTTAACATGGTCAGGCGCTCAACCCCCATGCCGAATGCAAAACCCGTATAGCGGGTGGTGTCGTAGCCCACATTTTCAAAGACGGCCGGATGCACCATGCCGGAGCCGAGCACTTCAAGCCATCCGGTCAGGGAGCAGACCCGGCAGCCTTTTCCCCTGCAGATGACACAGAGAATGTCCACTTCGGCGCTGGGTTCGGTGAACGGGAAAAAGCTCGGGCGGAATCTCAAAGCCGTACGGTCGTCGAACATTTGATGGACAAAGGTTGTCAGAATTCCTTTAAGATCGCCGAAAGTAACGCCTTCAGCGACCATGAGGCCTTCCACCTGGTGAAACATGGGGGTATGGGTCAGGTCTGAATCGCAGCGATAGACTTTTCCAGGGGCAACGATCCGCAACGGCGGTTTGTGAGCCTCCATATACCGGACTTGGATGGGCGAGGTATGCGTTCTTAAAACGATATTCTCCGATATGTAAAAGGTGTCCTGCATATCGCGGGCCGGATGATTTTTGGGAATATTCAGTGCTTCAAAATTATAATAATCGGATTCGACCTCCGGTCCCTCGGCAATCTCAAATCCCAGCCGGGTAAAGATGTCGCAGATTTGCCGGGTAACTTGCGTGATCGGATGCAGGGAGCCGATCGAAACCGGGCGGCCGGGCAGGGACACATCAATCCGGTCGTCCTGATCGGGACGCTTAGAGTCGAGCGCGAGGAGGGCTTCCTGTATGCAGGCATCCAGCTTCAGCTTGATTTCGTTGGCTTTTTTTCCTGCAGCCGGCCTGTCCTCGGGCGGCAAGGTTGAGATCGTCCTTAAAAATTGAGTGACCAGGCCCTTGCGCCCCAGATACCGTACGGAAATGTCCTTTACATGGTCGTGGGTGGAAGCCGCCGCCAGTTCCGTGCGGGCCGCATTATAAATCTGTTCAATTGATTGATCCACTGTCGGTGCTCGAATTAGGATTGCTAAAGGAAATACATGTAGTTGTCATAAGCAACAAACGTCAACAAGAGGCCTCAAACGGCTCTGAGCGGTTGTTGCTTATGATGACTACTGCGTGGCCAGGTTTACCAGCTTGGTAAATCCCGGGGGATCGGATATGGCCAGTTCAGCCAGAATTTTGCGGTCCAGCCCGATGTTGGCGGTTTTCAGGCCGTGAACAAATTGGCTGTATGAAAGGTTGTGCATCCTCACGGCCGCATTGATTCTTGCGATCCAAAGCCGTCGAAAATCACGCTTTTTAACTCTGCGGTCCCGATAGGCATAGTTCAGGGCCTTGTCGACCGCACCGGCTGCCGTGCGGAACAGCTTGCTGCGGCCGCCCCGGAACCCTTTTGCCAGTTTTAAAATTTTATTCCGGCGCCTTCGCGCTTTAAAACCTCTTTTTACACGCATGGTCTTGCTCCTTGATATAAAGATTCAATCCGGCCGCCCTTGCCCTGCGGCGGCAGAAATTCAAATTCGACATAACATGTTGTCGGTGAAAGTAAATGAAAACAGCCGGCTAACCGTTTGGCAGCAACCGACGCAACTGCTTTAAGTTGGTCTGGTCATTCACTTTGCTTTTGCGCAAAGATCGTTTACGCTTGGTTGTCTTTTTGGTTAAGATGTGGCTGCCATGAGATTTCGAGTAAACAAATTTTCCCGATCCGGTTTTTTTAAAGCGCTTGGCGGCAGCACGATTTGTTTTAATTTTGGGCATTTTTATTGTTCTCCTGATTGCGCATTGTTCAAAAGTGCTATTTATATTAAAAAATATATGGCGCGAGCAAGGTAATGCCAGCCCACGCCAGGTTCAACAACTGACAGTCTCTTTAAAAAAATGGAAATCCGCTAGGTTAAAACCGTTAACGGGTTGGGTCGCTTATTTGGGCGACAGGATCATCAGCATGGTGCGGCCCTCAAATTTTGGAAGCTGTTCGACCGTCGATATATCGGAAACGGTTTCAGCAATCTGGTCGAGCAGTTCCTTGCCGCGATCGGACAACGTGATTTCACGGCCCCTGAAAACGACCGTCACCCTGACCTTGTCTTTTTTCCCCAAAAACTTTTTAATATGACCAATTTTAACTTGAAGGTCATGATCACCGGTTTTGGGGCGAATTTTTATTTCTTTTAACTGGAAGCTGCTTTGTTTCTTTTTTGCTTCCTGTTGTTTTTTGGTCAGTTCATACCTGTATTTCCCGTAATCCATGATTTTGCACACGGGGGGCTTGGCGTTGGGGGATACTTCCACAAGGTCGAGCCCGAATTCCATGGCGGCTTTTAAGGCTTCCTGGGTCGGTATAACGCCGATCTGTTTGCCGTCAGGGTCAATCACCCGGACCTCTCTTGCTCTGATTTCCTTGTTTGTATTCACCCTGTCCTTACTGGACCTGTTTATTCTAGCTATGCTTTCACCTCCTGAAAAAGTATCCCTGTTCACTGTGCCGTCGTTGTGCATCACAGCATCGGATCTATAACCCGAGAAGGCACGCCCACTATCCCATTTCTCATAAAGAGATTCATGAATTTAGGTCAAATATATAAAAACATTATGAAATGCAAGAAAAAAAATCAAGAAAAAATATATAGGTGCCTTCAAGGGCGGCACCGGATGAAAATCTGACGGATCTGGACATGCCTGAAAGCCCGGGAGATGGCAATATTTATTTTTCATCGCCCGGTTTTTATGATATGCAAATTCAGAAAACTGGTTGTCAGGAAAATTACGGTAATGTCTTTGGTCGCCATGCAGCGTTTTCGTGAGCTTGTGCTTTTTAGATAATCGCAAAAATATCGATTATTAGTTCCTGTTGCGTATTTGTTCCGAAGGTTGGGAGGAAAATGAATCGCGTTTTGGTCGTATCGACTGAGGCGGACATTTTTAATTTCATCCAGTCCTGCTTACGTTCCGAATACAAAGTTGGCAAAGCCGGCGATAAAGCTCAAGCGTTGGAGGTATTGAAAAAAAAACGATATGATTTTCTTTTTATCGATATTGACCTGATTCAATCGTCACAGGGCGATGAGGACCCGTCCCTGCTGCAGCCCTTTTGGCACCTGTATCCGACTCTTGAAATCATCATTATGGCGCCCCAGGAAAAAATCAGAGACGCTGTAATGGCGGTCAAGGCGGGTGCCAGCAATTATGTCACCTATCCGCTCAACGCCGAAGAGGTCCGTTATGTGACCGAGACGACCTATCGGTCCAAACTGTTCCAGTCGGAAATTGATTATTTGCGGGATCAATTCTGGCAGCGTGATTCCACCGACATGGTTCGTACTACCACCCCGGAGATGCAGGCGGTTTTCAACAAGGTTCGCTCCGTCGCCACCACAAAAAGCACGGTCCTGTTGAGCGGGGAGACCGGCACCGGCAAAAGCATGCTTGCCAAGCTGATCCACCAACACAGCCACAGGAGAAATGATCAGTTCATCAGTCTGCACTGTGGGGCAATCCCGGACAACCTGGTTGAAAGCGAACTGTTCGGTCACGAGAAAGGGGCCTTTACCGGGGCCGTTCGCAAAAAGCTCGGAAAATTTGAGATCGCAAGCGGCGGCACCATATTTTTAGATGAAATCGGAACCGTCACCCCTTCCGCCCAGATTAAACTGCTGCAGGTCTTGCATGAGGGCACCTTCCAAAGGGTGGGGGGTGAGGATACCATTAAAACGGACGTCCGGATCATAGCGGCGACCAATTCTGACCTGAAAAGTCTTTGCGACAACGGTCTTTTCAGAAAAGATTTGTATTACCGCCTGAACGTATTTCCGATTGAGATTCCGCCCCTGCGGGAGCGCATGGAAGACATCCCGCTGTTTGTGGATGCGTTTTTAAAAAAACTGAATATGCATTACCATAAGGCGATTCATGGCATTCAGCCGGAGGTCCTGCGGGCATTTCAGCACTATCAGTGGCCGGGTAATATCCGTGAATTGGAAAATCTGCTGGAACGCGCATACATCCTGGAAGCGTCGTCGATGCTGACTTTGAAAAGTTTTCCCAGGGAAATTCTTGAACCGGCCTCGGTTTCAACCGGATGGATGGCCGATCGGCTGCCGACGCTGGCGGTGGCCCGCCAAAAAGAGCTGGAAGATATTGAACGACGCTACATTAAAGAAATTCTGGAGCGGCACCGGGGAAGGATCAATGAGGCGGCAAAGACGGCCGGCATCAGTACCCGGCAGCTTCATAAGCTCATGACCAAATATGATATTCACAAAGAACCTTTCAAAACATAATCCCCGCACAACCTTCTGAAGAAATCTCACGCGGGTTGCAAGTATTTGTCTCTATCCGTTTCCAGCGGCCGGGATGGATTTCATCATTGGACCAGGTTGAAGGAAAGCTCCTTTTATTTTAGGAGGTTATGAGGGATCGGAACTTATTATTCTGTTTGGCGGGCACATCGGAACCTTTGATTCCGATGTGCTTTTTTGTTTTATATTTCAATGCGTTGCCTGTTTGATAGGCCACACCTCCTGCGCAGGCCGGGTGTTTACGGACCGGCATCGGAACCGGAAGTTCTGATCTGGTCAGCCAATAAAATTTTTATAACGTATAAAATCAAAAGGTTATAATTTTGGCACAGCTGTTGCTCTACTTTTTCGGCATTCGTAAGCTGTGGATGAATCAGTTCACGGAAAATAAAATTAGGGTGAGGGTATGCTTAAGATACGAGGCGTGGTTGTACCGAGAACATGGGATGAAAACGGCAAGGTTGTTGCCATAACGGTATTAACGCACGATGAAGACGAATACCACGTCGAGAATGACGGCCGGGGCAAGGAACTCAAGGCGTTTATCAGGGAAAATGTGGAGGTTTCCGGGACGGTAAAATCGCAGGATGGCATTAAAGTCATTCGGGTAAAGGAATTTAACCTGCACAAGGAATTTGAAGAGCAGCACCGATAATACCGCAGTGGGGTTTAACGTCGGCAGATAAGGCACGTAACTTTAAATTTAAAAGCTTAATAACGGGGGGCACAAAAATGAAGAAAAACATGATGAAGCTAATGGCAGGCTTGGTGGTGGTGGTGGTCATGCTGGTGGCGGTCGCCGGGGCGGCCCAACAGGTCAAACTTGTTGGAACCGTCACCGGTGAAAACCAGCTAGACACCGACGACGGCGAAACCATTGACATTGCCGAAACCGATACGGGCAATGAATTGATGATGGAGATCGGCAAAAAAGTGGAAGTCATCGGCACGGTAGAAGGAGAAAAAGACAAGAAGGAGATTAAGGTAGAATCCTTTAAAGTGCTTAAAAAGTAAACGGATTCGGTCGATTTAAGAAAAAAGAAGCGTTCGGATATACGGACCGTTAAGTGAAGGTCGTAACCGGCGGATATTGCCAATTACCCGCCGGTTACGACCTTTTTTGTTTTTTTAATGGTTCCGTATGTAAACAAGAAAGCGACGCCTGTCGAGCCTTAATATAAATGTCCGGGCAGCGACCGAAACGCCAGCAGCGATTTTCGGAACGCTACCGGATCGGACTGATATTGGTATAAAAAACCATTATATCCGATATGGCTCACCAGATCGATTCCGCATCGCAGGTATCTGTATTTCTTGCGTTTCATTTTTGTATCCAGGTCGGCGCCGATCAGGGAGGCGGGGAAGTCAGGGATAAATTTTTCGAAAAAAAGCAGCATCAGTTTATAAGTCAAGCCTCCCGCAACCGCTTCTTCCATCGCGATCCATTCGTCTGCGGCGTTTTTTACGTCCGCGACGGTTTTTTGCTGCAGCCGCATGAGTTGCTTCTCGATGGCCCTTTCGGTATAGGGTCGGAGCAGAATATGCAGAGTCTCTTCCGCAGGGGTCATTAAGGCCGTGTAGGGATTATCGGCACTGTTTTGCCAGATGGTGTAAGTGTTCCGGCTGAATTTAATTTTTCCGCTATCAAGAAGTTCCACATGACTTGTGTAAGAGCCAATATCGCCGATAAAGATTTTTCCACGTAATTTCAGTTCGACCTTATTTTCTTCCCGGCCGCTGAAGATATTGGTCGCCTGAAACTCTTTGGCAAGATTATGAACCAGAAAGGCCATGACGCCTTCAACCGGGCTTGTCCGGCGCGGTCTTTCCAAGTCAAGGGTCAGGATATCATGAAAAGGGTTTGCGAATTTTGTTCTGTCAAGGACAAACCGGATGACATCCTTGCAGTAATTTTCGTACAAAGCGGCGAACACTTGCCTTTTCTCCGGAACAAACAGCAGTCGATGCCGGAGCCGTTGCAGGCTCCAGCGCAAAGGGGCACCCGCCAAGCCGGTTCGAATCTTTTTGATCAGGCCGGGATTGGAATTTAAATATTCAAAATTGGCCTGTTGACTGGCGGTATCGAAACCTTCCTGATAGTCTTCAAAAACATAAAGGGGATCTTCTCTGTCCTGGAGTTGAATAAATTCGATCAGGCGGGAATAATTAAGGGGCGTCGGGGTTTGGGCGCGGACCAGACAAAAAGACAGGGTCGCCGCAAAAACAATCGCTGCAATCCAGGCTGGGGTGGTTTTCGGTTTGATCGGTGTCAGCATGTTCTAAGAACATACCGATCTTCAGCCATAAGTCAAGCGGATTTGCGGCAGCTAAAATCCGATATTGCGTTTTGAAACGGCGACTACTGCGCCAGCGTATAAGTTGCTAAAAAGCTTTTTTTAAGGTAGGCCGTTCGCGGATTTGAAAAAAAAGTCTTGAAAAGCTGCAGGCTGTCGCCGCGCAGAACATGCGGAACAATCCAGAAGGACAGGTTCTGGTATAACGGTGGAAGGCGCGACAGGTCACAGCGGGTGCCGCCGCCCATGGCATCTTCATAGGCATATACGATGTGGGTAACACCGCTGATCAGAAGCGCCCCGAAACACATCAGGCAGGGTTCCAGGGTGCAGTAGGCGGTTATGCCCCCGGAGATTGAAGGGGGTTTCAGTTGATTCATGTTTCTGAGCGCCAGCATCTCAGCGTGATCGGTTTC
Organism: Thermodesulfobacteriota bacterium; assembly: GCA_040757625.1. Classification (GTDB taxonomy): domain Bacteria; phylum Desulfobacterota; class Desulfobacteria; order Desulfobacterales; family JARGFK01; genus JARGFK01. The sequence goes on along the minus strand of JBFLWU010000002.1, from coordinate 115,120 downwards.
ATTGAACCGGTTTTCAATGGTGCCGGTCCGGGCGCCGGAAGCGATGATGCGGCCGGCGCCGACCAGCAGGCAGGCCGCGGGAAATTCCCCGGCCGCCAGGGCCTGCTCAGCCAGTTCCAGCGCCTTTTTCATAAAATAGGCATGATCCATGTATGGTTCCTTTATATCATAGCCGGCAGACACTGTCGTCACAGGGACAACATCCGTCCACTTCAAAGGCGTAGAGGATTCTGGATTCCATTTCCGCACGCTGTGATGATATGCTGTCAAAGGATACGGTGGCCGTCATCTGTGCCAGTTCGGTTTTTGAAGGTATGGTTTCCAGTCCCGAAGAAATCACTTTGCCGGAAACACCGGCCAATATGTCGGCGCCTTCGCCGTTTGTCACGACAACCAAAGGTATCTGGTATGTTTCCAGCAGCCTGGCGGCGGCCAGGGCCGGGCGCTGCCGGGTTACCAGGGAGCCGGGGCCGTACTTTATGATCATGGCGGTTCTGCCGGCCAGCGAAATTTTGAAATCGACCTTGATGAGCGCCCGTTTGCCGTCTCCGGCGGTGACCAGAAGCTCGCAGCGGGGAATGATGTCGGCCTTGCAATAGCCTTTGTCTTCCACTAGCAGGCGCGCCAGTTTCTGGCGATAGCGCTCATCGTGGGTATCGTTCAGAATTTCGCCGGTAATAAAGTCCGTCAGTTTCCCTAGTATGAGATGATGGCCGTTCATTTTTTTTAACGCGCACCTAGTATAGGAACCGTGCGGGCCGCCCGGTCGAATTTAATAAATAAAAAAAGATTTGCAAATTGTAAAGAACCATCTGATCAATAACAGGATAAGCTTCTTTAAAATAAATACGTTTTATGATAAACGGAAAAACTGCCGGATTCAATAAAAAGGATTTGGCGCGGCACGAATCGGAAAAGAACCGTCTTCAATCATAATTGGGCAGAGACCATGACGATTCGAGAAGATTTTGAAAAACGGGAAAAAACCTTTATTGCCCCCTACGGGTGCGTAAGTCTCGCTTCCCGGGGACGACGGGAGCCGGAGGAACTGTGCCCCATTCGCACGGCCTTTCAGGTGGACCGCGACCGAATCGTATATTCCAACGCATTTAGACGCCTGAAGCATAAAACCCAGGTGTTCTTATCGCCGCTGGGAGCGGTTTACCGCACCCGGCTGACACATACCCTGGAGGTGGCGCAAATTGCCAGGACGATTGCACGGGCGCTGCGGCTCAATGAAGATTTGACCGAAGCGATTGCCCTCGGCCACGACCTGGGCCACACCCCCTTCGGTCATGGCGGCGAGACCGCCCTGAAAGAGCTGTTTGCCACTGATTTTTCACATAACGAGCAGAGCCTGCGGGTGGTTGAGGTGCTGGAAAATAACGGGCGCGGGCTGAATCTGACCCATGAAGTCCGCGACGGCATTTTAAAGCATTCCAAAGGGTACGGCAAGATCATCCCCGACGACCTCAAGGAACAGGCCTGCACGGTGGAAGGCATGATTGTGCGGATTTCCGACATCATGGCCTATCTCAACCATGATCTGGACGATGCCGTCAGAAGCGGCGTCATTCGCATTGAACAGGTCCCGGAAAAATGTCTGAATGTCATGGGCGCCACCCATTCAAAAAGAGCCATCAGCATGATTCGGGATGTGATCTTCAACTGCACCGTCCAAGGTGATACGCTGCGCTTGGGCATGAGCGAACAGATGGCGGAGGCCATGGCGCTGCTGCGGGAATTTCTTTATGAAAACGTATACCGGGCGCCGAAGGTTCACAATGAATTCATCAAGGCCAAAAAGATCCTGATAGAGCTCTTCGGCCTTTTTATGAGCCACGACAAAATGCTTGAGCAGGAACTGGCCGAGTTGGACATGTCCCGGTGCAACCACGCTGACCTGCCCAAAGAACGCGTTGTCTGCGATTTAATCGCCAGCATGACGGATCGGGGGGCTTTGGAGCTTTACAAAAAAAACTTTTTCCCTTCGCCGCTGGTGTGATCCTTTTATTCCCATGACCGCTTTGACCCAGGCTGAAAGAAGCCGAGAGACTTTCATTCTTCTAAGAAATTCACTGAAGGATATATTTGACGCCATGGACCAGGCTTACCGGGCGGCTGCGGAGCAGTCGGGATTTGTTTGCAGCGGCTGTGAAGAAAACTGCTGCCGCAGTCGATTTTACCACTATACCTGGCTTGAATATTTTTATCTTTTGGAAGGCTTTCATCGGCTCGCGCCTGAAGATAGGCGATCGATCCGTCAGGCTGCGGAAAACGTGCGGCAGCAAGACCGGCTAGAAACATCCGGCGCCGACAGCCGCCCCATGTGCCCGCTCAATCTGGAAGGACGCTGTCGTTTATACCCGCACCGTCCCATGATCTGCCGCCTGCATGGAATTAGGCACAAACTGCAGCGGCCTGGAAAGGTGCTGCTGTGCGGTCCGGGCTGTGAAACTTTTGAACGTTTGCGGCCCGTTCCGGGCGAGGCGCGTCTGGACCGCACCCCGTATTATCGCCAAATGGCCGAACTGGAGCTGAAGTTCAAAAATGAAGCGGGCATTTGCCGTAAAGTAAAGATGACCATTGCCGAAATGATTCTGTCCTTTGATGCACCATGAAATATATCGACGACGATGAACTCCGGAAGCTGCCCGGCCGGCGGCTGGCTGCAACCGAAACGTTTTCCTTTGACTGCTTTCAGGGGATTGACTGTTTCAACCAGTGCTGCCGCAACCTGAACCTGTTTTTGTATCCCTACGACGTTATCCGGTTGAAACACCGCCTGGCAATTTCGTCCGATGCGTTTATCGACCGCTATGTCGCCGTGGTCCTGCGGCCCGCCGCCTTCTTCCCGGATGTGCTTCTGCGCATGCAGGACGACAACAGCAGTTTCTGTCCGTTTGTGACTCCGGCGGGCTGCAGGATCTATGCGGACCGGCCCGACACCTGCCGCAAGTTTCCGATGGAAGTGGGAGTGCGGCACGGCAGCGGGCCCGGCAAAACCGAACGGATCTACATTTTCAGGCCGCCGGATTTCTGCCGGGGGCCGCAGCAGCCCAGAACCTGGACCCCGGTCGGGTGGGCCGGCGGGCCGGATGACAGGACCTATGATCAGCTGACGCTGGAATGGGCCGAGTTAAAAGCCCTGTTTCAAAGCGACCCCTGGGGGCGGGAAGGTTCTGATGGCCCCAAAGCGAAGATGGCGTTTATGGCCGTGTACAACATCGACCGGTTCCGAGAGTTTGTTTTTCACAGCAGCTTTTTAAAGCGTTACAAGGTCAAAACAGCTCTTATAAAAGCGATGGAAAGAGAGGATGTGGCGCTCCTGCGATTCGGCTTTGACTGGGTCAGATTTTTTGTGTGGGGGCAGAAAACCGCCCGCCTGCGGCCGCGATAGGGCATCTGCCGGTTAGGCGCCTTAACCAAAAAGCTTCCGGAAGAGACCGATCAGCCCGGACTTTTCTTCAAACCCGATGCCCGGCGTCTGAGTCAGACCGATGGTGCCGTCTTCAACGGGGGTGGTGTCGGCAAAGCCGCCGAAAGGGGCAAATATGCCGGGGTAGGATTCATTTCCCCCCAGCCCCAGACCAGCGGCAATGTGAAGCGCGAACTGGTGACCGCCGTGGGGGATGCAGCGACGCAGCGACCAGCCGTGGGATTTCAGCACTTCGAGCATCCGCAGGTATTCCACCAGGCCGTAGGAAAGAACCGGGTCCATCTGCAGGTAGTCCGTTTCGGGGCGCATGCCGGCGTATCGTATCAGGTTGACGACATCCTGGCGTGAAAACAGATTTTCACCGGTCGCCAGAGCCGGTCGGTACGCTCCGGCCAGTTCGGCCTGGAGGGCGTAATCCAGCGGATCGCCGGCCTCTTCATACCAGAAGAGATTAAATGGTTCCAGGGCCCGGCCGTAAGCTTTGGCCGTTTCAGGATCAAAGCGCCCGTTGGCGTCCACCGCCAGCCGGCTGCCGGCGCCTTCCGGAGCCGGATATCGTTTGTTCAGCAGATTCAAGACGGCCTCGATCCGTTTGATGTCCTCACTTAAAGGAACGGCGCCGATTTTCATCTTGACGGTGCGATACCCTTGGGCAAGGTAGCCTTCCATTTCCCGGCAAAGCGCTTCCAATCCTTTCCCCGGGTAATAATACCCGCCGGCGGCGTAGACAAACACCTTTTCATCGGGCGGTTCGTTGCGGAAGCGCTCGGCCAGGAGTCGGTACAGGGGCTTTCGGGCGATCTTGGCCACCGCGTCCCAGAGGGCCATGTCGATGACCCCCACAGCCACCGAACGTTCCCCGTGTCCGCCGGGCTTTTCATTTTTCATCAGGATCTGCCAGATTTTGAACGGGTCGAAGTTTTCGCGGGTTTCATCCAGTAGAGCGGCGGGATCGGCAGCCATCAGGCGGGGAATAAAGCGCTCGCGCAAGAGGCACCCCTGGGCATAGCGGCCGTTGGAGTTGAAGCCGTAGCCCACCACCGGACTGCCGTCCCGGGCGACGTCGGTTACCAGCGCCAGGGCGGAAACCGTCATTTTGCTGAAATCGATGTAGGCGTTCCGGATCTGCGAAGCGATGGAAACAGTTTCTTCCCTGATCTCGACAATTCGCATGAGTATTCCTCCTCAGCTTAACTTTAGCAGCCTGTTGAAGTCATTTTAAGAATCCCACCAAAAAACTTGAGCGGGATCGCTGCCGGGCGTTCATGCTTCGATAAGAAGGTTAAGGCCCCACGGGGCTGTCCCCCGGCAGACCGGACAGCTTTTGGAAACTCCCCTCACCCTGAATTAATTTGGTTTTGATAGCGCTTCTAAAAAAATAATTCAATGCATTATTAATCCGTATGAAGCAGGACATCCCGCCAAAAACCAATTGATTGCCGCCAAATGAATTCGGCCGGTTTGGAAAATCACAAACCGGCCGAAACGTTTGAAATCCGGAAGCTCGTCAGCATAGGATCATTTCACCAGGAAATGCCGAAAACGCCCCCGTACAAGGACTCCTTCATAAGCGCCTGAAAGACAACATACATGGAAACCCAGAAACTGGCCGTATACACGGCTACAAATTTGTGGTTTTCCCGGCCGAATTTGATCATGAACAGGGGAATGAAAACCAGCATCGCCACCCAGAATCCGGTTATCATTATCATCGCCAGGAGGGCCAATAACCACAGAAAGATTATCCGTTCGTTGCGGGGCTCGATTTTTTCGCCAGTTGCCTCGCCGGCGTCCGAAGCCGTTTGTTCAGGTGAAAGATTCGTTCCAGCGTCACGGACGGTCCGCAGACGGTGGATCTGCAGCAGCACAAGCCAGAGCGACAGCATGGTGGCCGGGACCGTGACCAGCAAGGGATAGGTCTTCCTCGGCCAACTGATCGCAATATAGCTGGCGCCGATAAATACCAATAGAAGAAACAGGCTGAAAACCATATCGCTTTTGATTTTGGTCGGATCCAGTTTCTTTTTGCCCCTATCGCGAGCGACCTTCCAGACCGAATACACCAGCGACAGGGCGGCCAGTATCAGAAGCACCACGGTCACCGGCCGCAGCAGGAAGCCCCATCCCCAGGCCGAGACCGATTTATAAAAGTAATCCTCAGAAAGGGGACCTAAAATGAAACCGAGGATCAGCGGCGCCCGCGGGTAGTTGAAGCGTTTCATAGCGTAACCGAAAAACCCGAACATGACAGCCAGGGCCACGTCCTGCCAGAACCCCCGGATCAGGAAAGCGCCCATTGCCGCCAGGAACATGATCGGCGGTATCAGCAGGCTGCCGCGCAAAAACGCCAACATGCCCATATAGCGGGTCAGCGGATAGAGGGTTGCTGCGCCAAAGATATTGGCGATGATCAGCACCCATACCATCCCCCAGACGATGTCCAGGTGTTCAACCAGCATTTTTGGGCCCGGTGTGATGCCGAGAATGAGAAAGGCGCCCAGCAGAATCGCCATGCCGCTGCTGCCGGGTATGCCGAACCCCAGGGTCGGAAGCAGCGCGCCGCCCTCCTTGGAGTTGTTGGCGGTTTCTACCGCGATAACCCCGCGGATGTCTCCCTTGCCGAAGTTTTCGTTATTTTTGCAGGTCTGGGCGGCATGTCCGTAGCAGATCCAGCTGGCGGCATCCCCGCCCAAACCGGGAATGATTCCGACGATGACGCCGATAATCGAGGTGCGCAGGGTGAGCCACCACTCTTCAAAGACAAGCTTGGTTCCTCTCCACAGTTGATCCCAGCCCATTTCGATGTCGACTTGCGACATCTTGGCCTTGTGGCCGCGGGCCCCCAGTTCCATCATTTCCGCATAGGCGAATATCCCCAGCACGATACAGACGACATGAATGCCGTCCCAGAGCCAGAGCTGGTCAAAAGTAAAGCGCCCTACCCCGGTATGAGGGCTCAGGCCGACCATGCCCAGCATCAACCCGATCAAGGTTGCCGTGAATCCCTTGGCTATGGACTCCCGGCTGACCACGACGATCATCGTCAGGCCGAAGACGATCAGCATGAATACTTCCGGCGACCCGAAGACCATGATAATCGGTCTTAACACCGGTATCAGCATCGCCAGGACAATTCCGCCGATCACCCCCCCGACGGCGGACGCCGCCAGCTGAGCGCCCATGGCCACGCCTCCTTCGCCTTTTTTAGTCATGGGCAGACCGTCGACAATGGTGGCGGTACACGGCCCGGTCCCGGGAATGCCGAAGAGAATACTCGGAATAGCGCCGCCAGTATGGACCACGGAATGCATGGCCAGCAGAAAGGCAAGGCCGGCAAAGGGCGTCATCCCGAAAACAAATGGAATCAATAAAGCCAGCGCCAGGTTGCCGCCCAGGCCGGGAACCGCCCCGAAGAAATTCCCGATGGCGGTTGCCAGAACCATCAGCCAGACAATCTGCCAGTCCAGCAACAATTTAAATCCCTCCCACATGGATTCCAACATATATCCCCCCTCTAAACACATTGGTTATCATTACGAGTGACGGTTTCGTAAAAGCCGGAAAAACAGACTGCCACGCATCCGGTTGCACCAGCAAAAGGCAACGACCTGCTCTACGATAGCGGCTGAAAATTAAATGTGGACTTTTACGGTTGGGTTACGATTGGGAACCGAGGTTACGAGGAGGTGCTCTGATGAGTATGGCCGCGCGGTCTGCCAGAGAGGAAACGACGGCGTCGGGGTTTAGAAGGTATGATGAAGATTTACGGGCGAAAAAGATCGACATCTGCCCGGGTATTAAGGCAGCTCTGGTCAGGTCATCGAACGCATTGATCCGGTTTCGCGTTCCGAAGGCAAATACTGAAGCCGCGCTGCTGGCGGACCGGGGGATAAAAAGTACAGTTTCCGGGCTGGCTTCCGGGTTGTTCCCGCCATACAGCCATTGTGTCGGCGTGGCTGTGGGCGAAAGGCAGAGGAGAAGCAGGAAGGCGATTGCGATCCGGAAGTGTCCTTTGGGTGCGTCTACAAACATTTCAGACCTTCCCGTGAATAGGGGCGCTTGTTTTAACGGCTACAATTTATGATAGAGACACTTGCATGTCAAGAAAATACAGGGGGATAAAGATACCCTCGCCCGTAACCATTATGGCAGACGCGGCCGTCGTTTCCGGCATGCGAATGCCCGCGAGAGCAGATAAAATGTTCTGGCGAAAATTACGATTGAAGACTATAATGCCGACGATACGCTTATGGGATCTTTTGGCGGATTCGCTGGTCAAGGATTTTAATTTTCAGGAATGGCGATTCGAAGACGCATTTGGAGGGCTCTAAATGGACATTCAACAGGTGTTAATTGTCGGGGCCGGCTTGATGGGCGGCGGAATTGCGCAGGTCTGCGCCCAGGCCGGCATAGCGGTGCTGCTGAACGACGTGTCCCAAGCGGCGGTCCAGAAAGGGATAAAGAATATCGCCTGGTCAGTGGAAAAGCTCGCGGCAAAGGGCGTATTGGGTGAGACCAGAGAGACCGTTCTGGGGCGCATCCGTGCCGTCGACGACCTGAAGGCGGCCGTGGACGTGGACCTTGCAGTCGAGGCGGTTTATGAAAGCCTCGAACTGAAAAGGGAGATTTTTGCGGCCCTTGACAAGGCCCTGAAACCCCGGGCGCTGCTGGCGTCAAACACCTCCGCGATTCCCATCACCGAGCTGGCCGCCGCCACCCGTCGCCCGGAGCGGGTCTTGGGGCTTCATTTTTTCAACCCCGTGCCGCTGATGCAGGCCGTGGAGGTCATCCGGGGCATGCCCACATCGGACGAAACCGCCCGGGCCGGTCGGGATTTTGTGGGCCGGATCGGCAAGGAGGCCATCATGGTGAACCGGGACGTTCCCGGATTTGTCATCAACCGGATAAATTATATGGCCAACATCGAAGCCATGAAGCTGGTGGAGCAGGGAGTGGCTTCGGTTTCAGACATCGACAAGGGGATGCGGCTGGCGGCCGGACGCAAAATGGGAATTTTTGAAACCGGAGACATGGTTGGCCTTGACGTGACATATGGCGCCCTGATGGCCATGTATCATGAAACCGGGGATTCCCGCTGGTATCCGCCGCTGCTGCTGCGTCGCAAGGTCAAGGCCGGGCACCTTGGCCGAAAGACCGGAAAAGGGTGGTATGAATACGACAAGGACGGCGCGCGCATCAACGGCTGAAATGCCTGTGGGCGCTTGTCCCTTTGAACCGCAGCAGCGCGCGCATTCCTCGCAGCCTGCTGCGGGATTAGCGAGTGAAGATTTAAAGTCCTTACGGTCGAAGATTCCCTGCAGCTTGCTGCAGGGTTCTTCAATCTTTTTTCAACGCGAGGTGGCTGTATGAAGGAAACCGTGATCATAAGCGCGGTGCGCACTCCGGTGGGCCGCTACCTGGGCGCGCTCAAAACGGTTGAGGCCTATGACCTGACGGCGCTGGTGCTCAATGCCGTCCTTGAAAAGATAGCCCTTGATGCCGGCCGGGTGGACGAAGTTGTTCTGGGGCAGTCCTACCAGAGCGGCGAGTATGTCAACATCGCACGCATGGGCCTTTTAAAGGCGGGCTGGCCGGAAACGATTCCCGGCATTACCATCGACCGGCGCTGCTGCTCGGGGCTGGACGCGGTGCGGTATGCAGCGGCCCTGGTGCAGACAGGCGCGGCGGGGTTCGTTGTGGCCGGTGGGGTGGAGAGCATGAGCAATGCGGAGTTCTATCTTCCCGGGAATATCAAATGGGGCATCGGCGGACAGAAGAACATGCCCCGGGGCCACGGCGATCTTTCCCTGTGGGGGCTTCCCTTTTATGACCGTATTCAGCGTGCCCGGGTCATGTCCCAGCCCGAGGAGCGCTACGGCGTTCTGCCGGCCATGATGACCTGGGCCGAGACCGCCGCCCGGGAAGAGGGGATTCGGCGGGAAGACTGCGATCAGTGGGCGTTTGAAAGCCACCGCAAGGCCTGTGCCGCCGCAGCGGCCGGAAAATTTGATGATGAGATCATCGCTGTGCCGGTCGCCTTGGACCGGGGCGAAGCGGTTGTGGTAAGCCGGGACGAGAATCCCCGACCGGATGTGTCCCTGGAAAAACTCTCGCGCCTTAAGCCGGTTCTCGGCGGTGTGTGCACCGCCGGAAATTCATCCACGGAAAACGATGGGGCTGCGGCCGTTGTGGTATCCTCGGCGGAAGCGGCCGGGGCGCTTGGCGTGGAACCGCTGGCGGCCGTGCGGTCTTTTGCCGTGGTGGGGGGCGATCCCCGGCGGACCCATAAAACGGTTCCGGCGGCGGTGCAAATGGCCCTCGATCAGGCCGGTTTGCGCATCGGCCGTATCGATCTTATGGAAATCCAGGAGGCCTTTGCCGCCCAGGTCCTGGCCGACATCAAGGATCTGGGACTGGGAACAAAAGACCATGAAAGAATCAACGTAAACGGCTCCGGCATTTCCCTCGGGCACCCGATCGCCTGCACCGGCGCCCGGATGCTGACGACGCTGCTGCACGAAATGAAACGAAGAAACGTCCGGCTGGGGCTGGCGTCAATCTGCGGCGGGGGCGGCCTGGGCATTGCCGCTGTATTTGAAAGAAAGTAAATGGCGCGCATCCATCGCATTGAAGTCCCCATCCCGTTTCCGCTAAAGACCGTCAACTGCTACTACATTCCCGACGCGGCTCCCGCCCTGATCGACACCGGGGTCAACAGTGCCGAGGGGTTCGATATCATTGCAGCGGGCATCCGCTCTGCGGGAGGCAGGCTCTCCGGTCTTAAAAGAATCATTTTAACCCATGGCCACACCGACCACGCGGGGCTTGCCGGCAAAATCGCTTCCTGCAGCGGCGCGGCGGTATTTATCCACGCCTGGGACCGGGACAAGATACCCGCTGGTGCTGAAAGCTGGCGGGAAAACCGCATGGAAATGTTCCGCAGGTTTATGATTGAGGCCGGTCTTCCCGAAACGAATCGCAGCGAGATTCTGGATAATATTTCAGCCCGCTTCAAACGGTTGATCAGCCCTGTGGAAAGCGTTTCAATCCTTAACGGTCAGGCGGTTTTTGATTTTGACGACATGCGGCTTGAAACCATCCACGCTCCCGGGCACAGCCCCGGCTCGATCTGTCTTTACAACCGGGACGACGGCACCCTTCTGGCCGGGGACTGTATTCTGGAGAAGATGACTCCCAATCCTGTGGTTGAAATCAGCCCGCCGCCGGAAGACCCGGACTACCAGAGCGTCGCCCGCTACGAACAGACGCTGGAAATGATGGGCACACTGGCGGTCAGGGCCGTTTTTCCGGGACACGGGTCCCTGTTTACGGATCATGCCGGGGTTGTCCGTCATATTCAGCGGCATCACCGTCTCCGCAGGGAGCGGGTCTCGAACCTGCTCAAAGCCGCGACGGATCGGGAGGGAAATGACGGCGGCCTGACACCCTTTCAAGCGGCCTCGCGGCTGTTCCCGGATATCAGGGGCGTGGATACTTTTCTGGCGCTTTCCGAGGCCTTGGGCCATCTTGATTACCTCAGGGCAAAAGGAGCGGCGGATATGGAGCTTCGCCAGGGGACGCGGGTGTATCGTTTTGCGGTCAAAGGAGATCAAAACGGGTGAACGGATTTACCGTCCGGGTGAAAACTATGACTATCAGCTTACCATTTAAAAACTGCCCAATGCCCCGCTGGTCTTCTCGCCCGACCGGGAGATTGTCTATGGCGACAGATTCCGCGGCAGCTACCGCATAATCAAGGATGTGATCAAAAGCGGTGGTGAGTGGATAGCGTCCCTGGATCTTGAAAACTTCATGAGCCTGCATGAAGCGGCCCGGGAGTCTGCCGCCGTCGGCGTTTCCGATGAAAATAGGGGGGGCGGCTGATGATGGTCGTCGCTGTAAAGCGCACTTATCGGGGCAGGGTAACGGCGGGTGATTTTAAGGCATCCATGTGAAGATGGGAAATTATCGAAATACGCCGTTTCCCACCGTTACAAGATCGTGGACGGGATTCCCAAAATCAGCGTGGAAAAGCTGTAAAAAAAGGTGCGATAAAAAGGAATTAAAGAACCCTGCAACCCCCTGGCGGCCTTTTACAGTCTGTCAGGGTTCAATTTCATACATGATGCTCACCTGGACGCGAACCCGGCTTTCCCCGACCTCCATGGGCGGCGACGCCTCTGCGGCCGCAGACTTCATGGCGACGTCTTGAAGTATGTGGGGCCTCGGCGTCTGGAAGGGCTGGGTGCTGAGGGAAACGATGTGCCTTAGCTTTACACCTGCCGCCGCGGCCATGGTTTTGGCACGCTCCACGGCCTGCTCGACGGCCAGCTTCAGGGCTTCTTTTTCAAGGCCCTCCCGGTTTCTGATATAAAACTGAACGGATTGAACACTGTTGGCCCCGCTGTCTAGAGCTTTGCCGATGATTTTCGTAACAATCTTGGACAGCTGTTCGGGCGCCAGGCCTTCCAGGGTCGCCTCAACGGCATTGAAGACTTCATAGCCTTTAATCCTGGGCGGCCGCGCCTTGTAATCCCTTTGGGGTGTCACGCGGTAGCTGCTGGTTTCAAGTTTCAGGGTTTCGATGCCCAGGCCCTTTACGGCCTGCAGAACCGCCCGGGTTTTGGCGTCGTTATCCGCCGAGACCGGCTCCAGGCCGTCTCCTTCGGTGACGACGGCAAAAGAAAGCCTGGCGGAATCGTTCTGGCCCGAGACCTCTGCGGTTCCATCAGTAATGACCAGGTTCCGGTCTGAAATATGTGCCGATTGGGCAAAACCTGAAGGGGTCCCGGCCAGCAGCATTGCCAGCAGAATGAGGATGGATTGTTTTATCATAAGGCGTTTTTCTCCTTTGAAGTATCCGGGCAGACGTGAAAGGTTTAAAATGACTTTAGTTTTATGATATTAAAGGATAATCATCGCAGTCAATGAAAAGTTCTGATTGCAGTTGTATGCCGCCGAACAACTATAAGCCATCTCTAAAACGCGATACGCTAAATGAGTGAGAGGTCGGAGAGTTTTCTTGCACATGTCTATGGAGTGAACCGTCGCCGTTTCACCGTTTGCCGGCTATCCCCGCGCGGACCGGAGGGCAGGTAAACACTCCCCGCCTTCTGAAACCAATTGAAAGGACTGATCTGCCATGAACATGGGACTGTTTCTGCTGAGCTGGTCGCCGGTGGTTTTGCTGACGCTTCTGGCGGTTTTTCTGCGCAGATCGGCCCTGGAGCTTTCCCTTTACGGTCTTCTCTTTTCCCTGCTGCTGGCAGTCGCTTTTTTCAAGACACCGTTTTCCGTGGCGCTGCTGTCGGCGGCGGATGGGATCTTTACGACCCTGCCGCTGCTCCTTGTGGTCCTGGGCGGGATTTTTCTGTCGAGCATCCTGACGGACACCGGCGCGCTGCAGCGCATCGTCGAGTGGTTTAAAGGCGGGGCCGGCGACGCCTTCGGCCGCAACGTGCTCATCACCTTCGGGGTCGCCAATTTCATGGAAGGGGCGGGGGTAATCGCCGAGCCCGTGGCGGCACCCATGCTGGCAGCCGCCGGCGTGTCGCCCGTGGGCGCCGCGGCCCTCTCCATCATCGGCTACTCGGGCCTGATGACTCTGGAGATGGCCGGGATCATCGTCACCGTCCTGGCGCTGGTGACGGATCTGCCGGCTGCGGGTCTGGGGGTGGCAGCCGCGTGGCTGTCGATTCCGGCAACGCTGGCCATGGCGCTTTGCGTTCCGTCCTTTCTGCCCCAGGGAGCCTGGGAGATCCGCCGGGTTTGCATTATTCTGGCGGCGGCACTGCTGGCGGGGCTGACGGGACTTGGGGCGGCGGCCTTTGTGGGAGTCCCGGTTGCCGGCATTCTGGCGGGGCTGGCGGTTATATTTGCTTTCTTCCTGCTGGGGTCCGGCCGGCTGCGCCTGCAGGAGGGAATTCTTGCGGACCTGGCCCCGTTTGCCCTTTTGCTGGTCTGCCTGCTTTGCGTAAACATGGTTCCTTTTGCACGCACCCTTACCTTCAATCGGCTTGTGGTGAAGTTAAACTTCATCCCGGTGCACGCCATCACCTTCCGGCCGTTTTTTTCGGCGTATCTTTATCTTTTTCTGGCATTTCTGATTTCCATCCGGTTGCAGCGCGTTCCTGCAAAACAGATAAAGACAGTCATGCGCAACGGATTCCAGAGAAGCTGGCGGGCCTTTGCGGCCATGGGGGCGTTCGGGGCCATGGGCCAGGTGATTTCCTATACCGGTTATCATCCCGGTTTTACCGGACTGGATGCCGGTTGCAACATCCCTTGGATTATTTCCCAGGGGCTTGCCGGGTATAGCGGGCCGCTCTACCCGCTGTTCGTTCCCCTGCTGGGCTGGGTGGGAACCTTTCTCACCGGCTACGGGGTGGCGGCCCTGATGCTCTTCGGCCAGCTTCAGGTGCAGGCGGCAGCGCTCCTGGGGGTTTCCGCCACCTGGCTGTCTGCCGGGCTGGCGGTGGGAAGCTCGGTGGGTTCCATCTCGTCGCCGTTTAAAGTGGCGCTGGCCGCGTCCATGTGCGGGGCCGTCGGCCGGGAAGGGGAAATCCTGCGCCGGACCATTCCCATGGGCCTGGCGGCCGCGATCCTGGTGGGAGGAGTTCTCTGGCTGGTCGTATGAGAATATGCACGCTGTCAAAGGCCGTCGATGATAACCAATGGGTCAGCTCCAACGGCGTGGTGAGGCCATAAAAGGATTCCGGGGTTCTAGGGCTCAAGTGAAATGAAAAAAGGCTTTGAAGCTGGCAGGATTGACAGCCGGGAAGAAAGAAAGTTTAAAAAAACTTTACGGCTTCCGCCTAGCGGTTAAGCGCTTCCTGCGCGGCCTGATAGATCGTTTCAACTTCAAACCGGTTCATGCAGTGACTGTCCCCCATGGGGCAGGCGGCGGCGGGGATATGTCCGGCGCGGCGCCCGATGCACCCCTCCGGGCTCGGGCAGGTCCGGCGGCTTTGCAGGTGATGATGGCCCTGATAGCCGAAAAAGCGGTGATCGGTGGGGCCCCACAGCACAACCGCCGGGATCTTGTGCAGCCGGGCGATCTGCATGAACAGGTTGTGCGTTGTGATGACAAGATCAAAGTGCCGGATCACCGAGATCACCTGCCTGACGTGAATCAGACCCTGGAGACTGTATACGCCGCGGACATGGCCGCTTTTCATGCCGGCGAGCTGCATGACCCCGAAACCCGCTTCGATCAGCTTCTGCGAAAGTTTTTCCCATATCAAGGTGTTCATCTGTTTTCTGGGGGTTTCGCAGTTCGGGCAGATGATGATGTTGCGTGCTTTCCAGGGGATGAATTTCATGAGATAGGGATCATCCTCAAATTTAAAGGGCACAAAGAGGGTTTCGGCAGCCGGGGTCTCAAGGCCCAGACGCTCGGCAAGAACCTGGTAAGCCCGCTCCTGGCAGGAGGACGGAGCGCCGTTGCCGCCGTAGTCCAGGGGGACCGGATCAATCGTCCGGGGCGGCAGGCCGATTTCCGCAATCGCCGGATGCCCTGAAAGGATGTCGCGGTAGCCTGCCTTGTTCACCAATTTGAATCGGCGGGAAGGATTTTTCTCAACAATCTGCTGCAGGATTCCGGATACCATCAATACATCGTCCATGCCGGGGATGGGGCCGATCCAGGGGGGCTCGCCGCTTCCGCCGGCTGCTGCCGGAAACATGCGCGGCCGGGGCCTTGCCCGGGGCAGGGATTTTTCGTCTTCAGAGGCCCGGGCCGGCTCCTGGGCCGGGCTTTCAGCCGGCCGGTAGGTGATGCCCGTGGCGGGTTCAAGGTACTTTTCGATGAAGCCTTTCTTGGTCCAGCACCAGGGCGACTTGTGCAGGATGGATCCGGTTTCGGCCAGGGCGTCCAGGGGGCAGCCGCCGTGACAGATGCCCCAGAAGCGGCAGCCGCTGCAGTCGCCTTCCTTTAAAACAGCGGGGCGTTTTCTTAAGGCTTCCCGCTGGGGGTGATTCAGGATGTCCGCGAGGGGAGATTCGACGATCGACCCATGGCGCATCAGGTCCCAGTCGGAAGACCGTCCGCACTGCCAGGCCGTGCCGTCGGGGCTGACGCAAAGATGTGTATCCGCGCAGCGGCCGGAATCCGTGCAAAGGAGTGCTTCGCTTACGCCCAAGAGGTTGTCCACAAGGGATTTAAAAGGGTCGACACCCGGATAGCGCTCGCGTTTCGGCCACCATTCGGTAAAGATCTCGCCGAGAAAATCCACGAATTCCTCGGGGGTGATGGCGACCTGTCCGGGTTTGTCTTTCAAGAAGGTGACCGGGTTGAACATGACCGAGGTTGAGGGAACAAAGTTGGTAAGGGTGCGAAAGAGTTCAATCGGCCGGTTCAATGCCAGCTTTGTGACCACATAAATGATGCCCCAGGAAAACCCTTCCTCTTCCAGGAGCGAGAGGGCTCTTATAAACTGTCGGTTGTAGCTGTCCGAGCCGGTCTTGCCGCCGCTGCCTCGAACGCCGGGGAGCAGCTCAAAACTGGTTCCGAAATTTTTAATCCCCATCTTCTGCAGCACATCCACGTATTCCTTTGAAAACAGGGTAAGGTTGCTCTGCATGTCAAATGAGATCCGGGGGCCGGTCTCCCGGCAGTGGGCGTCTTTAAACGCCAGGGCTTTGTAAAAATAGTCAGGGCCCAGGGTCAGGGGCTCGCCGCCGTGCCAGATGATTTTCAAGGTTTCTTCGGGCCGTTCGGTTAAAAAAGCGTTGATCCTTTCAAAGAAGCGTTCGAGGATCTCAAGGGGCATGGTCTTGACGGACTGGTTTTTACGCACCGCATGGCAGTAAATGCAGTTTGAATTGCAGATGTCGGTTGCTTTGAAAATGATGGTTTTCATAAATATTTTATGCCCGTTCCAGCTGCTGATTCCGGTAATGTTCAAGTTCTCCGAGCAGATCTGCGGCAGAGGCGGCGCATCCGGGCCGGTGCTTGCCGTCGGCGCCGAATCTTCCCAGACAGACCTTCCACCCCTCGCAGGCAATACAGGGATGACCATTGAGAAAAAGCGCCCTGCGAGTGTTCAGGCTGTTTCGATAAAGCGCGTTTTCAGAAGGATCCCCCAAAAGGGAGATATCCTCGGCGATGAATGCGCCGCAGCAGAGTTCACGCCAGGACAGAGCCACGCGCCCGTCGGCATCGAGATGGAGAAACTCGGCAGAGTCGTCGAAATAGACCGCGCCCCAGTCGATATCGGCCCCGGCCCTGTAATGCTCCGCAAGATAGTTAAACGGTTCAACCGGCGCATGCGGATTGCTGCCGAAGAGCGCATAGGTCATAAGATCCGCAAGCGCCTCCCAGTGCGGCGGAGCGCTGTCGAAAACCAGGCAGCAGGTGACGTCCAGAGAGGCCAGCATGCGGCTGGCGGTAAGATTTTCACGCTTAGCGGCCGGCAGATAAACGTGGACCTTTAGGTCCGCCAGCTGCCGGACCCGGTCGGCAATCTCCCTGAAAGCGCCCATGGCGGGCACGGACAGGGCGATGGGAATGCCCTGCCAGTCTTTCTGAAAATCGATGGCGTTCAGGGGCATTTCAGATTCCACCAGGACGCATTGCAGGGTTTTGCCGGCGGAGCGGACTTCATCGGCCGCTCGGGAGATATCGGCAAAACGGTCGACCCGGACGACCATAGCGTATCCGGCGATCCGGTCGAGCAGGGGGCGGCTATAGGGGCATACCAGCGTCGGCGTTTTCATCGGTAAACTCTCTCAATATGTGGCAGACCCCCCCGCCGGAACAGCGGCCTTCGCTCCGCAGGACGCAGGCGGCGCAGGCTTCAAAGGCCCCGGGGATATCCTGGCGGAGCTGCTCGTGCAGGTCGGTATAAAAGGCGGCCACTTCCTGGATGGAGTTAAATTCAAACAGGGATTTTTTATGAATGTTTGAAAGTGGAAAGCAGCTGTAAACTTCCATGTTCGGTTTGATATCGATGGCCGGGCCGCAGCCGAAATTCACAGAGCCCGACATGCGGTAAAACCAGCCGATCTGCTCGTCGCTGAACCGGCACAGGGGAAAACCGCAGTCGAGATTCGGCACCACCCGGAACTTTTCAAACAGCTCACGGAATCCGTATATGCGGTCGATGACGGTTTTCATGTCGTCGTTTCGAATAAAGAGGTTGTTCTGTCGGGCGATGGGACTGGAAAGGCCGAGGCGCAGCAGCCGCTGCAGACCGAAGCGGGCGATGTAATCAAAGATGAAATCCAGCTGAAAATCGGTTCGGTAGATATTAAACCCCGGGGTTGTCCAGGGCCCCAGGGCGGTGAGAAACCGGTGGATCTTTTCGGTTTCGCGCGCGGGGGCCGGTGTCTGTTCGGGGTGGTTGAGATTGCAGACAAACTGGATTTTATCAGGGGGGATCGTTAAAATGTGGCGTTCGATCTCATCGAGCCTTTCATCAGACATTACCCCGCTGGTAAATACGGTGATGTGAAATTTTCTTTCCAGCAGGTAGCGGGCGATGTCGACAAATTGCGGATGCAGCGTCGGCTCTCCGCCCAGCAGGGCAAGGTGAAAATCGTTTGACTGGATGAGAAAGTCCGCCAGGTAGATGATATTTTCCCAGGAAACGGTGTCGGCGGGATCGGAGGCCGCCATTTCGTTTTTAGCAAAACAATAGGGGCAGGATCGGACGCATCTGGTGGTTAACAGAAGATTTGCCACGCGATTACAGGCTCACTGAAGGGCATTAATTCTCAGGCGATTCGCTATTTGCACTTGTTGGCATAATTGGCGTAATTGGTGTAGTTCGTGTAGTTCGTATAATCGCCGTAATTGGTATAGTTGATATAGTCCCGCCAGTTGGTGTAGTTGGCGTAGTTAAGATAATTGCCGGAGCCCCGGTTGGCATAGTTGGCGTAGTTGGCGACATTCTTATAGTTGCCGTAGGCCGTATAGTTGCCGTATCTCTGGTTGGCATAGTTGGTATAATCAGCGTAGTTGGCATAATTGCAATAATTGTTGTAGGACTGCGCAAACGTTTTTGAAGACATCAGCGCCGGAACGGCGACAGCGCCCGATACGAGCAACACGCTGGAAATCCTCTTGATCGCATTTCTTCTGCTGATGGGGGCGTCGCCAGCAGCATCCTTGTGGTCAGGAGCCTTAATGTCGTTATTGAGTTTGTCTACCATGAGTACCTTCCGGAAAAAGGGGATATAATCAGCTAAAACACGTTGGAATATAGGGGGAATAAAGGGGTTTGTCAAGACTCTTATTCAAACGGATTTTGAAGTAACCACATGGAATTTAACCTGATTTAAGCTGGGCTCCGCAATCAATCTGTTGCGCCGGATTTTTAATTTATTTTCGACGGGTTCTACTCCACTCCCGGCGGCATGGGCACAGCCGATTCGCCGCCCAGGACATACCCGCCGTCCAGGCGCAGGACGCTGCCGGTCATAAAGGGGGCGTCCCGCAAAACAAACCGGACGGCCTTGACCACATCCTCAACGCGGCCGGTTCTTTCAACCAGTGTGTGTTTGAGGATCGCCGCTTTCTGTTCGGTCGTCAGCAGGTTCCAGCCCCTGGTTTGTTCAGCGTGACGGGTTTCCACAAAACCCAGCATGATTTCGTTGACCCGCACCTCAGGGGCGCCGATCCGGGCCCAGGTTTCGGTCAAAAGGGAAATCCCGCGGTTGGCGGCGGCATAGCCATCGTTGAAAACATAACCGGCCGGGCCGCTTCTGCCGATGACCCCGGCAATCGAGGAAATGTTGATGACGGCGCCTTCGCCGGCGGCCTTGAGATGGGGCAGCGCCGCTTTAAAGACCCACCATTTGGCGCGCAGGGTGGTTTCCATTTCAAGGTCCCACTGCTTGCGGACATAAGGCCCGTGCACAACCGGCCAGCCCCCCCTTTCGATGTTGTTAATCAGGATGTCGAGGCGCCCGAAGCGGTCGACTACCTGTCGGATCAGGCCCTCCGTTTGTTCGGTCTGAAGCAGGTCGATCTTGACGATCAGATGCTCCTGCCCGGTGCGGGCAAAAGCGGTTTTCGTTTCCGCCAGGCTTTCCTCCCAGTCAAAGTAGGTCAGGGCGATCCGGCAACCCCTGCCGGCAAGATCCAGCCCGATGCCCCGTCCGATTCCTTTAACGGCCCCCAGAACCAGGGCCACTTTGTTTTTGAGTTTCATTTGAACAATACCTTTTGGATCCATTTGAAAGCGAATTTAAGCAACACCTCCTCGTCGCCGGCAATCAGAGCCACCGTTTCATCAGAGAGTTCTTCCATTTCCGGCAGGTCTTTACGGCGGATGTGCACCCGGAATCGATCGAGATCGTATAGCGACAGGGCAAACAGATGTTTTGACTCAGCGTCCAGGGACCCGGCCGTGCGGCGGTTTTTCAGGCTGATGATCTCCAGCAGCCGGTCGTTCATTTCGTTATAGGTGCCAAGGCCCTGTGCGTCCTGCCAGGTCTGTATCGTCCAGACCGTGTCTTCCCTGAACCCCTGACAATGATCCTCTTTGAGCAGCAAATAATGTTCGCTGAGCCGGGCGGTTTCCCGGGACCGGGAAACCACCCGCATCAGGGGGTACATCCGGCAGGAGGACGGACGGTCCTCATAGACGCTGCACCCGCCGGGGGTGACAAAGGGGCATCCGGCCTGTCCGGGCGCGTCCGGTTTCAGTACAATAATGGGTAAACCGGATTCCGGCCCGATATGTTCGTTGGTATGGCGCTTGAGAAAATCCGTCGAAGAAAGGCCGAGCCGGTTTTTAAGCCGCAGAATATCGTAGGGTGTCAGAAACTGATTCAGATCCCGGCAGCATTCATTGAAGCAGCTGATTTTGCGGGAACACGAAAACGTAAATGATTGAGCGGATGAAATGGGTGTATAATTGTTTTCCATATGTATCAGAACCAACAAAATCAATTGCTGCCGGGAACGTATGGTAAGTGCTATCAGGTTTGCCCGGCTTGTCAACCTAAAAAAGAATCAGCGCGCGGGAATAACCGGCCGTCCCCATGAGCGAGCTTTGTTTTAGAGACAATTCAAACTTGAATGCCCGATTCAGGTTCCAGATATTGTATCCGCTCGCAAGCCCTCAACCAGATATTGATGATGCCGAAAACCGTGAGGTTATGTACGGCAAATTGACGGGGTTTGGGCCAAAAATTCTTGACAAGCAATATACTGGATGATAATTGTAAAATCTTATGTTGCCGGACGTTTATATTGATTTATCTTTTTGATATTAAAAGACATTTTTAAGTCTGCCACTTTGTGGAGATTGTCGACAAAATTTAAAATGACAGGTCTGTTGACTGTTAAAATAAAAAACGGGCCCCGACCTTTAACGGGCCACGGTTAAGAAGGGAGGTGTAAAAGTTTAGGATAGAGATATCATGGTTGTACGAATACTAACCACAGCAATTTATTCGAATGTTAAATTAGGAGGTATCATAAATGCCAAGTTTTGTAATTGCAGAAAAATGCGACGGATGTAAAGGCGGGGACAAAACCGCATGCATGTACATTTGTCCCAATGACCTGATGGTTCTGGATCCCACTGCCATGAAGGCATACAACCAGGAGCCCGACCAGTGCTGGGAATGTTTTTCATGCGTCAAAATTTGCCCCACCCAGGCGATTGAAGTCCGTGGCTATGCCGACTTTGTGCCCCTGGGAAGCAGCATCATGCCCATGCTGGGAACCGAAGATGTCATGTGGACCTGTAAGTTCAGAAATGGAACCATCAAGCGCTTTAAGTTCCCTATCCGGACCACTCCCGAAGGAACTGCCAATGCTTACAAGGACCTGAAAGGCAAAGACCTCAACAGCCCCTTGCTGGCAACGGAAGAAGCTGAAGGCAAACAACTGCCCAAACCCAAAGCAACCGTTTAGGCAGGGTCATCCGTTAACAATTCAGAATATTGAACCTATTTTGATGGATATGTAAGGAGGAGATAATATGGCATTACCAAACAAACCTTTGGGTGAAACTAAAGCCGTAAAGGATCCGGAAGTTGAGGAACGCGAAGTTGACATATTGATCGTTGGCGGCGGTATGGCGGCCAGCGGTGCTGCTTTTGAGGTAAAGAAATGGGCGCCGGCTGACGCCAAAATACTGCTTGTGGATAAAGCGGCCATGGAACGCAGCGGCGCTGTAGCCCAGGGTCTTTCGGCTATCAATACCTACATCGGCGAGAACTCGCCGGACGATTATGTCCGCATGGTCCGCAACGACCTGATGGGCATCGTCCGCGAAGACCTGATTTTCGACCTGGGCTGCCACGTGGACGACAGCGTCAATCTGTTTGAGGAATGGGGTCTGCCCATCTGGAAACAGTCCGAAGAGGGCAAAACCCTTGACGGAAAAAGAGGCCAGAAAATGGGGACCCTGAAATCGGGTGCCAAACCGGTCCGCACCGGCAAGTGGCAGATCATGATCAACGGTGAATCCTACAAACGGATCGTGGCCGAAGCGGCCAAACTGGCCCTTGGGGAAACCAACATCCTGGAGCGCGTGTTCATCGTCGAGCTGCTCTTGGACAGCAAAGCCGAAAACCAGATCGCCGGTGCTGTCGGCTTCTCGGTTCGTGAAAACAAGGTATACATCATCAAGGCCAAAACCATGATGATCGCCTGCGGCGGCGCCGTGAATATCTATCAGCCCCGCAGCATCGCCGAAGGAAAGGGCCGCGCTTGGTATCCGGTATGGAACGCCGGTTCCACCTACTACCTCGGCATGAGAGTCGGCGCGGAACTCTCCATGATGGAAAACCGCTTCACCCCGGCCCGCTTCAAGGACGGCTACGGCCCGGTGGGTGCGTGGTTCCTGCTCTTCAAGGCCAAAACCCTCAACGGGCTGGGTGAAAACTTTGGGGCCAGCGAGGCCGCCAAGAAAGAGCTTGAAAAGTATGCGCCCTATGGAACGGCCGCGATTACGCCGACCTGTCTGCGTAACCACCTCATGCTCTTTGAAATGAAGGAAGGCCGCGGTCCCATTATCATGGATACGGTTTCGGCATTGGCCGCGCTCGGCAAAACCATGGACAAGAAAGAACTCAAGCATCTGGAAGCGGAAGCCTGGGAAGACTTTTTGGACATGACCTGCGGTCAGGCCAACCTGTGGTGCGCCACCGATACCGAGCCGGAAAAGAAAAATTCTGAAGTCATGCCCACGGAACCCTATCTGCTGGGTTCGCATTCGGGCTGCTGCGGCTTCTGGGTTTCCGGTCCGGATTATGACTGGGTCCCGGCTGCCTATAAGTGGGGCGATGCCGGCAAGGTATACAATCGCATGACCACGGTAAAGGGTCTTTTCACGGCCGGTGACGGCGTGGGCTGCTCCGGACACAAGTTCTCTTCCGGATCCCATGCCGAGGGCCGGATCGCGGCAAAAGCCATGGTCAAATACTACAGCGACCATAAGAGCTTTGCTCCCAGCCTGGGCCAGGGCAAACAAGAGCTGGTGGATATGGTCTACAAACCGGTGCGGGTGTTCCTGGAACATTCTCCTTACACCACGGCCGTTGACATCAACCCCAACTATCTCAAGCCCGCCGGCATGACGGCGCGCCTGATGAAGGCCACCAACGAGTACGGCGGCGGAACCGCCACCTACTACCTGACCAGCTCGAAAAACCTTGAGATTGTCATGGACTTGCTCCAGGTGATGCGCGAGGACTGTGAAAAGCTGGCTGCCGGCGACCTGCACGAGCTGATGCGCTGCTGGGAAATCAAGCACCGCATCTGGACGGTCGAATCCCACCTGCGGCACATCCAGTTCCGTAAGGAAACCCGCTATCCCGGATTCTACTATCAGTCGGATTTCCCCGGACAGGATGACAAGAACTGGTTCTGTTTTGTGAATTCCAAGTATGATCCCAAAGCTGCAAAATGGGATGTCTTCAAAAAAGACTACGTCAAGATCATTCCCAACTAAAGAATGATCTGCCGTAGCCGATAACCCACACCTCCAGGTGCCGCAAGGCGCCTGGAGGTTTTTATTAAGGTTGAATTTAAGCATTTCGTTTGCCGGGCGGTATCCATAAGGACAGAGACCTTTGTTTCAAAGGCCTCGGATGCCGTCCCCGGATACTTAAGCAGTTTAACGCCTATCCGCTAGAGTGTTTAAGTCTGCGGGTACAGTGAGAAATCAGGATATCGCCCGGGAAAAGAAGTGCCGTTTCGCCTGAAACCGAAGATACATGCGTGGACGGTTCGGGTCGAGCAGAAACTACATGAAATGTCAGATCTACGGAGGGATAGCATGACAGAAGAAAAAACAGCCCCTGCAAGCGCAAGCATACTGGTTGTCGGCGGAGGGATCAGCGGCCTGACAACCGCGCTGGAAGCAGCCGAGGTGGGTTATGAGGTGTTTCTGGTGGAAAAGAGCCCCTACCTGGGCGGAAGAGTTTCCCAGCTCAATCAGTATTTCCCCAAACTGTGCCCCCCGACCTGCGGACTCGAGATCAATTTTCGCAGAATCAAAGACAATCCCAATATTAAGGTTTTCACCCTGGCACAGATTGAAAAGGTCGAGGGCGCCCCGGGCAATTATAATGTGGCCATCAAATCAGCCCCGCGATACGTGAATGAAAATTGCGTGGGCTGCAATGACTGTGTCGCCGTCTGCCCGGTGGAACGCAACAATGATTTCAATTTCAACATGAACAAAAACCGGGCCATTTACCGGTCATTGGAGATGGCCTTTCCCATGCGTCATGTCATTGACCCGTCGGTGTGCAAGGGTCCGGAATGCGGCAAATGCGTCGAGGCCTGCAAGTATGGCGCCATTGAGCTGCAAATGGAGCCGAAAACATTGAACCTGAATGTCGGCGCCATCGTCTGGGCAACCGGCTGGACGCCGTACGATGCCGCCCGCATCGACAACCTGGGGTTTGGAAAATACCCCAACATTATTACCAACATGATGATGGAACGCCTGGCGGCCTATAACGGGCCGACGGGCGGCAAGATCCTGCGTCCTTCGGACGGCAAAGCCCCGCAAAGCATCGCCTTTGTTCAGTGCGCCGGATCCCGGGACGAAAATCACCTGCCTTACTGCTCTTACATTTGCTGCATGGCATCCTTAAAACAGATAACCTATGTCCGGGAGCAGTATCCCGAAGCCCAGGCTTATTTTTTCTATATTGATGTCAGAGCGCCCGGACAGCGCTACGAAAAGTTTTACCAGAAGATCAAAGCGGATCAACATGTGGTGCTGGTCAAGGGCAAGGTTGCCGAGGTCTCCGAGGACCCGGAGACCCGAAATATTACCGTGGTGGCTGAAAATGCCGTGACCGGCGAGAAAGTCCGGCAGGCGGTTGAAATGGTTGTTCTGGCCACCGGAATGCAGCCCAATGCCGCATTGGGAAAACTTCCCGCCGACCTTAAATACAATGCGGACGGTTTTATCATCAATGATTTTGAAAAAGGGGGTATGTTCGCAGCCGGATGCGCCAACAAGCCTGCGGATGTGGTTTCATCCAACCAGAATGCAACCGGAATGGCCTTAAAAGCGATTCAAACCCTGGTGAGGAGGTAGGAGGTTATCCATGGATAAAAAATATGGTGTATATATCTGCACGGGATGCGGCATCGGGGATGCCCTGGATATCGACAAGCTGTCCGGCATGGCCGCGGATGAAGGGTACAGTGTAAAAACGAACCCGTTTCTTTGCAGCCGGGAGGGAGTCGATTTTTTGAAAAAAGAAATTTCGGGTGCCGGCGTCAACACCCTGGTGATTGCGGCCTGTTCCCGCCGGGTGAATTACGATGTCTTCCGGTTTGACGGCTGCATTGTCGACCGCGTGAATTTAAGAGAGCAGGTTGTCTGGTCGCAGCCCAAAACCGAAAAACCCGCAGACGTAGAAGACGACCAGTTTATCAACCATCTGCAGATGATGGCTGAAGATTATCTGAAGATGGGACTGGCAAAAGTTGAAAAAATCAAGCTGCCGGAACCCTACAAGCTGGATGCCGTCAGCAGGAAAATCCTGGTTATCGGCGGCGGGATCACCGGTATTTCGGCCGCCTTGGATGCCGCCCGGGCGGGTTACAGCGTGACCGTGGTGGAAAAGGAAAACGCTTTGGGCGGGTATGCCGCCAGGATCCGCCGACAGTTGCCGGTACAGGACCCCTATGACAGCCTGATTCCGCCGGTGATTGCCGCCAAAGTAAAGGAAGTTGAAGCCACGGAGAACATCACGGTCAAGACCGGCACCGTGGTGGCCAGGATTGCGGGGCAACCGGGGGAGTTTACCGTGACGTTTAAGAAGCCCGGTGAAAAGATTGAGTTTGACGTCCCCTACCCTCTGCCGCCCGAGATGAAACTGGATGAAAAGGGTCAGGAGCTGGAAGCTGAAAAGCTGCATGCACGCTACCTGGAATACAACAAGGGCAAAAAAGACATTTTGACCCTGGACCCGGACGGTGAAAAGTTCGGTGCCATCATCCTGGCGGCCGGCTGGCGTCCCTATCAGCCCAAGGACGGTGAATTTGCCGACTTGGGGCTCGGCGCGATTGCGGATGTGGTGACCAATCATCAGTTTGAGGAGATCGCCTCAAGGGGCAAGATTCTGCGCCCCTCCGACGGCAAGGAAGCCCGCTCCGTGGTTTTTATTCAAAGTCCGGGCAAAGGCGCTGATGCCGATTTCGACTTCTGCGGCGCGGTCACCAGCCTGGTTTCCCTCAAGCAGGCCAAATATGTCCGGGAGGATTTCAGCGACGGCAAGGCCTATATCTTTTACCAGCACATGCGCACCCCGGGCCTTTCCGAAAACTTTTATAAGAGCATGCAGCAGGATCCGGGCGTCTTTCTGACCAAGGGAGAGGTGGTCAGCGTTTCCAAAAACGGCAACGGGATCATCGTGGAAGCCGACAATACCCTGCTGGGAGAAAAGATCCAGGTTAAGGCCGACATGGTGGTTCTGGCCACGGGCATGGTGCCGGCCACGGCGGACGATCCGGTGGTCAACCTGGCTTACCGCCAGGGCCCGGCCTTCCGTGACATCGGGCTATTTAACGGCTATTCCGATTCGAACTTCATCTGTTTTCCCTATGAAACCCAGCGGACGGGCATTTACGCGGCCGGGTGCATCCGGCGCAGCATGACCATCGAAGAGTCGATGGAAGACGCCGCCGGGGCGGCCTTAAAAGCCATTCAGTGCCTGGAATCGGTAAACCGCGGGGTTGCCGTGCACCCCAGGTCCGGCGACAAATCGTTTCCCGACTTTTTCTTCCAGCGCTGCACCCAGTGCAAGCGTTGCACCGAGGAATGCCCCTTCGGGGCCTTAGATGATGATGAAAAAGGGACCCCGAAACCGAACCCGTCCCGTTGCCGGCGCTGCGGGACCTGCATGGGCGCCTGCCCGGAACGCATCATCAGCTTTGCCGACTACAGCATCGACAGCGTGGGGTCCATGGTGAAAGCCGTCAAGGTCCCCTCTACGGACGATTTTGAAGAACCGCCCCTGAGAATCCTGGGGCTGGTGTGTGAAAACGACGCCTATCCGGCCCTGGATATCGCAGGTTTTAACCGGCTGACCTATTCGCCCTATGTGCGCTTCGTGCCGGTGAGATGCCTGGGGTCCGTCAACGTTATCTGGATCAAGGACGCGCTCTCCCAGGGAATGGACGGCGTGTTTCTGCTGGGTTGCAAGCACGGCGATGATTATCAGTGCCACTTTGTCAAAGGGAGCGAACTGGCCGATGTGCGCATGCGCAAGATCGGCGAAGCCTTGAAGAGCCTGGCCCTGGAAACAGAGCGGGTGGCCCAGTTCCAAGTGGCCATTGATGAATATCATAAGCTTCCGAAGATCATCAACGAGTTTGCAGAAACGATCGAAGGGCTGGGACCGAATCCGTTCAAGGGATTCTAACCGATTATTGACGATGGATGCTTCTATCCGATCGCGGCTGGAAGCGAAAGGGATCCAGCGTCACTATTCAATTTTCGATAGATGGAGGTAGTTACATGGCGCAACCATACCTTATTGAGCCGGATGTTGGTTTTATCAAAGAAGTAGGCAGGCTGGGGGGCGGAGATTTAAAAAAGTGCTTTCAATGCGCCACCTGTTCGGTGGCCTGCACGATTTCACCCGACAACAAACCGTTCCCACGAAAAGAAATGATTGCGGCCTCCTGGGGTCTGAAAGACCGCCTGGTGGCCGATCACGATATCTGGCTGTGTCATAATTGCGGCGACTGTACCGCCAAATGCCCACGGGGCGCAAAACCCGGCGATGTGCTGGGGGCCATCCGCTCCTATGCCGTCATGGAATACGCTGCTCCCAAGGCACTGGCCAAGGCGGTCCGGGATCCGAAATGGTTTCCCGTCCTTTTTGCCGTTCCCGTCGCCATTTTCCTGGCGGTGGGATTGATCCTGAAGGTATTCGGCATTAACTGGCTCAACTTCGGCATTGAAGCGGACTTCGTCTGGCAGGCCCAATATATCAACAATTATCTGGTGGACATCATCATGCTCCCGACAGCGGCATTTGCCGCGGGCGTTTTTGCCCTGGGGCTGAAACGATTTTTGGGCGAGATCCACAATAACGCCGTGGCTACGGGAAAGTCCGATAAGAAAGAAATCGATCCCGTCGGATTTGTCAAGGCCCTGGTGTCCGTCGTGCCGACGATATTAGTACATAAAAAATTCAACGACTGCACTGAAAACCGGGAACGGTCCACCTCCCACATGATGGTTTTGTTCGGATTTATCGGGCTGTTTATCGTGACCAACTGCTTCTTCATTGCGGAGTGGATTTTGGGCATCGAAGGTCCTTACCCCCAATGGGTCCCGGTGAAGTGGTTGGGCAATATCGCCGGGGTGGCCCTGGTCGTCGGGGCGCTCCTGCTGATCAAGACCCGTATGTCCAAGAAGGACCAGGGGTCGAGCTACTGGGACTGGTACCTGGTGGGGCTGGTTCTGGCTCTGGGCGCCACCGGGCTTCTCACTGAAATAACGCGGATTGGTGGGCTGGCCGGATTGTCGGTCTTTTTATATGTCATTCACCTTGTGTGCGTCTGGTGCCTGTTTGCTTATACGCCCTTTTCCAAGCTGGCCCATCTGGTGTACCGGACGGTGGCGTTGACCTATGACGCCTATATCAGCCGGAAATAGCTGTTTCGATTAAATCGATTAAAACGCAAAAAGGGAAATGACCAAACGGTCATTTCCCTTTTTGCGTTTACAGTAAGCCTGTGAACTGTTTACATTGATAAGTTTTTCATTTCTTTTTGCTGTCGCCGGTGGCGGCGCCGTGCAGTTTGATCTCGACTTTTTCGGTCAGACCTTCATAGTATTCCCGCAGGATGACAAGGACCTCGTCCCGGCCGAAATGATCGGGTACTTCGCCTCCTTCGGACAGCATTTTGCGGAGCATGGTCCCGCTCAGCAATACGCGGTCCTCTTTGCCGTGGGGGCAGGTGCGCAGCGAGGCCATTCCGTCGCATTTAAAGCAGTAGAAGGTCCAGTCGATCTTAAGCGGTGTGCACAGCAGGGCCTTGCCCTTTTCTTTAGGCTGGGGGATCTTGTCGAAGATGGTCTGGGCTTCAAACATGCCGTAAAAGTCGCCCACGCCAGCATGGTCGCGGCCGATGATCATGCGCGAACATCCGTAGTTCTGGCGGAAGGTAGCGTGCAGCAAGGCTTCCCGGGGACCGGCGTAGCGCATATCCAGTGGATATCCGCCCTGAACGACGTTCTTTTCAACAAAGTAATGTTTCACCAGGGCGTCGATGCAGCGGACCCGCACGTCGGCCGGGATATCACCGGGTTTGAGGTTGCCCACCAGCGAATGGATGTAGACGCCGTCGCAGACTTCAACGGCGATCTTGCACAGGTATTCGTGGGACCGGTGCATGGGGTTTCTGAGCTGCAGGGCGGCGACTTCGCTCCAGCCCCTTTCATCGAAAATCTTGCGGGATTCTTCCGGCCGCATGTAGATGCCGGCATACTTTTTGGGGTACTCGCCTTCACTGAGTACCTTTACCGGTCCGGCCAGGTTGAAGTCTTTCTGCTGCATGACCATCTGGACCCCCGGGTGTTCCTTTCCGGCTATTTTCCAGAAATCTTCAGGAGTCTTGGTTCCTTCGCCCATGTAGATTTTTTCACATTCAAATTTTTTATCGGCAGCGGTCATTTCGTACTTTTCGGTCACTTTCATGGTGGCCATGACCTCTTTGCCTTCGGGGTCGAACAGTGCAATTTCCTCCCCCACCTTGATCGCAGCGGCATCATCTTTTGAAGCCGACAAAGTAACCGGGATGGGCCAGAAGGTCCCGTCCGCCAAAAGGTATTTTTCGCAAACGCCTTTCCAGTCGGCTTTATTCATAAATCCAGTCAGGGGGCTGAAGCCGCCGATACCCATCATGATCAGGTCGCCCTTTTCACGGGGGGAAATCGGGATCTTTTTAAGACCGGCCGCTTTTTTCTTTTCCGCTTCCAGTGCTTTGCCTTCCAGCAGACAGCAGGTGAGTCCTTTACCGCCATGAGGTGGAACTAAATTTGACATCTCTTCTCCTCCTTTTAAGTGTTGTTACAACCAATGGCAAACAGCCATAAAATTCAATTAAATGAAGGTTCTGATTATAAAGTATAGCGTAATTTGTCAAGATTAATTCAGCGTGGACAAAAGGAAGGCGTCAAATCGGCCGGGTTTTTGAAAAAACCGACTTGATAATGAGGATTATACCGTGATAGCATACCGACCATTCCGGACGGAACCCAAGAGATTCTTTTTGCGCACGTATGGTTACGGCGAACAAAAATGGAATCCTACAGGCTTGAAAACATAGAGGTAATTCCTGAAAAAAAAGGATTTCAGGAATTTGCCAAGGTCAGCTACCCTGTCCGCTACGGCCGTTTTTCAGAAATTCAAACACCGGATTATACCTTTCAGTTTAATCTGAACGGTGAAATCAAGTTTATTCAGGGACGCGGGCAAACTTGGCCCCATCCTGGGGAGTGGCTGAAACGGACCGTTGGAAACGACTGGCTCTACTATTCGGCCGGTAGTTATAACGGGATCGTCGACCTCATCGGTGAATATTATTATCCCTGCCTGCCGTATCCGAGCAATTCCCTGTTTAACAGTTACGCGATTGACACGGCCACTCAAAAAGATGCCATTTGCGCCTGGGGCCGGCTGCGCTCGAAACTCAGCGGGCTGGCCGCCGGGAGCCGGTCGAAAGTTTTAAGGGACTGCCTGGCGCGCATTGTCCGAAACGATTCCCGCACGCTTAAGCGCCGCGCAGATCAATATCCCGGCCTGATCAACGGCCGCATTACGGTCCTGCCGCCGGACTGTCGTCATGTCGATTACGAAACCATTCCGGTAATTGTCGCAGACGGCTGCCTGTATCATTGCGGTTTCTGCCGGGTCAAATCCCCCTCTGATTTTTTGCCGCGCAGCCGCGAGGATATCCGCGGGCAGCTTGAGCGGCTGAAAAAATTTTACGGGCGCGACATCCATAATTACAATTCGGTTTTTCTGGGCCTGCATGACGCCCTTATGGCGGAAATCGGGCTGATTGAATTCGCCGCGCTGAAAGCGCATCAACTGCTTGAATTTGAGCATTCCAACCTTAAAAACCCCTGCCTCTTTATGTTCGGCAGCGTCGATTCTCTGCTGGTTTCCGAAGAATCAAAATTCAGGGCATTAAACCGGCTGCCTTTTAAAACTTACATTAATCTGGGGCTTGAGTCGGCCGACCCCGAGACATTGAGTGTATTGAAAAAGCCGATAACCGGCCGTCAGGTTACCGACGCGTTCACCAGGATGATCGACATCAACAGAGAATTTGAGCATCTCGAGGTCAGTGTCAATTTTGTTGTGGGGGACGGGTTGCCTGCCGGTCATCTGCCATCCCTGCTGGCGCTGGTCCGAAACAGCCTGGACCGTTTTTACAGTAAAGGGGCGATCTATCTGTCCCCCTTGATGGGTTGCAACGCCGGCAAAGAGATGCTCGGTCATTTTTACAGGATAAAAACCATGAGCCGGCTTCCTGTTTTTATTTATCTGATACAGCGGCTGTAAAGGATGGTGAGACCGCTACAGAACACCCCCTTTCGTTCAATTAGGGTGAAAGTATACGGACAACAGGTGCGTTCTGTTAGGAAAGGGGCTACGGGGGTTGATTTTAACCAATAACCGGAGAGGTGACTTATGACGGGGAAAGAAAGGAGTTATTTCGCAGCACTTTACGAGGTAACCAAAGTGGTCAATGCCTCGCTTTCGCCTTCGCGGGTCATGAAGGAAATCGTGTCGTGTGTGGCAACGACCATGAAGGTCAAGGCCTGTTCCTTGCGGCTGCTGGATTCACGCCGGAAAAAATTGATGATGGGGGCCCATTTCGGATTGTCGGAGGGCTACATCCGCAAGGGCCCGGTCCTGGTGGACGAAAGCGGTCTGGACAAAAAGGCGCTGAAGGGGAAATCGGTCTTTCTCAAGAATGCCCAGAAAGACAAGGATTTTCAGTATCGGGACAAGGCCCGCACGGAGGGGATCAAATCGGTTCTGGTAGTCCCGTTAATGGTGGAAAAAAAGGCCATCGGCGTTCTGCGGGTTTATTTGGACATCGAAAAAACTTTTAAAGAAGATGAAATTCAGTTTCTGGAAGTGGTGGCGAATTTAAGCGCGATTGCCCTGGAAAATGCCCGGCTCCATCAGGCCCTGCGCAATGATTACGATTTGCTGGTTGCGCATAAATATCGTTTGGATGACAATTAAAAGGAGCTGGCTTTGTAAAGAAGCCCCCGCTTATAAGCGCGGGATCGGGCTTGATCTTGCTGTGACGGCAGGGTATACCAGATCCGCCTCGTTACGCTCGGTGGGCGCATCTTGAACCAGGAGCCTTTTACTTTCCATCGAAAGCTTGACTATTTACAGACTGTCTAAAGGAGGTAATCATGGTCCGAATCGGCATCAACGGCTTTGGCCGTATCGGGCGGCAGGTGCTTAAGGCTGTTATGGAGCGGCACCCTGAAACCCTTGAGGTTGTGGCCATCAATGATCTTTTTGATGTTAAAACCAACGCCAATCTTTTTAAGTATGATACCAATTACGGCCGTTTTTCCGGGGAGGTCAAGGTCGGTGAAAATTCTCTGATTATAAACGGCCGGACCGTAAAGAGCTTCTCTTCCCGTGATCCGGCGGAAATCCCATGGGATGAGGAGGGCGTGGATATTGTGGTGGAGAGCACCGGCCTTTTTACTACCAAAGCGAAAGCGGCCGCGCATCTTGAGGCCGGCGCCAAGAAAGTCATCATTTCAGCTCCGGCCAAGGAAGAGGACATCACCGTGGTAATGGGGGTGAACCATAAAAAATACAACCCGAAAGAACACCATATTGTTTCCAACGCATCCTGTACCACCAACTGTCTGGCGCCGCCGGCCCTGGTTGTTCACCGGGCCTTTGGAATTGAAAAAGCGCTGATGACCACCGTGCATTCCTATACCGCGGATCAACGCCTGATGGACCTGGCGCACAAGGACTCACGGCGCGCACGGGCTGCGGCCCTGAATATCATTCCCACCACTACCGGTGCCGCCAAGGCGGTTGCCCTGGTGATACCGGAATTGGCCGGGCGATTCGACGGCTACTCCCTGCGGGTGCCGACCCCGACGGTTTCCGTTGTCGATTTTGTGGCGCTGCTTCAGAAACCTGCCGACACCGAGGCGCTACGGTCGGAGCTTAAAAAAGCGGCGGCGTCAGAGCTTAAAGGAATTATGGCCTGCGAAGATGAACGCCTGGTGTCCATGGACTTTAAAGGCGATTCAAATTCATCCATCGTTGATATGGAATTTACGTTGGTGCTGCAGAAAAATATGGCAAAGGTGGTGGCCTGGTACGATAACGAATGGGGCTATTCCTGCCGGGTAGCCGATTTGGCAGCCTACATGGTGGAAAGGGGGCTATAGGCGAGGGAACGTCCGGTCGGGGTTAAATGACGCCAGTTGACGATGCGTTGGCGTTCGGCGGCTGCGGACGGTTCTGTTGCGCCGTGTTGACGGTGGCTGGCCGGTTCCATCACCCCGAAAGGGAATCGACGTGCCGGCATGTATGAGCGTCCGCCGTTTTGTCGATAGGCTTGTAACCTGTCTAAAATGTTTTACATTTTGAGATAATGGCGTTATAATGATTGTACTATTTGTCTGTACAGCCAATATCAGCAGAAGTTTTCTGGCTGAAATGCTCTTCAGAGACGCAATCGATCGGAATAATTTAAAAGATGTTTTGGTTTCATCGGCCGGGATCCATGCGGGTTCGGGCTATCCGCCCGATTCGAAGATGATCGAATATCTTTTAAAGCAAAATGTAAAGGTTGCCGACCATGCGTCCCGCCAGGTTCGGCAGGAGGATGTCGATACTGCCGACCTGATTTTGGTGATGGAGAAAGCACAGGCCGAGCAAATCATCCGGCGCTGGCCCCAGGCGGCAGATAAGGTTGAACTTCTGGGAAGTTATGTATCGGCCGATTCACCGGCGGATGATATTATAGATCCCTATGGGCGTTCGCCGTATCATTACCGGCTGGCACAATCTCAAATTTCTCTGGCGATTGAAAGAATTGTTCAAAATCTGAAAGGGCCCGGGGGAGAATAATTCCGGAGCAAAGGAATCCTGCATGTTGACCGAAAAAGAAAAGCTGGACCGTATAACCCGCCTGGGGGTTGAACTTAATCAGGTGAACGATCTGGATATATTAATGGAAAGGGTTCTGACCGAGGCCCGGAGTTTTGTAAATGCCGATGCCGGTTCGATCTATATCCGTGATGAGAACGCCCTGCAGTTTACTTACACTCAGAATGACTCGCTTCAGAAGAAACTGCCGCCCGGAGAGAAGCTGATTTATTCCACCTTTTCAATTCCCGTTGATAAAAAAACCATCGCCGGCTATGTCGCCGCTACCGGGGAAACCTTAAACCTGCCCGATGCGTATAAAATCGAGGCCACCCGTCCCTACCAGTTCAGCAAAAAATTCGATGAAGCTTCCGGCTATCTGACACGATCCATCCTGACGTTTCCCTTAAATACACCGAACAATAAAATTTTAGGGGTGTTGCAGATTATCAACGCCCAGGACGGCGAGAGGCGGTTTGTTCCTTTTTCCCAAAACGATGAGCGCATGATGCTTCATTTTGCGGGGATTGCGGCGGTTGCCCTGGAGCGGGCGCAGC
Source organism: Thermodesulfobacteriota bacterium (assembly GCA_040757625.1). Taxonomy (GTDB): domain Bacteria; phylum Desulfobacterota; class Desulfobacteria; order Desulfobacterales; family JARGFK01; genus JARGFK01. The sequence continues at coordinate 80,524 of JBFLWU010000002.1, read as the reverse complement.
TGACCCGTTCGATCCTGCTGCGGATGATTCGGATGGCGGAACTGCGTGATCCCAAAGAGACGGGGGCCCATGTGAATCGCGTGGCCGGCTATACAGTGGAAATATACGAGCAGTGGGCTCACAGACACCAACTGCCCCAGAAAGAGATTGACAGCAATCGGGACATCCTCCGGATGGCCGCTATTCTTCATGATGTCGGCAAGGTCGCCATATCCGATCAGATACTGAAGAAACCGGCCCAGCTAAACGACAGCGAGTTCGAAATGATGAAGCAGCATACGGTTCTCGGCGCCCGGCTGTTTTTAGACCGACAGTCGGGTTTTGATGAGGCGGCCGGGCTGGTTGCCCTGAACCACCATGAACGCTGGGACGGGAAAGGATACCCCGGACACGTGAATATACTGACCGGGACGGCACTTGATGGTTTCAGCATGCCCAACGGGATGCCGCTGGGGAAAAAGGGGGAGGACATCCCGCTTTTCGGGCGGATTGTAGCGCTTGCGGACGTCTACGACGCGCTTTCCTCCAAACGAAGCTATAAAGAGCCCTGGGATGAATCCCGGATTTTTTCCGCCATCGAAGCGGACGCCGGTAAACATTTTGATCCGGAGATTGTGGAAATATTTTTCTCGCGCATTGATATGATTCGATCTATCCAGAAACGCTATAGCGCTGATTAAAATGATCGCCAAAGGAGAAAATAGCCATGTTTCAGGTTGCAGACGAACATACCTTTGAGGATGGAGAAATTATATGGGAAGAAGGCAGTTTCGGTGACTGGATTTATTTGATCCAGTCCGGAAAAGTGGAGCTTTCCAAAAAAGTGCGGGGAGAAAAAGTGATTATTGATGTGTTGCGGGCGGATGATATTTTCGGAGAGATGGGGTATGTCATCCAAAGCCCGCGTATTTTCACGGCTCAGGCGATCGGAAAGACAACCCTTGGAATTATCGACCGCGATTTCCTGGACCAGGAATATAACCGCCTGTCGGACGATCTAAAGATTATCATGCGCAGCCTTGCCCTGCGGCTCAGCAGGGCGTCTGAAAATGTCAATTTCGGCCGAAAATCACCGCGGGTCCCTAAAATCCTCTCCCTGGTTTTTAAAAGCAGAGAAAGTTTGATCAGCGCCTTTACCGGAAATGCAAGCGATGGCGGACTGCTGATCAAAACATCCAAGCCGCTTCCAAAGGGAGACAAATTTTCCCTCCGGCTGCAGTTGCCGAACGATCCGGAACCGCTCAATATCGAGAGTGAGGTTGCCTGGAGCCGGACCCAATCCGACGACCCGGTGTTGCGGCCGCTGGGTATGGGTGTGAAATTCATCCAGATCAGCGGTGCCGATAAAAAGAGACTGGAGCAGGAGCTGAAAAAAGGTGCGGCCTCGAAATGAAGGTTTTGCGACCTTAAAGGTGATGGGATGCTCAGGGCAAAAGACATCATGACCACGAAGCTGATTACCGTTTCTCCGGATATGGAAATCACCCAGGCGGCCAAGCTGTTGTTGGAAAACCGGATCAACGGAGTGCCGGTAGTGGATGATGCGGGCCGGCTGGTGGGCATCTTGTGCCAGAGCGATCTGATTTCCCAGCAAAAAACCCTGCCGATACCGTCGCTGTTCAGGTTTCTTGATGGATTTATCCCCTTGGCCTCCACAAAACAGATCGAGAAGCAGGTCCGGAAGATTGCGGCCATCACGGTGGCTCACGCCATGACGCCGGAACCGGTCACCGTCGATCCGGAAACAAGCATTCAGGACCTTGCAGCGCTCATGGTGGATAAAAATTTTCATACGCTGCCGGTAATTGAGAAAGGCAAATTGATCGGTGTTGTTGGAAAAGAAGATGTTTTGAAAACCCTTCTGTAGCAGGTGTCAATATTTATTCTGATTCAGCTTTCGGCCTTTTATGATAGGGTTAACTTTAAAGCCTTGATATATCGTGCCTGGCCGCCATTCTGTGCGCGTGAAACTCACGCATAAGCCCACCGAGTTGTGAGAACCGGATCGAACCCGCTGCACACATTCAGATTCAAGTCTTATCCGGCGGTAAAACTCCGCCCCGGTCCGCTTATAGCGGTTATCCTAAATGCCCGGTGTTTTTGCCGCAGAACAATTCCGAAACCTGTTCTTTACGGTTGCCGTAACCCTTCAATGCACTGGCGCCGCCCCGCCCAAGTCGCAAGTTCGATTCAGGCTGTATGGTTTAATATACATAAATGTATCTTTCTATGGCCGACCGGTTGCTTTGAAGCAAGGGGATAGAAATATTAACTATCTGAAATATATATTGATAATATTTTTGTGCTGGATTGGTATCAATCTTGCTGTATATATAATTGAACACCACTCCGCTTGCGGAAAAAATATTATTAACCAAAAGGAGTCAACAAATGATAGCGGGAGATTGCAGAATATATCCGACTTACAAAATAAGGGTCGACGCCAAAGCGAGTACCGCAAATCTGACCATTCAGTCGATTGCAACGGAAATATCAGCCGACCTCATCAGCATTCAGACCGAACGGCCGATTCCGCCGGCCACGGCGATAAACATTTCCATTGAACTTGAAGACGAAATTATGCTCCAGGGGAATGTGATCTGGGTTTTGGATACCCAGGTAGACAGCGGTGAACATTATTATCTTACCGGTATTCGTACGGACGCCATCATACATCCCAAGGTGAAGGCCATCGGTCGGGCTGAAAAGTCCAGACTGTTGCAGGACATACTCTTTGAGATCATGGAGCGGAGCAACAATTAACGCGCCGATTTCATTTTTCCTTCCGGCAAACCAAAAGGCGCAGCGCCGCCGAACCTCCACCAGCATCCCTTTTCCTGTCGTAATAATGATAAGTGGTGGAATTTTTTGCTTGACCTTCCTCTTTAATTTTCTATACATCTAAAAAATGTCCAAAAAAGCCCGACAGCGGCTATTACCTTTTTTAGACTGGATGAAGGGGTATGAGGCCTCCGCTTTTCGCAGCGATGCCTTGGCCGGCCTGACCGTTGCGGTGGTGCTGATACCCCAGGCAATGGCTTACGCCATGCTGGCCGGGATGCCTGCGGTTTACGGCCTTTATGCTGCCGCAATTACCCCCATGGTGGCGGCGCTGTGGGGCAGCCTGCGCCAACTTTCCACCGGACCGATCGCGATCATGAGCCTGCTGGTCCTGACCACATTAACCCCCATGGCCGAACCGGGAAGTTCCAAATTTATCGAGCTGGCGTTCGTCCTATCCTTTATGGTGGGCGTGCTTTATTTGGGAATCGGGATCTTCGGGCTGGGCGTGGTCATGTATTTTATATCCCACTCGGCCGTAAAGGGCTTTACCTCGGCGGCCGCTCTGATTATTATTGCCACTCAGCTGCCGCATTTTCTGGGCGTTCCGGTTCCCCGACACGAGTATATATTCCCCATGCTGGTAGACCTGGTCAAAAGTCTGCCGTCACTTCATTGGCCGACACTGGCGGTGGGCCTGCTGTCATTTGGAGTGATATACGGTGTTAAAAAATACAGGGAAAACTGGCCGGCCGGCCTGATAGCCCTGGTCTTTGCGTCCGGTCTGCTGGTGCTATTTGAATTACACGACAACGGGATCGCGATTGTCGGAAAAAGCCCGAGCGGTTTGCCTGGCCTGAATATTCCGGCTCTGGATTTTGAAGTCATCAGTTCGCTGCTGGGGCCTGCCGTTGTGATTGCGCTGGTCAGTTTCGCCGAGACTTATTCCGTGGGCAAGGCCATATCGGCCGAAACTAAACAAAAGGTAGATGTCGATCAGGAGTTTATCGGCCAGGGACTGGCCAATCTGATAGGATCTTTTTTCCAGGGGTATCCCGTCAGCGGTTCCTTTTCGCGAACGGCCATCAATTTTGCAGCAGGCGCCAAGACCGGCATGTCCAGCGTGATTGCGAGTCTCAGCGTCATTGTGGCGCTCCTGTTTTTAACCCCACTCTTTACCTACATTCCACGCGCGGCCCTGGCGTCCCTGGTGATGAGCGCGGTCCTGATGCTGTTTCATCCCCGGGAAGTGTTCAGCCTGTGGAAAATGAACCGTCATGACGGCATTGTGGCATTGAGCGTTTTTGTCCTGGCATTATTGGCCAAGCCCGATTACGCCCTGCTGATCGGGGTGGTGGTCTCGCTGATGTTTTTCCTCTGGAAGACCATGCATCCGCGCATTGTCCGGGTATCCAAGGATCCCGAACGGAACATGTTTATCAATGCGGACGAGTTTCAGAAGCCCAGCTGTCCGCAAATACTACAGCTGCGGTCTGACAACGCGATTTATTTCGCCAATGCGGAGTATACGATTGAACATATCATCGAGCGCCTGGACGAACATGCCACCCCTGTAAAATTTCTGCTGCTGGACTTTCAGGCGGTGGGATTTATTGATATTACCGGTGTTGATGAATTGCGGGTTTTATCGGATGAACTAGCCGACCGGAGCATCGACCTGGCGTTTATGAGCCTGCGGCTTCCGGTCCGGAAGGTTTTCGAAAGTTCCGGCTTCTCGAATCAGTTGAATTCAGAGTATCTGATGGTGACCAGCGGTGAAGCGATTGCCGTGCTGTTCCGGAAAATTGATCATGATTACTGTAAACATATCTGCCCTTACCGGCTCTTTAATGAATGTTCAACGGTAAAATAGACCGGCTGTTTTTTCTCCCGCAGTAAAGTCGGTGTAAACACTTTCCGAACCGAACCCACCAGACATTCAGGCGGCGCACCCGGCTGAAATGTTGAATCTTTTCTATCCTCTTGATTATTTGGTCAGGCTTGTGTATTCGGATAAGTCAGCAAGGGAGCTTTTACCGTGGAAGATTTCGGTCATGATAACAGCTTGTTGAAGTGGATACGCAAGCAGGCCCAATTTTTTTTTCAAAAAATCATACTGACGTCCAGCCTCTTTTTTAAAAACGAGCTGCTTCATCATGCGGCGGCTACCGCCTTTTTCTTTCTGCTGTCGATTACGCCGATCCTTTTACTGCTACTGCTGACCTTTTATAAGTACCTGGCATCCTATCCAAATATTTCTAATGAATTCTTCGCGTTTCTAAAAAATATCCATTCAACTGTCGACAAGGACTTTCTGATTCGAATCGGACTGATCAATGTCAAAGCCAAAGCAATGGGCATTTTTGGGCTTATCAATCTGCTGTGGGCCGGATGCTGGATTTTAACTGCCATACAGAAAGGGCTTGAAATTGTCTTCAAGTCTCAAAAAACACGAACAACATTCGTCATGAATATTTTGTCGCTGCTGGCGCTGACCATGATGCTCGGCCTGGCTTTTATTGTGGCGGTAATCAGCATCGGCCTGAATTTTATTCAGACAATCATGGCCGACAATATGATCTTCCAGCGGCTGATCAGTTCCATTGAGCCATTCATCAGAAATTTATTTCCGTTTGTATCTATTTTCGTATTGGTTTTTCTATCTTACCGCTTTGTGCCGGGAACAAAACCCTCTACGCTGTCAAGCCTGAAAGGGGCCCTGTGGTGCACCCTTGCGGTTATCCTGCTGCATCTGTTAATGGCCAGATTTTATAGCGTCTCGGATTTTAATATCGTTTACGGCGTGCTGGGTTCACTGATTCTGATGCTGCTGTGGGTGCATTTTACCTTTGTGCTCTACTTTTACTTCGCACAATATGCATATGTTTCCGACAACATCGACTCCCTTGCTATCGGCCGGATGGTTTTTGTGCGTTCACGGCCGGACCTCAAAGGTAAAACAATTGAAGGGTTTCTGTTCAAGCATCCGAAGCGGGTGCTTGAAAAATACGCCCGTCATTATCTGGCCGGAGAAACTATTTTCAGCGAGGGTGAAAGCACGACGGATATTTTTTATGTTTATCGCGGCAGAATAAGCGTTTGTCGCCGAATCGAAGAATCCCAGCAAAAACTTGCCGTCATTGAGGCCGGTGAGGTTTTCGGCGAAATGGCGTATCTGCTCGGTGAAAAGAGAATGGCAACAGCCATCAGCGAGACGGAATCCACCATTTTGGTTATTTCAACCGATATTTTTGAGGAACTGCTTCAAGTCAACCAGCCTTTTGCCCGGGATGTTATTCAGCAGCTGAGCAATCGTCTCAGAAAAATCCACCTACCTGAAAAACCGTAAAAGAAAAACATGCCGCCGGAATCGTGGGTTTGATTTAAGCCTTCGAAACCTAATGATGGGCCCAACCATTTGAACACCGCCGGTGGATTTTCGAACAGGGCCGGCGATTTCTGTGCAGAAGAACGGGATAATGTTTAAAACACAATATATGGTGTTATATAATTCTTGACATACAATATAAATCTGGTTAAAATTTAACAGTTTGGTTGCATGCGCCGAAGTTGTCAAGCGGCTGAAAAACTGCGTTAAAGGCTCTCAAGCGGTGGTGTTTGCCACTCGTCAATGTTCACAAACGCGTGAACCTGCCGCGCCGGTCGATTTCCCGCAGGGCTTTGACCGACGAGGCGATTCGTGCTTTTCAACAACCGCTTGAAACTTAAAGAAGAACAGCTGCTTGAATGGTCGGACAAAATAGATTTTCCGAAAAGGAATTTTATCGTGACCATTTTAAATGAATTTGTGGAACGCAGGGGCCTCAAGCGTTTCAAGGTCAAGGAGGGCGCGTTTGCGGCACTCATGCCTGATTCCAACAAACTGGGTCAAATCCTGGATATGGGAAAGGGAGGGTTGTCGTTCCTTTACATTGATACCGGTGAGGCGACGGATGGATCAACAGAACTGGATATCTATGTTTCCGGTAATGAATTTTATCTGTCAAAACTGCCTGTTAAGGTTGTTTCAGATATACGGGTTCCTAATAAAATACCAATTAATCCGATTGTCATGCGCCGGCAGGGTGTTCAGTTCGGGGAGCTGACGTCGGAACAGACCTCCTTACTGAACTCATTTATGCGACAGTATACTATTGGGGAAGCATAGATAACGAGACCTGTGCAAAACAAACCCTTTCGCTTAATTGCGGTGTCGGGCTAATATTTTAAGCCTCTTTCTTGAACTTGAAACGAAATTGAATATTTTTCAAAGGCCTCGTTGCATTTGCGGGGAAGCCGCCTTTGTCAATTTAAAAATTTTCAATTATCTCCCCTTTTTTAATCAACGATTCGATTTCATAATAAATATTTTCATAACCCGCCATCAATTTTTCAAGTTTGTCACATACCGGATCATCCCCTTCCAGGGTGTTTTCGCATCTTCGTAAAATATCCAGCCCTTTTCTATAATGTTCTGATAACTCAGCAAATATTTCTATCCGACGTTTGTGTTTTTTCTTTTCAACGGTAATGACCGGAAGCAGCCGCTGAATCGAATATTCCACCAGCACATCCCGGGGCATGTTAAATTCTTTGGACATGTTTTCAAGCGAAAATAAGCTCTTGCGGCTGATGACATACGTTTTTTGAATACGATGTTTGGATTGAAGAACGCCGGGATCAATTTCCCTGACAATGGTGTTCAGGGCCCGACTGTCCTCAATCAGGTGGTCAAACAAGGACTTTTGCTTGATTCCCAAATGAATGGAAATAATGCTGATGGCCTCGATGGATTGCGGGGTTAATTTAAAGGTGGCCCGAACGGACTGGCGGCTTCGTAAAGCGGAAACAGTAGTATCCGGTAAAGCCACATGGTTGTCATGTGAATGCTTGCTGTTATTATCCATAGGCGCCTCCCTTGTTTTTAATTACCATATCTTAAGTATTATTAATAGTAATGTAAATAAAATAATATTTTTCTTATATTGACATAATTAATTTTGTACTTAACATATCAGGTAACAAAGGTAAACAATAATCAGAGGAAAATTAAACCAACCTTAACGACAGGAGGCAACATATGAATATTGTAAGATGGAATCCAATGGGTGATTTATATTCGGCCAGAAATCGCATCAATCGGTTATTTGAAGATTTCTTCTACCCGATGGGTCGAGAGGAAAGTGATTCGGGTTTGTGGAGCTGGAACCCGGTTGCAGATATCTATGACAAGGATGACCATTTTGTCATCAAAGCCGAACTTCCGGGTGTCGATAAAAAGGATATCGTCATCGACGTAAAAGACGGCGTCCTGACGCTTACGGGGGAACGGACTTATGATAATGAGGTGACTGAAAATAAATACTACCGCAAAGAAAGGTCTTACGGCAGGTTTGAAAGGTCATTTACCTTGCCGGTAAATATCGACACGGAAAATATAAAGGCGGAATACAAAGACGGCGTTCTGAAAATCGAAGTTCCGAAACCTGAAGAGCACAAACCCAAAAAAATTACGGTTCACTAATTTAAACGATCATCCGTTAGTGAACTGAGACAAAGCGCAGGGGGATGGTTTCACAACCATCCCCCTTTGTTTTGTATGTCCGGGCACCCCGGTGGAAGGTAGGCCGTCTTCTATCAAGACCTGCCCGCGTTATAGCGGTTGTCATCGCCGGTTGTTTCTGGTAATGCTTTTAAAAATAGCGGGATGATTTGAAAAGACAGCTTTAAGGTCTATCAATGGACGCATTAACGACATTTCATAACCGATACAAAACAGAAACACAGGAAGTGGTGATCCGCGGCCGCCGATTCAGTTTCCTTGTTCCTGCCGAGCTTGAGATGTTTATTGACCCCGATGACATTTTTCATGATTTTCCGTTGTGGTCGAAAGTCTGGGAAGCATCGCTGGTGCTGGCGGATTTCCTGGCCGGGATGACGCCGCAGCCTGAAAAGCGGTTTCTTGAAATCGGCGCCGGCATCGGTTTGGTAGGGATTGTGGCGGCAGCTTTCGGCCATCGCATGACCATTACCGAAATCAATTCCCAGGCGCTTGATTTTATCAGGGCCAATTCTCTGATCAACCAATGTGCAACGGTTGAAATCGCAGAGCTGGACTGGAATTCGCCCGGCCTTGAGGGCGGGTTTGATTATATTGTCGGCTCGGAAGTCGTCTATAATGAAAAGGATTTTGATCCGCTGCGCAATTTATTTCATCGCCTTCTGAGACCCGGCGGTGAAATGCTTTTATGCTCTGAAGTCAGAAAGGTTACCCTGGATTTCTATCGGCAATTGCAGCCGCTTTTTAAAATGTCGGCACAGAAGAAAAGAATACGGTCGCAGGATCAGGAAATACCGGTTATCCTATGCCGGATTGAATCTACCAGTTAACGGCGTTATGAAATTTTTCGGCCGGCAATGGCTTCGGGCCGTAGCATGATTTGACCGGTTCCGGTGGGCAACCGGCCTTTTTTATGGTTTTTAACCATAAGATATGATATGAAATCAAATAAGTTATCGTGAGTTTCATTATGACATAATTTAGCATTGAGAATCATGCAGCCCAGACCCTTTACGTCGATGGCTCAAATATGATTGCTAAGGCAAAACTTTATCTGTTTGTTGCTTTTTTTGTTATCTTCCTGGTAGCTTATCTGCTGCTGCCGGTTTTCCCTGAAACAAGAGAACTGGCTGGCTTATTCGATATTTTTCAAGATCCGACCGTCAACTTCGCCTTCCTAATTTTTTTCTTTCTAATCCTGTCCTTGGTGCTAACAGCGCTTTTTCATTTCTTATGCTGCGTGTTCAGAGGAAGAAATAAAGAATTCGCACAAATTGGAGACGTACTGGTGTCTGAAGGATTTATCGATCCGGAAGATCTGCGGGAAGCGCTGCAGGAACAGACCCGCAAGCTGGGCGAAGTGCTGGTTAAAGCGGGGCGCATTACCCCGGAGCAAAGAGACCACGCGCTGCGTGTTCAGAAAAAAACAAAAAGAAAAATTGGTGACGTCCTGCAGGAGCTTGGCTATGCCACCCAGGGGGATGTCGGCTGGGCGGTCAGACAGATGGAGCGGCGTATCGGGGAGATCCTGCTCGACAGGAAAAAAATCAGCAATTATGACCTGACCTGCGCCACCTCAATGAACAAGTGTATCAAAGATGCCGACGGCAATATCATTGTAATCAAATGATGGGGGCCATCAAATCGAACTTCAAATCCGGGCCGTGTTCGTTATTCTTCATCGGGTAGTTACTGATGGGCAGAACTTTTGGATTTCCGGATCTGTATTTTTTGCTTAAATGCAATAGCGGCTATCACACCGAATCCAATCACATCGGTCAGGGTACCGGTATGAATCAGCAACAGCCCCGCGCCCCCCAGGAGGATCCGCTCTAAGAAGGAAGTTTTTGCCGCAAACCAACCGATTACACTCCCAGCCAGCGCAATCACACCGATAGAACTTGTGATGGCGGCCTGAATCACATGAAACACATCCCCTTGCAATAACAATCCCGGTTGATAGACAAACATAAATGGGACAATAAACGCTGCCAGTCCAAGGCGTACGGCCAGAAAACCTACCTGGTTGGGGTTGGATTCCGCGATTCCGGCTGCAGCAAAAGCGGCCACTGCCACAGGGGGAGTAATGGCGGAAATAATAGAAAAATAAACAACAAATAGATGAGCAGCGAGTTTGCCGACCCCCATGGATATCAAGGTGGGCGCCGCCAACATGGCCGTAAGGACGTAAGCTGCGGCTACCGGCATCCCCATTCCTAAAACCAGACAAATTAACATCGTAAACAGCATCGCCACAAAGAGATAGCCATGGGTCGCCCCCAGGATAATGCTGGTCATCTTTCCACCCAGGCCGGTGCCCATGATTCCGGCGATGACCATGCCGGCAGCAGCGCAGGCGGTGGTTACCGGGATTGCAATTTTGGCTCCGTCTTCCAGCGCGCATAAGACCGCCTTGACGCCCATACGGGTATCTTTCCGGAACCAACTCACCGCCACAACGGCTAATGTGCTATAGACGCCGGTAATGGAAGGGCTCTTCCCGGAGATCAAAAGCCAGACCATAAGCCCAAGTGGCAGTAAATACTGCCAGCCCCGGGCCATTACGCCGCCGAGTTGAGGCACATCTTCTTTATTTTGGATCGGCAGATCGATCCGGATCGCCTCAAAGTGCACCATCATGAAAATCGAAATATAGTAAAGAAGCGCCGGGAGTGCCGCTGCCGTAATAATTTTCCCATAAGGAATATTGGTAATTTCCGCCATCAGAAATGCTGCTGATCCCATCACGGGCGGCATGATGCTGCCGCCGGTGGAAGCCACCGCCTCTACGGCCGCGGCAAATTCAGGCCGGTATCCTAGCCGCTTGGACATGGGAATGGTAAAGCTTCCGGTGGTCACAACGTTAGCGGTCGGACTGCCGGAAATGGTTCCAAAAAGGCCGCTGGCCAGCACCGCCACCTTGGATGCGCCGCCCCGGGCGCCGCCTGTCAGTGCAGAGGAAACGTCGAAAAAGAAGGTTCCGGCCCCGGAGGATTGTAGAAATGCGCCAAACAAAAGAAATACAAACACAAAAGTTGACGCCACGATCAAGGGAGATCCCCAGATCCCAACCAGGCTGAAGGATAACTGATCGGTCACCTCGCTGAAGGTAAAGGGCCGGTGGCCCCAGACACCCGGCAGGTGGTGACCGAAAAAGGCATAGATCAGAAATGCTGTTACGACGAGGCAGATGGGAATGCCGATGGTTCGCCGGGCCGCTTCAAGGCCTAACACGACATATACTGCACCGAAAAAAAGATCTGCTGCAGAAAGGGGGTCAAACAGAGTCTTTCTGAATGAAATGCGCTCAATGTTCAGCAAAAAGTAGATGCCTGCGGCCAGCGCCAGTAGAATAAAGATTATTTCAACAGGAGTCGGTTTGCTTTTGTGGCTTTTTTTTGAAAAGCTGCAGTAAGCAAAAGTGAGGACCAGGATAAAGGTAAAGTGAATTGATCCCTGGGCGAAGGGATCCAGCGCCCCCCAGACGACAGACCAGATCTGAAACAAGGACATGGCGATGGCAATGATCCGAATCATCCATCCCCACAGCCCGTCTATGTTTTTACGATACAACCCTTCCGTAAAAAGTGCCGCCGTAAACTTTCGAAATGTCGCCTGGATGCCTCCATTGGATTCAGTCATGACGCTTCCCTTGGTTGATGAGTAACTATACTGACAGGGCGGTGGGGCAGAAGGTCGAAAAGACCTTCTGCCCCTGCTTTCGCAATAATAAAAAGCTTACTTGAGAATGCCTTTTTCTTTATAAAATTTTAGGGCACCCGGGTGAAGCGGCAACCCGCCGACGGCGGCAATGGTATCTTTATTAAGATCTTTAAAAGCGTCGTGGACGGTGGCTAAATAGGCAAGATTTTCAAATACGCTTTTGACCGTCTTATAAATCGTATCTTCGGGTACGTCTTTGTTGGTGATCAGAATCACGGCCACACCGACTGTCGGGATATCCCGCTTGAGAAATTTGTATGTACCGGCTGTTACCACGCCCTTTGTCAGCTTCATGCTGTTGATGACCTTGTCAATGGCTTGGTCGCTGAAAGAAAGCAACTCCAGTTCCTGGTTGGTGGAGGCTTCCAGGATATCCCCCGATGGGCATGGCAATGCATCCGGCATTGCATCCATCCGCCCGTCAGACATCATTTCAAAAGTCTTTTCGCCTGAAAGGTAAAAAATCTTTCCACCCCAGTTTTCAATATCCTTGTATGAAAACCCGTAAGCCTTGAACATTTCCCGGGTAACGAGATCGGCTGTCGACCCTTTGTCATCAACTGAAACCCGCAAAGGGAATTTTTTAGCTTTGATGTCTGCCAGGCTGGTCAAACCGCTTTTCTTGCTTACGCAAAACTGGTAAAGGTTTTTCGGCATCACTGCTGCAACCGAACGAAGGTTGGGATTGGGCTTGCCGTCATAAGGCTCTGTGCCGCGATATGCCGAATAAGCCGTCAGCGAAAAAGCCAGCCCGACAGGAATTCTCCCCTGATTGACAATGCCCGGGTTGCCACTGGTGCTGCCCGGCTCAACCGTTACGATGGCGCCGGGATTAGACTTGCGGACACTCTCGGCGATTCCTTCCGAAAAGACCGACCAGACCCCGCCGGTTCGGCCGCCGATGATGGTTAGATTTAACGGTTTCCCCGCGGGCGACTGGGCGGCTGCAGGCAGTTGAAGCGCGACAACCAGCACCAGGGTCAACAAAAGACCAAAAAATCTAGATTTTAACATGTATCTTCCCTCCTTATTGATTGTGTATTTTTTCGCGGATCGATACCTCTCAAGCAACAATTGCATTGATTTTCGTCCGTGTGTTGATGACTATCAATCGGCAGATATTGTTTGGGGAACAGTTTGAGGGGTAGTGACAATAGTTTTTTGCTATGGAAGATCATGTAACACAAAGGCATTACACAGCGAGGTTGCAGTATTATCGGCAATCAATATGATCCCATCATTTTGGGGAAATGCATAATATGCCTCCCCCTGATGGATGTCAAGAAAACGACCCTTATTTAACTTGCCGGCCGGATCGTTTAAATTAAATCGATCCGTTGTTAAATATTAGCAACAAATGCCGGGCGTGAGTTTTGGTATAAATGCCTAAGCCAAAACATAACAGAAATCATTTAATGAATATCAAAGGCGCAGCTGCGTGCATCTACTTTAATACATTGACTGCGAAAGCCGTTATCATATTCCGGCCGTGGCTGACATAAGCAACACCGGTTAACTCCACCTGTTTGCCAATATGCTTGATCAGTTCTCCTTCCAGGTTTTCAGAGGGGATGATCGTATATTGCTTGCCGTCGCCGGCGAGTATTCCCTTGCCGCCGTTGTTCAGCTTGCCTTTTATTACAATATTATCCGCTGCGGATACCTGCCATACACTCATCAGGGAAAAGATCAGTACAACCGCTCCAATCCGTAAAAATAATTTTCGTTTCATGGCTTCACTCCTTAAGGTAAATGTAATTGTGGTCAAAATAACACGGTGAATCAGCCGCAGATCGATTTGGTTTTACGTGTTATTCTTCACAGGTAACAACGCGAAGCCGGGCTTAAGCTGATTGCTGCCTGAAAGACCGTGCGCTTAATAGAAGGGATACAAAATATGTGCCATTGTGACAGTATTTATAAGTATGATCTTAACTAACTGATATGATAACAGAATTAATGAGAAACGGGCTTTCAGTTAACGTTTGAGGAAATAAAGGACCATTATGTGTATCTTTCTAATTTACGTTCCCGCAGGATCATGAAACAACTGGTTTACAGGTAGGAAAGAAATCAATGCGGTTCTAACAATAACCGTCAGGGCAGTTGATGCGCAGGCGATTTTCAAGATCGGTGACTACGGCCTGCTTAAAACTTTTTGATCCACGGCTGTGCCAAAGCATGTGTTTGTAATGAGATACATCTAGGCTTTCAACCCGCATCCGCAGAGTTTTAAACAGCCGCGGGATCAGCTGGCTGGGGATTTGAACATGGTGAAGACCTCCGCTGTAGGCGATCAGCATGCGACCGCTCGGGATAGCCTCCAGCAGGTCGGCTACGCCGCCCCGAATCGTCATGGGATTGCCGTTGGCGTCCAAACCGTTTTGGCGTTTCATACGGCCTTCCGGGAGCATGATAACCAGGGAATCCGGACGAATTCTGTCGATAAACCGGTCCCAGCTGATGTCGCGCAGGCGCGAGATTGAAATCACATTTTGTGCCACCATTCTGAAAAAACGGCCGACCAGGGGGCGGTTATAGGTTTTATCAGCGATCGGGACCAACCCGTTTCCGGCGACATGTTTTAAAAACCGATTGGGAACCCACCCGACAAACAGCGGCTCGTAAAGGCTGGTATGATTTAAAATTAAAATAAGTCGAAGATCGGCCCAGGGGTCTTTCGGCAAGCTGCCTGCCCAGGAAATATCGAAACGGTAGAAAATGCGGCTGAAGGTTTTTATGCCCAGCAGGAGTGCATATATCAGCGTTTTTCTCAATACGGTTCTCTGCTGCCAAAAACAGTGGATTAGCCGCGGGATAGAACGACTCATCTCATCCGAGCCGGCGTCAGGACAAAAGGCAATTCCGGAAAACTTTCTGATAACGTTTAATCTTTTTTTTGTCAATACTCAATAAAGATAAGCTGTTGCGTTAAAATGAATTAGTATGATATTAGAAATATGAAAATAAATTAATAGAAAAGGAGTATGGCGATGGCGGATACCGATCAGGAAAGCGGAAAGGAGAATATAACCGTCAGTTTAATTCGGAAGATATTGGATATGACCGAAGAACAGCAACTGTCGCTCTATCAACAGCTGGAAGTCATGCCTGCGGCGTCTATGACCAGTGAAAGGGAAGACCCCCGCAAAAGTTTTAAAAAAACAATTCAGTTTACGATGAAAGACCAGGCCTTTACCGGAGTCAGTCAGGATATCAGCGCCGGCGGAATGTTTATCGCTACCGAGGATGCATTTTCAGTGGGCCAGATGATTACCATCGAGATACCCCTTGCCAACAATAAACGCATCAAGGTTCCGGCCCAGATCGTCAGGATCAAACCGGAAGGCATCGGTGTTGAGTTCCTTAAAAAATTTGAATAATTAGGAAGTTAAGACGGCTATGAAAGCTTATCAAATCACCATACCGGCCGAAAACAAACCCGGCGTGCTGGCGGGAGTCACTTCAATTCTGGCCAAGGAAAAAATAAATATTCGCGCCATCTCGATTACTTCTTTTGGCCAGTCGGGCTATTTTCATATGATAGTGGATGATCCTGAGCGCGGGCATAGGGCCCTGACCCGGGGGGGGACTGCTGCAGAGCTGAACGAAATTGTTGCCGTTCTGATTCCGGACAAACCCGGCGGACTGGACAAGCTGATCCAGATCCTTGCCGCCGGGCACATGAATATCGAAAACGCATACGGGTTTGTGATTGAAAGCCACAAACATGCCGTTTTTGTCATTGATGTCAAAAACCCGGATGAGGTGGAAGCATTTCTGAAAAAAGCCGGTTATCAGATCCTTTCGTCCCAGGCGCTTTCGGAGATCGAACCGTTCCATTATATGAAGTATTAACAACCGTTTTAAAGCCCCATTCCTAAGGTTCCGTGCACCTCCGCGCGCAACGCAGCCCAGCCTATCCGCTTCAATTGCATAGAGATAAGCGCCGGTTTGTCCACTTGTGCGGCTACCGGATCAGCGACGGCAGCCACAGCGCCACCTGCGGAAACGGAATCAGCAGCAGCGTACAGAGAATCATTGCGAGCAGAAACGGAAAGACTCCCCGGAAAATCACTTCCAACGGTACGTCCCGAGCGACTCCGCTGACAACATACACATTGGCGCCTACCGGAGGGGTAATCACACCAATCTGGGTGATCAGTACGATGATGACTCCGAACCAGAGGGGATCATAACCGAGTTTAATTACAACAGGGTAAAAAATCGGTACGGTGAGCATGATCAGTGCTAGGGCATCAATGAAACAGCCGCCTATGAGATAGATCAGGATGATCAGAAACATGACCGCAACCGCCGGCAAATGAATCCCTGCGATCCAGCTGGCGATGTCAAAGGGGATTCGGGAAATCGCCAGAAAGTGACTGAAAATCGTTGCCCCTGCAACGATGACCAGTATCATGCTGGTAATACGGGTGGTTTCAAACAGGGCCGCGGCAAACCCCTTCCATGAGAGCGTCCTTCTGATAAGAGCCAGTACAATGGTTCCGAAAGCACCAATGGCACCGGCTTCCGTGGGTGTGAACAATCCCGCAAAAAGCCCCCCCATGACGATTGAAAACAGAATCAGGGTTTCAACCAGTCCGGAAAGCGAAGCAATTTTTTCTCTAAAAGGCGCCCGTTCTCCCTTGGGTCCGATCTCCGGTTTTAATTGAGCCCAGATCATAATAGTGAGGATAAACAAAATGGTCAGCAGAATGCCCGGCAGCAGGCCGGCGATAAAAAGTTTGCCGATGGACTGTTCGGTCAGAATGCCGTATACGATAAAGATGACGCTGGGCGGGATCAATATGCCCAGGCTTCCGCCGGCCGCCACCGTTCCGGTGGCCAGGCTGGGCTGGTAGTTAAACCGTTTCATTTCCGGCAAGGTGGCCGAAGCCATGGTTGCGGCCGTGGCATTGGTGGAGCCGCAAATTGCCGAGAAGGCGGCGCAGGCGCCCACAGCGGCAATCGCCAGCCCGCCGGGCAAATGTCCGATAAACTTGTAAGCCGCATCGAACAGCCGGGTGCTGATCCCGGCATGAAAAGCAATCTGTCCCATCAGCACAAACAGCGGGATAACGGTCAGGTTATAGGAACTGAAAACTGAAAACAGGTCTTTTGCCGCCAGGTTCAGCGCGGCATCAAGGGACACGATCCATCCGAATCCGACAAAACCCACCAGCATCATGATAAAGGCGATGGGCATCCGCGAAAAAATCAGGATAAAAAGGGCCGCAATTCCGATCAGACCGATTAAAGTTGGAGACATGTTGTTTGTTCTATCTGCAAGTGAGCCCGCCGGGCTCTCAAATCCATTTTTTCTGATGATTGATGCCCCGTCCGCTTACGGCGCGGGGGATCCCGTTATTGTTTCGCGCTACGCGTTTCGATAGGTGCGATACCGTCTGACGGCCTCTAAAAATTCCACCAGCAGCACCGGGCAAAGCAACCCGCAGCCGGCGGCGACGCCGTAAACAAAAGGATATATCGGCAGCTGAATCGTCATCGATACTTCCCCTCGCAAAAGGAAGTCGGTTCCGTAAAGTATGCCTTGCCAGGTGATGACGGCAAACAGTATGGTTGACACGAGTGCGTTCACCGCGCTGATAAAGGCTTGGGCCGGCGCTGAAAAGCGGTTGATCAGAAACTCCACCGCGATATGCCCTTTTTCAATGGAAGTGTAAGCCAGAGAAAAAGATATGGCCAAGGATCCGATGAGCCCCACGATTTCGTAAGCGCCGGGGATAGGGTGTCGAAATGCGCGCAAAACGACATCCGCGGTTGTCAGCAGCATCATCGCGGCAACAGCCCCTCCGGCCACCCAGTTCACTTTATGGGCAAAGGCCGCGATTGTTTTTTCAAAACGAAACATACTGGTTATGCTTTCACTTACCTGAAGCAATGTTGGGCGGTTCAGGGGTCACTCAACCGCCGGCACCGCACCGGCTGTTTTAATCCGCGTACTTCTTGCTGTTGGCTTCGATCAACTGCCGCAATTCGGTGACGGCCAGATCGCCCGGCAGTCCCTTCTGGTTGATATCTTTGATGTATGCGTCGATGATCGGGTTAACCGCCTTGATCCATTCCGGTTTGCCGGCGTCGTCGAGGCGAATGATTTCGTTTTTCAAGCCCAGTGAATACTCGCGTCCTTCAATATCGAGGCGATCCCAGGTGTCGGCGTGAATCTTAACCCATTCAGCGCTGACGGCTTCAAAAATAGCCTGAATATCCTGGGGTAGTGCTTTCCATTTGTCCCGATTCATTACCACAAACATGGCCGTGGTATAACCGACCTGGGAACAGTCGGTAGTGTAGCGGATTACCTCTCCCTGCCGCCAGCCTTTCAAGGTCTCGATGGGCGTGAAGGTTCCTTCGACGACCCCTTTCTGCAAGGCTTCATAGGTTTCTCCCTGGGACATGGCGACAGGGGTTGCACCCAGAGCTTCAACGATTTTTGTGCTCAGTCCGGTTGAACGGATCTTCATGCCCTTTAAGTCGCCCAGGGCCTTGACCGGCTTGGTGGTATGCAGCAGGCCCGGTCCGTGTGCGTGCAGGTAAAGAACCTTGACATCGTCGAGTTCCTTTGGTTTCATCTTCTGGTAAAACGCATTGGCCGAATAGGTGGCGGTTTTGCCGTTGGGATACCCCAGCGGCAGGTCAACGGCCTCCATGATTGGGAAGCGGCCGCGGGTATATGCAAAGCATGACATGCCGATATCCGATATGCCTTTGATGACACCGTCATAGCACTCGTTTGCCTTTGTCAGGGTGCCGCCGGGAAAGACATTAATCTTGACCCGGCCATTGCTGCGTTTTTCAATTTCGCGGGCCCATTCCGTTCCGGCTACGCTCTGACCGTGACTGGGTGGGAAAAAAATACTGTACGTCAGCGTGGTGGTGGATGGTGCTTTTTCACAGGAAATCAGGACCGTGATCAACAATACCGATACAAACAAGATGGAAAATAGCTTTTTCACTTTAACTCCTTCGCAGACATCGTTCTTTACTCCGGTGCAATTCAGGTGAATACCCGTTTCAGTATCCGTGCGGGTAAAATTGAAGGGAAGTCATACGGTATCTGTTCAAGGATTGCAAGTATATATGGCTGAATTGAATACGGGACTCGGCAGAAAAATGGAGTTGAACCCGGCCGTGCTTTAGAAAACTGCTATCGCCGGTGGGCAGGATTGTCTAGAAGCCGTTTTAAAATCTCGGATCAGGTCTGAGAGCAAGGCGCAAGCCGATGAAAAAGCGCAGCAACCAATGGGAGGTTGTGAGCATTTTGAAGAGGCTTGCAACGCAGCTATCAGGCCTCAGATGGGGTTTTGAAACGGCTTCTAATAAAAAAGGGCACCCTGAATAGAAGATCCAGGGCGCCCTTGCGGATTTTTTAATGAGGCTGCCTAAGCAACCGTTACATTTACCGCAGACAGGCCTTTTTGGCCCTGCTCGACATTAAATGTTACGTGATCGCCCTCGTTAAGGGTCTTAAAACCGGCCGCATTGATGCCGGAATGATGGACGAATACATCCGTGCCGTCTTCCTGCTCAATAAAACCATAGCCTTTTGTCTTGCTAAACCATTTTACGGTTCCATTAGCCATCGTGACATCCTCCTTTCAAATATTTCTCGGGGTCCCAATCTTCGGTTGCCACTTTGACAAATGGAGATACCGCTGAAAAGAAACCGGCCTGCAAATTGATGCAGGCCTTTATCGATTGCGCATAATCATAAGCTTTATTTTGATAAAGTCAATCTATTTGTTAATATATAAATATAACATTTTATATTTATTAATAATCTCTATAGGTTTTAATCGCTGCGGGTGTGGATCGGGTGCTTTCAATCAACAGGAATTTTCAGAGCGGTTCAGTATATATTAATTGAACAGATTCAGATTTTGGTCTACAAGTGTTATAAGTTTCATTATCGTATGTCGAACAATAGGGGCGCGGAGCAACACAGGAATTCCTCAGGAGGCGTCACCGCCTCCTGGTCAGACGCGGTGGTTACGGTTCATGTACATAGCTATCAGATTAAAAAACATTTATTCGTACAGTCATTCAATCGGTGTTTTTTTTGGAATTTCCTGAAGATGAAGCACTTATGAGTCCAGTTGAAGTATCTCTCGGTCTATTGAAAAATCTGGTGGCAGGAACCTTGTCCATTACCTTTATTGGATTGGTTCGGGCTGCCTTTTGGAAGCGGAATCGAATAATACCGGGATGGCTTTTAGGGGTACTTTTTGCCGGGGCTGCTTTTATCGGCATGTTGTTTCCGGTCGTTTATTCTCAGGGTGTTTTACGCGATTTTAGAAACAGCCTGATTGCGCTGGCATCCTTCTACGGCGGTCTGCCCGCAGGCGCGGTGGCAGCCGGAATTGCCGGAACCTATCGGTTTTATCTGGGAGGTGGGGGAGCTTTCGGCGGGATTATGGGGCTGTTTTGTTCCGCAGTGATAGGCGTAATATTTCATCGATCGTCTGTATTCAATAAGCAACATCTGACCCTATGGCGTTTGCCGCTGTTGGGATTATCGGTGTTTATTATTACTTTTATTTGGTCATGGACGCTTCCCAAAGAACAGGTCTGGCGCGCTGTCCAGATCTTTTTTTTCCCCGAACTGATTGCATATCCGCTGGTAACATCTTTGTTCGGTATTATGTATCAGTTGGAAACCGACAGGCAATCTTCAATGGAGCGCTTCCGGGCGGTTTTCAGTGAAAGCCCTCTGGGCATACTGATTGTCACGACTTCGGAGTATCGTATAATCGATGCAAATCCGGCCCTTTGTGGGATGCTGGGGTTCAGCCGCTCCGAGTTGTTGAACCGGGGACTGGCCGATATTGTTGATCCGGAGCATGTACCCGAGATCGGGAAATTCATCCAGGAAAACCATTTGGCACCCAAGGAATTCAAGGTTGAGCGTAAATTTCGAAAAAAGTCCGGAGAAACGGTTTGGTTAAATGTGGCGGCAACGGAGATTAAAGACCAGCATGGCCAAGTGCACTACGGGATCGGGGTGTTGGAGGACATTTCCGACAGGAAGGCTGCGGAAGTCTCGCTGCAGCAGTATTTGCGACGTTTAAAAATTTTACATAAAACCGATCAGGCGATCTTGAAGGCTCAGTCTACTGAAAAGATCATTCAGGAAGTACTGAACTATACACTTGAAATGATTCCCTGTCAGCGCGCCAGCGTTATGCTTTTTGATTTCCAAAGGGGACAGGCCAACGTAATGGTGGCGGAGCTCAGCGGCGAAAGCCAAATCAAGAGGGGAACCATTATACCCCTTGGGGCTTTTCTTGAGATCGAAAAACTAAAACAAGGAGAAATCATCCTTCATCAGGATTTGGCCGTTGTGACAAGCCCGAGTGTAATCTTTGACACACTTCGCAATGAAGGGGTGCGGTCTTACCTGATGATTCCGCTCTGCGTGAAGGAAGATCTAATCGGCACATTGAATCTGGGTGCAGTCAGTCGTTCTGCATTTGACGATCCGAAGATAGAAATCGCAACCGAGGTGGCCAATAGCCTGGCGGTGGCAGTCCATAATACCCGGCTGGTGGAAGAAATTATCCATCATCGAAACGAACTAAAAAAGATGTCGGCCCGTATTATGGAAGCCCAGGAAATAGAGCGGAAGCGAATTTCCATTGAGCTTCACGATGAAATGGGACAGGCGTTAACGGCGATAAGTATCAACCTGGCGGTGGTGGAAAAAATGTTGTCGGATCATAAGGACGCGGCATTGGTTGATCGACTGGTGGAAACCCGCAGGATGGCGGATCAGGCTTCAGATCAGATCAGGGACCTTTCATACCATTTGCGGCCGTCTATCCTCGACGATTTGGGCTTGGAACCCGCCCTGCGCTGGCATGTCGGACAGGTTGCCAAGCGGTTAAACATACAGGTGGATTTTGAAGGATCCAACTGTGGTGCGATCGTAAATCCGGATGTCAAAACACAAATATACCGCATCGCTCAAGAAACATTGAATAATGTGGCAAAACACGCCGATGCTCGCAAGATTCTGATTCGATTGACTTGCGCCAATGAGACGGCCAGGTTGCTTGTTGAAGATGATGGCAAAGGATTTAAGGCCGGTCACCAGTTTATTGGTAAAGGGCTGGGGCTGCTTGGCATCCGTGAGAGGGTCGCCTTGATGAACGGTGATTTTAAAATCGAATCCGTACCCGGCCGGGGAACCAAACTTACGGTGGAAATGCCGATTCGACGGGGAGACAGATCGTGAAAAAAATCAAGGTGGTCATTGCCGATGACCATACCATTGTTCGAAAAGGGCTTTGCGCACTATTGGTCGGACAAGATGATATTGACGTCGTCGGAGAGGCTGAAAACGGAAGAGAAGCGCTCAAACAGGTGGAGAAGCTGATGCCGGATGTTGTTCTATTGGATATCAGCATGCCGGGCCTGAATGGGTTAGAGACGACGCGGCAACTGAAAAAAAAGTTTCCAAAATTGAGAATATTAATTCTAACAATGCATGATAACGAGGAATATATCTTCGAGACGCTCAGAGCCGGAGCCTCCGGTTATCTGGTTAAACGCTCCGCTCCCAATGAGCTGATATCAGCGATAAAAGCGGTATGCAGGGGAGATTCCTTTTTAAGCCCTTCTATTTCAAGACGGGTGATTGAAACATATGTGCGGGGGGGAAGTCGGGAAGACAGCGACGAGGCCTACAACAAACTAACCGCCCGGGAAAGAGAAATATTGCAACTGATCGCTGAGGGAAGACTGAATCGAGAAATCGCCGAGATGCTCCATATCAGTATTAAAACCGTCGAAACCCACCGTGCGCACATAGTAGAAAAGCTCCATATTCGTAATACCGCTGAATTAACCCAGTATGCCATCCGAAAGGGGATTATAAAAATAGAAACATAACCTTGGCTTTTTCAATCCCCCCCCCATGTTAGGCGAACCTGCCGCGGCCCGCACAATTTCTATAATCAAAAAATATGTTGTCCGGACAAGAACCATATCAGGGTTGACCCTGATATAAAATAAGGGATATTCAGTTAAAAATCAGATTTCTCCCGATATATTTTCATGTTTTTTCCCATTAAGATTTCGCCATCAAAGTGTGAGTATGCGCGGCATTCGGGAATTGAAATATAGGTGATAATAGATTTAATAAGGCGCCTTGTCATCCAAATTTTCATGTTCCTGATGAAACTGGGTTGCGAAAAAATTTATCCGGAATACTCACTTAAATCATAACCCTTTTCGGATAAGGAGGAGCGTGATGGGAGTATTAAAAAAAGTTCTTTGTCTTGCTGTCATGTTGGCGATCGGACTCAGTTTTGGTGCCAGTTCCGCTGTCGCAAAAATGACGTTAAACGTATTGGGGCAGCCCTTGGCAACGGGTCTGATTCAGAAAAACAAAGAGCAACCTTTTTTTGAAAATTTCAGTAAAAATACCAGCCTGGATATCGATTGCAATTATAAAGCAATCGATGTGACAGGGATTAAATCAGAGGAAACTTTGCGGGTATTGAAAAACGGCCTGTTCGATATCGTATCGATACGCACCGCCCAGGCTGCAAGGGATGAGCCGTTTCTCCTGGGGCAGGATTTGGTGGGGCTAAATCCCGATTATAAAATGGCCCGCAAAGTTTATAATGCCTATAAACCCTATTTTGATGCACGGTTGCAAGAGGTGTTTAATGCCCGGCTGTTGGGATTATGGCCGTTTGGTCCCCAGGTGTTATTTTCCAAAAAGCCGATCGGCGGTCTTAAAGACATCAAAGGATTGAAAGTTCGCGTATACGACCAGAGTCTAGCAATGTTTGTTGAAAGTCTGGGCGCAATTCCTGTCCCCATCGGCTTTGCGGAAGTTCAACAGGCACTTGCCCGCGGGGTTGTGGATGCCGCTATTACGGGCGCCAGTTCGGCCAACTCCGCCGGCTGGCCGGAAGTCACCGAGTATTTCATGCCAATCGGCTTTCAAGTTGGATTTAATGGATATGCAATCAACATGAATACATGGAAAAAACTTTCCGCCAGCCAGCAGAAACAGCTGCAGGCATCCATAGACAAACTGTGCGATGATATCTGGGCTTATTCCGAAGATATCTTTAACGACGCCTTGCGCTGCAATGTCGGGAAAGAACCCTGTGAAACGGTTACAAAGTTCAAAATGAAGGAAGTGCCGGTTTCGGAAGCGGACCTTAAACTGGTATCTGAAGCCGTGCTGAAGATTTCCTACCCGAACTGGGTAAAGGTTACGGAGCAAAGTTACCCCAATGCCGGGAAAAAATGGAAAGAAGTAATCGGGCCGATTCTCGGAGCGCAATAATGAATTAATAAACCCCATCACCGACGCTTTGCCCGGGAAATACGCGGGCAAAGCGTTCGGTGGTTTTGAGTAGAGAGGCGATACGGGGAAAAAACATGAAAACCGTCTCAAAAGTTTTAAGTTGTATTTTTGGCTATTTGTGTCTGGGATTGTCGACCCTGGTCTGCGTGGAAGTCTTTGCCCGCAAGGTTTTGTCAATGTCTCTTCAGGGCGCGGATGAATTGGGGGGGTATATTCTGGCAGTGGGATCCTGCATGGCCTTTTGTGTGGCTTTAATCGGGCGCAACCACATGCGAATCGACATTTTTCACTACCGTTTGCCGGAAAAGATTCAAGCGATTCTCAACTGGGTGGCAATAATGACATTGGCGCTTTTTGGTCTGCTCTTGGCGGCAACGGGATTTGGTGTTATCCGCGACACGTTTCTATATCACAGTACCGCCCCGACGCCATGGGCGACCCCGCTTATTTATCCACAGGGGGCATGGTATGCCGGGCTGTTCATGTTTGCCGTTACCGGAGTCATCTTGGCATTTCGGGCAACGAAACTACTTTTAGGAAATCGACTCAAAGAGCTTCAGTCTGATTTTCAACCTAAAGCTGCGGCCGAAGAACTTGAAGAAGAACTTGAGAATGCGGCAAATCGATAACCGCGAGCTGGAGATGGGCATATGGATGTCGGAATTATATTTACAGCTTTTATAATAGGATTGGGGCTCCTTTTAATCGGTATTCCCATTGGGGTTGTGATGGTCGTCTTGGGCACCATTGGGGGGGTGCTGGCTTACGGACCTCCCTTCGTTGGCTCCATCGGTAGCGTCGTCTGGGGCGTTCAGAATGAAAACATTCTAACGGCGGTCCCGCTCTTTATTCTGATGGGCGAGCTTCTCTTGCGGACCGGAATAGCGGACGGTATGTATAAAGGGTTGTCTGTATGGTTCAGGCGGCTTCCCGGCGGCCTGGTTCATACCAACATCGGCTGTTCCGCGCTGTTTGCGGCAACCACAGGCTCATCGGTGGCGTGCGCTGCCACCATTGGCAATGTGGCCTTGCCGGAGCTCGATAAACGGGGTTATTCCAAGCGGCAGGCCCTTGGTTCGCTGGCTGCTGGCGGAACCTTGGGTATCTTGATTCCTCCCAGCATCGCATTGCTAATATACGGCGGCCTGACAAACAACTCCATCAGTAAGCTGTTTGTGGGAGGTGTGATTCCGGGGATATTGCTGACATTGTCTTTTATGCTTTATATTCTGATTGTCAATATTAAAGATAAGGCATACCGGCGCGAACCCAAACCCACTTGGCGTGAGCGGATGGAGTCACTGCCACCGCTTATTCCCCCCCTTGTTATTTTTCTGGTTGTCATGGGAAGTATTTATTTTGGGATAGCTACTCCCACGGAATCTGCGGCGCTGGGCATTTTAACGGCGCTTTTATTTGCCGCAATAAGACGCAAGCTGTCACTGAAGGTTTTACATGCCTGTTTTGTTCGGTCCGCCCAGCTAACCGGTATGATACTGCTGATCATCGTGGGCGCGTTTGTCCTGAACCTGCTGCTCAGCCTTGTCGGCGTTGCCCAGGTCATGACGAAATGGGTGATGTCGAAAAACCTGTCGCTGAACAACCTGCTGCTGATACTGATTGTTTTCTACCTGATCCTGGGTTGTTTTTTAGATGTGTTGTCCATCCAGGTCGCGACCATTCCGATCGCTTATCCAATCGTTACGGCGGTGGGAGGTGATGCCATCTGGTTTGGCATCTTTATCGTTCTGATGAGCGAGATCGGCATGATCACCCCGCCGGTGGGTATGAATCTATTCGTCATCCAGGGAGTCCGGCGGGACGGCGGAGATCTGGCTGACACTATTTGGGGCGCCTTTCCTTTTGTGTTTATCATGTTGGCCTTTACGTTGCTGCTAATGGTATTCCCGGAAATAGTATTGTGGCTTCCTAGTAAAATGTAGCCCGCAGGGAAAAGTATTATGCAAACGAATGATATCCCGGATCGGCTTTTAATTGCCGTTGGCGGCAATGCCATCCATCCGGCCGGCATCAGGGGAACTTCTGAAGAACAGTTTCGATATGCCGCGGCCGCCGGCCGGTCCCTGTTGCCGATTATGCAGCTGGAAAACGAACTGATCATTACCCACGGCAACGGCCCCGGTGTCGGAAAGGTCATCATGCGCCAGACAATTGCGCGTGACCGGGTTGTCCCCATGTCCCTGGATATCTGTGTCGCCAACAGCCAGGGCGGTATTGCCTATGTCTTGATGCAGGCTTTTGAAAATACGCTGCGCGAAGCAGGCAACCAGCGGCATGTGGTGTGCCTGTTGACCCAGGTGGAGGTCGATCCCCAGGATCCGGCATTCGATCGTCCCACAAAACCCATCGGATATTTTTTCAGCAGGGAAGAGGCGCAAGCGCTGTCCAAAGAGCTTGGGTGGCAGATGCGGGAAGACGCCGGCCGGGGCTGGCGCCTGGTGGTATCTTCGCCGAAACCAAAACATATTTGTGATATTTCCCTGGTGGAAGCGGTTGCAAAAAGGGGCACGATCGTTATCGCCGGCGGTGGCGGCGGAATCCCGGTTGTTCGGGACCGGCGGGGCATCCGGCGCGGCGTTGACGCGGTTATCGACAAAGATCTGACCTCCGCGCACATGGCCAATATTTTGGGGATAAAGGATATGATGATTTTAACGGGCGTTCCGCAGGTTATGCTGCATTTCGGTACGCCCCGGCAGAAAGAAATAACCTCTGCTACCGTAACAGAAATGCGACGACACCTTGCCGAAGGTCATTTCCCGGAAGGGAGCATGGGTCCAAAGGTGGAGGCCGCCATCCGCTTTATTGAAGGGGGCGGAAAACGCGTCATTATTTCGCAATTGGAAAACGCATTTTCTGCCCTTAAAGGAGAAACCGGCACCCACATCTTTCGGGATGATTCATAAATTCAATTATGCGTTCGCTCACAGATCAATTCAGGTTCACAATTGACTGTCCGGTGCAGATGGCGGGAAACTATGCTAACCGGGCGCTGAAATCCGGCTGCTCTTGGAAAGTGCTGGCTGTTTTCAGGCAGGGATTTTACTGCCAGAGCAGTTTTGGTGAGCTTATTTTCGTCGGTTCGCATTCCATTCGTCCCGGACCGCTTAATGTTATGTGTCGGATGCCCGGTCCTGTCAACTGGGTAGCAGCAGGACTCACGAATCATGCGGTAGTCCAGTCAGAAAGGGAGGCAATCCGAATCGATAATCGCTTCGAGTTCACGCTTTCCAATATTCAATGCTGGCAGCCAGAGGATATCTCAAATAAATGGAATATAAATGTCGTTGCCGAGAGGATAAACATTTTATCAGAAGAAACCGACAGGCGCGAACTGGCCGACGGGCTCGGTTCCTTTGTTAGGACATCATTCAACACGCCGTTCCGCCCGGAAACCTTACCGTCGTCCCTTATGAAAATGGCCTGGAAAAGCGCGGCGCGTATTCAGGAATGGCTGAATGCTGAATTTTCAGGGAAACCTACCCGCATTTCGGACATCCAGAATGAAATTCGGACACTTATCGGGTTGGGGCCGGGGTTGACCCCGGCGGGGGATGATTTTTTAGGCGGCATCCTGATCACGCTGTCTTCCTTGGGCAGAGGGGATTTGGCTAAAAAAATGGCTGGTGGCGTTCTTTCCATGGCAAGGCTTCGAACAGGAAAAATCAGTTTTGCGCACCTGTTTTGCGCTGCAGGAGGTCAGGGCCATGAAATCTTGCATCATGCGATAGCGGCGCTAAGCGTGAAAAGAAAAACCGGATTAAAGGTCATTCTAAGAGAACTGGACGCTGTCGGTCACACATCCGGCTGGGACGCGCTGGCCGGTGTTGCACTGGTGCTAAAAGCGCTGCTAGCGGCAAAGGGCATGGGACACTCTGATGTAACCTGAACCTATCGGCGCAACAAGAAGATGATTTATCGAGAAGCTCGAAGCAGGAGATTCGTATGATTATAAAAACTGAAATTATGCCGTCTTTTTACCAGGATTCCGTTATTCTGATGCGCATAGCCGGCAAGCTGCGTCAGCGTCCCGGGGTAAAAGAAGCGGCCCTGTTTATGGGCACGCCCTCCAACCATGAACTGCTTGGGCAGATCGGACTATCCACCGCAGAAGGGGTAAAAGCCAGTGCCAACGATTTGATTGTTACCATCGCGGCCGATACGGAAACGGTTGCTGATGACACCATCATTGCCGCCAAGGAGCTCCTGGCGGAGCGGCGGCAGGCTATGGAAGAGTCTCAGGAGTATCGGCCGCGAACGCTGGACTCGGCGGTTCGATTAATGCCAAACGCCAATTTGGTTTCCATTTCGATCCCGGGTGCCTATGCCAGGTTTGAAGCCATCAAAGCGCTCCGGCGGGATCTTCATGTTTTTTTATTCAGCGATAATGTTCCGATTGAGGCGGAAGTCGAACTCAAACAGGAAGCCGTTAAGCGGGGCCTGTTTTGTATGGGGCCGGATCAGGGAACGGCATATATAAACGGGGTCGGCCTCGGCTTTGCGAATGTGGTGCCCAGGGGTCGAATCGGCTGTGTATCGGCGTCGGGTACGGGGCTGCAGGCGGTTGCGGCACGGGTGAGCATGCTGGGTGAAGGTATTTCCCACGGGATCGGGGTGGGGGGCAGAGATCTGTCCCGGCAGGTCGGCGGTTTAATGACCAGCTTTGCTTTTGAGGCACTGGCACAGGATGCCGCTACCGAAGTCGTCATATTGGTTTCCAAACCGATTTGTGCCGCTGTTAAACCGAAAATTAAAGAAATCATACAAAAATTAAAAAAACCGGTCGTCATATGCTGCATCGGCACTTCGGATTTTAATATCGATGGTGCAATTTCCGCCAGAACGCTGGATGAAGCGGCGGATGCAGCGGTAGCGGTACTGCGGGAACAACCATGGCAGCCGAAATGTTTTACCGAGCATCAGGTAATCAAGCGCAAGCTGAGCCGAATGAAGGACCGGGACGATTTGGCCGGCAGCCGGATTCTGGGCTTGTACACCGGCGGGACCCTTGCCTATGAGTCTCATTTGCTGCTGGAGGGGTTTTTAGGCCCGGTAGGTTATAATCAACCGGAAAGCGACGGCCATTCGGGTCTGATACTCGATCTGGGGGATGATGTCTACACCATCGGCCGACCGCACCCGATGATTGACCCACAGAAGCGAACAGAGATGATCTTGGAAATGGGAAAAAGAAACGGGGCGAACATTTTGCTGCTTGACCTTGTTTTGGGAAAGGGATCTCATGAGAACCCCGCCGAACCCCTTGCCGCCGCAGTAAAGGTAATTCATAAAAGATTTGTAAAAGCCGGAAGGCCGTTCGCGGCGCTTGCTTCTGTGATCGGGACCGAAATGGATCCTCAGGATATGAAGCTGCAGATCAAACAACTGCAGGATGCCGAAATAGATGTTTTTCCTTCCAATGCAGAAGCCGCCCGTTTTGCCGCGCTTTTAGTCAACCCGGGACTTCATAACCAATTCATGGAGCATAAATCATGAATCAGAAAAATATTTTAAATACCCCCCTTCATGTCGTCAACATCGGTCTTGAGGAGTTTGCCCAGAACCTTCGTGCCGAGGGAATTGATGTGGTTCAGCTTGATTGGCGTCCCCCGGTCGGCGGCAATGATCGCCTATCGGCGCTACTGGCGAGTCTGGATGACGGCAGTTAGAACAAGGGCTCAGGGGGCCATACGATAGGCAGGAACAACAGATGAAAATCGGCACCGTAATGGTTGACGGCTATAACAGACTGGTTTCTTTTGTGGATGATTATGTCATCGATCTTAACGCAGCATACCTTGCGATGCTGTCAGATCAGGGAGCCGTAGATCCAGCCTCAAAAGCAGATTCAGAGCTTCCTTCGGATTTTTTGCGTTTTTTACAACAAGGGGACGAAGCGCTGAGGGCGGCTCAGCATTCAAACGTGTATGCATTAAAACAGGTTGAAAAAAAAGCCGGCTTGGTTCATCTGCAGTCAAATGTTGCATTCACCGCTTCTCATCGGCCGCCCAAAATCATCTGTACCGGGAATAATTACAGGGACTATCGCAAAATGCTGGGAATACCCGCCTCGCCGGTACCTCTGCTGATATTGAAGTCGCCTTCCGCAGTCATCGGCCACGAGGAGACCGTTTATATACCTGAAGGGTATGGACCCGTTTATCACGAATGGGAATTCTCCTGCATTATTTCCAAGCGATGTAAAAACGTTCCAAGGGACCGGGTTCAAGAGGTGATTTTCGGCTACACCATATTAAACGATTTAACCGGGCGCAGTTTTGAAGCGACAAACAGGGAGTTTAAGCCCTGGGGGAAAAACATGGACACTTTTGCCCCTATGGGACCGTGGATTGTCACGTCCGACGATATGCCGAAAAAAAAATATAATCTGGCGACGCGCAGGAGGCTAAACGGCCGGATTGAATGCGAATCCAATACCGCCAACATGGATTTTGGGTTTGAGGAAATCATCGAGTTTGTTTCAACATTTATAACCCTGGAACCGGGTGATGTTGTCACGGCATCAACGCCGCCGGCAGGGCCGATCGCCCCAGGCGATACGATTGAGGCTGAAATAGAAGGTATCGGGGTTCTTAGAAATCCGGTTAAGAAACTGGCGGTTGATTTGAAATACGCAAAGCAGGCCCGATTGAAGACTGCCCAATGAGCGCGAATGGGGCCTGGCCGCAAAACATATAACAATTATTGAACAGGAGCTTATTTCAATGACATTTTCAAATGGTCGTCATTTTCTTCAAATACCGGGGCCGACAAATGTCCCGGAAAATATTCTGAGGGCGATGAGCCGTCCGACAATTGATCATCGGGGTCCGAAATTTGCACAACTCTCTCTGGAAGTACTTGGCGGTTGCCAGCGGATTTTTCAAACCAAAGGAGCTGTCATTATATATCCATCTTCGGGAACCGGTGCCTGGGAGGCTGCGCTGGTAAACACCCTATCCCCCGGCGACAAGGTTTTGATGTTTGAGACCGGTCATTTTGCGACATTATGGAAAAATAAAGCGGTTAAACTCGGACTGAGTGTCGATTTTGTTCCCGGCGACTGGCGGTGCGGGGTTGACCCTGATGTCGTTACCGAAAAGCTATCCGCAGACAGTAAACATCAAATAAAATCTGTCATGGTTGTTCATAATGAAACATCCACAGGTGTTACCAGCCGAATTGCGAAGATTCGCGAGGCAATTGACAGGGTCGCGCATCCGGCGCTGTTCATGGTTGACACGATTTCTTCACTTGCTTCCATTGATTATCGGCATGATGAATGGGGAGTCGATGTAACGGTCGGCTGCTCTCAAAAAGGTTTGATGCTGCCCCCCGGCCTTGGTTTCAATGCCGTAAGCCAAAAGGCCATTGAAGCTTCAAGGTCTGCGAAACTGCACAGGTCTTACTGGGATTGGAACAGCATGTATGAACCAAATAAAAAAGGGTTTTTTCCTTCCACACCCGCCACCAACCTGCTCTACGGACTTAAGGAGGCAATCAGCATGCTGGAGGTGGAAGGCCTGCAGCAGGTTTTCAAACGGCATGACCGCCACGCCGAAGCCACCAGAAGAGCTGTAAAGGCCTGGGGGCTAGAAGTGCTGTGCCTTGAGCCCACAGAATACAGCAGCTCTTTAACGGCCGTTTTGATGCCGGAAGGATTCAGCGCTGACAGGTTGCGGAAAGTGATTCTGACAAATTTCAATATGTCATTGGGAAACGGCCTGGGAAAAGTTGCGGACAAGGTATTTCGCATCGGGCATTTGGGTGATTTCAACGACCTCATGCTCGCGGGAACACTGGCGGGGGTTGAGATGGGTCTTTCACTTGCCGGCGTACCTCATAAAAAAGGGGGCGTTGAGGCGGCGCTTGACTATCTTGCATCTTTTTTCCGTGAAAATGAAAGGGCCCAATAATCGTGATCTGTTCGGTTAGAATTTGACTGGTTAAGGGAAAGCCGTTTTCTAACAAGCGGTCTAATAATTCGGTGGAGCGGGAGGGGCTGTTGACTTCTTCCGGGCGATATCAATCTGAAGGGATAATAAAATGAATATTGGAGCTGCAAACAAAGAATGCTTGAAAAAAATTCAGGAAAGCACCGCCTTACTGGTGGACATTCGATTGGCACGGGATGTGGTCCCGGGGATTGAGGATTATACGGTTTTTCATGCCGGCCCGCCTGTGACGTGGGATCGAATGTGTGGTCCCATGCGGGGCGCTACGATCGGTGCATGCCTCTTTGAAGGCTGGGCAAAGACCCCGGAAGATGTCTTTAAGCTGGCAGAGAAGGGGAAGTTAAAATTTGATTCCAGCCATCACCATCATGCCATTGGCCCGATGTCGGGTATTATTACCCCTTCCATGCAGGTGCATGTGGTTCGCAATGAAACGTATGATATCGAGACCTATTCCACTCTCTATATGGGAGTTGGAAAGGTACTGCGGCATGGCGCTTATGACGGAGAAGTGCTGGAGAAGCTGCGATGGATGAACCGTGATCTGGCAGCGCTCCTCAAGGAAGCGATCCAGCGGGCCGGCGGGATTGATATTAAAAATATCATCGCACAGGCGGTTCAAATGGGTGATGAATTGCACAATCGGAATAAAGCCAGCAATTCCCTCTTTCTCATCAGCCTGGTTCCCCATCTTATTGAGGCTGGAAAAAAATCAGGGGTATTAAAAACGGTGAGTTTCATCGAAAAAGCGGGCCATTTTATTCTTAACAGTGTCATGGCGGGATGCAAGGGAATGCTGGATGCCGGCGCCGACATAAAGGGTTCCACCATCGTGACGGCGATTGCGCGAAACGGGACGGAGACCGGCATTCGCGTCAGTGGCACCGGCGATCAGTGGTTTACCGCGCCGGCGCCGATGATTGACGGCGTATATTTTCCCGGATTCGGATCCGAAGACGCCAACCCGGATATGGGTGATTCGGCGATTACCGAGACGGCGGGACTCGGCTCATTAGCCATGGCGGGCGCACCGGCCGTTGTTGAGTATATCGGCGGGACGCCGCGATTTGCGGTGGAAACCACTCAAAAAATGTATGAAATTACAGCCGCTGAACATGAACATTTCAAAATACCATTTTTAAATTTTAGGGGAACACCTTTCGGTATCGATATTCGCAAGGTTGTGGAAACGGGTATCACACCGGTCATCAATACGGGGATTGCCTGTAAAAGGCCAGGCGTCGGGCAGATCGGCGCGGGATTGACCGCAGCCCCCATGGAGTGTTTTGTCAAGGCTTTGGAGGCTTTTGCGCGAGCGCAGGGAGTCGCCGCCGAATAGAACTGTTTATCCGGGGCGGCCATCGCGACTGAACCCGGTCAGGGGAAAAAATGAGTTTAAATAAAATGAGCGCCGTTTTTGCGGCAGCGGCAATACGGAGCGGAAAAATCACATCGGAAGAGCTGGTAAGGTCCTGTCTGGATCGCATTACAGAGGCAGAGGAAACGGTTCATGCTTGGGCCTATATTGACGGTGAGTATGCCATCAAACAGGCACGGGATGCCGACAAAAGATTTAAAAGCGGAGATTCTGTGGGGCCGCTTCACGGCCTTCCGGTTGGAATAAAAGATATTTTCGATACGGCCGACATGCCGACCGAAAACGGGACGATTCTGCATGCGGGGCGGCAACCTGTCGAGGACGCTACAGCGGTTTCACTGCTGCGCGGCGCCGGTGCGATCATCATGGGGAAGACCGTTACGACCGAACTGGCGGTTTACGCTCCCGGAAAGACTGCCAACCCGCATTCCCCCCTGCGAACTCCTGGTGGTTCATCCAGCGGTTCGGCTGCAGCTGTTGCGGCTTTCATGGTGCCGCTTGCCGTCGGAACACAAACTAACGGATCCGTGATTCGTCCGGCATCCTACTGCGGGGTTTTTGGTTATAAGCCGACGCACGGGCGCATTTCCAGGTACGGCGTTCTGAGTCAATCGCGCCTTCTTGATCAAGTCGGGGTGTTTGCCCGTTCCATTGAGGATGTGGCCCTGATTGCTCAACAGTTGATGGCATTTGACAACAAGGATCCGGATGTGAAACCAAAGGGACGGTTTGATCTGAATGAAGCCTTAATGGAAGGTCCGGCCATCCGGCCCAGGCTCGCCTTTATCAAGACACCGGTCTGGGGTCACGCATCGGAAGTTACACAAGATGCTTTTAAGGGTCTGGTACTGCAGCTAAGTGAAAACGTAAAGGAGGTTCAGCTTCCTAAAGTATTCGACC
Source organism: Thermodesulfobacteriota bacterium (assembly GCA_040757625.1). Taxonomy (GTDB): domain Bacteria; phylum Desulfobacterota; class Desulfobacteria; order Desulfobacterales; family JARGFK01; genus JARGFK01. The sequence continues at coordinate 45,857 of JBFLWU010000002.1, read as the reverse complement.
GGGCCGTCGACTGGCATCGCACCATCATGGAATCGGATCTGGCCAGGAGCTTTGAGGCTGAATATCTTTCCGGCAGGGATAAGCTGAGCCCTGTACTTTGCGAAATGATTGAGCGGGGTCGGAAATATTCCGCGGTTGATTACAACAAGGCGGTTGAAGCGATTTCGTCATTAAACAAAGAACTCGGCGTCATATTTTCAGATTTTGACGCAGTCCTTACACCGGCCACAGCCTCCGAGGCGCCGTTAGGCCTGGATTCCACCGGGAGCCCGATTTTTTGTACAATCTGGACCTTGTGCGGTGTTCCGAGCCTCAGCCTGCCGATTTTAACAGGGGCGGCTAATATGCCGTTGGGGGCGCAGTTGGTGGCCTCACGGGGAGGCGACTACCGTTTGCTGCGAATCGCCAAGTGGCTGGTTAATGAAGTGTCTTATACACCCAGTAATAATTATGAGAAAAAACGAGATGATCATAAATGCAAAACCGTTGACCGCCCGGGAATTTAAACCTTTTGGACAGGTATTAATGGGCCGGAACAAAGGCGATGAACGCCTCGCCTATGCCGCCAAGATGCAAAACAGTCGGGTCGCGGCCAAGCCCAATATGACGTTTATGCGGGTCGCTCCGGCTGAAAAACCGATTCTGATTAAGTGCCTTGAGCGGCACGTGTATTCCAATCAGACCTTTATACCGCTCAACGGAACGTATCATCTGGTGGCTGTATGCCCTTCAGGAGCGGATGGACATCCCCTTGTTGATAGACTGGCGGCATTCATTGCGGATGGCTCGCAGGCAGTCAACTACAATGCCGGCACGTGGCATGCACCCAGGACCGCAATCAGAGAGCCCGGCGAGTTTATCATGTTTAGATGGGATGAAGAGAACTCCTTGGATGTTGAGCTGGTACAACTGGATGATGCTGTCGAGGTGAATGTGTTCGGTTTGACTTAAGCCGGGCTTGGCATATATACTCCGACCGCAACAGAATTTTCATTTTGAATCGGAAACAGCGTAACAAAATCGGAGCAGGAGGGCGAAACCATGAATGCGACGCGGGATTTTGTCAACTGGACCTCGGAAAAACTGTGCCGGCAGGCGGTTAAGGCGCTTCAGAAGAACGAATTTGCGGCAATTTACTGCTCGGAGCCCCGGGAGGCTTTTGATTACATCATTGCCGAAGCCCGGACGGCAACGACCATCGGTCTGGGCGGCTCCCGATCGATCGCGGATCTTAAGGTCGCCGAAGCGCTCGGGCAGATGGGCAAGGAGATTCTGGTTTCAAAGGGACCGGACGTTACGCCTGAACAGGGGATGGACATCCGGCGGCGCCAGCTCACTTGCGACCTGTTTCTTTGCAGCGCCAATGCCGTAACCCTCTCAGGCTATCCGGTCAATATCGACAATACCGGCAACCGCACCGGGGCGATGACGTTCGGCCCCCGCAAGGTGATCATGGTGGTGGGGCGCAATAAAATTGTTGCCGGAAACATTGAGGACGCGATCCGGCGCGTAAAGGAGCGGGCGGCGCCGCCCAACGCCCGCCGTTTGAAATACGAGACCCCCTGCGCCAAAACCGGTTTCTGTTCCGACTGCAGCGCCCCCCAGCGCATTTGCCGGATTATAACCGTCATGGAACGCAAACCGGCCCGCACCGATGTGAGGGTCCTGGTGGTAAACGCAGACCTGGGATTTTGAACAGGTTATCCCCTGGAGCCAAGCCGCAATCCGCCGTGGATAAAATAAACCTCGCCGGTCAGGGCTTCATTGCGGAAGAGTTCCCCGATCAGGGAGGCCACCTCCTGCGGTTCCACCAAGCGCTGGATCGGCACGTTTTCCAGTATGCCCTCCAGCGCCTTCTGATTCATCCCTTTTACCATGGGGGTGCCCACATACCCGGGGGCAACCGCCACACAGCGGATCTGATGGGCGACGTTTCGCCTGAAAAATTCGGCACAAATCACCTTGGGAATCACCGACATGGCGGCCTTGGTGGAGGAATAGTTGATCTGGCCGGCCGTGCCCAGGGAGCCGGTAGAGGATATGAGACAGATAAGCCCCCTGCAATGATGGTTGATCATCTGTTCAGCGCACTCGCGGATGGTTAAAAAAACGCCGGTTAAATTGATGTCCAGAACCGATTGGAACTGTTCCAGCGACATTTTGCGTTTAACACTGCCGCTCTTGGAGTCCACGGACAGAAAAAGACCGTCTTTGATGATGCCGGCGCAGGGCAAGACCAGGTTGATGGCGCCGAATCGCTCAACGGCCAGCTCGGCCAGGGCGGTGGCGTCGGCTTCCCGGGTAACGTCGCAGATCCGGGTAGCGACGTCGGCGCCCATCTGCAGCAGGTCCTTTTCAACCCTGGCCAGCGCGTCCGGAGCAACGTCCCCCAGAACCACGCGGCCGCCCTGGGCGGCCCAGTATTTTGCCACGGCTTCGCCGATGCCGCTGGCGCCGCCGGTAATGACGGCAACCGAGTCCTTGATGGTCAGCATGCTTTAATCCTCCTTACCGTTTGAAAATATAATTAAATCATGGGTCGGAGAGCTTTTGAATAACCAGGCAGTCCCGCTCTTGCAAAACGGGGTATGCTCTCGCCGTTGCCGTTCAACTGTTGCCTGGTCCGCCCAGTTTTTTGTTCTGCAGCCACGCCGATACCAGCCGCCGGGCAGCGGCGCGCGGGTCGGTTTTTTGCCGCCAGATGTCTTCTACCAGCCGCTCAAGGTCTTCATTGCGGGAAAACTCCTGCCACAGCAATTCGGAAAATGCCTCCTCAATCCGGCGCTGCATCTCGGTCTTGAGCTGGGTTTTGCGGCGCTGTTCCAGGCGCGACTGATCCTGTAAAAATTCGCGATGGCGCCGGATGCCTTCGTACAGCTCATCCATTCCCCTGTTTAAAGACGCGGCGGTCTGGTAAACGGGCGGGACCCATTGCCGCGCTGCAGCACCGGGCGCAAGCATGCCCTCTATGGACTGACTGATGGTTTCAGCCCCGGGACGGTCGGCCTTGTTGATCACAAAGATGTCGGCGATTTCCATCAGGCCGGCCTTCATGATCTGGATGGTGTCGCCGGATTCGGGCATCAGCACCACCAGGACTGTGTCCGTGGCCTGGGCGATATCAAGCTCGGATTGACCCACCCCGACGGTTTCGATGATGATGATCTGTTTGCCGGCGGCGTCCAGAATCCTGGCGGCATCACGGGTGGTCCGGGACAGGCCTCCCAAGACGCGGCCCGCGCTCATGCTGCGGAAAAAGACGTTCGAGTTCCTGTCCTTGATGTTCATGCGGACCCGGTCCCCCAGCAGGGCGCCGCCGCTGAAAGGGCTGGCGGGATCCACCGCGATGATGCCGACCGAAAACCGGTTGCGGCAGAACAGGTGGACCAGCCGGTCAACCAGCGTGCTTTTGCCCGCCCCCGGCGGGCCGGTGATACCGATGGTGTATGCCCTGCCGGTATGGGGCGCGATCTTTTCAAGAATGTAGGGCGCAGAGCTGTCTCCGCGTTCCACCAGGGAAATGAGGCGGGCGGTGGAAAACTTGTGGCCGGCGCGTGCGGCGCCAATCAGCTTGTCGATTTCTTCCATAGAATGACTGCTATGTTTGCGTAAAGGCGACCGCGTTCTGTATTCCCGTTACAATAACCTCCATGGCCGTGTCCGGTCCGTAAACTTCATGAATGCCTTTTTCCTTGAGCAGCGGGATATGGTTGGGGGGGATGACACCGCCCATGAAAACCTTCACCTTGTCCATGCCGTTTTCCTTTAACAGTTCGACCACCCGGGGTCCCAGGGTCAGGTGATTGCCCGAAAGCGTGCTCAGGCCGACCACGTCGGCGTCTTCCTCGACGGCGGCCTCAACGATCTGCTCAGGGAAGGTGTTGCCGATATAGATGACCTCCATACCCGCATCTTTCAGAAATTGCGATACTAGGTAGACGCCGCGCCAGTGTATATCGAGCCCCAGCTTGGCCATGACGACTCTTATTTTTCTTTCCATTCTGCTTTTAACCTCTTTTACCATCGGGTTGCTGTATCAATTCAAATCTTTCCAGAATTCGTTCCATAAGGCAATAAAACCTTTTCTCATCAATTTTCATGCGGGATTCAGGCTTAAGCAATCAGGGGAAAAGACCACAGCCCGAATTCCTCCCGAAACAGCTCCTCGATCTCCCCCAGGGTAACCAGGTCCTTTACCGCCTCCAGACAGTACGGGTAAAGGTTTTCGCCGCTATGGCACTTGCGGCGCAGGCTGTCCAGCCGGCGGCTGACCTTTTCAGGGTCGCGCTGGCGGCGCAGCCGGTCCAGCTTGGCTTTCTGCCGGCTGAAGGTTTCCGGGTATTCGAAAACCTCGATGGGACAGGTAGCAGCATCGGCCGCTTTCATATAGTTGACCCCGACGATTTTCGTTTCGCCGGATTCTATTTTTTTCTGATAGGCATTGTTGTACGCACTGATCTGCCGGTGCAGCCAGCCGCTTTCCACGGCGGCGACCAGGCCGCCCATCTCTTCGATCTTCCGGACGTAGTCACTGATCCGTTCGGCCATCTGGCGGGTCAGGCTTTCGACGTAGTAGGATCCGGCCAGGGGATCGACCGTGTTGACGACGCCGGTTTCGTTTTGAATAATCTGCTGGGTGCGCAGGGACACCAGGGCGGCTTCTTCGGTGGGGGCGGAATAGGCCTCGTCGTAAGAATCGATATGCAGAGACTGGCATCCCCCCAGAACCGCAGCCAGCCCCTGGATGGTCGAGCGGGCGATGTTGTTGAGCGGTTCGGTGGCCGGCAGGGTAACGCCGGCTGTCTGCACATGGAAGCGCATCAGCATTGATTTGGGGTTGCGGGCCCCGAAGGTGTCGCGCATGAGCCGATACCAGACTTTACGGCTGGCGCGGCATTTGGCGATTTCTTCAAAAAAGTCATTGTGCAGGTCCCAGAAGAAGGACATGCGGGGGGCGATCTCATCGATATGCATGCCGCGGCGGATCAGCTCCCGTGCGGTTGCCAGGGCGTTGGCAATGGCGATGCCGACTTCGGTAACCGCATCGGTGCCGGCTTCCCGCAGGTTGTAGCCGTTATAGCTGACGGGGTTCCAGCGCGGCAGGTTTTTGCAGATCCATTCGACCACGTCGCACTGCATCCGGAACGATACGGCCGGCGGCAGGATTTCCGGCGCACTGCCCACGCAGGTTTCCATGATAAAGTCGTTCTGACAGGTACCGGCCAACTCTGCAAGGGCGATGCCCCGCTGCTGCGCCACTGCAAAGTACATGGCGGGAATGACCAGGCTGGTGCTGGGCAGGTGCGTGACGATGGAAGTGCTGATCTTGGCCAGATCGATGTCGGCGAAAAAAGCGTCCATGTCCCAGATCGAATCAACGGCCGCACCACAATGGCCCACATTGCCTTCGGCCTCGGGATCATCGGAATTATAGCCGCGGATGGTCGGAAGGTCAAAGAGGATGTTGACGCCCGTGGCGCCGTGCTTCAGCAGATATTTCACCCGCCGGTTGCAGTCTTCCGGGGCGCCTAGGCCGGCCAGCTGCCGCACCGTAAAGAGCCGGCCGCGGTACATGTTGGGGTAAACCCCGCGTACAAAGGGCGGCTGACCGGAAAAGCCGATATCTTCGGCGTAGCGGATATCCTCGACGTCGGCCGGCGTATAGATCAGTTTGACGGGAATGCCGGAATGGGTGAAATACTTGCCTTCCAGTTCACGATCGGTATCGCTCAATTTGTGGCGGAACCAATCGTCATAGTCATTTTTAATCCGATCGACATGGGCCCGGCTGAACAGGCAGGCCGCTTCCTGTTTTGATTTGTCAGACATTCATTCTTCCTTTGTTGTGATTTCGTCATATAGGCTGCGCTTGTCGATAATCCGCCGGGCCTTGAACTGGGTTCGCTCCAGGCTTCCGGGCGGCATCATCTGGATAACGGTGCGAAGCCCGCGTGTTTTTAAGTCGGTTTCCAGTTTTTTCTGAATTTCCGGAATCTGCTGCTGCGGCACGTCCGGGGTGGGCTCCACCTGAAGGACCAGTTCATCCATGGTTTTTTCGCGGGTGATGATAATCCGAAATTCATCGCCGCAGCCCGGGATCCCCCGGATGGCATCTTCGATGGCGCTGGGATTGACGTTTTCGCCCCGGACGACAAACATGTCATCCGCGCGGCCGTAGATCCCCTTTGGCAGGCGCGGATAGGTCCGGCCGCAGGGGCAGGGAGCATCCGTCCAGGTGGTGATGTCGCCTGCCCAGAAACGGATCATGGGCTGGGACGTGCGCTCCAGATGGGTATAAACGGTTACGCCCTCCTTGCCGTACGGGACTCTTTTTCGGGTTACCGGATCGATCAGCTCGGCATAGACGATATCCTGCCAGAAATGGATCCCCTGGCGGTGGGCGCACTCACAGTTGGTCATCCAGGGCGCCATTTCGCCGGTGGAACCCGAATCGATGCAGATGCCGCCGAAGGTTTGCTCGATCCGTTTTTTTGTGGAGGGGATGCCCGCCCCCGGTTCGCCCGAAAAAAACAGGATGCGGAAATTGAAATCCCTGGCAGGATCGATTCCCATGGCTTTGGCTTTTTCAGCCAGATAGAGGCTGTAAGAGGGGGTGCCGTAGAAAACGGTGGGCTTGACTTCCTTCATCCATTCGATGGCCCGGGCGGACTGGCCGGGGACGCCGGCGCCGAAGGGAAAGGCGGTTGCGCCCAGCCGCTCGGTGCCCACCAGGGCGCCCCAGCTGCCCCAGTAAAGACTGAAAAAGGACCCGATAAAGACAATGTCGTCCGGACGCATACCGAATCCCCACATGGCCCGGGCATGGGCTTCGGCAATCCGCTGCATGTCCCCCTTGCTGACGCCGAAAGCCGTGGGCCGGCCCGTGGTGCCGGAGGTTCCGAACACCCGCGCCAGCTCGGCGGCCGTTACACAGATATTGCTGCCGAAGGGCGGGCGGGCGGCCTGATCCTGACGGATCTCATCCTTTGTGACAAACGGCATCGCCTGGAAGTCGTCCAGGGAGCGGATGTCCGCGGGCCTGACGCCGGCCGCGTCCCACTTCTTTTTATAAAAGGCCGAATGCTCATAGGCGTACCTTAACTGGGCCTGCAGCTTGGGCAAAATGACGGTTTGCTCCCTTTCCTCAGGGTCCATGGTTTCGATCTTTTTGTTCCAGTAGGCTTCCTCCAGGTTTGGAATATAGGTCGGGTCATATTTTGGCGGCCACATGGTAGTCATAGTTCGGTTTGCCTTTCTTCTGGGTGTTGATGATTACGATAGCAATTTGCTCTTTTATTTGAGGTTGTTGCCTGTCCAGGCAATCCCTTTGATTTTTGCCTGCTTTTCAGTTTCCTGTAGGTGCCGGTGCATCAGCTTCCTGGCACTTTCAACATCTTTTCGGGCGATCGCTTCATATATGGCTTTATGCTCTTGGAACAGCGCCTGCTGGCTGTCCCGTGAGCGGTAGAGCTGTTCATGGGACAAGCGGGTCACCTCCCCGAACAGATAAAAAACCGTGTTGGCGATCTGGAAATAGATGCTGTTACCGGAGGCCCTGGCGATGGTCAGATGAAACTCGGTGTCCAGGTCGTGACACGTTTTTTGTTCCGCAAGGCGCTGCTGCATCCGCTCGATGACGCTGCGCAGCTGCTTGGCGTCGGCAGGCTTGATGCCGGCGGCGGTTTTGCCCGCCGCCCAGGTTTCGATTTCAGTCCGGAATTCATACATTTCCAGATAAATTTTATTGGAATCCCGCAGCAGGCTGCAGAGGGGATCCTGAAGGGCCTGCTCGCCGATGTCCCGGATATAGGTTCCCTGGCCGTGGACGATCGCCACAAAACCGGTATGTTCCAGCACCTGCAGCGCCTGGCGGAGGCTGGGACGGCTGACTCCCAGCTGACGGGCCATCTCGCGTTCGGCGGGCAGACGCTCACCCGCCTTGAGGCTTCCCTGGGCGATAGCGTCTCTGATCTGTTCGACGATTTCTTCCGTAATGCGCTTTGTTTTAATGGTTTTGAGCATCGGCCGTCACCGGGCAGTTTAGACGTTAAGTGATCAAGTGGTCAGACCACCCTATGGTGCAACGATTCTTTTGTCAAGGGTTTTCGGTCCCTTCGGAAAAAAATACGCATGCAAGCCACGTCTGGGTTCTGGAAAGCGCATGCCGGGGATAAGCCGTCTGGGCGATGGTAACTTTTTAGATAGACCGCCCTGAATTTTTATAACGACCTATCTTTAAATAAGTTGCGCTCCCCTGAAAAGAGCGCCCATCCATCCGCGGGCGAAATGTTGACTTTAATCTTCTTTTTATATATTTTTATCTTTCTCACCAAAAAAACATTAATCGAATCATGCCAATCAGGATAAAAACATGATTATCGGGCTGGATGTCGGCGGTACGCATACGGATGTGGTCTTGTTGAGCAATGAGAGCGGACTGGTCAATGCGGCAAAAGTGCCGACCGATCCGGCCAATCTTTTTCATTCGGTTCTGGCCGGACTCGAAGAAGTGACCCGCGGGATAGCCCCCGGGGACATCAATCGTGTGGTTCTAAGCACCACCCTGACCACCAACGCCATTGTTCAGAACAAGCTGGAACCGGTGGGCATGGTTGTCTGCAGCGGTCCCGGGATTGATCCGGAACTCTACCGCTGCGGGGCCCACTATCATGTAGTCTCCGGCGCCATTGACCACCGCGGCCGCGAAATCAAACCGGTCAACCGGGATGAAATTAAAACGGTAGCCAACCGGCTTCTTCAGGAGGGGGTCCGGATTGTCGGGGTGGTCGGAAAATTTTCTCCGCGAAACCCCGCCCACGAATTAGCCATCCGCGATGTCCTGAAAGATTCCTTTGATCGGGTATTTCTGGGACATCAAATTTCGGGCAATCTTAATTTTCCCCGCCGGATCGCCACCGCCTTTCTGAACGCGGCCGTATATCCTATCCATCTAAAATTCTATGAGGCCGTCAGAAAATCCCTCGACGCCAAAGGCCTGACGTTGCAGATCCGCATCCTCAAGGCCGACGGCGGCAACATGAAGTTTGATGCCTCCATTAACTTTCCCGGGCAGACCATATTTTCCGGACCGGCCGCCAGTGTGATGGGTTCGATCGCATTTGCGCCTGAAAAGGAAGACTCTCTGGTGATGGATATTGGCGGAACCACCACCGATATGGCGATTCTGGTCAACCGGGTTCCCCTGCTGGATCCACTGGGTATTGAAATCAACAATTACAAAACCCTGATCCGTTCCATCGATACCTTCTCGGTGGGCCTCGGAGGGGACAGCGCGGTTACTTACAGCGACGGGCGTTTCATCATCGGTCCGGAACGCCTGGGCCCGGCCATGGCTTACGGCGGACCGGCGCCGACCCCCACCGACGCATTATTTATTTTAGGGCGCATGAACGGCGGAGACCGGGAACGGGCGGCTAAAGGGATCGAGCCCCTGGCTCAGGCTCTGGGCCTTACGGTTGAGGCGGCCGCGGCTGAAATTTTCGATTCGGCCTGCCGGAGTCTTTTGTCAAAAGCGCAGGATATGATCTTTCGGGTGAACAGCCATCCGGTTTACACCGTCAATGAGCTGCTGGACGGCTACAAGGTAACGCCCAAAAAGATTCTGGTCCTGGGCGGACCCGCCCCCTATTTTGCCGAGCAGTTCAGACAAGTATGCGATTACGAAATTGAGGTGGTGCCGCGCTGGAGTGTGGCCAACGCCATCGGCGCCGCCCTTGCCCGAACCACATGCGAAGTGGTTCTATTTGCCGATACCGAACAGGCAATTGCCACGGCGCCCAACGAAAATTTCAGCAGGCAGATCGATCCGTCGTTTGACGGTCAGTCGGCCGTTAAAATCGCCTTGGAACTTCTGAGGGAAAAGGCCATCGGGCGGGGCGCCAATCCGGATTATCTGGAGATGGAAGTGCTGGAGAACCAGCAGTTTAATATGGTCAGAGGATTTTCCACCACCGGAAAAAATATCCGGGTTAAAGTCCAGGTCAAGCCCGGCCTGATTCACGGTTACGACCGCCTCCTGGAGAAGATAGCGGCAGGCTTGTAACCCGGAAAGGACTTGCGGAGAAAACCATGCTGCGTGCCAAAAACAGAACCGGTCTTGTTTTCTTCCCGGCATTTGACTGGGCCATCAGCCCCACCCACCCCGAACGGGAAGAGCGGCTGCTGTATACCCAGGATCAGGTTTTCGAGGAAGGCCTGTTTGACATCAACGGAATCAAGGAATTCAAACCGGATCTCGTGACCATCAATGACATCCAGCGGGTCCATTTCTGTGTGCCGGATGTCTGGAGCGTCACCACCGAATCGCATTTCATCAGCGCCGGGGGGGCCAAAACCATCGGAATGGCGGTGCTGGAAAAACAGGTGGACAGGGGGTTTGCGCTGGTACGCCCTCCGGGACACCATGCCATGCGGGTGGTTCACGGCGCCAGGGGGTTTTGCAATATCAATATCGAGGCCGTCATGGTCGAATATCTGCGTGAGGCCTATCCCATCAACCGGGTTGCGATTGTGGACACGGACTGCCATCACGGCGACGGCACCCAGGACATCTACTGGCACGATCCGGACACGCTGTTTATTTCCATTCACCAGGACGGGCGAACACTCTATCCGGGTTCCGGCTTCATGGACGAGCTGGGCGGCCCCACCGCCATCGGCAAGACCATCAACATTCCGTTGCCGCCGCACACTTCCGAGGAAGGATTTCTATACGCGACCGAACATGTGATTCTGCCGATTTTAGAAGAGTTTAAGCCCGATATCATTATCAACTCGGCCGGCCAGGACAATCATTTTACGGATCCCATCACCCACATGAACTTTTCGGCACAGGGGTATGCAACCCTCACCCGCCTGCTGAAGCCGGACATTGCCGTGCTTGAAGGCGGTTATTCCATTGAGGGGGCGCTTCCGTATGTCAATGTCGGCATTGTTCTGGCAATGGCGGGACTCGATTACAGCGGCGTTAAAGAACCCGATTACGAACCCGAACGTATCCGCCAGAGCCCGGAGATTTCACGCTGGATCGAAGACACCAGTAAAATCGTGCTTGCCGCCTGGCGACAGCGCGAACGCATCCAGGAAGAGCAGCAGGCGTCCCGGCAGTTCATCGAACGTTCCCGAAACATTTTTTACGATACCGACAGTATTGCCGAAACCCAGAAAGAAACCATCCGGGTCTGCCGGGACTGCAGCGGCGTATTTAAAATTGACTCGTCATCCAGCCGGGGGCTCCATATCCTGGCCATCCATATCCCCAGAAAAGCTTGCGGCAAGTGTGTTGAAACCGGCCATCACTGGTTTGATACGGCCGATGCCGGCGGTTTTGACAAGGTTTTTCTGCAGGACCGCACCGAGGATAAGTTCTTGGAACGCAAAAATCACGCTGCTGACCGTTAGTTGTCTTCAGCGGGGTGTGAATGCCTACCGAGAAATGCCGATTCTCTGGGCAGCGAGCCGCTAAAGCCGTTTGCTATTTAGAATTTGAGAGTTGTAATTTAGACAAATGAAGAAGACGCCAGCCATACTTAAAAATTTTTGGTTATTGGGCCTTGCCGCTTTGATACCGATAGTGTTGTGGAGCTGCGGCGACAAGGCCGAGACCCGCCCGGCAGGTGAAGCCCCGATTCAAACGGTCAAACCGGTTGCGGTCAGCAGTGTGCAGGCCATGCCGCCAAGCGGGACGGTTGAGTACGTGGGGATCTTGTCGGCCTTTCGCAAGGCCGATATTTCCAGCGAACTTGGCGGAACCATCGAAAGCCTCTTTTTTGAAAAAGGCGAGCGGGTGAAACAGGAACAGCTGCTGGTTGAAATCAGCACCGGCAGCATTCGCATTGAGGTGCAGCAGGCGGCCGCAGCGCTAAAAGCCGCCGAGAGTCAGTTTGAAAAGACCGCCAAGGGTTCCCGTCCGGAAGAGATTCTGATCGCCAAGGCTACGCTTCAGGCGGCAGCTGCCGAGCGCCTGGAAGCCGAAAAAAACGCGGAGCGTATCGGGAAACTTTACCAGAGCGGGTCCGTTTCGGACAGCGTCTATGATTCCGCCAGAAGGGCCGCCGATATGGCCGGGGCAAGGGAAGCATCGGCCCGGCAGGCGCTGATGCTTGCGGAGCAGGGCCCGCGCGAGGAGGATCGTCAAACGGCCAAAGCCCATGTGGAGCAGGCCCAGGCCGCCCTGGCGCTGGCAAGGGACCGGCTGCGTAAATCCAGATTGACGGCGCCTTTCGGCGGCATCGCGGCTTTCAGGGATGTCGAGCCCGGCGAGGTGGTCCCGCCGGGGGCGATTATTACCCGGATCGTCGATCTTGGCCGCATGAAGATCAAGCTGTCCATCAACGAAAAAGACATTGCGGTTTTACAAAAACATCCTCAACTTGACTTTTCCGTTGATGCGCTGGCCGGTGAAACCTATCGCTGCCGGCTCGTTTTTCTATCGCCCACTGCGGCGCCGTCGACGCGTTCGTTTCCGGCAGAAATGCTGGTGGCCGACCCGGATCCGCGCATGGCGGACGGCATGACCGTTCGGGTTCAATTTCCGCTGGCGGACGACAAGCCCACCATCAAAATACCCTCGGCCTGGCTGACGGAGGAAAATGGAACCATCGGAGTGTATGTGGTCGAAAACGGCAAAGCCCTATTCCGGGCGGTGACACTTGGGGCCTATTATGACCAGCGGGTTGAGATCCTGACGGGGCTGGATGGATCCGAAAGGGTGATTACCAATCCGTCCGGAATCAAAACCGGCGAATCCGTGACGTTCTGAGGCGAGGGAGCAAGATGTTTTTAACCCGCTTTGGCATAAACCGGCCGATTGTCGTTCGGATGGCGCTACTCCTGATTATTATCGGCGGCATTTATTGCTACCGGGTGATGCCCCGCTACCTGGACCCGGATCTTTCCATCGGAGAGGGGTTGATTATCACGGTCAGCCCGGGATTCTCCCCCGAGGAAATGGAAAAGCTGGTTACCCAGAAGATTGAGAAAGAGCTGGACGGCATCTCCGAGATCCGGCGGTATGAATCCAGTTCCTATGAAAGCACATCGAAAATCCACGTATTTTTCAACACCAACCTGAACGAATATGAAATCGATCAGGCCATGCAGGAAATTCGCAACGCGGTGGACCGGGTCGAAGACCTGCCGCAAGAGGCTAAAGTTCCCAACGTCATCGAGATCGATATTGCCATTTTTCCGGTCTGCATGGTGGGACTGGCCGGTGATTTTCCCATGATGCAGCTGCAGGATATCGCCAAGGACATAGCCGAGACCTTTGAAAATATAGATGGCGTTTCCGAGGTGGATATTCTGGGAAATCGAGAAAATGAAGTCTGGGTGGAGATAAATCCCCGGCAGTTGTCCGCCCATGGCATTTCAATTGCCGAAGTGGCCCGGGCCGTTGCCGGGCGCACTCAGAACCGGCCCGGCGGCAGCCTGGAGATGGGCGGCCGTGAGACCGCCATCCGCATGGTGGGAGAACCCCGTCGGCCCGAAGGGCTGGGAGATATCGTCCTGCGGCAGACAAACGGCGCCGCTGTTTATTTAAGGGATGTCGCCCGGATTACACCGACCCTTGAAAAGCCCCGCACCCTGACGTTCGTTGACAAGAAAAAGGCCCTGGTTCTCTCGATCAAGAGAAAACGCAACACCAACATGATCCGGATCGTAGACGACGTCAAGTCGCTTTTAAAAGGAATTCCCAAGCAATATCCGGGGCTGACCACCACCCTGTATTTCGACCAGTCCAGCGAAATCAAAAAACGCATCCGGGAGTTGCAGACCAACGCCTTCTATGGAATCATTTGTGTATTTATTATCCTGTTGAGCGCCATGGGGCTGCGCAATTCGATTTATGCATGCATCGGCATCCCGGTTTCTTTTCTGGTCACGTTCATTGCCATGCGCAGCAGTCATCTTTCCATCGATGCCATCTCCCTGTTCGGGCTGATACTGGTCCTGGGGATTGTTGTGGACGATGCCATCGTCGTTCTTGAAAATATCCACCGGCGACGGGAGGAAGGTGTCCCCCTGCTCCAGGCGACCATAGAGGGAAGCCGCGAAGTCCTGGCGCCGGTTTTGGCCTCGGTGACCACCACCATGGCGGCGTTTTTTCCGATACTCATTATGGTCGGCGGGATCATCGGCCGGTATTTGTCCATCCTGCCCAAGGTGGTGATATTCGCCCTGACGGCCTCCTTATTTGAAGTGTTCTTCATGATGCCGTCCCATATCGTGGAGTTTACACCCAAAAACAAAACCGGAAATGTTTATAAGAGACGTTTTGATGTTTTTATGCCGTTTCGCAGAGTCTACTATCCCTATTTAAAAGTTATCCTGCGGCATCGCTACGTTTCGGTCCTGTTCATCGTGCTATCCACGATTCTGGCCTTTTTTCTGTATTTTCAGACCGATTTTATCATGTTCCCAAAGAGCGATGTCTTTCCGCGGTTTAACATCCACTTTGACCTTCCCGTCAATTCCTCCCTGGAGCGGACCCAGAAAACCCTCCTGGAGCTTTCCGACCTGGTCAAAGACCGCATCGGCGATGAACTCGAAGCCCCCATTGCGATTGCCGGAATGAAGGAGGTCAACTATGAACCGGTTTTCGGATACCATTACGGTATTTTAAACGTGATTCTCAAGGAAGCAAAAGAGCGCAGGCACAGTGTGGTGGAGCTGATGGAAAGTGTCCGGGAAGATGTCGGTCGGCTTCTGGCGTCTCACGGTGCCACCGCATTTGTATTGGAGCGGATGCTGGAAGGGCCGCCGGTCGGGGCCGATGTGGATCTGAAAATACAGTCGCCCCACTGGGAAACCTCCGCTCAAGTTTCACGGCTCTTGCGGGAAGAACTGGGGCGTCACTCCGGAATCGTGGATATTCAGGATGATTATTCTCGGGAAAAACAGTTAATGGAAATTACCGTGGATGAAGCCAAGGCCAAACGGCTCGGCGTCGATCAGACGCACCTGACAATGGCCCTGCAGGCCGCTTTTCACGGATTGACGGTGGCTACTTACAATCAGGGGGATGAAGAACAGGACATCAAATTAATATATCTTTCCGAGTACCGGCGGAATTTCGACGACCTGCTGAACCTGAAGGTAGTGATTGCCGGACGCGGGGAGGTTCCCCTCAAAGAAATTGCCGATGTCCGTCTGGCCCCCGGATTTCACAATATCTATCATTATAACGGCAAGGAAACCGTGCGACTGACCGCCAATATCAAAGGTGCGGAAAATGAAAAAAAAGGCTTTTCCGGCATGCTGGCGCATTTGGGCGGCAAACAGATGACGGCGGTCAGGGCCAACGGGATCGCCCGGGATTATTTTGACCGCATCAGCCCCGATTTTCCGGGGGCCCGCCTGATCGCCGGCGGGCTTCAGGAAGAAACCAATACATCGTTGTGGGAGCTGGGCCAGGCGGCGGTTATGGCGTTGTTTCTGATTTTTTTCATTCTGGCGCTGCAGTTTAATTCCTTCAGCCAGCCGTTCATCATCATGATTACCATTCCCTTTGTTACGCTGGGCGTGATGGTGGGGCTGCTGGTGAGCAACAATCCGCTGACGTTTGTCACCCTGATCGGCCTGCTGACCCTTTCCGGGATCGTGGTCAACGATTCACTGGTTTTGATCGATTTTATCAACCGCTACCGCCGGGAGCATCCCAAAGAGCTCTATAAGGCCATCGTACGGTCATGTCACGTGCGCCTGCGGCCGATCATGCTGACCTCGCTCACGACTATTTTCGGACTGGCGCCCATGGCTTTCGGCCTGGGGGGAAAATCTATTTTCTGGGCGCCCCTGGCAACCGCCATCATGTGGGGACTTGGGTTTTCCACCCTGCTGATCCTTTCCATGGTGCCGGCCTATTACGCCATCCTGGAGGATATCGGTTACCTGATCCGGCACCGCCGGCGCCGAAAGGCCGATACCATTAAAGAAATCGAGGAAGCGTTCCAAATCGAAGAGCTGAAACCTTACTTCAAGGACCGGGCGTCATCATCACCCTAACCACAACGTCGGTTTGTTTTCGGGAGTGCTACCCCGTAATTCAGGAGACAAATTGAATTTATCATCCAAACCTTTCTGCCGACAGACCGCCATTCAAACCAACCTGCTCTTGCGGGCGAAAATCATCCAGGCGGTCCGGCGGTTTTTTTATGAGCATGATTATTTGGAGATCGAGACGCCCAGCCGCGTTCCGGTCATTGCGCCCGAAGCCCACATCGACGCGGAAATGTCCGAAGGCTGGTTTCTGCATACCTCGCCGGAACTTTGCATGAAGCGGCTCCTGGCGGCCGGGTATCCGCGCATTTTCCAGATATGCAGATGCTTCCGGCGAAAAGAACGGGGAATGAAACACCTGCCGGAGTTCACCCTGCTGGAATGGTATGGCGCCGGCATGGATTACAGCGATATGATGGCCGAATGCGAAAACCTGCTGCGTTTTGCGGCCCGAGCGCTGGGCTCGGAAGACCTGCTGATTTACCAGGGCCGCAAAGTGGATTTAACCCTTCCCTGGAAGCGCCTCACGGTCGCCGAAGCTTTTGATCGATATGCGTCGCGGTCCTTGCAAGAGGCGCTCTTAAATGACCGCTTCGATGAAACCATCGCCTTTGAAATCGAGCCCCGCCTGGGAAACGAAAACCCGGTATTTCTCTATGACTACCCGGCTGAGAAGGGCGCCCTGGCCTCGCTGAAGCCCGGCAATCCCAATGTGGCCCAGCGGTTTGAACTCTACATCTGCGGCTTGGAACTGTGCAATGCCTTCAGCGAGCTCATCGATCCGGTTGAACAGCGACGACGCTTTGAAATCGACGGGCAGCTGCGCGCAGCCTCCGGCAAACCAGCGGTTCCCATGCCGGAGAAGTTTTTACAGGCCCTGGGCGACATGCCGCCGGCCTCCGGCAATGCCCTGGGGCTGGACCGGCTGGTGATGCTCTTTGCCGATGCCGCCCGGATCGATGAGGTGGTGGCATTCACACCGGAAGAACTCTGATTGACGCGAAAGTCAGAACCGTATCAGAAACGCCGTTGCGCCTCGGCCTGCAACATAAACCCAAGGTCGCCATTCGATGCGCTGGATAAGGAAAGTAACTACTTTTAAGTCGTTGGCTGTCAGGGATTATCGCTTCCTCTGGATGAGCCAGCTGACGACCGCCATGGGGCAGTTTATGGACCTTACGTCACGCAGCTGGCTGATTTATCAGCTCACCGGTTCCCCTCTCCAGCTGGGGCTGGTCAATACGGCCAGGGGTCTTCCCATGCTTCTGTTTGGCGTCGTGGCCGGTGTGGCTGCCGATCGATACGGGCGCAAGGCCCAGCTCGTTATCGCGCAGAGCGTTAATGCCCTGCTCAATTTCACTCTGGCCACCCTGATACTCACCGGCAGAATCCAGGCATGGCATGTCTATGTCACCGCCTTCCTCTCCGGGACGGTTCAGGCCTTTCAGCAACCAGCCAGGCAGGCCCTCATCAACGACCTGGTGGGGCGGGATCACCTGTTGAACGCCATCGCCCTCAGTTCCGCGGCCATGAATTTAAGCCGCAGCGCCGGCCCGGCCTTATGCGGTATTCTCATCGCCGCTTTTGGTGTGGATATCTCATACTACACCCAGGCGGGGTTCTATGCCCTGGCAACGCTTTGGATGATACAGGTCAGGGTTCCGGAATCTTCGCATATTGCGAGCCATTACATCGCGTCGAAACACCAGTCTTTCTTCAGCAGCGCCAAGGAGGGATTTGCATACGTTGCCTCTCACCGCCTGATTCTGGCTTTGATGATACTCGCGCTGGCGCCGATACTAATGGGGATGCCTTACCAGAGCCTGATGCCCATTTTTGCCCTTGATGTCCTGCACGGGGATGCCAGAACGCAGGGTCTTCTGCTCACCGGCATGGGTGTAGGGGCGGTGCTGGGCGCCCTGACAGTCGCTTCTCTGGGCCGGAAACAGGGCAACGGCAAGCTCCTTATCGCCGGCGCAGCCTGCTTCGGGCTCAGCCTGCTGTTCTTCTCGCGTTCCTCTGTTCTGTGGATGTCAATGGGCTTTACCTTCCTGGCGGGACTCTCAAACAGCGCCTATAACTCTCAGAGTCAGACCATCATCCAGACCCTTGCTACTCCCGAGGTCCGCGGCAGAGTTCTCGGCATATACTTATTGAATCGAGGACTGGTGCCCATCGGCAGCCTGATTGCAGGCGTTCTGGCCAATTACTTTGGCGGCCCCTGGGCGGTTACCATCATGGGGATATCCTGCTTTTTGCTTGCGGTTGGAATGTCTTTTGCCGTACCGGATCTGTGGAATTCGCGGCTGATACCGGTTGATGAAAAAACCGTTAAGTAGCGTTTTCCAGAAGCAGAAATTTTCCGAAAGTGAATATCAGCCAACGTGCCGCCATTGACTGATGCTTGTGTAAATATTTTGATGTCCCAATAAAATCCTAACGTGCGGCTAACGAATGCTTAACGCAAATAGCATAACCATGACTTTGTTGTTTTGAAATGTTGTGACAAAATTAAATATAAAGTAACATAATTCCAACTGTTTCTATCGGAGTTGCCATGCCGAAAGAAAAAATACTGGTGGTGGATGACGAGGAGGACATCCTCGAACTGATCCGGCACAATCTGGCCAGGGAGGGATATCAGGTCATCTGCGCCGCCACGGGGGAAAAGGCGGTTGAAAAAATCCGCAGCGGGAAACCGGATCTGATCGTGCTGGACCTGATGCTGCCGGGCATAGATGGTTTGCAGGTCGCTCGCATGCTTAAGAATGACGCCGCAACCCGGCGGATTCCCATCATCATGCTGACGGCCAAAGGAGAAGAGGCCGATATTGTCACCGGCCTGGAGCTGGGCGCCGATGATTATATTACCAAGCCTTTCAGCCCCCGGGTCCTGATTGCCAGAGTGCGGGCGGTGATCCGTCGGCGTGAGAAAATAGTCGAAGACGACGGCAGCACCACCCTTCAGATCAATGAAATCAGCATTCACCCGGGCCGGCGAAGCGTGACCGTAAACGGCGATCCGGTCGAACTGACCTATACTGAGTTTCAGGTCCTTTACTATCTGGCAAGACGACCGGGATGGGTTTTCACCCGTTCTCAAATCGTTAATGCGGTGCGAGGCAGCGATTACCCGGTAACCGATCGCAGCGTGGATGTCCAGATTGTAGGTCTCCGAAAAAAACTGGGCGACTGCGGAGAATATATCGAAACCGTCCGGGGGGTCGGCTATCGCTTCAAGGAGCAGCCGTGATAAAAGAAAAAAAGACAAAACGACTGTTCTGGCAGCTTTTCCCGACATATCTGTTTATTTCGGTTATATCGGTGATCGCAGTAAGCTGGTATGCATCCAGTGCCCTGCGTGAATTTTTTCTTAAACAAACCCAAATCGATCTTCAAGCCAGAGGCCATTTGTTGAAACGGCAGATAGGGGCCCATCTGAAACCCCTGGACGCCCGGTCAATTGATTTCATCTGCAAAGAAATCGGAAGTATCACCGGCACACGCTTTACCGTCATCCTTCCCAACGGGGAGGTTGTGGGCGATACCGATGAAAACCCTCAACGCATGGATAACCACCGCAGTCGACCGGAAGTGCTTCAGGCATTGAAAAACGGCTCTGGGCGTTCAACTCGATACAGCGGTACGCTTCACCAGAACATGATGTATGTGGCGATACCCATAAAAAAAGATAATACGGTTGCAGCGGTCATTCGGGCCTCTTTGTCCATATCGGCAATTGATGAAACCTTAAGACAGGTAAATATCCGAATCGCCTGGGGCGGGTTTATCATGATACTGTTCGCCGCCCTGTTCAGTTATATCTCTTCCCGGTACATCGGCCGGCCGATCGAACAAATAAGAAAAGGGGCCGAACGTTTTGCCGCCGGCGATTTGAAATACCGGCTGCCGTCCATGACAACGCAAGAACTCAGCAGTCTGTCGGCCGCATTGAATGATATGGCGGTTCAGCTTGAGGAAAAGATGAAAAGCTTCATCCGCCAGCGTAATGAACTTGAGGCGGTTTTGGCAAGCATGGTGGAAGGGGTGCTGGCGGTGGACAAAGATGAGCGCATACGCAGCGCAAATCGGGCTGCGGCGCACATGTTTGAATGTCAGCCGGAGGCATTACAGGGCAGGCTGATACAGGAAGTCGTCCGCAACCGGGACTTGCAGGAATTCGTGAAAAAAGCGCTTGCCGGTGGCACGCACATTGAAAAGGACCTGTCATTTTATAAAAATAATGAACGCGTTATTAACGCCTACAGCTCACCGCTGCGGGATGCAACCGGGATGCAGGTGGGTACGCTGATGGTCCTGAACGATGTCACCAAAGTCAGGCGGCTGGAGAATATCCGGCGGGATTTTGTCGCCAATGTTTCCCATGAGATCAAAACCCCATTGACAGCCATCAAGGGGTTTGTGGAGACCCTGCAGCAGGGGGCGGTCGACAACGCGGAAGATTCCGAACGGTTTTTAGATATTATCGCAAAACACGTTGAGCGCCTCAATGCCATTGTGGACGACCTGCTGTGTCTTTCCAGGATCGAGGCGGAAAGTGAAAAAGAGGAAATCAAACTGGAAGAAACGTCCATCCGAGAAGTCCTCGACCCTGCCGTTCAGGCGTGCCAGACCAAGGCACACGAAAAAAACATTTCCATTGTACTTGCTTGTGAGCAAGAGGAGATGACCGCCAGGATTGATCCTCCCTTATTTGAACAGGCCGCCGTGAATCTGATCGACAACGCCGTCAAATACAGCCCGGAGGGAAGCACCGTTACAGTATCCTGCGAAAAGGCCGATGCATCCGAAATCGCCATTCATTTTACAGATTGCGGCATCGGCATCCCCACACAGCATTTGGATCGTATTTTTGAAAGGTTTTACCGAGTGGATAAGGCCCGCAGCCGCAGCCTGGGCGGTACCGGTCTGGGTCTTGCCATTGTCAAACACATCGTTCAAGCGCATGGCGGCCGGATCACGGTTGAAAGCACCCCGGGCGCCGGCAGCACCTTCAGCATTTACCTGCCGATAGAATAACTTTTTGGGCCTGATAAACTGCTAACATCACCCTAGCACCCTCCGAATTCTTTCAATCTAAATTCATCGCATTGAATGAATTGGGTCAGGTTGACCGCACCGGTTTATTCAAGCGCATTCCATCATAGGAGGGGGTGATAACGATTTTAATCGAAAACTAATCGCTCGCTAACAAAGTTCTAACAAACAGGATGGATTCTATACTCGGATTAAACAAGGACGGAGGAAAAAATACTTATGAAAAAATATTTGGTTATCATTTCAGCTTTAATTTTACCCCTGTTTGGGTCGGCTTCAGTGGTTTTTGCCGGTAATATCGCGATTAATGGCTCCACCACGGTTCTGCCGATTGCCCAGAAAGTGGCCGAAGCCTATATGAAAGAAAATCCCAACGTATCCATTTCTGTTTCCGGCGGCGGCTCCGGAAACGGCATCAAGGCGTTGATCGATAAGACAACGGACATCGCCGACAGCTCCAGATTTATTAAAGACAGTGAAGTCAGGCAGGCAGTAGAAAAAGGCGTTTACCCGGTTCCCTTCGCGGTGGCCTATGATTGTATCGTTCCGGTTGTGCACCCTTCCAACCCGCTCAAGGATATCAGCCTGGCCCAGCTCAAGGCTATCTATGAGGGCAAAGTCAGAAACTGGAAGGAACTGGGCGGTCCGAACAAGCAGATTGTGGCGATTTCCCGGGATACGTCTTCCGGAACATATGAAGTCTGGGAGGAAAAAGTGTTGAAAAAAGCACGGGTATATCCGGGAGCACTCCTGCAAGCTTCAAACGGTGCTGTAGCCCAGGCCGTGTCGAAAAATTCTTATGCCATCGGTTACATCGGCGTTGGTTATATCAATAAGGAAGTCAAACCGCTGACCGTGGAAGGCGTCGAGGGCACTGCCAAAACCGCTCTTGACGGTTCGTTTTCCATCAGCCGGGCGCTGTACATGTTTACGCCCGGCTGGCCCGGTGGGGAGGTACTGAATTTCATTAATTACGTGCTTCATCCGGTTAAGGGGCAAAAATACGTTAAGGAAGCCGGATTTGTCCCGCTATACCAATAAATCATTGGATTTCGATACTGCCGGTTTCAAAACCTTTATCTGCAAGGACGGGTTTGTGATTATACATCTAAACGGAGCACTCTAAAATTCGACTGCGAGTTGATTCAAAGGTGTCGAAACCGGCTTTTTTTGAATAAACCAGAAAAGATATGATTAAAAACGGTCGACAATTCAAAGACAGATGGCTGCAGCGTTTCTTTTTTTGTATCGCAACGGCTTCCATTACCATTCTGTTCATGATTTCTCTGTTCCTCTTTATGGAAGGGCTGCCGATATTAAAAAAAGTCAGCGTAATCGGCTTTGTATTTGGAAAGCTGTGGTACCCTACGTCAGATCCTCCGGATTTCGGTATTTTTCCGCTGATCATCGGTTCGCTGACCGTTACCGCCGTTTCGGCCGTCATGTCCATTCCGCTGGGGATCTTAACCGCCATTTATCTGGCGGAGATTGCTTCGGCCAGGGTGCGGGAGCTTGTAAAGCCGATTGTGGAGCTGCTGGCGGCGCTCCCCTCGGTGGTGATCGGTTTTTTCGGGATGGTAATTGTAGCGCCTTTTTTACAGAACCTGCTGGACATTCCCACAGGCTTGAATTTATTCAACGCGGCTTTGATGCTCGCATTCATGTCGATACCCACCATCTGCAGCATATCTGAAGATGCGATTTTCAGCGTGCCGATTGCGTTAAAAGAAGCATCGCTGGCGCTAGGCGCCACGCAGTGGGAAACCATTATCCGCGTCATCCTGCCGGCATCGATATCCGGCATCAGTACAGCGGTCATTCTGGGGATGTCACGTGCCATCGGGGAAACCATGGTGGTTTTAATGGTTGCCGGCGGGGCGGCCATGATACCCGCCTCGATTTTTGATCCGGTTCGGCCAATGCCGGCCAGTATTGCGGCTGAAATGGCTGAAGCGCCGTTTCGCGGCGACCACTACTATGCGCTTTTTGCCACGGGCATCGTGCTTTTTATTTTTACCTTTATCTTTAATCTGATTGCCGACCATATCGCCCATAAATACCGGCAGGCAGGGGAGGCATCACTTTAGATCCGTAATGACGCTAATACGAGTTATGAATGCGAACCAAAAGACAGCGGTACTTTCCAAACCCCAAAAAATAACCGTATCGGGTGCAGCGGCGGAGTCACTGAAACGCAGAAGGCGCCTGATTCAGGGCATCATGTTCTTTTTCTTCCGGTTCAGCGCTGCCATCAACGGTGCTGCCCTGCTCATTATCGTCTATTTCATGTTATCCAAAGGCTGGCGGGCCATCAACTGGGCTTTTTTAACCCAACCGCCTATGGATTCCATGACCCGAGGCGGGATTCTACCCTGTATTGTGGGGACGTTGGGGCTGAGCATCGGAGCCTTGGCAATCGCATTTCCCATCGGGGTAGCCTCGGCAATCTATCTTAACGAATATGCCCGTCCCGGCCGGGTGTTGCGAATCATCCGGCTGGGAATCAACAACCTGGCCGGGGTTCCGTCAGTGGTGTTCGGGCTTTTCGGGCTGGCCTTTTTTGTCATTTATCTTAAAATAGGTGTCAGCCTGCTGGCCGGTGCGCTGACGCTGGGGGCCATGACCCTGCCGGTCATCATCGGAGCATCGGAAGAGGCCCTTAAAGCGGTCCCGGATTCTTACCGCGAAGCCTCTTTGGGACTTGGCGCCACCAAACTGCAGACGATATTCCGGGTGGTTTTGCCGGCGGCCCTGCCGGGGATATTAACCGGCGGCATATTGGGCATCGGACGGGCAGCCGGTGAAACCGCACCGATCATGTTCACCGCCGCCGTCTTTTTTACGCCTTATTTACCGAAGTCGGTTTTCGATAAGATCATGGCGCTGCCTTATCACATCTATGTTCTGGCGACTGCTGGAACGGAGATCGAAAAAACCCGGCCGCTGCAGTATGGTACCGCGCTGGTGCTGATTGCCCTTGTTCTGGGAATCAATCTGACGGCGATTCTATATCGATCCCGTCTCAGGAGAAGGTTGAAGTAAGCGGAAAAGAAATAGCTATATCGGCAGTAGCAAAGGAAGTGCGGATGAATAAAACCTTAAAAATGTCATCACGGCATCTTGATTTTTATTATCGGGACGTTAAAGCCCTTGATGATATTTCGCTGGACTTTTACCTGAACCAGGTCACGGCGCTGATTGGCCCGTCTGGCTGCGGCAAAAGCACGTTTTTAAGATGCCTGAATCGTATGAACGATCTGATTCCGTATGCACGCGCGGAGGGCGAACTTTTCCTGGACGGAGAAGATGTTTACGCCCCAGCGATTGATGTGGTATCCCTGCGCAGCCGCATCGGCATGGTTTTTCAAAAACCGAATCCGTTTCCCAAAACCATTTTTGAAAACATAGCCTACGGGCTTAAAGTCAACGGAATCAAGGACAAGGCCTTTATTGAAGAGCGCGTGGAAAAATCCCTGATACGATCAGCGTTGTGGGATGAAGTCAAAGACCGCCTGCATGAATCGGCCCTGGGGCTGTCCGGCGGGCAGCAGCAGCGCCTGTGCATCGGCCGGGCGCTTGCGGTTGAGCCTGAAGTTCTGCTGATGGACGAGCCCTGTTCGGCGCTGGATCCCATCGCCACTCAGAAAATCGAGGAGCTGATCCAGGAGTTGAAAGATTCCTTGACCATCATAATCGTCACTCACAATATGCAGCAGGCCGCCCGGGTTTCCGATGTCACCGCGTTTTTTTATCTCGGGAGGCTGGTCGAAGTCGGCAAGACCGACAATCTGTTTACACGGCCCAAATTAAAACAGACCGAAGATTACATTACCGGTCGTTTCGGCTAAAGAGCGAGGCCACCTCATGACCAAACATTTTCAGAAAGAACTTGAAAAAATAAAGAAACTGATTCTTTCCCTGGGCGCCATGGCCGAGGAAGGCGTTCGTATGGCCATCAAGGCCATTGAGCTGAAGGATGCCGAGATCGCCAGGAAAATCATTCTCGATGATTTTAAAATCGACGAAATGGAAGTCGATATTGAAGAAGAATGTCTGAAAGTCCTGGCGCTGCATCAGCCGGTGGCCGTCGATCTGCGCTTTATCGTGGCGGTGATCAAGATCAACAATGACCTGGAGCGGATCGGCGATGAAGCCGTCAATATCGCCGAGCGGGTGGAAAGCCTGGCAAAACGCAAAACCTCCAGCTTTTACTACGATTATGCCAAGATGGCCCAGAAAGCCGAAAACATGCTCAAAATGAGCCTGGATGCCCTGGTGAATCTGGACATCGATCTGGCTTTTAAGGTGCTGACCAAGGATGACGAAGTCGATAATATTCAAGGCGAGGTTTACCAGCTTACCAAGCAGGCATTGCGGGAGCGTACCGATGACGTCGCCTTTTTAATCAACCAGTATCTGATTTCCCGCCATCTGGAGCGGATCGCCGATCATGCCACCAATATCGCCGAAGAGGTGATTTATCTTATCGAAGGCGAGATCGTGCGGCATGGAAATTTTTAGAACCCTTCTTAAAAACATATTTACCGCCCGATGGCTGCATTATCAGCCGATTCAAAATGCCCACATACCATCGTGTATGCTCCGCCTTCTCATTGCCAGCTGCCTTGCGGAGCTCCGCTTAATCTTTTATATTTCAAGAATTCACAGCAGATATTTTGAATTCTTTCTTGACCGTGTCCGCTTCCTCAGTTATTAAAATCAACTTTGTTTGAAGGTATCCGCTTTTATAATTTATGGAGGAGAGCTCATTTTAATGGCGTCGGAAACCGCGAAAACCAATATCAAGGTCATCTTTGCACTGACTCTAGTGCATTTTACCGGTGACTTCTACAGCTCCCTCATCAACCCCCTGTTTCCGCTGTTCATACAGAAATTGAATCTGTCACTGGCGCAGGTCGGGATCATCAGCGGATTGTTCCGCCTGCTGGCCTTTATTGTTCAGCCCTCGGTAGGGTACCTGGCCGACCGCTACCAGACCCGCGGATTTCTTCTGGGCGGTCTGCTGCTTTCCGTCCTTTTTATTCCCCTGACGGGGGTTGCCCCCTCGTTTGCGATTCTGCTTCTTTTCGTGGCCCTCGGTTCTACCGGTTCGGCCATGTTCCACCCCTCGGTGACCGGCATGGTTTCCCTTTATGCCGGGCGCAATGCCGCCCTGTCCATGTCGATTTTCAACACCGGCGGCACCCTGGCGTTTGCCCTGGGGCCGCTGGTCGTCACCTGGTATGCGGCCACCTTCGGTCTGGAAGCCTTGCCGGGGGTCATGGCGTTCGGTCTTGCCGTGCTCGTCTATCTGTATATGGCCGTTCCCCAGCCGCAAAGCGAAGGACTTAAAAACCTGGGATTTTTCGGCACCCTGCGCGAGACCCTGGGGCCGGCGCGCAAGGCGATATTCCTGATCTGGCTGGTCATGGTCCTGCGGGCCGTTGTGGGCCAGTCCTTTTTGACCTTCATGCCGGTGCTGTACGTTTCCAAGGGGTATTCTCTTATCTCGGCCGGTGCGGTATATTCCCTCTTTACGCTGGCGGGGACCGCCAGCGGGATTTTATCCGGGTATCTTTCCGACCGGATAGGATTCAAACCGGTTTTCCTGACGTCCCATATCCTGATGATGCCGGCGCTGATTCTGCTGCTTTATCTGCCCGGCAACTGGATTTATCCGGGGGCGGTCCTGGCCGGGTTTTTCGCCCTTGCGACCATGCCGCTGGGGGTGGTCCTGGCCCAGAAACTGGCGCCCCGGGGAAGATCCATGGTAGCCAGCCTGATGATGGGATTTGCCTACGGCCTGGGTGGGATGATTTCGCCCCTGGTGGGAAAGCTGGCGGACCGGTTTTCCATCCAGCCGGTGCTCCTCGGTGTTGCCCTGATTCCGCTCCTTACCCTGATGCTGATTTTGAAATTTCCCGAAGTTAACCAAACCGCAAGCCCGGTTCAATCATAAACCAGTAATCCCTGGGCGGACGACAACATTTGAAAGACCCCCTGTGACCCCTGAAATAGTTTTTATTCCTTGGTGATCCCAATCGCCCCGCAGGCTACACGCGCGCCGGCATTGCCGGTTGGCTGGGAGACAAGATCGTCCGCCTGGGCGTGAATGATCACCCCCCGGCCGATAATCGAATCAGGGCCGCTTAAGCGGATATGCGAATCGACCCGGTCATAACGAGCGCTGCCGGTGTTGTCCGCCTCCATGTTGCCGAAATCGCCCGCATGCCGTTGCGCGGCGTCCGGTCCGGCATGTTGCTTTGCCGTGGGGTTGAAGTGCCCGCCTGCGGATGTGCCATCAGGTGCGCTGCAGTCCCCGAACTGGTGTATATGGAACCCATGCAGACCGGGTGTCAGCCCGGTTACTTCTGCCGCCACCCGCACCCCCTGATCTGTCTGGAGAAAAGATACCGTACCTGTGGCGGTATTCCCCTGGGTTGGATGGAGCACTGCCACTGCTTTGGTCGGTTCCGCAGCTTGGGCGTGAACGCTCATGACTCCTGAAATTAATGTTGTCGCAACTCCCCATATTGTTATTATTTTCATTATGTTTTTCATGGGATATCTCCTGTTGATAACCGGTAATATCTTAGCAAGCTTTATAATACGGATTTAACAACATCCGAATGTTTATTCAGAAAATATGAATAATTTTATGAGTGTCAAATAAGGCAAAGAGTTCATTCAATCCTGACAAAACTATCTTGAAATAATCAAAAATGAATTGTAGCTTTATGAAAAAGCAGGATGCAGTAACCCCAATGGCGAATTAAACGTTAAGGATGGCGGCGCATGCAAATGAAAACCGGCGAACTGCGGATCCGTTCAAAAATCTGGATTGAAGATGAAACGGGGAAAGTCATCTTTGGCCAGGGGCGTTTAAAAATCCTTGAAGCGGTCATCCGGCACGGCTCGATTCATGCGGCAGCCAAAGAGCTGAAGATGAGCTACCGCGCCGTATGGGGAAAAATCAAGGACACGGAGGAGCGCCTCGGCCAGCCGCTTCTTGTCCGGCAAGTGGGCGGAGTATCCGGAGGGGGTTCCAGGCTGACGCCCCTGGGCCGAAATCTGATTGAAAAGTTCAGTTCTCTTCAGGCGCATGTTGAAACTGAAGTTGAAAATCTGTTTGCGCAATCTTTTTCAGGCTGACCCGATTTAGAGATAGAGACACAGGATGTTCATTCCCACCACAAAAGACGAACTTAAAGCCCTGGGCTGGCAGTCGCTGGATGTGGTCCTGGTGACCGGGGACACCTATGTGGATTCGCCCTTTATCGGGGTGTCCGTCATCGGCAAGGTGCTCCTGGATGCCGGCTACCGGGTGGGCATCATCGCCCAGCCCGATATCTCCGGCGACCGGGACATCCGCCGCCTGGGCGAGCCGGCGCTTTTCTGGGGGATAACCTCCGGCTGTATGGATTCGATGATAGCGAACTATACCGCCGTGGGCAAAAAACGCCGACAGGACGATCTTAGCGCCGGCGGGGTCAACGACCGGCGACCGGACCTGGCACTGATCGCCTACAGCAACCTGGTGCGCCGCTACTTTAAAAAAACCCGGCCCATCGTGCTCGGCGGCATGGAAGCCAGTCTGCGGCGTATCTCCCATTATGATTACCTTTCGGACAGCATCCGGCGCTCTATTCTCTTTGACGCCAAGGCCGATATCCTGGTCTATGGCATGGGCGAAGGCACTGTCCTTGAACTGGCAGCGCGCATCCGGGACAAGCGTCTCCTGACAGACGTGCGCGGAATCTGTTATATCGCCGCTGAAAAAAGGGAAGACTTTATCGAGCTTCCGTCCCACGCGGAGGCGGCCGCAGATCCGGCGGCTTTCAGCCGCATGTTCAAGATTTTCTTTCAAAACAATGATCCCGTCAGTGCCGTCGGCCTCTGCCAGCGGCAGGACAGCCGCTACCTGATCCACAACCCGCCCCGGCTTCCCCTGACGCCGGGCGAACTCGACCATGTCCATGAGCTTGACTACGAGCGGGAAGTCCATCCGTATTATGCCTCCCGGGGGCCGGTGCGCGCCCTTGAAACCATCCGCTTCAGCCTGACCACTCACCGGGGATGCTACGGCGAATGCCATTTCTGCGCCATATCCATTCACCAGGGGCGGGCCGTTATTGACCGCAGCGAAGCCTCTCTCCTGCGGGAGGCCGAGGCCATGGCCGCCCATCCGGGATTTAAAGGAACGATTCAGGACGTCGGCGGGCCCACCGCCAACATGTACGGGATCGAGTGCGAACGCAAAAGCAGGAAGGGGGCCTGCCGCCGCAAGCGCTGCCTGACGCCGGCGGTCTGCGAGAAGCTGACGGTCAATCACGGCCGCCAGATCGCGCTTTTAAAAAAGTTGAAGGAGCTGCCCGGAATTAAAAACGTCTTTATCGCTTCGGGCATCCGTCATGATCTGATCCTGCAGGACTGCGCCCGCGGGGATGAATACCTTGAAGAAATTGTCCGACATCACATTTCCGGCCAGTTGAAGCTGGCGCCCGAGCACTGCGAAAATGAGATCCTGGAACTGATGGGAAAACCGGCGATAGAAGGTTTTGTCGAGTTCAAGCGCCGTTTTGATACGATCAGCCGGCGCCTAAAGAAAAAACAGTTTCTGACCTGCTATTTTATCGCGGCCTATCCCGGCTGCAGCCTCCAGCACATGAACCGTTTAAACCGGTTTGCACGGGAGGTTCTCAAGTTCAGGCCCCGGCAGGTGCAGATTTTTACGCCGTCGCCGTCCACGCCGGCAACCCTGATGTACTATACCGGAAGAGCGTATGACAGCGGCAAGCCGCTTTTTGTGGAAAAGAACCGCCGCAAAAAAGAAGAGCAGAAAAACCAGATCCTGAAAGGGTGATCAGGACAACGCGGCCGCGTTTCTGTTTGATTTGCCAATCGGAATTGAAAATATTCTTGTGATGCGACACTGATATGAAAATTGCACTAATTTACCCGCCTACCGCAGATCCTACTGCGCCGTATCTTTCGGTCCCCATCCTGACGGGGTATCTGCGCTCAAAAGGGATGGAGGTTCTTCCCATCGACGCCAATGTGGAAGGGTACGATTTTATGTTAAGGCCCGAGAACCTGCGAAAGGTGGCGGTTCTGGCGGACCGGCGCCTGGGGCAATTGAAAAAAGAACCACTCCTTGACCACGGCAGCCAGCTGGAAGGCCTTGCGCTTTTCCGGGCAAGCCGGTTTGCGCACGAGCTTCCGGATAAGATCCAAGATGCACTCAGCGTGATGCGGGATCCTTCGGGCAGGCGGTTTTATGACCCGCAGTCCTATGAAAAGGCGGTGGTCGTAATCGAGCGTGCCCTGCAGCTCATCAGCGCGGCGCATGCCCCCCTGGCGCTCAATTTCAATTCGTATCGGACGCCGTTTGCCCTGCTGAGCATCCGCGAAATAGCGGCGGATGCCCGGCCCGAACGCAACCCCTTTCATGCGTATTATTCCGAGGTTCTCTGTGAGCGCCTGGCGCGCGAAAACGTCGGCATCGCAGGGATATCCGTCGCTTTCCCCGGACAGATCCAGCCGGCATATGCGCTTGCCTATCTCCTGCGCCGGCGCTTCAGGAACCTGCACATCACGGTGGGCGGTCCGGCCATGACCCAGGCGCTGATCCGCCTGTCGGCCGGACAGCTCAGGCGCGCCATGACTCCGTTTCACTCAGCGGTTCTGTTTGAAGGCGAGGCGGCTCTGGCTGATCTGGTGCGCTCCGTCGAAAAAGGCAAATCGCCCGGCGGCGTTATCCGCGGCGAGACCGCAACAGACCTGTCAGATTTGCCCGCGCCGGATTACGAAGGCCTTCCCCTTGGGGCCTATCTGTCTCCGGAACCGGTGCTTTCATATGACGTTAGCCGGGGATGCTACTGGGGAAAATGCGCTTTCTGCTATTACGGTCTTGCAGAAACCGGAACGACCCGCTACCGCGAGCGGCCCCTGGACCGGGTCATGGAGCACCTCAATTGCCTGGCGGAAAAGCATCAGGGAAGGATTTTTTTCTTTTCCCAGGACACCCTGCGGCCGGCAACGGCCCGGCGACTGGCGGCTGCCGTCAAAGATTCCCGGGCATCCTGGCGCTGGGCCTGCGACATGCGGCCGGAGCCGGCCCTGACCCCGGACTGCTGCCGGGAGCTCGCCCAGGGCGGAGCGCTCGCGTTTGCCGTGGGTGTCGAGTCGGGTTCGCCGCGGGTTCTCAAACTGATCGACAAGGGCATCCGCCGGGATGCGGTGGCGTCGGCCGTGGAAAACCTTGCGGCCGCGGGCATTGCCGTGGAGTGGATGTGCTTTACCCATTTTCCCACCGAGAACCTTTCCGAAGCGCTGGAAACCCTGCGTTTCATTGAGGCGCAGCAGGAGAACATCGCGCTGTTCACCTGCGGCCGTTTCAGCCTGGTCCATCGCGCCAAGGTCGCCTGCCGCCCTGAAGATTACGGCATTGCCGACGTCTGGCAGGTTGCCGGGGATGAGTTCATCCAGACGCTTTTCTATCGGGAAAAGGTTCCTTCCAGGCATCCAGGCGACGACGACCGCATCGACGCTTTTATCCACCGCCTGTCCCGGGGATACTGGTTTCACGATTATCCCTGGGCCGGATCCTTGTCGACCGCCCATTCGTACCTGTGGTATGATCATTACGGTCCGGATGTTTTCCGGCGCTTTTCAAAGAAACGGATTCGGCTGAAAAGGGAAGTGTCTACAGCGGCCGGCCGGGGGATGGGGCGGATCGCGCAATTGTCGGGAAATAATGAGGAAGAAATCTGGCGGTCGCTCATTTATGAAAAGCGGACGGTAAGCCCCGAGAGTTATCGGCGCATGGCGGAGGCGATTACCGCGGTTAAGAATCCGTTTTTTAAAAAAATCGTTTGAACTATACAGATATAAATTGAAACTGCCGGTGGGTTGTCCCCGGAAAGGGCATAATAAACTCGGATTGAAGTGACTATAAGGCTGAACAGGATCTTACCCGCAAAATTGATTTTGTGCAAAACGAGTCGACAGGAGCTACCAAGGCCGCCGTCTTTTCTATTCAGCTAAACGGTCACGAAGATTCTCAAACCGTTTCATTCCCTTTCCGGGGACAATCCGTCCGCGGCTTTGCAGCCTGTGTTAGTTGAGACGGGCCGGCTGCGAAAAAAATTGCACACAGAGGTATAAACCATGTTTTCAGACCGCGCCACCTGGGACATCCGTCCCAACCCGTTGAGCAGGCTCCTGGAAAAAAAGAAGGCCGGGGGCGCAACCATTTTTGATTTAACGGCATCTAATCCCACCCGGGCGGAATTTAATTATGCGGGCGGGCTGATCCTTGGGGCGCTGGCCCGGCCCGACTCACTGGTCTATGAACCCGATCCGCGCGGGCTGCTAAGCGCTCGGGGGGCGGTCCGGGAGTATTACCGGGAGCTGGGTTGCGACATTGACCCGGAGGCCGTGTTTCTGACAGCCAGCACCAGCGAGGCCTACTCGGTCCTGTTCAAGCTGTTGGGCAATTCCGATGACGAGATCCTGATTCCCAGGCCTGGTTATCCCCTGCTGTCTTTCCTGTCAATTTTCGAGAACCTGCGGCCCGTGGCCTACCCGCTGACTTACGATGCCGCCCGGGGATGGTCCCCGGACCTGGAGGTGCTGCAGGCGCTCATCACCCCCTGTACCCGGGCGGTTGTGGCGGTAAGCCCCAACAACCCCACCGGCTCCTATCTGAAACAGAGGGAGCTGCAGGAACTTGACACCGTCTGCCGCAGGCACGACCTGGCCCTGATCGTGGACGAGGTGTTTTCCGATTTTCAGGCCGCACCGAAGCCGGGAGTGGTCCGGACGGCGGGAAACCGAACCACCGCCCTGACCTTTGTTTTGAACGGGCTTTCCAAGGTGGCGGGGCTGCCCCAGGTGAAGCTGGGCTGGATCGTCGTGGGCGGGAGCGCCGATCTTGCCGCGTCCGCTCGAGTGCGGCTTGAAATGCTGCTGGATTTTTATCTGTCGGTTTCAACGCCGGTGCAGCACGCGGCCGGGAAACTGCTGCAGGGGCGCAAAGAGATTCAAAAGCAAATCGTCTTGCGGCTTGAGGAAAACAGCCGGTTTCTGAGCGGTCAGGCGGCTCGAACCGGAAACTGCAGGCTGCTGGAGCGTGAAGGAGGCTGGTATGCGATCCTGGAGATATCCGATGCAGTTTCGGATGAGGACCGGGTCCTGCAGCTTCTGGAAAAGGACAACACCCTGGTGCATCCCGGTTATTTTTACGAGTTTGACCGGGAGGGCTTTGTGGTGGTCAGCCTGCTGACCCCTGTAGAAGCGTTTCAAACCGGGATTTCACGCCTGATCGCGCGGTTTGGAAAGGGCTAACCCGAGTATATCACCGGTCAAAAATCAAAGTCCCAGATCAGATCGACCCCGCTCGTTTTCTCGTTCCCCAGCTGGGTTTCGATGCTGAAATTGCGGTTGATTTCATAGGTGACTTCAACCTGGTCGGGCTCATCCACTTTAAAGCGATGGCGGTAGAGCACAAAGACTTCCGGGGTGACGTATTTGCCGATGGCCAGGGACCCCTGGGTGATGTCTCCGCTACCGGGTTCCAGGGTCAGTACATCCAGGCTGAAGGCATCTCCCAGGATCTTTTTCAGTTCATTTGCCGCCAGCTGGCCGGTCAGATTCAGGGCGGCCTGCTCGGCGTTAAAATTCTGCTGCGGGTGTAATTCGCCGGCCGGCCGCCCATACACGAGATAGGAGACAATGTCGGCCCGGTCCATGACCGGCTCGCTGTCCAGGGATAGTGCCATCTCCTGGGCGGTACCGGTTATTTTTATAATGATTTTAACCTTGGCGATGCGGATTTCCGCCTGGATGTCCAGGTTGGGATTGGGTTCTTCCAGGCCGATGAATTCAATGTTGCCCCGGGTGATCTTAAAGAGCTTGCTCTGAAAGTCGAAAGTCCCCCTGGCCGTATCGAGCGGTCCCACCAGAACAAAGGGCCTGCCCGACTCCTTTTGCAGATTGACCTGCCCGGTAATCTCGGCATTGACGCCCTGGCCTTTGAGCCAGGCGTTTTTAGGAACCGACACCATGACATCGGCAGCCAGCGGGTGAAGGATGTTCTCTGTGGTGCTGCGGTCTTCGTCGATATAAATGGTCGTGTTTTTTTCAGGACCGGCCGCGTCAACATGGATTTCCGCCGGGGCCTGGGTGGAAAGCCGGTCGAGGTTGACGCGGCCTTCCGTTATGGTCAGAGTGCCGGTTAGGACGGGCTTGAGCGGCGTGCCGGCGAGTCTTAAATCCGGCCGGACCCGGGCGGCCACGGACTTTTGATAGGGGACATAAACGTCCTCGCCGATTAGGCGCATATCAAAAGAAGTCGGCTTTAAGCCCTCCGCGGTGATGCGTCCTTTTACATTCAGCGCACCTTCCGTATCGCCTTTTAATAACAACTCCTTAATGACCATCCCTTCCGGTGAAAAGTCGGCCTGCAGCCGGACGGTCTCATAGGACAGGGCGGGGCGTGACAGGGTCAGAAATCCGTCCTGCAGGGACAGGCTTCCGCTGACGACCGGATTTGACAGACTGCCGGAAGCCGTCGCGGTAATATTCAGCAGGGCGTCAAAATCGATCCCCCGCTGCCGGGGGATCGGCAGCATGGACAATTTCAGGTTGCGGACAAAGGCATCCATCCGGAAATCTTTGTCAAGGGATTTAAAGCGGAAAGGAACCAGTGACAATTCCAGCGCAGCCCGGCCGCTGAGATCCAGAAATTTCTGGTTCTGCCTGGATAAACTGGCGCTGACGGCCGCCTTGGCGGCTTCGTAGCTAAACCTGACGGTCAAATCGGAAAAGGCATAGGCGCGGGGGTCCTTATTGGGAGGCGCCAGAAATCCGCCTTTCAGGTTCAGTTCGCCAACGATTTCGGGTGCGCCCAGGTCACCGGCGATTTCAAGGTCCAGGGCCAGCAACCCGTCGTAGTTAGAATAGGTTTTGCGGGGCAAGGGGATCTCCGAGAGTTTCACGCCGCGGGCCTTTAAGGCGATTTTGAGGTCCTTATCCGGAGAACTCAGCCTGAAGGGATATAGACTGATGCGCAAGCCGGCCTGGCCGCTCAAATCCAGCGCTTTCTGTTCATGCCGATACAAGGCGGCTTTTACCACGGCTTTAGACCCGTCATAGCCGAAGGCCAGGTTAAGGTCTGAAAAAGAAACGTCTGCGGGAGATTCCCCTTTCAGGGAGAAAAATCCATCTTTTACGGACAGGTTGCCGCTGAATTCCGGTGTGCTCAGATCGCCGCGGATCCGGGCATCCAGGGTCAGGGCGCCGTCATAATTGAACCCGGCCGGTTTCGGAATCGGCAGGGTCGCGAGCGTCAGATCGCGCAGGCTGACGGCCGCCTTGAATTCGCCGGACCGGGGTTGAAATTTAAACGGCTGCAGGGAACACAAAATACCGGCCTCGCCGCCAAGCTCAAGGACTTTATGCTGCCGGATATAACCGACCGCGCTGAAAACCGCCCGGGAAGCGCTGTAGTTGAGATTAACGTCCAGGTCCGAGAACGAAAAATCAAAACCGGCGGCATCCGCTATGCGCAGACGGGCCTGCAGAACCGGATGGGCCAGCGTCCCGGTCAGCTCCACATCTGCCGAAGATATTCCGGAAAATCTTTCCTGGCCTTGGATAAACCGGGGGAGGCGCTTTAAATTCAGCCGGTTGATCGAAAGAACCGTGTGGATACGGCCCCCGGCGCCAAGGCTTCCCGTCAGTGTAAGAACAGCTTCCTTTGACGTCAGCTTAAGGGCGGCGATCTCGACGGTGTCCGGTGTCAGGGTCGCCCGGATCGGACCGCTGTTGCTGATTTCTTCAATGAGTGGGGCGGCGGCAGGGCCGCGGCCCGTTTCAGGCCGGGTGAGCCGGAGCGTGTCGATGGTAATTTGTTTAATCCGCCGGCGCCATCCGTCAACCCGGCCATTGGCCGCAAGGGCCGGTCCCTTTTCGTGCTGCAGGCTAAGGTCCGCCAGGGCGCTTTCGGGCTTTAGCTGCAGGGTGAGGTCAACCCGGGGAAATCGGGTTCCGTTGACGGTGAGGCGTTCAATGTGCGAGGCGACAGACGCCTGGAAATCGTCTGGGGGGCCCTGAAAGATTCCCTGCGCATTAAACGTTTCGATTGAAACCCGGTCATATTTAACGCGGCTGCCGCTGACGACGGCTGAAAGTTCGGGCCGGTCCCACCAGCCGCTGAAATCGCCGCTGACGTTTAAGCGGCCGTTCAGGTCCAGCCTGCCTGCGGCAGCAGCCCGGTCCGGAAAAAATTGAAGGGCCAGCCCGACGACGGATTGAAGTTCCGGCAGTTCCGCCGCAAACTGCAGCCGGCTGTTGCGGGTGCCGGGCGTGAGTGCGCCCGATATCGCCAGGCGGCCGCCGGCAACGGAAAGTTTCAGCGCCTTGACTTCAAGATCCCGGCCGTTCCAGACCGTTTGAATACGGCCGCTGTCGATTTCCACAGACTGGATTCTGGACGGACGGATATCCGCCAACAATTCGGCGGTGATGGCAGCAGGGTCAAAGCGGCTGTCTGTTGAAGCCGGCAACAATGCCGTGGCCGCGATGTTCATATTCAGTTTTCCGGAAAGTTCGGCGCGGCCGCTGACGGCCGGGTCCAGATCCTGAAGGGAAGCCTCCAGTTGAAGCCGTCCGGGGCGGGAGGGGTCGAAAATGTCCGCCTCGGCGCGCCGGACAGCGATTCGCCCCCGGGGACCGGCCAGGAAACTGTCTTTAAGAACGATGCCGCCGGCGCCAAAGGTCGCCTCGATTTCGGCGGCCGACAGGGCGTGGCCGGAAATTCGGGAAGGCTTCATCTCGATTGCCAGCCGGCCTTGGCGGCCGGTCCGGCTCAGGTCCGAGCCCTGCAGGCGGATAACGGCATTGATGTCGCCGACGAGGCGTTTAAAATTCTCCAGGGGCAGGGCCGCAGGATTCAGATGACGAACGGTTGCTGAAATATCCGCACCCAGCGATCCGGCGTCCGTTCGTTGAATCTCTCCGCTGCTGGACAGCGACATTCCATCCAGGTTCAGTTCGGCTTCATGGTGGAAGCGTTCCGGGGTTCCCGTGACCTGGATCGTTCCGGCGAGCCGTCCCCTGTCAAGGGCCGGGATTGAAAAAATCTGCCCGATTTCCGGCAGCGAGAGGGTTTTTATTGCCGTGCGGGTGTTGAAGCGAGTGCCGGCGGGTCCCGTGTCAAGACTTCCGTTTACGGTAACGTCGGTTTCCTTGAAGCGGGCCCTGAGGTCTTTCATCTCCAGGCGGTTTTTGTCCGGCGCATAGCTGATACGGCCGCTGAGACCGGTGAGGTTGAATGCGGGCCGGTCCAAGGATAGGGCGAGACTGATTACCCGGGCGGTCAGCAGGCCGTCGGGCGACAGTTTCAGGCCGGCCGCCAGATGGAGGTTGCCGACGCGGCGTATGAAAGCGGGGTCGTTTGTATGATCGGCAAGATTGACAGCAGCGTCCGAAAGAGCAATCCGGTTGATGCGGATTGTTCCCGGCAGCGGAGAGACTGAAGGTGACGTTGCTTCGCCGGCCTTCATCAGGGCGGCAATATGCAGGCGGCCGTTTTTCTCCCGGGCAAGGTTTAACATCATCCCGTCGATTTCGACTTCGCTCACCCATAAGACCCGTGTCAGCAAGAGCGGCAGCAGATAGCTGGCCGATACCCGCTTTGCGGTTATGACAGGCTCGCTGCCGCGTGAGACCCGGACCTGTTCCAGGGAGATGTCAAACAACAAACTGCCGGAAATTTTCTCGATCTGAAGTTCGACCTGCAGGTGTCGGGCCGCAGCCTGCCGGATAAATGCTTTGACGCTGCTGCGGGCCGTGTCGGTCTGCAGAAACAAGAAAGCCCCCAGCAGCAGAATAATCAGGAGCGCCAGCGGATACAGCAGCAGCCGCAGAATAAAGCGGTGGCGTTTTTTCCCAGCGGGTTGCTTTTGAGTGTTTTCAGATTGCGGAGTTTGCATAGATTAAATAAATGTCTGTTAAAACGCCTGCCCGATGCTGAAGTGAACCCGCCACCGGTCGACCTTCTGTTCGCTTTCCGGCGGGTTCAGCTTGTATCCCAGATCCAGGCGCAACGGGCCCAAAATCGTATGGTAACGGATGCCGGCGCCGCCGGTATAATACATTTCAGGAGTATCAATGCGGAAATAGTCCGAATTTAAATGCCCCATGTCCCCGAAAACAACGCCGGTCACTTTCGGGTAGATCGGAAAGCGGAGCTCCAGGCTTGCATTAAGGGCGGACAGCCCGCCCAGGGGGCTGCCGTTGTTATCAAGGGGCGGGATCTTTTGAAAATCATAGCCCCGGACCGTATTGCTGCCGCCCAGAAACAGCCGCTTAAAAATGGGTATGGAGGTCGAATCATCGGTCACAATGGTTTCATAGCGAACCCGGCCGGCAACCGTGATACTTTCAAATACCGGCTGATAGCGTTTCAATTCCAGGGCGGGCCGTACAAAGCGAATTTCAGAACCCAGAAGATCGGACGCCCATTCGGCCGACAATGAAGCGATGCTTCCCTTGTTGGGGTCAAGGGCGTTGTCGGTGCTGTTGTATGTCAGTCCGGTCAGCAGGGACGAGATGAAATAAATGTTCTGCCGTGCGACCCTTTTCAGCTCTTCAGGATCGGTGATTTCGACGTTTTCTAAATCGTTCATTTCCAGATTGTAACCGGCGGCTACAGTCCAGTTCTCCATAAAATTTCGTTCAAGACCGGCGGCACCGAACGTTTTAAGGTTGGTATAGGATTCAAATTTTTCCCTTTCAAAGCCGATTTTGGAGCGCAGGGTGTTGCGGGCATCCAGGAAATAAGGCTGGATGTAATCGGCCTGGATGTTTTCGATCAAGTCCGAGCGCTTGGCGCTTAACGAGGTCTTGCCGGCCCAGCCCCACGGGTTCCGGTAGGTCCAGGCGCCTTTGAGCCGGAAGCCGTCCTCGCTTCCATAACCGACGCCGAATCGGATATTCTGTCTTTTTTTCGCTGTCAGCTGAACCGTCATGGGAACGGCGGCGGCGTCCGGTTCGGGCGCTTCCGGTTTGATCAGGGCCAGCTGGAACATGTCCAGATCAAACAGGTTGCGGCGGCTCCGGTCGACTTTGTCGGCTACGTAAAGCTCGCCTTCTTTAAAGCTGACGGCACGCACGATGACGATGTCGTTTACGCCGGTGTCGTTGGGTAGAATTTTCAGGGGGCCGAATGCATACTGCTGTTGGGGGTTCAGTCTGAAGTAAATACTTGCGGTATGGGTTTGCGTGTTGACCGTGACCTTGCCGGTTACACCCGCAAAGGGATAGCCGCTGTTGCCGCAGGCTTTCAGGATCACCTTTTTGGCGTCGTTATAGGCCGCGGTTTCAAAAATCCGTCCGGTTTTAAGGGGCAGCTGGTTTAAAAGCTCTGCCGGCGTCGGCTTCTGGATTTCCGGCAGAATGCTGATGTCGATGGATTCCACCCGAACCGGCAGTCCTTCGGTAATGACGAAGGTTACATTTGCCGGCAGCGGGCCGGGAGCGGTTCCACTTTCAGCCGTTTCGATCTGATGCACCGCCTCGGCTTGATAATACCCCCGATCCTGATAGAACCTTCTAATGCGCAGAACATCGTCCTCAAGGTCTTCAGCGGTAAAATCGGGACGATCCAACCAGAATTTCCATTGGGGCGGCGCCTGAAGGGCCAGGGTTTTAGCCAGTTCGTCTTCTGAAACGGATTGAATCCCGGTAAACCGGAGGGCGTTCAGGCGGAACCGGTTGTCGGGTGCCATGCCGCCGGCGGAAGCACTGAACCCGGTCAGAATCAGGAGGCACAGGATGATGGATCGTTTCATGGTAGTTATTAAGGAGCGCATTGTTGTATAGAAATGATGATACCGCCGGCAATACCCGTTGTTCGGATCGTGAAAAACTCACGCATAAGAGAGCGTAAGGCCGAACAGGATCTATATGACGAGTGGCTTGGCCTGTCGCCCGTCGCTATCAGGTCATCAGTGCGGTTCGGCCAAACGTTCACTAACGCGTTCAAACAGTTTCCCGATCCGAACGGCGGGTATTGCCGCTTTTCCATCGCTCCGTATGTCTATATTATTTCGCATTTATTCTATGTATCATTAAATCGCACAATATAAAACAGGTTCACATGTATTGCCGACCAAGATTCGCCCTTCCGGGCGCCGGCACTAGGGAACGGCAAAAAGCCTGAAAAAGGGCCGCAAAAATTTCATCAAAAAAGTCCGGCATCCCCCTTGACAAAAAAAACGGAGTGATTAAATTTTTTTCAAAAAAACAACGCATCCCATTGATATTATATATATTTATTTTTTTAAATCTTTGTTCATACGATATTTTTGAATGGGGAGGTAAAAAAAAGATGTTTATAATAATCAATAAAATCCCATTCCCTTAGCAGCGCTATCGTCAGTTCCTTTTCGTCGTCCCGGGACATTTTCTGATTGTGAAAAACTGGATCGCAGCCAAAACAGATGACGCTTTGGTTGAAGAAAAATTCAAAAAAAAGTCGTTAAAGGAGGTGGCGTTATGAAAGGTTTAATCCCGTGGGAAAGACGTCAGCGTGGGATGACGCCTTTCCGCAATGAAAATGATAGAGAAGATCTTTTTAATCGCTTTTTCAGTATGCCGATGCATTTTGGACAAAGCTTATTTTCCGATAAAGGCTGGTACCCCAGCGTGGATGTGAGCGAAGGGGATCAGGACATCATTGTAAAAGCCGAGATACCGGGCGTTGATCGCAAGGATATCGACATTTCCCTGGAGGGACGGCTGCTGACCATTAAGGGGGAAAAAAAGCATGAAAAAGAGGAGTCGTGCGAACACTATCATCGCGTGGAAAACTCCTTTGGATACTACCGGAGAACCATAGATCTGCCGGCGGAAGTTGATTCTTCCGATGTTGATGCCACATATAAAAACGGCATCCT
The DNA here is from genome assembly GCA_040757625.1 of Thermodesulfobacteriota bacterium. GTDB lineage: Bacteria > Desulfobacterota > Desulfobacteria > Desulfobacterales > JARGFK01 > JARGFK01. Next base: position 4,815 of record JBFLWU010000002.1, on the reverse strand, counting down.
GAAATTAAAGCTAAAAAAAGGCAAAAGCGCTGAAACCAGGACGATCAGGATAAAAACCGGTTGACGAGCATGTGTTGCCTAAACCGTATAATAAATCGAATGAAAGGAGGAATTGATCATGTTTATTCCAAGAACATTTTATTTTCCCAATATGAGCTTAAGGGGTGCTTTTAGTGAACTGGACAGGATGCGGCAGGATATGGACCGTTTGCTTGAGGGATTTGGCGGTAGATTATCAAGACAGCCGGCCGCCGGGGTTTTCCCTCTGATAAACCTGACCGAGGACAAGGACGGCTATTATGTCCGGGCCGAACTTCCAGGTGTAAAAGCCAATGAGCTGAACATTACAGTGACGGGGAATGCCCTGTCAATCAACGGTGAGCGAAAGATCGCCAGTGAGGGCAAGGAAATCCGGTATCATCGCAGGGAACGTGAGGCCGGATCGTTCAGCCGCATCCTCAGCTTGCCCGGAGAAGTGGATCCGGACCGGGTGGAGGCGAAATTGAAGGATGGAATCCTTGCGGTCCATATCCCGAAAGCTGAAGCGGTCAAACCCAAACAAATCACCGTCAAATAATCGAATCAAGGGAAAGGAGGGATGTAACATGGCAGATACTACCGGTAAAGAACTTCAGGCGAAACAGAAAACAGAAGTCAATGCATCTGCTGAACAAACGGCCCCGGGGGCGGTTTTTGTGCCGGCGGTGGACATATTTGAATCGGAAAAGGAAATTACCTTGCTGGCGGATTTGCCGGGTGTTAAGGCGGATGACCTTAAAATTGACCTTCGGGACAATGTGTTGACGCTAAGCGGAGAGATTGCGCCGATTGAAGGGCCCGATGAAAAGGATATCTTTATCGAATATGAGACCGGCAAATATTACCGTCAGTTTTCGTTATCGGAAGTGATCAATCAGAACAAAATCGATGCGCGGCTGGAAGATGGCGTTTTAAGGCTCGTGCTGCCTAAATCCGAGAAGGTTGTTCCAAAAAAGATCACTGTCAAAGCCGCATGACGTCCAGGCCGGAAATCTGTCGCGGCAGGTTTCCGACCGGATGGGTTATGATGCGTGCTGTCGCTGCGCAGGACAGGGTGCTGTTTCCGGAGAGATCCCAATTTCAATAGCATTTCCTCCGGGTTTAAAAAAAGGATCATGAAGTGGTGGTTCCTCTGGGACGGTTTGGGATGAGGAATATTTACCTGACGGTGTTGTCTCGTCCATCTGACGCAGGATAGCGCCGGGAAATGATTTTTCGAGGATTTGTTTTAACCCCAAAAATAACCGCAGGGCTAAAGGGGTTGAGACTTTCGGATCTGTAAATTTCATGATGTCAGCCTCCTCTCATAAAACATTTCTTCGTGAATTCGGATTTGAATTTATCGTTGCGTGGGTGCTTAAGGCGGCTTTGGTCGCTAGCGCAAGTGCGTCTGTTATGAACAAGCGACGGGCACTGCTCTGGTAGTAAAAAAGAGGGCCCAGGGAACCTCCAAAAGGGTTCCCTGGGTTTGACTGGCAGGAAATGCCGGGGATTTGTTTCCTTGGTTGTCGCCCTGTTGGGGAGTGTCTAGAAACTGTAGTAAACTCCGATTCCGCCGTAAAGGTCGGTGTCCTGATATCCGCCGTTGCGCTTTTTCGGCAGGACATCATCGTCAAGGGAGCCGGTGTAATTCAGGTAAGCCTTAATATTCAGGTTCTGGATTAATGTGTAAGTTCCGGTCATGGAAAAAGTATAATCATGAAAACCACCGTCCGTGCCACCGTAGGCGACGGCGAAATCCTCGCCGCAATAACCGGCCAGCGCTTTCAAGTCCAAGGTGAAGTTCGCGCCTACCGGCAGGCTGTATCCCAGACTGGCAGCGGTAAAATAATCTCCGACATTTTCAACATCGTAATATAAGTTGAGCCCGGCGGTTAAGCCTTTGTAAACATCCATGGCCAGCGAGACATATACCTCGCGGGTTCCTTCAGCCCCCTGCGGAAACAGGTATTCAATCCAGCCGACTGCAGCCGAAAGCTTTTCAATGTTGAAGCTGTAAGAGAGGGTCAGGTCAACTTCTGAAAACTTACCGGAATTCAAGGTGTTGTCATAGTCGTCGATGTCAAGATTTCCCCAAACGTTCAATCCGAATCCCTTGTGGCTGACATCCAGGCTGGGCTGAAAAACCGCACCGTCATTAAAGGTCATTCCGCGCCAGACATAAGCAGAGTTGAAATCACCTCCGAAAGTTGCGTCAGCGGCATACCCGCTGCCTGTCCCGACAAGTGCCAGAATCAATATCAAGAGGCCGTGTAACGTAATTTTTTTCATCGTATCTCCTTTTTTCAAAATTGTGTTTTTATGTGTGTGTTGCCCAAATCTGATGTTTACATTCTTGCTGAGAAAGCTTTACGGATTGGGTCTGGCGTCGTCACAGTAGCCCATGAGCCCCATTTCAGCCACGTCGAGGCCGGCTATCTCATCTTCGAGTGAAACCCGATTGCCCACTATCTTGCCGATTACGACAAAGGCCACCGAGCCGACCACAGCCACATACCCGATATTTGCCAGCGCGCCGATGACCTCGGCAACCAGCTGGCCAGGGTCGCCATAGAACAGGCCTCTTACTCCGCCGGCAATACCGTTCAGGCCATCACCATACACTCCGTTTGCGAATAGGCCCAGCGACAGCACGCCCCAGGCGCCGTTAACGCCGTGCACGGCGGCAGCACCTACCGGGTCATCGATTTTGAGCTTCCGTTCGATGAACATCGCTGCAACCACTACCAGAATACCTGCAACTGCACCGATAAGAACAGCCGCCCAGGCCGAAACAAAGGCGCAGGGTGCGGTAATCGCCACCAGGCCTGCCAGCATGCCGTTGCAAAGCCAAGTGGTGTCCGGCTTGCCGAAGCGCGATTTTACATACAGGTAAGCGGCAAAGGACCCGGAGGCGGAAGCCAGCATGGTGTTGGTCGCCACCACCGCCAGGCGCGTGTCCATGCCCGCCAAAGTGGAACCGGCATTGAAGCCGAACCAACCGAAAGCCAGAATGAATGTTCCGGTTACCACCTGCGGGATGTTATGGGCCGGGATCGGATTCACCTGCCCATCCGGTCCGAATTTTCCGTGCCGGGGCCCAAGGATTTTGGCCAGTGTTAACGCCAGAACTCCGCCTGTCATATGCACCACCGAACTGCCGGCAAAGTCCACATGGCCATGGCCAAGCCCGAAATTTGTGCCCAAAGTAGACAGCCATCCGCCGCCCCATACCCAGTTGGCATAGATGGGGTAAATGACGGTGGCGATAACGAAGCTGAAAAGGACGAAAGAGGTAAATTTCCAGCGCTCAGCCAAAGCCCCCGTGGGAATTGTACAGGTTGTGTCCATGAATACCATCTGGAATAGAAACATCGTGGCCACGGCCGGTGTAAACAGATTCAGCCCCTGCAGGAAAAACCCTTTCATTCCGAACAACCCAAAGGTTTTGCCGCCTAGCGTGATTGCAAACTCACTGTTGAGCGTCGCTTCGCCGCCAAAGGTTCCCATCGCCCCCATGCCGCCCATCTGCAACGCGAAGCCCACAACCCAGAACCCCAAAACGCCAATGGCATAGACAAGGAAGTTCATGCCCATCGTGTGAGCTACGTTTTTTCCCCGCGTGAGGCCCGTTTCCACCAGCGCGAAACCCGGCTGCATGAACATCACCATGAAACCGGCCACCATCGTCCAGAGGATGTTTATTGCCGTCTGGGTTTCGGTCAGCTTTTGGAGCAGATCCTGAATCGTCGGTCCGGCTGCGGCGACTGTCGGTTCATCAGCCCAGGCGATACCGATCCCCATAATGAATAAAAAGGTGGATAAAACAATTTTTTTCATGACTTTCCTCCCGAATGTTTTAAAGAACATCTTTAAATGGCTTCGACGCCTGATTCGCCGGTTCGGATTCTGATAACCTCATTAAGGGTCGACACAAAGATCTTTCCATCTCCGATTTTGCCTGTCCGTGCGGTTGCCTTGACGGTCTCGATTACCCTGTCGGTCATGGCCGGATCGACCACGATTTCAATTTTTATTTTCGGTACGAAATCAATCTGATACTCCGCGCCGCGATAAATCTCCTTGTGACCCCGCTGGCGCCCAAAACCTCTGACCTCGCTGACCGTCATTCCCGCAACTCCGATTTCGTTCAGAGCTTCTTTAACTGCATCCAGCTTGAACGGTTTGATAATGGTTTCTATTTTCTTCATCTCTCCTCCTCGGTGATATCAAAATTTCTTTTTACTCCTGTCATGTCTCTTACAAAGAGCAAGGGTTGTGCCAGGGCGGCGTCAGGTTGTTTTTGTTAGATAACAATTTTATATTATTACAAATATAAATATTTGCCGACCATTGAAGCTTGGATATAAAAATAACATTTATGTTATATGAATATAATAAATATACAAATATGTATTATAAATATGAAAATTTTCAATTTTGTGCTTTATCTGACGAAGTCCCGGTCCGGTAACAGACAGAAGGCTGTCCAAGGTTTTTCAATCAGAAAAAGAAGCGGAAAACACGCTGGAAGGGTTTGTTGGCTTAGGTGCCGGATGAATAAGGTCGGGGACTAACTGTTTTGGACAATTTTATCAGCCGTTTTCATTGCCGGGTTTAGCAGACACGGGTGAGCAAATGGTAAAGTTTCTCTGTCCACTTACCCTGTTTGCCCGCCGGGATCACTGCTTCCGGCGTCGGTTGAAAAGCGAATATGAAGCGGGCGGCGGTCGTCCTGGGCCAGATAAGTGGTCTGGGTCGGAAAGGCAAACTCGATCTCCTCGGCGGCAAAGGCAC
>JBFLWU010000001.1:0-241307 GCA_040757625.1 Thermodesulfobacteriota bacterium | reverse complement strand
CTCCGGGGTGCAGCTGTACTTTTCGTACCGCAAGCCCCGGATAACGCAGCAAATGGGCGAATGCATTTCGCCCCCAGGGTGAAAATTTTTCAAGCATTTGTCTTTTTCAATAGAAATAACAAAGCGTATCTCTGGTTTTTACGTCAAGTTTACATCTAACCGACTATTATCAGGATCATTTTAAAACTTGCTGAAAAATTTTCATGAAATATCCGGGTTAATCCGTCCGCTTGAACCGAAAGATCCTCATGACCTGCAGCCACATAAGATCACTGCGTTTATCTTGGGGATTTCAGATCTTGAGCTTCTCGTTTAAAAACTCCACCGTTCGCTTCCAGGCCAGTTCGGCCGCCTCCTTGTTATATCGTTCGGCATTGGTGTCGTTGTTGAAGGCATGCTTGGCACCCTCGTACATATACAATTTATAATCAACGCCGGCCTTTTTCAAGGCGGCTTCATATTCCGGAATGCCTTTGTTGATGCCTTCATCCAGGCCGGCATAATGCAGCAGCAGCGGCGACTTGATCTTGGGGACATCTTCAGCGGCCGGCTGTCTGCCGTAGTAGGGAACCGCTGCCGCCAGGTCCGGGGAGTTCACCGCAACCAAGTTGGCCATTCTGCCGCCCCAGCAAAACCCGATAACACCCACCTTGCCGGTGGAACCCTGGTGGGTTTTTAAAAACTTTACCGCGGCAACAAAATTTTGCACCGTCGATGGATCATCCAGCTTTCCGATGAGGTCGCGCGCCTTGTCCGGATCTGCGGGCGTGCCGCCGGCCGGAGATAACGCATCGGGGGCCAGCGCCAGATACCCCTCTAGAGCCACGCGCCGGGCGACATCTTCAATGTGGGCATTGAGGCCCCTGTTTTCATGAATAATCACCACTCCCGGCAGCTTGGCGGCCCCTTTGGGTTTTGCCAGGTACCCCTTAACCTCACCGGTTGCCCCGGGATAGACGACACCGGCGGCTTCCAGCCGGGAATCAGCCTTGGGGACGATTTCGGCCCCGGCCTGCCTTTTTTCAAGCAACAGCAGCAGCGCATTGGCCGCCGCAACGCTTCCGGCCAGAACCGTCAGGCGCTTGAAAAAATCACGCCGATCCAAATGCTCCTGCAGGTACTCATCATATAGATCGATATACTTTTGATGCATAATCTTTTCCCTTTCATTAACGGAACGGTTTGGTTGAAAAAGTTGCTGTGCTTTGGGTGATAACCGCTATAAAGAGGTTAAAAGTGTGAAGGAGGATCAAAATTATCAGCAAGAATACTAAAACGCCTGAATTTGTCAATGGTGTTCTTCACACGAACTGTGCTCAATAGCATGTTCCGGGCAGACCTCGATGCAGGTGCAGCATTCAATGCAGTCGAAAATATGGGTCGCCACGGTTTTACCGTTTTTCAGCTCATATACGCCGGAAGGACAGGCGTGGGCGCACTCGCCATGCCCCTTGCACCGGTCGTAGTCCACCTTGATGGTGATCAGGTCGCCCTGCCATTCTTTAATATTCATGACCCGCTATCCCCTTCATGTTTTAATTTTACCTGTCTCTGTTTCGTTGGTCAACATGCTCCCGGCAAAGTCGCAACGCTGAACCGGGCCCCAAAAATTTATTCCCGTATAAGGGCCATTTGTTCCCGGGCCGATTCGATCCATTCGGCCAGCCGCAGAATCGCCTGCTGATAGCGCTCTGATTGACTGCGTGCGGCAAGACCATCCAGCTTCCCTTTGACATCCTCCAGAGAAGACAAATCTTCCGGGTTGCCGATTCGCCCCAGGCCCCGAATAACGATTCTAAGATTTTGAACCAACAGGCCGAAATTTTTTTCTGTTTCCCTGCTATTGTAAATGGTCGATTCCGGATCGCCGTATTCTTTCAGCGCGCTTAATAAAATCGACCGGGCGGTGGTTCCCCCCACCAGGGCGAATAGAATATACGCCTCGCGTTCCAGTGAAAAAAGAAAGGGCAGCGGCAGCCTGAGCCCCTCTTTGGCGTCCGCACCCATTCCTTTGACAAGCTGTTTGTGGATGGTCTGGATCTTTTCAAAAAAATCAGGCTGGTCTTTATCAATTTTCCAAGCGGCATAGTTGGCCACCCCGAGCGCCAGGCCCTCTTTGACCTGAAGCACATCTTCCGGCGTTATTTCCATATTGACAAGTTCTTTATGGTACTTTCGAACCAGAAGACTGCAAAGCATCAGGGCCTTGGCGTCCGAATAAGTGATGCCTTTAACGTTTTTATGAAAATCGGTCAGGAGGATTTTTACCGCTCTCTTGGGATGCTGCATCTTTGCGATCAGCAGTTGCAGGGAGTTTAAATAGGACGATCGGTCTCTTTGATGGATATATTCCCTCAGGTAGTGCCACAGAAATTCAAAAATCTTGCGCTCGTAACGCGAAAATTCCGGAAGAATTCTGGCAAAGGCGCCCCTGATGAAATGACCTTTATCATCAAAACATTCCTTGAGCAATTCAACGAGATTCCGTGCTTCCTCAATGGAAATATCAAAATCCTTGGCCAGCGTCTCAAAGTCCTGCAGGTTGAAATTGATAGCGCGATAGACGATGTTTCTCATCTTGCGTTTGGTTTCAATCCTGCGTTTGCAGAAGGTAACGGTGTCCAGCAGCTTTTGATGCAGGGTGGCCAGGATTCCGATCTTGCGGCCGGTGGCGGTTTCGACCATTTCCTCGTGGGCAAACAGGTCGTCGATGACTTTATCGCGAACCTCGTCGAGGCGGGTTTCAATATTGTCGACGATTTCTTTCTGCAACCGCTGATTATCCGTTGCTTTCTGGACCGAAGTTAACAGGCCGGAGGAAAGATGCAGCCGTTCTCCCAAATGGGTTGAATCGATTCTCTCGTAGTCATTGCCGTAAACGCTCTTTAAAACCTTTGCCGCCTGTTGGGGGGAGCCCCCGGCTTCATGAATGGCAAACCGGGCCACCTCGGCTTTTTCCGGTGCAACCTCTTCTTTTTCACTGTCCGACATCAGCCAGAGTACATTGTTGACCTCAATCGGCGGCGGTACCAGTTTTTCCTTCAGCTTCGGTACAGAAAAAATGGCATTGTAGACGCTCATGAAGCGGTCATTTAATTTTGCTTTGGCCACTTTCTCCACCAAAAGCTTTGTCACCTGCGGTTTCAGGTTGTTGGCGACCGCCAGCAGGGTCAGGGTGATATCGGGCGTTCCGGCTTCATTGCACACCAGCGGAAAGGCGGCCTTGCTGCCGTCTTGTCTTAAAAATTCGATGGGAGCATTTGTTTCAAGGGCGGATTGAAAACGGACCAGCGCCTGCAGGGTGTCATGCAGGCGGAGCCGCTGCCTGGGAACAGCGCCGGGGATTTTGATATAAAGGGAAAAAAAATTCCGTTCCGAAAAGGTCGTAAACGCGCGATGGAGCTGATCCACCAGCCGCATGTTTCCATCTTCGCTGCGTTTGATCATTTCCAGAACGGCGCCGGCATCGACCCGGGTGTTGCCGAAGATCACTTCGTAGTCGTTTTTTTCGGAAACAGCCGGATCATCGGGGGAGCCGCGAAACCGGATAAGGACATTGCGTGTCTTAGGCGTGAGTTTGGCAAGATGCGCCAGTGTTTCATCTAAATGGTTAAGGATTTCCTCCTCAACCATACTGTTGTGATAGAGATGCGCATCCAGCAGGTACGTACTGAGCTGGCGAACGAGTTCCACCAGAAGGGCCTGGCGCTGGTCTTCCGACTTTTTAAATTTTTCAAGTCCCTCGGCCAGCAGGTTTTTACCGTAATCCGTGTCGAGGCCCTGTAATTTTTTAAAAAGCGCAGCAGCCTCGTTGTCAAGATCAAAAGCGGATGTGTCCACGTTGTCCCCGTTGCGTCATATGGTCTTACTTACAACAAATCAGGGTTAAACATTTTCACCTTTTCATAAAGTGCGGCAGGAAACCCTGACGCGGTCCCCACGGCGTTCGCAAAACAGTTCACCTCCCCGTTTGGACACCTGGAGTGCGTAGCTCACTTTCTTGCTCAGCCGTTCCGCTCAATAGGGAATCAGGGTGCAATGGACCGGATCGGCAACCGAATCTTAATTGATGGTAAAATAATCCATGGCGATTTTGTTGCCGCCAATGAATAATTCCACGCGATACTTCCCCTGGGGCCAGTTGCCGGGATCATTCCAGCCCCAGCCGTGATGAAGCTCGGCAATATCCCAATCGCTGGGAACGGTATATTCAAGGACCGGCTCTCCCATCAATCTGCCGTCCGGGTAGTAATACCTGGCCTGTACCTTAACAGGGTTGTCGCGGATTTTCCAGAGTTTGTTTTCAAGGCTAACCTGATAAAAGACATAGCGGGTGGTGTTTTTTGAAAACTGGAAATTAAACACCCGATTGGCTATTTCAGGTGCCGTAAAACCGGATTCAAAAAACTTGATGCCTTTAAATATCACCGTCATGGCCGAACTCGGTGTCTCGCTTTTGCCTCCGAGCTTATCTTCCAGCGCGAGCAGCTTAACATTTAAAAGAGCCAGTTCGTCTGCGAATTCAATTACCAGTTTTTCAAGGACCGCGATTCTTTCTTCAAGCTTTGTTGTTCTGTCGGCCTCGGGTGGGCCGGCAGCGGTAACGGTCATGGTTAAAATTAAACAGGAAGCAACCGTCAAAAACAAGCTTCTCGTCATTAACTGCTTCAAGAGCCGGTTCATTTCGCACACTCCTTTTAATTAAAGTTGATCTGGGTTTATGAATTCATGGCAGATGAGATGGCCGGACACAGCCGTTTGAGATACCGATACGAGACCTTTGAAAGCAGAAATGGTGTATAAAGGGGGGTGTAAAGGTCTCGATTCCTAGCTATCGGGTCATTACCCATGTAATTAAAATAAAAACGCCGGCAAGAATCAACAGCACCGCCCAGGCTATCATGCTCATGCGTTTTTTGTCCCCGGGGCTCAGCGCGGCATCGGCCGCCCTTTTTACTCGCTTTGCGAGTAATCTTGAAGCGGCATAAAACACAGCGATCCCCAGCACGCCCGCCGCCGCATAGGGGAATATGTCGGCGAACGACACTTGCGGCCTTCGGGTTACGATAACCACCGCGCCCGCAAATCCGACGACGGCCAGCAGCCCGCCGATGAACTTGCCGATCATCATCGGCAGGAGTTTAATTTCCGATTTCACCTGCTCTTTTATTTTTTGCATAGATCCTTTATTTTCCTGCGGCCTTTGTTTCGCCCGTATCATGATCGAAAACATATCCCACCGATCGCAGGCTTTTAAAGAAGATCGGCTTGTGGGGGTCGGCTTCAAAATATTTGCGAAACCGCACCATAAAATTATCAATGGTTCGGGTTTTCATACCCCGGGGATAGCCCCAGCCGATCTCCAGGAGCTTATTTCGCGATATCGGCTTGCCCCGGTTGGTTACAAACAGCTTTAACAGTTTGATTTCCTGTTCAGTCAGCCGTATTTCCCCGCGCGGACCGTACGCCGAAAGGGTCCCGAAATCGATCCGGTTTCCACCGAATGTGTAAATCAGCTCCCGGTCTGAAAGGGCGCCCCTGCCGCTGTCGCCCCCGGCGCCGTAACGAAGCGCCCGCAGCAGCAGTCGCTCCACCCGCAGTAAAAACTCCTCCAGGTTAAAGGGTTTGGCCAGATAATCGTCCACTCCGTAGGAAAAGCCCTTGACCTTATCGTCCGAATCTCCCTTGGCCGACAGGATCAGAATCGGAACGTGATCATCCTCCAGTCGGATATTGCGCAGCATGGTCAACCCGTCAATGCCCGGAAGCATGATGTCTAGCACGATTAAATCCGGCTGCCATTCCTTCCAGCTCTGCAATCCGTCGATCCCGTCGGCAGCTATTTTCACATCATAGCCCTTCAGCACCAGATTCAGCTTCAACCCTTCGGCGATATGCGCTTCATCTTCGACGACCAGTATCCGCTTCTTTTCATTTGGGTCCATCTTTTTCCTTTCTATGCAGTCGCCGGCGCATTCATCGGTAGAATAACGGTAAAAACCGACCCGGAATTACTTTCCCGATTGGCAGCCGTGACCTTGCCCTTATGAAGCCGGACGATGCTTTCCACCAGATACAGCCCCAGGCCGCTGCCTTTGGCCGTCATGTTTTCTGAATTTCCAATCTGGTAAAATTTTCGAAAAATTTTTTTTATTTCCGGCCTGCGCAAACCGATACCGTTATCCTCGAAGCAGATATGCAGTTTCCGGCCTTTGGGTTTGAAGGTAATATCCATGCGGGGCACCTTGGATTCGTTATACTTAAAAGCGTTGGTCAGCAGGTTCATTAGCAGCATCTCAAATAGCGACAGATCGATGCGGCATTCCAGCGTACGGCTTGAAGGGTTATGAAAAAAGACTTCACACCCATTGAAGACATGCTGGTTCTTCTCATAAAACTGCCTTGAAACCGCCACCAGGTCCCTGTTGACGAACTTGCCCTTCATGGTTTTGCTTTCAATTTTGGCAAGGTTCAACATGCGGTTGATGGTGTCGGCCTGACGGTCGGCGTCATGGATCATGTAGTTGATATATTTGAGTTGATCTTCACGGGAAAGCTCATATTTTTTGAAGGTTTCCAGATACAGTTTCAACGAAGTCACCGGGGTCTTGAGTTCATGGGTAAAATTATTGATAAAATTGCGCTGCAGCCGATAGAGCCGCAATGTTTTAAGGTTATAGACGAAAATAATAAAAATTCCCGCCAAGATGATCCCCACCAGAATCGAAAGCACCAGAATCACCACCCAGGTCTGCGGCGCCAAAATCTGTCCCGGGTCGAGTTTGGCCCTTTCGATGACCCCCTTGAGACCGGCGCTGACTTCCACATACCAGTAAATATACAGAATAAGGGACAGGGATAGGGCCACAATCGAAAAAATAAAGACTATAATGGGGTGGACCATCCAGGCCCATTTTGACTGATGCATGACGGCAATCCCTGTTTTACGAATCAGTGCGTTATCATATAGACATACCGGCTGATCTGAAAGCCGGCGGCATGTCTGTCGGGCTGTTGAAAAACAAGGATCCGGCCGCCAGACAAGACGCGCGGCAATTCGACAGGCGCAGCATATTCACGTATATGTGAGCATTGGCGAGAGCCGCTCAACACCTATGGCGGCCTCAGACGCAGTTTTTCAACAGCCTGCTATAATCCGTCTCAAAAAAATTTATCCTAAATTAGTTCACCGTTTGTCATTGGTCCGGCCGGGGCTGGCCCCCTGAGAGCCGCAGCCATTTTAGCGAATGACAACCGCACGGCAGCAACCCCGCTCAAGCTCACTTGAACCAGCCCCGATAAGTATAATTTTTTTTGAGACGATTTGTATACCATTACGCCTCCATAATAAGCGTTAACGCCGGTTTGTAAAACTATTGTAAAACAGGCGGCCCGGCCTTTCCTTTGAAACGACATTCTATTAAATTAACTTCGCAAATACAACTGCAAATACATTCGATCCGATCGAAAAGGAGTTTGTTCATGACAGAGACAGCGACACCCGTTCATCCCCTTGGCCGAAAGGCCAAAATCCTGCTGAGCAGCGTTTTCGGGCCTTACGCCCAAGACGACGCTTACGGCAGCCGTAAAATCAATCCCATGGAGCTTTACCATAATCAGGTCACGCGGGCCCAGGGGGCCTTTTCCCTGCGCATGTTTCACCGCTCTTTCGGTTTGATGCTCCTTCAGGCCAATATCGAAGCGCCCTGCACCCTTCTTGATTTTCCCACCCTGGAGCGTTTTACAGAAGAACTCAAACAAAATACCTACGATATCGTGGGGATCAGCGCGATCCTGGTTAATACCGCCAAAGTTAAAAAGATGTGTGAACTGATCCGCAAGCACCTGCCCCGGGCCGTCATTGTGATCGGCGGACATATCGCCAACCGGCCCGATCTTTCAAAAATCGTCGACGCCGATCATATTGTCAAAGGCGACGGCGTCCGCTGGTTCCGGAAATTTCTGGCCCAAGACCCCAAGGCGCCCGTCCGGCACCCCCTGGTCTATTCGGGCTTTGGCACCCGCGGCCTGGGCGTCTCCTTTTCGGACAGGCCCGGCTCCACTGCTGCAATTCTGATCCCGTCGGTGGGCTGCCCGCTGGGATGTAATTTCTGTTCCACCTCCGCCATGTTCGGCGGGAAGGGACATTTTATCAATTTTTACGAAACCGGCGATGAACTGTTTACCGTCATGCGCCGGATCGAATCCGAACTCAAGGTGCGGTCTTTTTTCGTGATGGATGAAAACTTTCTGTTTCATCGCCAGCGGGCGCTGCGTCTCCTGGAGCTGATGAAACAGCACGATAAAAGCTGGTCCCTGTATGTTTTCAGTTCCGCCCGCGTCCTGCAATCCTACAGTATCGAAGAGCTGGTGGGGTTGGGGATTTCCTGGGTCTGGATGGGCCTGGAAGGCGAAGACAGCCGCTATGCCAAGCTGCGCAATGTCGACACGCACGTTCTGGTAAAAACCCTGCAGTCACACGGCATCCGGGTTCTGGGCTCTTCCATCATCGGACTTGAAAACCACACCCCCCGGAACATCGACCGGATCATCGATTATGCCGTTTCCCATGATACCGTTTTTCACCAGTTCATGCTCTATACGCCGGTGGCCGGCACCCCCCTTTACGAGGCGCACCGCCGGGAGGGGACGCTCTTTTCCGAGTCGGAGTTCCCGCTGGCGGACGCCCACGGGCAATACCGCTTCAATTACCGGCACCCGCACTTCAGCTCCGGCCGGGAGGAGCAAGTTCTGCTCAGTGCGTTTCAGCGCGATTTTGAGGTCAACGGACCCAGCCTGGCCCGCCTGATCAGCACTACCCTGACGGGCTGGCAGCGCTATAAAAACCATCCGGACACACGCATCCGCAAACGCTTTGGCGCCAAGGTGAATCTGCTGCGCACCGCTTACAGCGCCGCCGTCTGGGCGATGAATAAATACTACCGGGGCAGCGGGGCGATGGAAACCAAATTAAGCGACCTTCTAAAGCGTCTTAACACGGAATTCGGCTGGAAGACCAGGCTGTTTTCAGCCGTGGCCGGAAGGTTTATATATGCGATGCTGAAGCGGGAAGAAAAACGTCTGGCCCGGGGCTGGTCCTATGAACCCGGTTCGTTTTATGAGAAAAACGCCGCCGCCATGGCCCTGGAAAGCAAAGTTCTAAAGCATTCCCAAGCTGTAACGGGCTGTGTGCGGTGGGTGACTGCCAAGCTTTCTCCGTTTCCAGGTTGAGACCGTTGCAAAACGATCCCTTTCGCTCAAGTTCAGCGCCTGCCCGGTGGAATTCCGCTTCGCGGGTCTCCGCAGGAGGATTCCACAGGGTGAAAATTTTTCATGAAATAATCGGGTTTGTCGCGCCGCGCTCAGCGCCTGGGCAATACAATCTTTCGTTTTTCAGGATCTTTCTGCTGGCGATAATAAATCGCCATGTGGCCGATCATCCCCACCAGGGCGGAAGCGGTCTCTTTTTCAATGACCCCGGCGATTTCTTCTTTCAGGCTTTTTTCCTTGAAGTCAATGAATTTGACCTTGATCAGCTCATGGATGTCTAAGGCTTCATCAACAGCCCTGGCGACCTCGGGCGTCATGCCCTTGTGCCCGATAAAAACCACCGGTTTGATGCCGTGGGCGAGCCCCTTTAGATATTTGTTTTGAAACCCCTTCAGCTTTTCCATCCTACCTCCGATCAAGTCGTCTATCTGGTACCCTAAATGAGCGTAAACAAAACGGAGAACCTTATTAATATTTTATAATATTTACTTTTTTACCAATATTTATCTGATCACATCATTCTTTTGTAAATGCGCTATCTTTATAAAAAAATCTCTCCGTTTTGTTTACCCTTTGGGGAAGGCGAGGCTGGCCCATCTTCTGCGTTGCAAAGGGCCCGCAGTAGCAGACTACGGCTTCGCCCTTTGACGCCTTGATGCTGGCCAGCCTCGCCTTTCGCTCAATTAGGGTGGTATCGTTTCCTTAAATCAACTTCAACGCACGCCCCGGCGGCCGGACGGCCTGCTGCCGTCTTAAATATTTCAGGAGCCGGGGAGCACTTTACACGTTCTCCGGTCCGGTCTGGCCCACCAGCTTGTCGAAGTATTCCGGTACGTCTGTTTCAAAGCGCAGCCGCTTTCCACTGAAAGGGTGGTTAAAGGCAATCGATCGGGCATGCAGCGCCATGCGCTCGAAGCGTTCGCCGCCTTTCCCGTATTTCCGGTCGCCCACAACCGGATGCCCGATATCGGCCAGATGCACCCGGATCTGGTTTTTTCGGCCCGTCAACGGACGGACTTCCAGCAGGGAAAAGCGCCGGGTCTCCCGGAGCACCTTGTATGCCGTATGGGACAGCTTTCCCTTTGCGGTATCGGTGGTCGCATATACAACCTGGCTGGCCTTGTTCTCCGTCAGGTATGAGGTAAGGGTACCCGAGCGCTCGGAAAGCCTGCCGTGAACCACCGCCAGGTACTCCTTTTCCGTTTGTTTCCACTGGCCCTGCAGATTGAGCTTGGCCGTTTCGGTCTTGGCAAAGATGAGCACCCCGGAAGTCTGCTTGTCCAGCCGGTGAACGACAAAAAGCGCCTTGCGGGACTTGGCGCTGCCTTTGCGGACATAGTCCGTCAGCGCGAAATGCGCCGTGCGCAATTTGTCCGTTTCGGTAGCGACCGTCAGAAGGCCCGCCGGCTTGTCCACCACCAGGATGTCCCGGTCCTCGTAAATAATCGAAAGACCTTTCGGCAGATACTTAGTAGTTGAACCAAATCTTTTCGTCATCGTATTTACTAAAAATAAAGAATCTATTTACTAAATAAAGGCCACTCACACAAGCTGCTGTTGAAATGTTCAAACCGAGAAGCCGGTTCAAAAACCCGGATCGGGCCTGAGAACAAGGCGCGAACCGATGAAAAAGCGCAGCATACCGGCGTATGCGAGCATTTTGAAGAGGCTCGGAACGCTGTTTCAGGCCTCAGGTGGGGTTTTCAAGCGGCTTCTAAACGAACTGCCCGGCCGCGTGCCCCGACGACCAGGCCCACTGCAGATTATAACCCCCCAGCTGCCCGGTAACATCGACGACTTCGCCGATAAAATACAGTCCCGGCCGGACCCGGCTTTCCATGGTCTTTGACGACAGTTCGCCGGTATCCACGCCCCCCAGCGTCACCTCGGCAGTCCGGTAGCCTTCCGTGCCCGACGGCTTTAACTGCCAGCGGGCGAGCCCTTCGGCAACACGGGCAAAGACCGAATCCGGCAGCTCGGCGACGGGCCTTTCCGCCCAGGACTGCCAGAAAAGGGCCTGTAATTCCTGCACCAGGCGCTTGGGCAGACGCTCTGCCAGCAGGTTTCTCAGGAGCGCTTTCGGGTGCGCCTGCTTCTGCAGCCTGAACCACTGCACCGGGTCGATCCCCGGCAAGACATTCATGGCGATGGATTCGCCGGGCAGCCAGTAATTGGACAGCTGCAGCGCCGCCGGTCCGCTCAGGCCGCGATGGGTAAACAGCACGCTTTCGCGGAAGGTTTTCCCGGCGGCGCTCAACTCAACTTCCAGGGAAATCCCCGACAGCCGCGCCGACACCGCCTTAAAACGGTCGCTGAATCGAAACGGCGCCAGACCGGCCCGGGTCGGCAATACCCGCAGTTTAAACTGCCGGGCGATGTCGTAGCCGAAACCGCCGGCCCCCAGCCTGGGAAGGGACAGTCCCCCGGAGGCGACCACCAGAGCGCTAGCCGAAAGTGCGCCTCTGCTTGTCGACAGGATGAATCGGCCGGGGCCGCTCTGTTCCCTTTTGTCCGCCGCCACCGAATGTATCGCACAACCCGTTTGGATGCGGACCCCGGCCTGTTCGCATTCCGTCAACAGCATCCGGAGGATATCTTCGGCGGAATCCCGGCAGAACAGCTGCCCCTGCCCGCGTTCCTGAATCGGGATGCCGTGTTTTTCCACCAAGGCAATAAAGTCGAGCGGCGTATAACGTTTTAAGGCGGATTTACAGAAATGCGGATTGGACGAAATAAAGCAGCCGGGCGCCATATAAAGATTGGTAAAATTACACCGCCCGCCGCCGGATATCAGGATTTTTTTCCCCGGCCGGCTGCTTTTTTCAAGCACTAGCACGCGGCGCCCCCGCTTCCCGGCGGCGCCGGCGCACATCAGGCCCGAAGCGCCCGCGCCGATGATAATGACGTCAAAGTGGGTCAAACCGATCCCCTTAATTGATACTCGACATCCTTTTGCTTTCAGATGTTCAACGCTGATATATTAAAATTCCTGAACAGAAGTCATTTTAAAACTTCGGATCAGGCCTGAAAGCAAGGCGCAAGCCGATGAAAAAGCGCAGCATACCATGAGTATGTGAGCATTTTGAAGAGGATCGCAACGCACCTATCAGGCCTCCGACGGATTTTTAAAATGACCTCCGGCCCTCACATCGACCTGCCCGCCAGCCACCCCGTCGAGAACGCCGCCTGCAGATTGAAGCCGCCGGTGTCGGCATCGATGTCGATAATTTCCCCCGCGAAATATAAGCCTTTAACCAGTTTTGATTCCATGGTTCGGGGGTCGATCTCGTTTATACTGACGCCGCCTGCAGTGATGATCGCCTCGTCAAACGACCGGTGCCCGCTAACTTCCAGCGCAAACGCTTTGAGCAGCAGCCGCAGCTGCTTGCGGTCCTCGAGCCGGAACTGGCTGAGCTTCTTTTCCGCCGGAATTCCAAGCTTTTCAATAAAAACCGGAATCAATTTCATGGGCAGAAGACGCTTGAGCAGGGATTTAAATTCCTGTTTGCCGTGCTCATCGATTTCTCTTAACAGCCGCTGATCAACCGCTTTATGATCCAGCGCGGGCTTTAAATCGATGCAAATCCGCACGCGCTGCCCGTTGTTTAGAAACGCCACAACCGTCCGGCTGAGCGATAGAATAATCGGGCCGGACACGCCGTCATCCATAAAGACCATTTCCCCGAAAAACTCGGCCGCTTTGCGGCCTTCGCTCCAGGCGCTCGCGCTGACATTTTTCAGGGACAGTCCCTGGAGCTTTGCGGCCGTATCCCCGGCCGTCGTTATGGGGACAAGCGCGGGAAAAAGCGGCGTAACGGTATGGCCCAGCCGGGAGGCAAGCGGATAGCCCCCTCCGCTGGAGCCGGTTTTCGGATACGATTTGCCGCCGGTGGACAGAAGGACTTTGCCGGCTTTCAGCGTCAACCGCTCCCGGGGTTTATTCGGGGTGCGGGCCGTGCTGCGAATGTCCAGACTGAATTCACCGTCGGGCAGCTTTGTTATAGCGGTTACCTCGGAATGGGTTTCAATGGAAATGTCCAGCTTTTTTACCTTGCCGGTCAGCGCGTTCACAAGCTCCAGGGCGTTGTCGTTGCGGGGAAAGTAGCGTCCGCCCCGTTCCAGCTTGAACCGGACGCCGAGTTCTTCGAAATAGCTCAGCAGGTCCTGATTGAAGAACCTGCCGAAGGCATGCTGCAGAAACCTGCCGTTCTTGCCGAAATGCGCAATAAACTCCTTTATCCCGGCATCGTTGGTGATGTTGCCCCGCCCCTTGCCGGATATACCCAGTTTCAGGGCGGGTCTGGGCATCTTTTCCAGAATCAGGATGGTTTTTGAAGGCCGCTGGCATTCAATGGCGGCGATAAGACCCGCAGGGCCTGCGCCGACAATGACGACGTCGTAGCGGCGTTCAATCATACTCCCTGACTCCTGCATGAATATGAAACTGTTTGAGTGATTGATACAAAAAAACGGTTTCTTCTTCCGACCGGGATAAAGAATTCCATAACAAAATAAAAGATGAGCATAGAAGCTATCTCAAAAAAAAGATTTTTGTTTCAGATCAAGGCGAAGCCAAGCATCAATCCGCAGGAATACTTGCGTATTTCGAGGACTTGATGCGCGGCTTCAACGCCGATATGGGACAAAAAGATTTTTTTGAGATAGGTTCTAATCAAATCACCGGCCCGATGGTGTATATATCCATGGCTTTGGTATAGCCGGAAATTTCGGCTTTGGTCCGTTTGCCTGCGGCCACGGCCAGCAGCTCCGCAAAAATCCGGTTTCCCGCCGCGGTTAAGCTCTCGCTGCCTTCGACAACCGCGCTGACGTTGAGGTCCATGTGGTCGCGCAGCCGGTCCCAGGTCGCCGCGTTGCCGGTGATCTTGACAACCGGGACAAAGGGGAACCCCTGGGGCGCCCCAAGCCCTGTGGTAAAGGCGATGAGGTTGCACCCGGCGGCCGCCAGGCCCGTTAAAATTTCAGGTTCGCGCCCGGGCGAATCCATCACCACCAGCCCCTTGGTCCCGGGAACCTCTCCGTATTCATACACAGCCTGGATGGGTGCGCTGCCGGCCTTGGCGATCGCTCCCAGCGATTTTTCCTCGATGGTCGTAAGGCCCCCTTTGATATTGCCGCCGGTGGGCTGTCCGCCGCGGATATCCACCCCCACCGATTTTGCGCGCCGCTCCAGCCGCTCAACCAGGTCGAGGACCTGCCGTCCCACCCGCCGGTCTTTGGCATGCCGGGCCAGTATGTGCTCGGCCCCGATAAACTCCGTCACTTCGCCTAAGACCGAGGTACCCCCCGCGGCCACTACCAGATCGGAGGCAACTCCCAGGGCCGGATTGGGGGCCAGGGCCGAAGAGGTATCCGAGCTGCCGCATTTAAGCCCGAGGACAAGGTCGCTGACCGGGCATGACGTCCGTTTTGCGGTTGAGGCCGTCTGGGCCATTTTCTGAGCGACTAAAATTCCCTGGGCCGTAGCCTTTGCCGCCCCGCCGATCTCCTGAATCCGGACGATCTCCACCGGCTTCCCGGCTTGTGCGATTTGCGCGGCAACATCCGCGACCTCGGTGCTTTCGCAGCCCAGGCTCACCAGCAATACGCCGGCAAGGTTGGGATTCATCCCGAGATGGGCCAGGGTCTGATTGACACGGCGGATATCCACCGGCGTCTGGCAGCAGCCCTGCCGGTGGGTAAAGCAGGCCGTCCCCCCGACCTGGCGCGCGATATTTTCGGCAACCTCGTTGGCGCAAACCACGGTGGACATGATCCCGATGTAATTACGGGTGCCGACGCTTCCATTCTTTCTGCGATAGCCTTTAAACTGCCTGCGAATCGGCATATTATTCCAGGTCCCCCCGGCCCCTTAAGCTTTCAATGTTCTGGACATGCGCATGCCGCCCCCTGCCAATGGGCCTGGTGGCGCGCCCGATGACCTCGCCGTACTTGATGATACGGCTCCCCGCCGGGATGTTTTTAAGAGCGAATTTATGCCCGTAGGGAATAGGTTCCGCAACGACAATTTCTCTGATGCCGCCGTCCGGGTCGGCGGCAGCCGCTTTTTCATCCGCCCGGATATCCCGCAAGGCGGTGGCAACATTGTCCTTGTTGTTGATGATGATGGCGTCTTTTTGCATGGTGCTGATATTTTCATTTAATTAAAACGAAATCAAACATAAAAATATGATTTTCCCACTATTGGCCGGGTCCGGGATTCGGGGGGCAAGGGACTAAGTTTTGTTTTCTAATGATTTTACTAAAGGAGGGTCGGCCGCCGTGCTGGTCGCTTGCCAGCAACCCGCTAAGCGATTACGGTTCATCCCCGCGTGTGCGGGAAACATTTAGTTGCCGTCAATAACCTTTGTGAAGCCAGGACGCGGGCATTGGGATATTGTCCGGCCTTAACCCGGCTGTGAAACCATACAAATCTTTCATACAGAGCCTTTGACGGCATGGCGCGCTCCCGGGACATCAATCCAACCACTGGGTGTTTATTACCGCGAACAATACAAAATTCCCTGCTTCATGTCGCCGGGGTCAAACCTTTATTCTTGATTTATACGCCCCGTTGTTCATGCTCCTTTTGACCTCTTCCGTATGCCTTCTGTTTTTCCTTATAAGAGATTGGCTTTCTTTACCCTGGCGTTGCAAAAGCTCAGGATGCCCCAGATCCAAGGCGTCCAAGGGTGAAGCCGTAGTTTTTTTACTGCGAGCCCTTGGCAACGCAGAAGATGGGGCATCCTGGGCTTTCCCTCCGGGTAAAAAACATGACAATTTTTTCTTTGTTTTAGAAGTCACCAAAAGGTCATTCGAGAAACATAACCAAACGAATGTAACTATCCTGTTATAATTATTTTTTTCGATACGTTGCCACGTTTTTTATGCAACGGCAGGGTTTATTTCCTGCGGGCAAAGCCCCATGAAAACGACAGCCCCAGGGCCTCGGCCCCGCCGACCCGCACGGCCGCGAGGAACGCCGAAGCAGCCCATTTGCGCATGCCGGCCTTGGTCACCAGGTCGTTGTAAAATTTTTTATCGACGCGTTTTCTTTCGTCCTTGTTTCCCGGCTCGCCATAGCCGTAAGCCAGGTCATGCGGCAAACAGCATTGATAGGTGATGTCCTGCCACTTGCAGCCGGTAAACAGCCCCATGAGTTCATCCGGCAGCCCGGAGCACCCGTCAAAGGTCCACTCCTTATAGCCGTCCGGATCGGATGCGATGCGCGCGACAAGATAATCCAATCCGAAATGCCGGCACAATTCCAGGGCTTCCGGCGTGGTGACCGTATCTCCGATTTCAGGCAGCTTCATCTTACCTCCCTTTTCGATCGTATCGGCAAAGCGAAGTCCAATTATGTTTTAATGCCTTTCCGTCTATTGGTATTGCACCACCCATTCGCTGCGCTCATTCGAGTCACAGAGGTCACGGAGAAATCTCTCTTTTTGCCCATCGGGAGACGGCGATGGGCAAAAAAGCAGTCCGCTATATCTATGCCGCAATTGGGCCGTACAAGCTGATAGCAGCCATGGGGCATCCGGTTTATCTGAATCGGCACCTCCCGTTCAGATAAATTGCATTCCCCTCTCGGTGCCCTCTGTGCCTCCGTGGTGAATCATTTGATTAGACCGCGTGCAGATCCACTCCCATCCTGGCAAACAGGACGTCCAGATCCTCCATGGCTTTTGCCTGGTGCTCCTTAACCGCCTCCTGAAATCTGAACCAGTGCGTTTTTTCCTTATCGACAGCTTCTTTCCAGTATAACCTGTCACGCAGCATGGTGAACATGGAAAGCAGTCCGGTTTCGGAATCCCTTAACCCCCTCACCTCGGCATCGATGGCGGCATGAAACCAGTCGGATTCATTAAAATCGCCCAGCCACGGCGCCAGGTTACGGTAGCGATCCAAACGCTCTTCCCGGTAACAATTCAGGTTTCCGGAAAATGACGGCCCCATGGCCCGGATCAATTGAGCGGACACCGTCTTCCAGGCTGCATTCGCTTTGCCGCCCCTTTGTTTATTATAACGCTGGTATTTCCCGTAGATTACCTTTGCAGCGGAAAGGAATCGGTCGGTATTGTCGATTTCATCCCTGACCAGGCGCGGATCTTCCCAGCGGTGGGCGGGCCAGTCGGGATGATGCTCGGCGTTGGCATGCCCGATATCGGGCTTTACATCCAGGGCGATGTCGTTAAAAAAATCGTACCACCCCACGAAATTCTGATGGGCCCAGGTGTCGGCATAGGAATGGGTTGCAATCCCGATGCGATAAAGCCGCGTTTCCTCGGAAGACGTGAAGGCCAGGTCCAGCAATTTGTTGGCGAGTGCATTGCCGGGCGTGGTATTTAACAAATGCATCTTGCCGTCGCATCGGCAGGCGCTTTCACACATCGGTTCCCCCGGTACGAAGTGAAACACCGGGTAGATGCGCATCAGTTTCCTTTTGGGCTTCAGAATGTTCATGGTCTGGGAGATATAGTTCTGATACACTTGACCGCTCGAGCGGTCCTCGATTGTCAGGCTTACATCGTTTTCATCCACATATTCCGAGGCCGTTGCAATGATCGTGGCTTCTTCCTCGCTGAAGCCCGCCGCCTTTGCCACTATTCCGGTCATGAAATAATGAAATTCCGTGTCCATATCCATTTTTTCCCTGGTGAATTTATTGGATTTTCCAGGCCTGCAATCAAACTCATTCAACAAAGCCGCAACGCCGGCGCTGCCTCATTCGGGCTTGACACCCCCGGCAATCGCATTCCTGACTTTATCACCTCTCAGATATTTCAACATGATCCCGAGCGAAACACTGTAGATTCCAGTTATGACCACGCCCGCGACCGCCCCCATGATGCCGAAGCTGCGGGGACCATGATCCTGCGTCAGCCAGATCCAGCTAAATACCCAGTAAATTCCAAAGCCGACGAAAAATAAGAGCAGCAGCCAGGTCAAAATTTCCAATACCTGCCGAGACCAGCGTTTTAATTTTAAAAAATAGATTCCAGATATGATTCCCACGGTTGCCGCCGCAATCTGGACAATGGCAAAGGCAGGAAAATATCTGATAACCACCGACACGTGTTGAACGGCTTCGGGGTCGCCTTGCGCCATGGGCCCTATCGTTACATGGCTGTACAGGGCCATTACAGCTGAAAAGCACATCAGGCCGCCGATGACAATCCATACCCATCCGATAACGGTGATGCAGGTCGGACGTTTTTCCCAATACATGTGTTTATCCTTCCGGTCGGGTTTTTCAGCTGCGGCCATTTATCCAAAAAAACACAACCCCCTTAAGATTCCTTGGAAAGAGAGGGGGGTGGATTCAATCGCCATTGATATACCTATGAGGGGTGAATCACCCCAAATTCAGGTTTCAGGCATCACACTTTTCATAAATTCGGACCGATCCATGAATTCAGGCGCGCCGTCTTGCAGCTGCCTGACAACCCTGTCTACGCGGATCCCGATCCGGTAGCTGATGTCTTTGTTCATATTTTGAAGAAAGGCCCATTTAACGGTTCCGTAAATGTTGAAGCCAGCATCGTCGTCAAGTTTCAGGGATATTTCGGTTCCCGGAAAAAACGCTCTCCGGCACCGGAGTCCGAGGCCTCCCTCACAGAGATTGACCACGGTTGCCTTAATTTGCTCTTCCCTGTTGAAAATAGACACCCCTACCTCAACCAGCCGGCGGGTATGCTCTCTGCGTTCCGGACAGTTCACTATTGATATCCTTCTCTTTGCAGACCCGTTGCCTTCACGCCCCAGATGAATTTCACAAATCCCCTCTTTCGTCCGGCGGGGGCTGCGGCAACGTCCATTCAGAAAAAAGCTCATCATGTATCTCAATCAAATCCTGATAACACACCCGGGCCATCCAGCGGGGATCGCCGGTTTCGGTTTTGAATGCCAGTTTCATGTCGCGAAACTTCGATACAAATCTTCTGATCAAAAACACTTCGCTGCAGATCCGTTTAAATTCCCGGGTCGATATACTCTCAACGATCTCGCGGGTATTGTTCTCCCAAAACGGCAGCGCCACAAAAAAATTTTCATCTTCACCAAGAAAAAGCTGCCTGCCGCCGCAGTCTACCAGCAGACGCGGATCCACCCGGTCCTTCAGATCGTCGGCATCCCTGGAAACCCAGCTCATCTTATTATGAATGCTGTCTTTGGCTTCCTTTAGCTCTTCGTTAAGCGCAACGATAAACCGTTTTCCAATCGTTTGAGACCGAATGAGGGACGCCAGCGACGGAAGTACAAATCCGATCACAACCCCCAGTAATGCCGCGATGCCTTGATCCATGAATATGCTCCATAATTTAGATATCAGGCGCCTTCTGAGAATGAATTGCCGCCCGAACGTCGACCTGAATAGAAAATCTATCAAGATTCATGCCATCGCAACAGTTTCAGGAATGAAACGGCGGAAAAGAAAAATAATAATAAATATCAAACTGTTATATAGTTATTGGGGTGCAGCGCGCTATCACCTGCTGAATTAACAACAGGATTTCATGCACAAAAATCTGTGCACGTGCACATTTTTCTGTGCAGCGGCCTTGAACCCCCGGTTCCGAATCTGCCGGAAAAATTCGGAACGAGGAGTTCATGGCCGCAATTGCTGTCTGATTTCGAGGTGTTAACACCTGTTTTGTCCCCGGCTCGATGTTGGAAGCCACGAATACCGGAACAGCCGTTTCCAGAAACAATGACCACCAAATTCGAATAACTTCGAAAATTCAACTGGTTAGGAAAATGGCACACGCTTTGCTACATTTAGGCCGGTCAAATGATAGCCATCTCTGAGAGACCGCTGATGGATATCCAAACAACAACAATTTTTTTTGGAGGAATGAAGGTTATGAGAGTCAAAGTATTTGCATTGCTGGCGGCTGCTGTGTTGATCCTGTCCCTTGCTGCCTGCGGCGACCAGAAGGCAGCAAAAACAGAAGAGAAAGCCCCGGCAACGGCCGAACAGAGCGCCACCGCGCAGCCGGCTCAGGAACAGGCGGCCGCTCCGGCTGAAGTTGCGGTGTCGGGAACCGTCGATGCCGCCGGCAAGATCACGGCCGCTGACGGCCAGACCTATGCCATCGCCGATACCGACATGGGCAAGGAAGTAGTCAAGCTGGCCAGCAAGAAGGTGGAATTAAAGGGAACGGTAGCTGAAAATCAGGGTGTCAAGACGATCACTGTCATTGAATTCAAGGAAGTCAAATAATCCCTATTTCCAGCGACCGCCGGGATCATGATCAAGGGGTTCGGCGCATATCCTTGATCCATACCCGGGCGTGATTTTGTATTTTAAAATCACCCCCCATGTTCAGCGCCTAAATAAAAACCCCCCTCTTTTAAAAAAGAGGGGGGTTTTTTGCCGGGCCCGCAAGCCACTACCCGCTATTCCCTGGTCGACACAACCAACCGGGCCGCCTTGTAATTGGAGTAGATATCGCGTTCTAAGCCAATGGCTTCCAGGGGAACCCAGGTGTACTTCGCATTCGGATTTTTGGTATCGATTTGGGCGTAAAGCGCCACCGCCAGGGGTTCAACATTCTTGATCACCACCTCGGCCGGCTTGCCCTCGTTAAACGCCTCGGCTGTTTTGATAAACGGTATTTCCCTGGCGCAAATCCAGACAAGACAAAGCGCTATTACGGTTAATACCCCTTTGGTGTAAAGATCCATTTTCATATCGTTTTTCCTTTCTTTAACGGGTTCATAATTAACAATTAAGAGCGTCCGTCTTACAGCCGGTAAAAATTCCTCCCTGCGGGTTAAGGGGTTTGATAGGCATTGAGTCCGGCACGCGAACAATCCTTCTGCTTGGCCCTTTTATTTCAATTTAGCCGGAAATAATTTTAATCGCAAGCCCCGGCTTTTATAACGCCGCGCAAATCGGGGCAGCGACGAAGCCTCGCGGTTTTTGATTTCCTTTTCACGTTTCATGGTGTATAAAAAATTATGTTGAATTGACAGGTTACCAATGCAAACCCGATTTTCCATAAAAACCAAAATATTTCTGGTGATCCTCGCCCCGTCCCTGCTGCTCCTGTTTGTCATTTATCTGAACTACCGCAACTTAAACGCCCTCGGCCGCAGCGCGGAACTGATTCTTTCCAAAAACTACAAAAGCATTCGGGCAGCCCAGCAGATCCGGCAGCGGATCGAGGCGAACAGAAACTCGGTTATCGTGGATATTTTTCTGGATAGAAAACCGATCCCGCAAAAGCTTCAGGCCGGCGGTGATATTTCGGAACTCCTCAATATCTGCAAAGACAATATTACCGAGATCGGCGAACGGCGCATCATCGAGGAACTGTTAATAAAATATTCGGATTACCAGGCGCAGTTGTCGAACCTGTCGACAGCTCTTGAAAAGCCGACCGGGCAGTCCGGGTCGCCCCAGCGCTATTACGATTTCATATCGCTTACCGGCGCATTCATCGCCGATCTGAACGATCTCGTGCTGATCAACGAAAAAGCAATGGAGAGGGCCGAACTCGCCACCAAGCAGCTGGCTTCGCAGGCCTTGCGATATTCCATCGGCCTGCTGATTGCCGCCATCATCTGTATCACGATTTTCAGCTACCTGCTTTCGTCAAGGCTTTCACGCCCCCTGATTCAACTGGCCCAAAGCCTATCCGGAATACAGGAAGGCAGCGGCCGCTACCCGCAAATCCCGGTGGCGACCCGGGATGAGATCGGTTTCCTGACCTCCGAGTTCAATCGCTTATTCGACCGGTTGAAGGTGTATGACCAGTTGAGCCAGGACAAGCTCACGGCTGAAAAACTAAAGGTGCGTCAAGCCGAAGAAGCCAAGGCCCGTTTTATTGCCGACCTTTCCCACCAGCTCAAAACGCCCATGACCTCCCTGTCCATGAGCGCCGGAATGCTGGTCGAAAGCGGCGACCGGCTCAATCCCGATACCATCCAAAAACTGGCGGAAACCGTTAAAGAAGACAGCGCCCGGCTGGCGGTCCTGATCAACGAACTGGTCGATATTGCCAGGCTCGACGGCCTGATGAAGCCGGGAGCCAGGGAGCGGCTGGACATCGGCGCCGTTATCCATGAATGCCTCCGGCCCTTGCTGGTCCAGGCCGAAGAAAAAAAGATCCGCATCAAGATCGATATCGACCCCCAGCTTCCCCCCATGGCTATTGATTCCTTGCGATTTCCCTGGGTGGTCACCAATCTTCTGGGAAATGCCATTCGCTACACCGACCCGGGCGGCCGCATCACCTTCCAGGTCAGAAAACAGGAAGACCGTTACTATTTCAGATGCAGCGATACAGGGATCGGAATCGAAGAGAAATATCTGTCGAAAATATTTGACCGGTTCATGCAGTTTTCTGAAAGAGAACGCAGCGGGACCATCGGTCTCGGCCTGGCCATCGTCAAAGAGGTCATCGAACAGCATGGCGGCGATATCCGGGCCGAAAGCAAAGTCGGACGCGGAACGACCTTTATCTTCTGGATCCCGGCAAGCTGAGGACAGAATCATGACAAAAGTACTGATCATCGATGACGACAAAAACATCTTGACCACCCTTCAAATCCATATCGAAAGCAGCGGCAGGCAGGCATATTGCGCCTCCACCGGGGAAGAAGGGCTGAAGCTGTTCAAAACCGAAAAGCCCGATGTCGTCTTTCTGGACCTCAAGCTGCCCGACAAAGACGGGCTTTCCGTTTTAAGCGATATCATTGCAACCGGCTTGAAAACCTATGCGGTCATGATTACCGCTTATGCCACCATCGACACCGCGGTAAAGGCCATCAAAATGGGGGCTTTCGAATACCTGCCCAAACCGTTTACCCCCGCCCAGGTCACCCATATTTTAGACATGATTCTGAAGGTGCGTTCCCTTGAAACCGAAATCGAAGCGCTCAGGGGAATTGTGCAGGAGGGCGATTTCATTACCCGCAACCGCAAGGTGCTGAAGGTGCTCGGAGTTGCCCGGCAGGTGGCGGAATCCAGCGCAAGCGTCCTGATCTGCGGTGAGAGCGGTACCGGCAAGGGGCTCCTGGCCCGCCTGATCCATGACTGGAGTCCCCGCGCGCAGGCGCCTTTTATTACGGTCAGCTGCGCCGGACTGCAGGAAAATCTGTTAGAGAGCGATCTGTTCGGCCATGTGAAAGGTGCTTTCACAGGGGCGCTGCGCGATAAAACCGGAAAGCTTGAAACGGCCGACACCGGAACCGTTTTTCTGGATGAGATCTCTGAGATGACGCCATCGGTACAGGCCAAGTTTCTGCATTTTCTTCAGCACCATGAATTCGAACGGCTGGGAAACCCCAAAATCATTCAGGTGGATGTCCGTGTGATTGCCGCCACCAACAGGGATCTGGAAGATCTGATCCGCGAAAATCTCTTTCGCGAAGATTTATATTACCGGCTGAATGTGGTGGAACTCTTCCTCCCCCCTTTACGCGAACGTCCCCAGGATATTGAAATTCTTTCAACCCACTACCTGAAACGGTTTTCACGGCTGAACAACAAGCACCTGACCGATATCGATCCCGAAGCCCTTGAATTGCTGCAAGCCTATCGCTGGCCCGGAAATATCCGCGAGCTGGTCAATGTGATCGAACGGGGCGTCATTCTGAGTGCAGGCAAGCAGTTAACTCCCGCCGGCCTGCCGCCGCAGATTGCAAATTACAAGGCCGACCAGGAAAACAACGAGGCCCTTAAAACCATCGCCGACGTGGAAAAAGCCCACATCCAGCGGGTGCTCACCCAGGCCGCTTCCATGGAACAGGCGGCCGGCATCCTGGGAATCGATCCGGCCACCCTCTGGCGCAAGCGAAAAAAATACCAGCTGGAATAGCCGGCTTGCATTTTTCAATGCGTTTTCCTTGCAAAATGCACTTCCTGCCCGTTAAGCCATTCCCGGTAAATCCATAACATCTTTTAATCATTGAACTTATTTTGTTGGCATCGCATTTGCTCTTTATAGCAATTGTCAAAATATGTTTCGGCCGAAACGGAATTGCCCGGGGAGAGGCTGCAACACTGTTTAATTGTTGGCAACTGTCATAATCAGTCAGCTTTAAATTCTTGAGGTGAACGTATGTCGTATTTATCGATCGTACCCACAGAGGTTAACCACCGGACCATCCTGCATTGCAGCGATGCCGGTGTTGCATATCCAGACAGGGAGGGCTGTTCCTGGGCATCCACCCCCCTGGCATGCCTGAGCGCGGCCACGGAATATCTCTATGGCACCGTCATCCTGTACCTGACCAAACCGTCATCCCTGGAGGCGGATCCATTGATTGAGCTTTGCAGCCTGCTCAAACACAACCGCCACACCCGTCATGCGGCGGTGCTGGCGGTATGCACGGCGCGAAATCGCCGGACCGTGGAATCCCTGAAAACGGCCGGTGCGGATTTTGTGGTCTTCCGGAATGACCTGCCGGCATTCTGGAAAGACGGCGGTCCTGTATCTCCCTTGAATCAACTCAAAGAAGAAAACCGGCCGGAACAGGTTCTTTCCCGGCTCTGCCGCCACCTGCACTATTCCCCAACTCCGCAAGGCAACGAACTGATCACTTGCGGGGCCTGCTCCGACTGGCTGGTGCTGGGCCCCCGTCGTCTGGGGGAATTGTGCGAAACCTCCCGGCACCCGGACTGCCCGCATTTTCAACACCCGCGATTCCCAAAATAGCTATTGAGGAGCCCGAACACGATCCCATGGAAAAACTGATTGAACTGGAATATCCCCGCCCGGCGGCGCAGCTGGCGGGGCTCCTTAAAAAGATCCGGCGGCTGCATCCGGCCACGCTATTAGCCGCCAGTTTTGTTATGGCAATTTTAGCAGGGGCTGCTCTGCTGATGCTCCCGGCCGCAACGGTTTCCGGAAAGATTGCCCTGATCGACGCACTGTTTACGGCAACTTCGGCTGTATGCGTCACCGGCCTGACGGTTGTGAATACCGGCAGCTATTTTACCCGGTTCGGCCAATCCGTTATCCTGGCACTCATTCAGATCGGCGGGCTGGGCGTCATGACCATTTCCGTCACCGTTTTTAGCCTGATCGGAAAAAGCATTTCCATCCGGCAGCGCATGATCATGCAGGACGTGTTCAGCCATACCCCGCGGGAAGATATCCTGCAGGTTGTAAAATCGATCTTTCTTTTCACGGGAATCGTCGAACTGCTGGGTACCGGGCTGCTTTTTATCCATTGGGCCGCGGATTACCCGGTCGGGCGGGCGCTTTATCTGGCGCTGTTTCACAGCGTCTCGGCCTTTTGCAATGCCGGTTTTTCAACTTTTTCAAACAGCATGACAGGCTACCGCCAGGACCTGCTGCTGAACGCCAGCATGTGTCTGCTGATCGTGCTGGGCGGGATCGGCTTTCCGGTCCTTTACGATCTTTTTCGGGCGGCCTCTGTCTACCCGCGAAAACGCTATCGCCTATCCGTGCAAACCAAAACCGTTCTGTCCACGACCTTCCTGTTGATTCTGGGGGGCGCACTGCTGTTCGGCGTGCTGGAACGAAACGCCGTTCTGCAGGGAAGCTCCGTGACGGAGCGCATCCTGGCTTCCGTCTTTCAATCGATCACGAGCCGGACGGCGGGCTTTAACACGGTCGACATCGGCGCCTTGAACCCCGCCACCCTGGCAATGCTGATTTTCCTGATGTTTGTGGGAGCCTCGCCCGGTTCCTGCGGCGGCGGCGTTAAAACCACCTCGCTGGCCGCCGTCGGCGCCTACGCCTGGAGCCGAATCAGAAACCGTTTCCGGGTCAACCTGTTTAAAAGAAGTTTACCGTTTGAAACCGTCATCAAAAGCGCATCGCTGATTCTCGCGGCCCTCGGCCTGATCGCCTTTGTTTTGTTTATGCTGCTGGTAACCGTCCCGAGCGATCCGACCGCCGGCGCAACCATGCGAGGCCTTTTTCTTCCTTATCTTTTTGAAGCGGTTTCCGCCTTCGGAACCGTGGGCCTGTCCATGGGGGCGACCGCGACTCTGACCGGCAGCGGAAAATTCTGGATCATGCTGCTGATGCTGATCGGCAGGGTGGGCCTATTGACCTTTTCCTATGTGATCTCCGGCGCAGCCGCAACCAACGGCAGGGAGTACGCCGAAGAAAACATGATGATCGGATAAAGGAGAAACCATGAAAAAATTTACCGTCATCGGTCTGGGCAAATTCGGTTTTCATATGGCCAAATGCCTTTATGAAGAAGGGCACGAAGTGATTGCGGTCGATTCGGACAAGGCCCATGTTCAGGCCATCAATTCCAACTGCAGCGAAGCCATCGTGATGGACGCCACCGATAGAGAAAAATTAAAGACGCTCGGGCTGGGCGCCATGGACGCCGTGATCATATCGACCGGGACGAACATCAGCAGCAGCGTCTTGATATGTCTTTATCTGCAGGAAATCGGCGTAAAAAAAATCCTTGCCAAAGCGGTGGATATGGATCATGGAAAAATCCTGAAAAAAGTGGGGGCCACCGAAATTGTCTATCCTGAAAAAGATATGGCGGTGCGCGTTGCCAAAGGATTGTCGACCCCGAATATTATCGATTTTATCCCGCTTGCCGAAGCGTTCACCCTGGCCCAGGTGGATCCGCCTCGAGCCCTTATCGGAAAAAGCCTGAAGGACCTGAACCTGCGGGCCAAATACAATGTTCACATCATTGCCATAAAGGAACTGGTGCCGGAAAATTTCGTACTGGTCCCCCCGGCCGATTTCGTGATTAAAGACAGCGACGTCCTGATGATGCTGGGAAAATCGGACGATATTAAAAAAATCAAGGCGCTAAATTAATGTTTGCCGAAAGCAGAGAAATATATTAGAAGTCATTTCAAAACCCCATCTGAGGCCAGATAACGGTGTCGCAAGCCTCTGCAAAATGCTCACAACCTTCCATGGTTACTGCACTTTTTCATCGGCTTGCGCCTTGCTCTCAGACCTGATCCGAGGTTTTGAAATGACTTCTAACTTATAAGTAGCTTTCAGAGGAACAAGAGGCCATATGAACGCGACGGATTTAAAAAAATGGACGGAAGATCTTATCAAAGCCTTTATTCTCAACTCGCCTGAAAACCATCTGCAAAACGCGGATAAAGATACTGCATGGGCTGAGCCCCTGGTGGGGTTTGCCGGCGGCGCCGACCCGATCTTTGAGGCTTACAAGGACCATGTCGGTCCGTTTCATTTTACTCCGCTTGAAATTTTCAGCAGGACCTTTCCCGGCATCAGCATTGCGGCCGCCGATCTGACCGTGATCAGCTGGATCCTGCCCCAGTCCGATAAGACCAAGTCCGACAACCGCGGTGAGACCCGATACCCCGCGGAAAGATGGGCCCGCGCCCGGATTTTCGGGGAAAAGATCAACGCAAAACTTCGCAGCCACGTGGCCGCTTCACTTCAAGCCGCCGGGTACGCGGCCGTTTCCCCCCAGCTTTCGCCCTTCTGGGAAAAAAAAGCCTCCCCCAAATACGGCTTTGCCTCCTGCTGGTCGGAACGGCACGCGGCCTATGCCGCCGGCCTGGGAACCTTCGGCCTGAGCGACGGCCTGATCACCCCCAGGGGCAAAGCCATGCGCTGCGGCTCGGTGGTTGCCAATATCCCGATCCCGGTCGCAGAGCGGCCTTACCGGGATCATCATGCCTACTGCCTGTTTTTTACAAAGGGCAAATGCGGACAATGCATCCGGCGCTGTCCGGCCGGCGCCATCACCGAAAAGGGGCACGACAAGGTCGCCTGCCGGAACTATCTCCACGGGGTGGCCGCCGAATACGTTAAAACCAAAATGCATCTGGAAGGCCACGCCTGCGGGCTCTGCCAGACCGGCGTTCCCTGCGAGTCCAAAATTCCCACCCTGGATGATGTCCGTTAATCATCTGCAGCATATGATTTTAAATATTATATGAATATCATACCGATTTTTATGAACTTTTTGTTCCGATAGCCAATCGCTTTTTCGACCTCCCAATATAGTCAGGCCATGCTACTTAATTTCATAATCTGGCGATCTCTTCATATGTTTTAAAACAGGAAAAAATTGTTCCGATTTTTAAAATTCCGTGAATTGCCTGTTCATATTCCCATAGACAGGTTTCCAACGCCCTGTTTTCATGAAGACACCGGTTAAACTGTCATACCAGCAGACCTCAATTCCTCCGATACAGTGGCGCTTCATATCAATTTTTAATTGCCGAATCCAAGGGTTCACTATCAGGTCCTTTCATGCAACTGACGGGGAATTCTTTTCCGCCGTCAGGCGGGTCAGGGGGGCGTCTGTTTCTCCCGGGAACCGGCCGACAGAAAAGAGCACCGAAAAACCGGAACTTTTTGTTCATGCTTATTCTCTCACAAAAAATAAAATCTTATGATATCTAAGAGTTATATCTTGGCATGCAAAATGCAGCATTACAGGGGTTAATTTGTCCGGCAGCTAACCGCCGGTCGGCAGGGGACGTGTAAACATAACAGTGAACCAAACAAAACCAGGCAAGAGGATTTTCCGTCTATCGGAGGAAAACCAGTCCTGGTTTCGCTTCATTATGAGGGATGAAGCGATTTTGTCATCCAATCCTCAGGAAAACAGGTAATTAAATATGGAATTTTTAGCTCAGCTTTTTCAAGGCGTCCTGGCGATAAAATTAGGCCAGCTGGTGATGTTTATAATCGGCGGGACCCTGATCTATCTTGCCATTAAAAAGGATTATGAACCGATGCTGCTGCTCCCCATCGGCTTTGGGGCTATTTTGATCAACCTACCCTATAAAGCCATGTGGGAATTTACGCCGGAAATAGATCCGATCGTAACCACTATTATTCAAAAATATCCGGAATTTCAAAACTTATTTACTGAACACTTTCATTATATCATCCAGGAAGGCAAAGCCTTGAAAGCGGAACCCAGCATCATGCAGGTTCTGTTTCGTTCCGGGATTTTGACCGAGCTCATGCCGGTGTTGATGTTTCTTGGCATCGGCGCCATGATGGATTTTTCATCCCTTTTGAAAAACCCCAAAATGCTGCTGTTCGGCGGGGCCGCCCAGTTCGGAATATTTGCCACCATTATTGGGGCACAATTTCTTGGATTTGATCTGTTTCATGCCTCCGCCATCGGCATTATCGGGGCGGCCGACGGCCCGACGGCTATATACGTCGCCACCAAATTCGCCAAGGACCTGCTGGGCCCCATTTCGGTTGCGGCTTACTCCTATATGTCGCTGGTGCCGATCATTCAACCGCCGGTCATCCGTTTTCTGACGTCCAAAGAGGAAAGAATGCGGCCGGTGCCCTACCGTGACATTAAGGTTCCCAAGATCGCAAAAATTATTTTCCCGATTGCGGTAGCGGTTACTGCCGGCATCATCGCCCCTATCAGTGCGCCGCTCATCGGATTTTTGATGTTCGGAAACCTTCTCAAGGAATCGGGAGTGGTGGGACGGCTTTCCAAAGCCGCCCAGAATGAACTTGCCAACCTGGTAACGCTATTGCTGGGAATCACGATCGGTTCGACCATGTATTATGAAACGTTTCTGCAAAAAGAAACACTTTTCATCATGGCAATGGGCCTGGTTGCTTTTGTTTTTGATACGGCCGGCGGCGTTATTTTTGCAAAGTTTCTCAATCTGTTTTCAAAAGAAAAAATGAACCCCATGGTGGGTGCGGCCGGCATTTCGGCCTTCCCGATGTCCTGCCGCGTGATTCATAACATGACGGTTCAGGAAGGTTCGGAAAACAATATATTGATGCAGGCGGCAACAGCCAATGTGGCCGGTCAGATCGCATCGGTGGTTGCCGGTTCCCTGGTTCTGGTAGTGGTTCCCAAGTTGTTTTAGCCTTTAATTTTTTTTGGTAGGCCCAGACCGATCTCATTCACGATCAAAAAGGAAATAAATTAAAATGACACATCAACTGTCTCAGGGATTATTGCTGATGGCATATGGCATGACGGGCATATTTACAATCATGGCCATGTTCATGCTGGTCATCAAACTACTGAATATCTTTTTCCGGGAAAAACCTCAGTCATGAACGGGTGTGATTTATAAAAATCCGTCAAATGCATCCGGCGCCGCCCGGCCGGCGCCGCCTCGGAAAAAGGGCTCGACACCGCCTGCCGAAAATATCTCCATGGGGCGGCTGCTGAATACCTCAAAACCAGGTTCCGGATGGCAGGCTGTCATGCGGCGCTGCGCAGCTCTCGCCGTCGAATCGCTGCGCGCCTTGCGACCTGATCCTTGTTTTCCAGCAGCCGGCCTATTACCTTCATTGGTGGGTATTTTCTACCCATAATTATTGGACTCCAGTTCCATAAAACGGATATTTTTTATCCGTTTTTTCCCGCCTTATCTTC
The DNA here is from genome assembly GCA_040757625.1 of Thermodesulfobacteriota bacterium. GTDB lineage: Bacteria > Desulfobacterota > Desulfobacteria > Desulfobacterales > JARGFK01 > JARGFK01. The sequence goes on along the minus strand of JBFLWU010000001.1, from coordinate 210,710 downwards.
AACAGTATGGATAGCTTTTCCTTGCACAAATAAAATTTTGTATTATATTTCAAACAGATATCAATTTATGCCACACGGTGGCATGATTTGTGCTCTTTAGCCAGATAACAAGTGGCCTTCCTCTCAGGGCCTTGAAAACAATTTGGAAATTTCAATAAAGGAGATTGAACCATGAAAAAACTAACCACGATTTTAGGAATCACGCTGCTGAGCGGCCTGCTGATCGTACCGGTCATATCCTGGGCGCGCGGCTGGGGTTGGGGCGGCGGCCATATGATGGGTTACTGGGGCAGAGGCCCCGGCGATTATGATCGGGACGACCGCGGCTATGCCTCTACCCTGACCCGGGAGCAGCAGGATCGACTCACCGACCTTGACCGCAAATTCTACGATGAAACCCGCGAACTGCGAGACAAGCTCTGGTCAAAATCCGCCGAACTGAATGCAGCCCTGGCAGAGGCCAGCCCCGACACCGCAAAGGTGACCGGGCTTCAGAAGGAAGTTTCCGACCTTCGCGCCAAACTGGATGAAAAAATGGTTACCTATGAAATCGAAGCCCGCAAAATCGCCCCGGACAACCGTTTCAGCGGGGGGTACGGCTACGGCCGTCACATGATGGGCGGCTACGGCAGGGGGGGGTATGGAATGGGCCCTGGAATGATGGGTTACGGTCCCGGCGCCTGCTGGAATAACTAACTAAATAAGCACGGGATGGTTGAGGCCACCCCGTGCTTATTTTATTTTATCGGATCTGCACCGTCTCCCCCACCCGGGGTACCATCACATTGAAGCCTTCTTTTTCCAGAAATTTTTCAAAGGCCAGTGTCTGCTCTTCTTCGCCGTGGACAGCGGCAATTTTTTTAATCCGCAATTTCGAATCTTTTAAAAACCGCAGCATTTCGGTTTTGTCGGCATGGGCGCTGAATCCGCCCAGCTTTACGACCCTTGCGTTCAGAGGATACTCCTTGTTGAGAATTTTAACCACCGGTGGGTCCCCGCTGCGGCCGGCGGCGGCATAAGCCTCGCCTAGATCCTGAATGCGCCGGCCAAGGGTATGCTGCGCCATGAAGCCCACCATCAGTATCGTGTTTTTCTCATTATGGATCTTGTAGCGCAGATGATGCAGAATCCGCCCGGCTTCACACATGCCGGAGGCGGAGATCACAATGTGCGGCTTTTCATCGCGGTTCAGCGCCATGGATTCTTCCACCGATTCGACAAAATGCATCTGCTCAAAAGTGAACGGGTTCTGTCCTTTCTGCAGAAAGGTTTGATGGGTCTCGCGATCATACACTTCCGGATGCTCGCCGAAGATGCGGGTCAGCTTGGTTGCCAGGGGACTGTCCACATAAATCGGTATTTTGGGAACGTCCCCCTGGTTATAAAGTTCGTGCAGCATGTAAATCAATTCCTGGGTACGGCCGTATGCAAAGGCCGGAATCACCAGGGTTCCGCCTCGCTCCACCGTTTCCGTCAGGATCGCTTTAAGATGCCCGGAAATATCTTCCACCGGATCATGAAAACGGTCTCCATAGGTGCTTTCCATAATCAACAGGTCGATATCCATTTCGTCCGCTGAAAATTTAAGGTTCGGATCTTTGAGGATCGGCTTGTTGAAACGGCCGATATCTCCGGTATAGCAGATGGTATAGGCGCGGTCTTTTTCCCGGGCCTGAATCATGGTAATGGCCGACCCCAGAATGTGCCCGGCATCGTAAAAAGTGCAGGTAAGGTCCCTGCCGATGGACACCTCATGCCGGTAGGGATAGCCGTCAAAGTGGGTCAGCGCCTTTTCGGCATCTTCAATGGTGTAAATCGGCCGGACCCGCTCCAGATGGTATTTATCCATGAGCGCATTGATGGTTTCCGAATTCAGCTCATGCCGGTTTTTCTTGAGAAGCTGCTTGATCTTTTTCTCCTTTGTTTTTGAAAGCTTTTGGGTTCGCGGCGACGCGCCCATCTGATACAGCAGTGCCCGCAGGGATTTATAGTTGAGGTATTTGGCGTCCGACTCCTGGATGTGGCCGGCATCCAGCAGCAGGTACTCGCAGGCATCGGCCGTCACCCGGGTGCAGACGATCCGGCCGCTGAAATTCTGACGGATCAGGAGCGGAATCCGGCCGGAATGGTCGATATGGGCGTGGGAAAGCACCATGTTGGTGATGATGCCGGGGTCAAAGGGAAGGGTTTTGTTTTTTGCTTCGCTCTCTTTGCGGCGCCCCTGAAACATGCCGCAATCCAGCATGATCCGGTCGTTTTCACTTGCCAATACATGCATCGATCCGGTTACTTCCCGAACCCCGCCGTAAAACGTTACCTGCATCATTCATCTCCTTTCAGATTCGGATCAACCTAACCAGCAAAGATCTTTCACATTTGTTGACGAATATTTCCGAAATCCGGACCAGCCGGGGGAGTAACGACAGCTCACCCCATAGGCATCGGTAATAAAACTACCCGGCCCCTTAGGTTGATGGCAGCTTCAGATTCTGCTTTGGCGACCGTTTTCTGATACCAGGGTCCACTGAACATGCCGGACGGGATTGACGACTGCGGCCACATGCCCGTCAAAAAAGACCTGCGCCACCACCCATCTTTTATCCAGGTAGTCCACCAGCAGGTGCTGGTCATCAAGCACCTTGCCGACGCGGCACCGGGTAAGATCCTTCAGTCCGACGGCGGCCGCTTTCAAGACCGCTTCCTTGGCCGTCCAGAAACGGAAAAAAAGCAGCAGCCGGTCTCCGTTGCAAAGGCGCCACTCGTCATCATCGGCTGTCCTGCGGTAAAGCGCGCTCCGAACCGGGCGGACCTGCTCGATATCGATGCCGATCCGGGTCCCGGCGACCACCCCGCCGACATAATCCGATTTATGGGTCAGGGACCAGTAGGTACCGCCGAATGGAAGCGGGGCGCCGTTTTCTTCTTTCAGCAGCTGCGCCAGAACCATGCCGCTTTTGCGGGCCGACAGCTCAAGGGCGCGCCGGGCATGCCCGCTGAGCGCGGCTGCTTTTTCTCTCCCTTTCAGGCGCCGGTCCTCTGCCGGAACGGACAGGATCACCGGAAAGATCGTGTCGGCCTTATTTTTTAGACCCATCTGGCTGCTTTAAAATAATGCGGCAGTCGGCCACGGTTGCCCCCTGGCCCTCGGGATGGACCAGCAGGGGGTTAATGTCCATTTCGCTGATCTCCGGATGATTCATCACCATCTCCGACAGCCGCACCATCGCCTTTTCGATGGACTCGATATCGGCTTTGGGCTTTCCCCTGAAACCCTTGAACATTTTGTATCCGCGGATGCTGCGGACCATCCGGCGGGCTTCATTGCGCTGAATCGGGGCCAGGCGAAAAACCACATCCTGAAAAAGTTCGACAAAAATGCCCCCCAGGCCGCACATGAGCAGCGGTCCGAAAACCGGATACCGGTTCATCCCCAGAATGACCTCAACACCCGGGATGGCCATTTTCTCAACAAGAACGCCTTTGATGACGGCATCGGGATTAAACCGTTTTGCCCCGGTCATAATCTGGTGATAGGCCTTTCTGACACCTTCGCTTTTCTCTATCCCAACCACCACCCCGCCGGCATCGGATTTATGCAGGATCTGGTCGGACACGATTTTCATGACCACCGGAAACGACATTTCCTCGGCAAAGCCGACAGCTTCTTCTTCGCTGGTCGCCAGACGCACCGTTAGCACGTCAAAGCCGTAGCATTTCAATAGTTCGGCCCCGTCAAGCTCTCCCAGGTGAAATTTGCCGGCCGACAGGCTGTCGGCAATGATCTGCGCCGCGCGATCCCTATCCGTTTTCAGGCTGAACTGGGCCAGGTGCTGCCGGTTCAGCCAATTGGAATAACGATAGAGGGCGCCAAAGGCTTTGGCAGCGTTTTCCGGAAAACGAAAAACCGGAATCCCATGCTCCTGCAGGTATTTCACACCGGCGGAAACATCGATAATCCCCATAAAGCAACACAGGATCGGCTTGTGGGAGCGCCGGGCGATCCGCACGATGGCTTCAGCCGTTCCCAACACATTGGTCATGGACTGGGGGGTGAGTATCACCAGAGCGCCGTCGACGCCTTCATCCTTGATGACGGCCCCCAGGGCGTTTTCATAACGATCCTGGGCGGCATCGCCGATCACGTCAACGGGGTTATGCACATTGGCGGTAAAGGGGAGGTGGCTGGAAAGGGCCTCAGTGGTTTCTTCCTTGAATTTGGCCAGCATCAGACCGGAAGACACCGTCATGTCCGTGGCGACAATCCCCGGACCGCCGGCATTGGTAACGATCGCGACCCGGTTGCCGCCCGGCACCTTGCGCCGCAGTTTTCCCAGCTCGCTTTCATTGCGATAGGCAAAGGCCGTGGCAAAATCGAAAAGCTCATCAATGGAATCGACCCGGATGATGCCGGCCTGCTGAAAGATGGCGTCATAAACGGCCTCGGTCCCGGCCAGAGCCCCGGTGTGGGAAGCCGCCGCCATGGCGCCCGCGCTGGTGCGCCCGGATTTGATCACCAGAACCGGCGTGGGGCGCCGGTCGCCGGAAGTGATCTCCTTAACGGCCTCGATAAATTCAGGGCCGCGGCGCAGTTCTTCCAGATAAATCATGATCACTTCGGTATCGACGTCCTCATGCAGATAGCGCAGAAGGTCGAGCTCGTCCACATCGGCCTTGTTGCCGATGGAAATGAATTTCGAAAATCCGAATTCCCGGTCCGCTGCAAAATCCAGCACGGCCGTACACAAGGCCCCGCTCTGGGAAATAAATGATATATTGCCGGCCGCCGGCATCCGCGCCGAAAAACTGGCATTCAGCCGCACCGCCGGCAGCGGATTGATCACCCCCAGGCAGTTGGGCCCCACCAGGCGGATTCCTGCCTCCTTGCACAGCGCGACAATCCGGTCTTCGGTCTCGCGGCCTTCACCGCCGACTTCGCGGAAACCGGCCGATACGATTACAACTCCTTTGATCCCCTTTTCAATGGCTTCTGCCACTGCATTCAGGGCAGGTTTGGGAGGCAGGATGATAATCCCCAGATCAACGGCATCCGGAATTTCCTTGATATTCGGATAGGCGCGGACGCTTAAAATTGAACGCGCGTTGGGATTGACAGGATAGAGGGTCCCGGTAAACCCCCCCCGTAAAATATTGGCAAAAATATCGTGGCCGACCTTGCCGGGGGTGGTTGAGGCGCCGATAACGGCAACCGATTCCGGAGAAAATATGGCATCGAGTTTGTCCATGGGTGTTTCCTTTTAAATCACGTTTAGTTTCTTTTAATTTTAAGCGCTTCCTTGTAAATTTCATTTTTTGACACATTGTATCTTATGGCCATCTCTCTGACGATGTCGGAAAGCCGGCCTTGGCCGGACTTCAGTTTTTGTCGCAGTTCCGCCTGAAGCGACGGGAAGACGGATGCGGCCTCTTCTCTGCGCCCCGTCACCAGCAGGGTACACTCCCCCTTAAGGGTGGTGCGCTGCTTGAGGACGGCGAGAATCTCCGATAAGCGCCCCCGGATAAATTCCTCATGAATTTTGGTGAGTTCCCTGGATAAAACGGCATATCGATCACCAAATACCGCTGCAAGCTCATCTAATAATGCCGGCAGACGCCGGGGAGATTCATAGAATATGACGGTCCGCTCCTCATGACACAGCAGGTTTAATTCCCGCAGGCGTTTTGCCTTTTTTTTGGCCGGAAACCCGGCAAATACGAATGTATCCGTGGGAAGGCCGGCCGCGCTAAGGGCGGTAACGGCGGCCGACGGTCCCGGTATGGGAATGACGGGGATCTTGGCGGTAATCGCCGCCGTAATCAGCGCATAGCCGGGATCGGATACCGACGGCGTCCCGGCATTGGAAACCAGCGCGATGGACGCTCCCTGTCTCAGCCGGATGATGAGTTGCGCGGTACGTTCTTTTTCATTGAAGTCATGATAGGAAATCAGCGCTGTTTTGATTCCGTAATGGGTGAGAAGCCTGGCGGTATGACGGGTGTCTTCCGCAGCGATAAGGTCCGCGTTTTTTAACGTTTCAAGGGCTCTGAGAGTAATATCGCCCCGGTTGCCGATGGGCGTGCCCACCACATAAAGACGCCCCGGCGGACTGCCCCTGTCGAAATCATTTATAGGCAAGTTCAAAGGCATTTTTAATAATTTCTATTACCGGCGGCTCCGTCAGGGTGCTGATACTGACCACATCAAACCTTGCTTTGGCATCGCTCTGTTGGATCGCTTTAAGATACTGGAGTGCGACCATGGAAATTTTACGCTGCTTCTGGAGCGTAACCGCCCCCTTGGGATTTCCGAATTGATCGGATGTTCGGGCCTTAACCTCGATAAAGGCAATGGTGTCGCCATCCCTGGCAATAATGTCGATTTCTCCCATCCGGGTGCGGTAATTGGTTTCCAGTATTTTATACCGCCGTTTTTTTAAAAACCGGGCCGCAAGCATCTCGCTGGTCTGCCCGAATTGCTGTTGTCTGTTCAGCACGCGCTTTCTCCCGCCGGGCGGGCTTGCTGGCCGGTTACGCGATAATACGCCACCGGTTCCGACTTGTTCTTGAGGCGCGCCTCTCCCTTTTGATCAAAGGCGAATCGGTCCCTGGTGCGCAGGTAAGTTTCCTCTCCGGTGATGATTTCACCGCCTTTAGCCATCTCTTCCAGGCGGGCGGCGACATTGACACAGTCGCCGATAACGGTATAGTCCAACCGGTTTTGGGAGCCCACGTTCCCGACGATGGCGCTGCCGGTGTTGATGCCGATGCCGATCTCAAACACCGACAGGTTCTGCCGGGAGCGCTGCCGCATCAGTTCCATTGCCGCAGCCTGCATTTCCAGGGCTGCGGCCACCGCGTCCGCCGGCGCGTTTCTTTCGGCGCCGATCAAGCCGAAAACGGCCATCAGCTGGTCCCCGATAAATTTGTCCAAAACCCCCCGGTTGCGGAAAACAATGTCCACCATGATCTCAAAAAACTGATTGAGAATGGCGACCACGTCTTCCGCCGGCAGTTTTTCGGCAAGGGTTGTAAACGACCGAATATCCGCAAAAAGAACCGTCACATCCTTGCGCTGGTTATCGATCAGAACGCTGCTTTCGGAATTGATCAGCTTTTCCACCAAACTTTTTTCGATATAGCGGCTCAGGCGGCTCCGAATGGTTTCTTCTCTTTTGATGTTTTCATAGGAGAGTGAAAGTTCCTTGGCGTAAACCAGCAGCTGCATGGACTGCTCCTTTACGCTTTTATTGGCTTCCTTGAGCCGTTTGACAACGACATTAAAGTGTTCGGAAATATCCTGCAGTTCCTCATCGGATTTGATCCGCAGTAGTTCCTCATCTTCAGCGTCATCCAGCTTGCTGGTTTCCCTTGCGAGCCGAACCAGCTGATCGGAAGAACTTCGGATCATGTAAAAGCCGGTCAGAATTGAAAAAAGGGCCAGCGCCGCGAACAGAACGATCATGTCCGAAAGCTCGATCTCCTGATACATAAACAAATACACAATCAGCAGAAAGGGAATGATGCCCAGCAGGACCAGAACGACCCGGGTTTTCCCCACAAAACTTTTCACGCTGCGATATTCCGATGGTTTCATTCTAATTCCCCGGCGGATTTTTCCCTCATCGTCCTCGCATCTTTTCTGACAAACTGCAGCGGAACGGCAATCACCACGGCGACCGAATATCGCCGGGCGTCCTGCCGCTGGCCTGAATCCGGCAGGGGTTCAACCCGGGAAACCGTTGCGGTCCCCTGCAGGGAGGCCTTCAGCTCAGCGGTCCCGGGCAGCTCAATGCTGATATCCAGTCGCTGCCCCTGAAAATACCTGTCGGCCAGACGGGTAACAAAGCTGGCGCCGCCGCCGGACATGTTGCGCAGCAACGTATTCTCTGTGAATATCTCACCATCGGCGCTTATGGCGGTCACTTGCGTGATCAGGTCTATCCGGAATCGCTTGTCTGTTCTTCTTTCAGATTTTTCGGTCATTTTTTTAAAACCCCGGGAATTCCTGATTAAAGCAAAGCGGAAGCACAAAAATGCGGGGGCTGCCGCGGGTCATGTCCGCCCGGCGCGCAAGGCTAATTCCGCAGCATCTCGTCCACCTGTTTGATCAGTTCAAGCGGACTGAAGGGCTTCATGAAATAATACTGCGCGCCGGCCTGCAGGCCCGCTTCCCGATCGACCTCCAGCCCTTTGCCGCTGATCATGATCACTTTGCAGTGCCGTGTTTCCGGATTGCCTTTGATGATGCGGGTCGCTTCCAGTCCGTCGATTTTCCCGGGCATCATGACGTCCATTATAATCAAGTCCGGTTTCTGGATTCCCGCAATTTCCAGAGCGCTTTCCCCGCTTCCGGCGCGAAAGACTTTATAGTCGCCTCTTTTAAGGGTCATTTCAAGAAGCTCAACGGTGTCTTCCCTGTCGTCAACTATCAGTATCTTTTTCATCCGGCCCGCTATGTTCTTCGGTTTTTCTGAGTCGCTTGAATACGGTTTTCATAAAGAAATATTAATATCAGAAAAACTCCCGCACAACCAGATCTTTTCGTGCTGATCCGTTTTTTTATGATAGATTTTTTTCATAAGGAACTGTTCGGTTTAACGGTAGCCGGCGTTTGAATGTTTGAACGCAGAAAACGGGATTTGCCGGCCGGGCGGGAAATCAACCATAACTTAGAAAGGTTCAGGCCGTCCTGGAATTAGGCCCACTTATGAGAGGTGGTCCCTGACACCCCGGAAACTTTTTCTATGAATGGGACAACAGCCGAATTTCCGGATGGCTTCCCGGTGGGCGCGGGTGGGATATCCCTTGTGTTTGCCGAACCCGAACTGCGGGTATTCCTGGTGATAAATATCCATCAGGTTGTCCCGGGTGACCTTGGCGATTATGGAGGCTGCCGCGATGGATATGCTGAGGCTGTCGCCGTGTGTGATCGGATGCTGCGGCAGGGGGGAGGGGATCCGGAAGGTCCCGTCAATCAGCAGAAAATCCGGTTCTGGAACAAGGCTTTGTACGGACATGGCCATGGACTGCAGGGCGGCCTGCAGGATATTGACCCGATCGATCACCAGCGGATCGATAATACCGATGCCGATGGCAATCGCATGGGCATATATCTCGGCATACAGCTGCTGGCGCTTCTTGCGGGTTAATTTTTTTGAATCGGTTACGCCGGGAACCGGAAAACCGTCCGGCAAAATCACCGCCGCCGATACAACCGGCCCGGCCAGGGGGCCGCGGCCGGCTTCATCGATGCCTGCAATTGACTGAAAGCCCTTTGCTTTGGCCTGATTTTCAAAAGCCCACAGGTCGGATTCCATCTCCGTTCGGAAAAAACAGGTTTTATAAAGCTCGTTTTTCTTTTAATCTGGCGGCCTTGCCCTTGAGTTTGCGCAGATAATACACCTTTGAACGGCGGACCCGGCCCCTTGTCAGGACTTCGATTCTGTCGATGACCGGCGAGTGCAGCGGAAAAATCCGTTCCACCCCGATTCCGTAGGATACCTTTCGAACCGTAAAGGTCGCGTTTGCCAGCCCTTTGCGTTTGCTGATTACAACCCCCTGAAAGGCCTGGATACGTTCTTTTTCACCTTCCTTGATCTTGACGTGAACCTTAACCGTATCTCCCGGAAAAAATGAGGGCAGATCCAGCCGCATCATTTCTCTTTCAATTTGTTTTACTGTTTCCATTTTTCTCTCCCAAAGTTTAGTGCCGGCCCGTTCCGGTCTGAAAACCCTCACGGCCGGGAATTTCTTATTAAGCTTTCCGTTATCCTTCACTCTCCGTCAACCGGTCCAAAATAACAGCAGCTGCCGTTCGGACGGAAAGGTGATTGTATTGCGTTGCCCCTGTCACCGGCTCCAGAACATAATCCGCCGTATCCAGTACCTCCTGCGCCAGCCCCCAGGCCGTTCCGAAAATCAGAAGATGCGGGGCGCCGGATTTCAGTTTCGCCCGCAGATCGCTGAAACTCAGACAATCGCCCGCGGCCCGGGCGCAGGTTGCCACGGTTATAACGGCCTGCCCCTCGCTGCTGCCGATATGCGCCGTCACGTCCTGGAGGGAATCCCTGATACGAATCAGTTCCAGGGCTTCCCGCCGTTTGGCGTTGTAGAGAGCGCCCACTCCCCTGACCCAGTGCGAAACAATCCGCCCCACCAGCGTCTTCTGGTCTTCCAGCGGGGTGATCACATAAAAGGCCCGCACCCCGTATGTTCTGGACAACCGGGATATATCGTGAAGATCCAGGTTGGTTACGGCCGATGCAATGGTCTCGCCGTTTTTATTGATCACCGGATAATGCGTCAGCGCCACGTAAAGATTGGGTGCGAATAATCTCTTCAATGTTGCGGCACCACTTTTCCAGAATTTCCAACTCCGGTTCGCTTAGGGACCTTTTTTTCAGCAGATCCTGCCGTTTTAAAAACGTTCGTATCAATGCGCTTTCCAGCCGCCATTTTTCAATTTCTTTATGGTTACCCGACAAGAGCACGTCGGGAACCGCTTCACCTTCAAAATCTTCAGGTCGGGTATAATGAGCATGCTCCAGCAGGCTGTCCGAAAAAGAATCCTTGAGAGCAGACTCGCTCCCGCCCAGAACACCCGGAATCAGCCGCGTGACCGCATCCATTACAACCATTGCGGCCACTTCGCCGCCGGTGAGAACATAATCGCCGATGGAGATCTCGTCGTCGATCAGCCCGTCGCCCACACGCTCGTCGATCCCTTCGTAGCGGCCGCAAATTAAAATCAGCCCCTCTTGGGCTGACAGCGCACGGGCCATTTCCTGATTAAAAACGCGCCCCTGGGGTGTCAAAAGCACCCGTCTGGCCCCGGGCTCCTGTTTCATGGCGGCCCGGATGGCGGCCGCCAGCGGTTCGGGTTTCATGACCATCCCGCAACCGCCGCCATAGGGTCTATCGTCCGTAACCCGGTGCCGCCCCCGGGCAAATTCCCTGATATCCAGGGCGGCGGCATCAATCCGGTTCTGCAGCAATGCCCGTCTGACAATCCCGTGACCCCAAAAAGAGCTGAATATTTCCGGAAATATTGTCAGAACTAAAAAATGCATCTGTCATCTCAGCCCTTCGGGCAGATCCACCTGCATGATCTTCTTATCAAGGTTGATGGAGATTACCACGGATGCAAGTGCGGGAATCAGCGTTTCCTTTTGACGCCCGCCGACAACATCCTCGACGATGTAAACATCGTTACTGCCGGTGGGCATGACGGACGACACCCGGCCGATATATTCTCCCTGGACCGTAAACACGGAAAGCCCGATGATGTCAAACCAGTAATAATCGTCATCTTCCAGTTTCGGCAAACTTTTTTTTTCGATGAAAAGCTCGCTGCCGACAAGCGCTTCGGCCTGGGTGCGGTTCTCGATCTCCTTCAGAGACAACAGGGCGGTCTTGGAGTGCGGTTTAACCCATTTAATCGAATATCTTTTGTCCCCTCCTTTATCATGTCGTGCCAGCAGTACGGTTCCCGGCCTGAAAACAGACAATGACTCCGCATAGGAGCAGATTTTGACATTCCCGGTGATGCCATGGACTCCGACGATCTTTCCGATGGGGAGAATGTCACTTTTCACCACGATGTTATTCGATAATTTCTAAAACCGTTCTTTTTTTTACCTTGGCGGATGCTGCGCTTAAAATCGTTCGCATCGCACGGGCGGTTCTACCCTGCTTCCCGATAACTTTTCCCAGATCCTCTTTGGCCACCTTCAATTCGAGCACAGAGGTCTGGTTTCCCTCTACCTCTTCAACCTTCACCTGATCTGGATTGTCAACCAGTGCCTGGGCAATGTACTTAATCAGCTCTTTCATAGCTCAGTCTCCTTTGTTGGCTGTTGAGAATATGGGATTATGAACTTATGCCGATTTTAAGGAAATGCCCTCTTTTTTCAGCAGTCCTTTGACCGTGTCCGTCGGAGTTGCGCCCTTTTCGATCCAGTACTTGATGCGGTCGCCCTTGAGCGAAACTTCCGCCGGGGCCGGCAATGGGTTGTAAGTGCCGACGGTTTCCAGATATCTTCCATCCCTGGGAGATTCCGTATCAGCTACCACAATGCGATAAAAGGGTCTTTTTTTGGCGCCGTGCCTGGCTAATCGTATTTTTACCGACATTTCGTTTCTCCTCTAAAACGGCAGCATTCCTCGGCCGAGTCCGCGCATGCCGCCCTTGTGAATTTTCTTCATCATTTTCAAAACCTGGGTATAATTCTTGAGCAATTTGTTGATATCCTGAACAGAGGTTCCGCTCCCCTGGGCAATCCGTTTGCGCCGGCTCCCGTTAATCATGGTATGCTGACGCCGTTCCGCCGGAGTCATTGAATTGATAATGGCTTCAATTCGAACAAATTCTTTTTCGTCCACCTGTAAATTTTTAAGCTGTTTCAATTGTCCCATTCCGGGAATCATTTTGATCAGATCCGTTAAAGACCCCATTTTTTTGATCTGAACCATCTGATCACGAAAATCCTCCAAAGTAAACTGATTTTTCCGAAGTTTCTGTTCAAGCCGTGCCGCCTGTTCCTGATCCACCGCCGACTGGGCCTTCTCGATCATGGTCAGGACATCCCCCATGCCCAGTATGCGGGAAGACATTCGTTCAGGATGAAACGGCTCCAGCGCGTCTAACTTTTCACCGACCCCGATGAATTGAATCGGTTTGCCGGTGACGGCCTTGATGGAAATGGCTGCGCCGCCGCGGGCATCGCCGTCCATCTTGCTGAGAACAACGCCATCAATATCCAATGCCGCATCAAACGCACCGGCGATATTGACGGCATCCTGACCGGTCATGGCGTCGGCCACCAGGAGAATATCGGACGGCTGCAGCGCTTTCTTGATCCGCACCAGCTCGTCCATCAATTCCGTGTCGATATGCAGCCGCCCGGCCGTATCCAGCAGCAGGGTATCGCATCCTTCCTTATGGGCCGCCACCCTGGCGTCCCGGCAGATATCCACCGGATCCATATCGGAACGGGAGGGATACACGGAAACGCCTAGCTGTCCGCCCAGTTTTTTAAGCTGGTCAATTGCCGCCGGACGATACACATCGGCCGGCACCAGGTAAGGTTTTCTGCCGCTGTTTTTTAAAAAAACCGAAAGTTTTCCGGCGGTTGTTGTTTTACCGGACCCCTGCAACCCCACCAGCATCACCGCAACGGGCTTAGGCCCCGACAGCTTCAGTCCTTCGTGCCGGCTGCCCATCAGTCCGGTCAGTTCATCATTGACGATCTTGATGACCTGCTGCCCGGGGGTCAGGCTGGCCATGACCTCGCGACCCAGGGAGCGCTCTTTGATATCGGCAATAAATTTTTTTACAACTTTATAGTGGACATCCGCCTCAAGAAGGGCTAGTCTAACCTCTTTTAAGCCCTCCTCGATGTTTTTTTCGGACAGTTTACCATGCCCTTTTAGTTTTTTAAATATTAAATTCAGCTTGTCGCTGAGATTATCAAACATGTCGTTCCAGCCATCACTTTTGCAATTAAAATCTTGAAAATAATATTCTTAAAATGTTATGTCAAGTAAAATATCATTCGCCCGAGTGTATTAAAATGACTGATTCCGCTGACAAAATCGACATAAAGGATTTGACGCCGGAGCAGCTGGCCGGCTGGCTCCAAAGCCGCGGGATAGCGACCTATCGCGCCAACCAGGTATTGCGATGGATATATTCCCGCCAGGCGGATTCATTTGATGTCATAACCGATATCAAGAAAGAGCTCCAGCAACTCCTTTCAACCCATTTCTGTTTAAACCGCCTGACCAGAATCAAGGTGGAGTCCTCTGCCGACGGCACCCGCAAATACCTGTTTAAGCTCAGCGATAACAACTGCATCGAAAGCGTGCTGATACCGGAAAAAAATCATCTCACCCTGTGCATATCCACCCAGGTGGGCTGCGCCCAGGGCTGCCGTTTCTGCCTGACCGCCCGCAGCGGGTTCGTGCGCAACCTGACCAAGAACGAAATTGTCTCCCAGGTCCGCGATATCATGAGGGATCGGGAGGATGCCCGGCAGCTGACCAACATCGTCCTAATGGGGATGGGCGAGCCCCTGGCCAATTACGACAATGTGCTGCGCGCGGTAGATACCCTCACCAACAGAGATGTCGGCCTGGGTTTTGCGAACCGGCGCATCACCATTTCCACGGCCGGCCTGGTCCCCAAACTAAAGACCCTGGGACAGGATACCGGCGTTAATCTGGCGGTGTCGTTAAATGCCACGGACAATCCGACCCGGGACAGGCTCATGCCCATCAATCGAACGTATCCCATTGAAACGCTCCTGGATGCCTGCCGCAGCTACCCCCTGCCGCCCCACCGCCGGATCACTTTCGAATACATCCTGATCAAGGGGATCAACGACACCCCTGACGATGCCGGGCGCCTGGCGCATCTGCTGAGGCCGATTCGCTCAAAAATCAACCTGATCCCGTTTAATGCGCACGAGGGGAGCGATTTTCTGCCGCCGCCGGAGCCTGTTATTCTGAAATTTCAGGAAATTCTTTTAGATAAAAACTATACGGTGATCATCCGCCGCAGCAAGGGCCGGGAAATCTCGGCCGCCTGCGGGCAGCTGCGGGTGAAAACGCTGCCCCCTGTTGATCACAACCAAAATGAAAAAACGGATTTCACGATTTGAAACTTTCATACTCACATGCGCGACAGGCATGGCCTTGAGGATCAGGTTTTTCATCCTGGAATAGAAATGCGTTTATTGGCAAAAATTATATGCCCTCTGGGTTTAAGCTTCCTTTTGGGCAGCGCGACGTTTGCCTACGCCGGCGTTGTCTTTTTTGACAGCGTGACCACCCCCCGTACCCCGGTCTATTTAAAGGTCCTGACAAAGGGGATTCTGTTTCCCGAAGGGGGCCGCGTGGTTCATATTTATTCGGAAGGCCGACCGCTCGGTCGCGTTCTGAGCGGCGGCGACGGTTACGGGTTTATGAAAATAATACCTGAAGCTCCCGGCCTTAAAACATACGAGGCCCGCATGGACGGACACAGCGACAGCGCCGGCCTGCTGGTGATGAAACAAACCGACCGGGCGCTTTTGCTGGAAATCGAAGTTCTGAGCCGCTCCTTTATTTCAAAAGCCATCAGCGGCGACACCCAAAAGGCCTTGAATACCCTGAGTAAAAATTTTAAACTGATCTATCTGACCCGATGGCTCGAGCCGTCCGTTGTCAGAAAGCTGATAGCGAAAGAAAACTTTCCCGCCTCCGTGGTGCTGAAATGGCAGGGACCCGATTTGCTGGATGATTTAAAAAGCCGGCAGATTACCGTAACGGCCATCATCGGCTCGGCCGACATGATTTCCGAAGTCGCCGCTGATGTTCCGAAGCGGTTTACCTTTGAAGAAACCGAGGACGAAACCTTTGTGGAGGACTGGCAGGACGTCATCAAACAGCTGAAATAAGGAGCCTCAATGAATGGATTTAACGGCAAAATCGCGCGGATCGACCTCTCTTCCCGAAACATTACGATTGAAACGCCGGCTGAAACCTTCTACCGGTCGTATCTGGGCGGGCGCGGCATCATTGTCCATACCCTTTTAAAGGAAGTCCCCCGCAATACCGATCCGTTTGCCCCCGCTAACAAACTGGTTTTTGCCCTGGGCCCCATCAGCGGACATCCGTTTGTCGGCAGCGGCCGTCACAGCGTCGGCTGCCGGTCTCCGCTTTCGGGCGGATACGGTGAATCCGAAGCCGGCGGCTACTGGGGGGCTGAACTGAAAAAGGCCGGTTTTGATGCCCTGATCATCGAAGGCGCTGCCGCAAGCCCGGTTTACCTGTGGATCCAGAACGGCTCAATTGAAATCCGGGACGCCGGTCATCTCTGGGGGCTGGATACGGCCGCCGCCCACAGTGCCCTTGGGTCTGAACTGGGCGACGACCGCATCCGCACGGCCGTCATCGGTCCAGCCGGAGAAAAACGGGTCCGCTTCAGCTGTATTTTACACGACATCACCCATGTCGCCGGCCGCACCGGGACCGGCGCGGTGATGGGGGCAAAAAACCTGAAAGCCGTTGCCGTAAAGGGCGCCCGCGCTCCCCGGACCGCCGCACCTCAAAAATTGAAGGCCATCAACCATGCCATGCTGACAAACTTCAAGGAGCGCTCCAAACACTGGATGCTGGGCACCGGCCGGGGAATTGTGAACCATGAAAAAACCGGAAATATCCCTATTCGCAACTTTACGGGCGGAAAATTTCCCGGCATTGAAAAAATTACACCTCAGATTTTATGTGAACATTATCTGGTCAAAATGGCGGGATGCTACGGCTGCCCCATTCGCTGCAAACGGGTGGTCAGGCTCGAACAACCCTATGCGGTGGACCCCGTTTACGGGGGGCCGGAATACGAGACCCTGGCGGCCCTGGGGTCCAACTGCGGCATCGATGACCTGGCGGCAATTACAAAAGCCAATGAGCTGTGCAACCGGTACGGAATCGATACCATCTCAACCGGCGTGGTGATTTCCTTTGCCATGGACTGCTATGAACATAACATTCTGACGGCGGAGGACACCGAAGGGCTGGAGTTGACTTTTGGAAACGCCCCGGCCATGCTGGAGATGGTAGAGCGGATCGCCCGGCGCAAAGGTCTTGGGGACCTGCTGGCCGAGGGCTCCCGGCGGGCGGCCGAAAAAATCGGCCGCGGCGCCATCGACTTTGCCATGCAGGTCAAAGGTGCAGAAATCCCCATGCACGAACCCCGTTTAAAACAGGCCATGGGGGTCCACTACAGTACTCACGCCACCGGGGCGGATCATGCCACCGGCATCAGCGAAATCTCTCCCCTGGACGACAACAGCGCTCAAAAACTCCACGACAAAGGCTTTACCGCTCAGCTGGTCAACTATCTGGGGCTGTGTAAATTCGTCCCCTGGAGCCATGAGGAGGTTAAGGCGGCGCTGGCGTCCATCACCGGCTGGGAAATGGACTCGGTCGAACTGATGAGGGTTGTGGAACGCGGCGTCACCCTTGCCCGTATCTTTAATATCCGCGAAGGCTTTTCGGCCAAAGATGACTCCCTTCCCAAAAGGTTTGCGGCCACACCGCCCGACAGCCCGCTTAAAGGTATCGATCCGCAGAAGCTGCGGCAGGCCCAGCAAACCTATTATCGCATCATGGGCTGGGACGAACGGGGCGTTCCCACACTGGAAAAACTTAACGCGCTTGAAATCAACTGGGCGGCGGAGTATTTAACTTTATGAAATTTAGACGAAAATCGAACCTACAACCCCATAAAGGCTGATTTCCCGACCGGCGGAAAACCGGCGGTACCCGCATCTCGTAAAGGAGCAGCCATGGCAATTGACAAGAAACGTTACAAAATCCTTATCGTAGACGACAATCAATTCGATGCGGATCTGCTGGAGGCCGTATTGTTGCAGCTGGGGTTTCAGAACATCATAAAAACCCAAAGCGGAATAGCTGCCCTCCAATTGATACAAACACATTTGCCGGATTTGTTTTTTATTGACATCATGATGCCTGAAATGTCCGGCGATCAATTCCGGGGCCTGTTGAAAGAAACTCCCGCCACAAGAGATGTCCCGGTCATTTTCATATCGGGGATCTTTTCCCAGGAAGAAGAAAAAGCCATCAGCGGCCGTCTCCCCAACGGTGATTTGATTGTTGCCAAACCGTTCTCTAAAGAAAAAATTGCCAATGCGCTTCTCGAGTGTCTGGGAAAAGCCTTTGAGCAGTAGCAGGCTGCAAGGCAGGACGCGCGCTGATTCGACAAGCGCGGTATATTCAAGCATGAGCGTTGGCGAGAACCGCGCAACGCCGCAAGGCGGCTTTAAGACCGAGTTTTGCAGGAGCCTGTCAGGCCGGGCTGCCGCGCAACGATCTTACGGAACCCAGGGGGCCTTTTTAAAGCGCGTTGAGAAAAGTCCGGCCCCAAAATTGCGAAAAGTCGCCGCGCCGAATTGCTTGACATGGTCAAACTTGGTTTGAAAAGAGCGCCCGTCAGGGTGTATTTATGCCTTAGAAATTTTTTATTAGCAACTCATTTACCTGCTTTTTCTTGTTGCCGCCCCCGGCCGAGTAGGATGTTTTAACCGTCTCGATCGGGAATGCTTTGAACAGATCCCGGATATAGCCCACGTCGTTGATCGAGAGGATGAATTTGCCCTTTAGGCCCGTCAGGATATCTCTCAGCTTAACAAAATCCTGCCTGTTGAAAATGCCGTCCCCATAGTAATCCTCACACCCGAAATATGGCGGGTCCACATAAAAGAAAGTGTCCGGCTTGTCGAAACGACTAAATATTTCCTCGTAGGATCGGTTCTCGATATATACTCTGGCCAGCCGGAGGTGGACGGCTGACAACTCCTCCTCGATTCGAAGCAGGTTCAGCCGCGGCCGCGAGGTGGTGGCAACCGAAAAAGACGGGGCTTTGATTCGGGCCGCATACCCCAGCTTTAACAGGTAATAGAACCGGACGGCCCGCTGGATGTCCGTCAATGTCTCCGGAGCTTCCTTGCGGAACCGGTAGAACTCATCCCTTGAGACCAATATCCATTTAAAGTATCGGATAAACTCCTCTAAATGGTGCTTTATGACACGATAAAGCGTCACCAGATCTAAATTGATATCATTGATAATTTCGACATGGGAGTTATTCTCGTCCTTTTTGAACAGGAGCCAGGCGGCTCCGGCGAAAACCTCTACGTAACATTTGTGCTTCGGAATTTTGGGGATAATCGTTTTTGCAAGCAGCGATTTGCCGCCCATATACGCTAAAAAGCTGTTCATGGTCATCCTCTCTGTGATATAAGCCCCTTGCTCGGGTCCGAGCAGAGGCCGTCTGTTAATCAGATGTCTGGCTTGCCATGAACAGCCTTTCGCCCCGGGGAAGCGCTAACTTCTACCGGGGCGGCCTCAATCTTTTTTATTTTAATCCATCGATAGCAGCGTAATACTGCGCCATTTCAGCTTTCAAATCCTTTGCCGCCTGGATCAGCGCGGCCTGAACATGATCCAGCGGATAGATGTCCTTGATATCGGGTATCAGGCTGTCGAAAAACTGGCCCAGGACCGGGCTGCCGGTGCGGGCATACACGATCAGGGCAAAAATCAGCTTATAGGCATCGGCGAGTTGGTCGGGGGCATCCCCGGTTTTTGCCTCCAGGCGCTTTCGCAGCCTGTTTTTCAACAGCTGCTTTTCCTGGGATAAGCGCTCTGCGTCAATTTCAGCAGGCGTTTTAACCCGGATCGCGCCGCCCGGATCGGTGGTAAGGTTCGCCCGCTGGGCGTAAGTCATGGCCACAGACTGAGATCCGGGGACCGACACGGCATGAAGCTCGTAAAACCCCGGGACCGGCTCGCGCACCCAGATTGAGGAAAGCAGCGCCAGGTCGACCACCTTTTGACCGTCAAACCGCAGCCGCTCCAGGCCCGCGCCCTTGGGAAACGAGCCGATTTCCGTTCCGGTGGAGGTGGACAGGCTGATGATGACGTCGTTATCGAGTATGGCTTTCACAGCCTTCTTCCTCATGGGTCGGGGTCAAAACCTCCGGCATTAAATGCTCATGGCCATTTTGATCGCTTTTTGCACTACCCTTAATCATTTTCAGCTTGTTCAGCTTGTCTGAAAATTCTGCATTTCCGGCCTCGATCTGCTTGACCATGTCCGAGAATTCGGCCAGGCGCTTGGCGGACCCCTCCATGCCGACCAACACATTGCCGATGGCCTGGAGCCGGTCGTTATTCCCGGCCACATGGTTTTTGGTTTTATCCAGATCCTCCTGCATGCCTCGGAGCGCCCCTTCCACAAACGGCAGGTATTTGACGATCTGATCGATCACATTGACCTTTACGGTCTTTTCGATGGTGCGCCCCGGTTCGGATTTCCCGTCTTCAATGGTCATCTCCCGCTCCTGGGACTGATACAGGGCCTTCATGACCATGTTCCCCAGCATGCTTTCAAACGCTTCGGACAGAAAGAATCCTTTGATTTCTCCTGCCAACCAGGCCTTATCCTTTTTGGTAAGCATATTCTTATCTCCTATAAATCAAGATACTGGAGCGTTCCGACGGCGGCGGCCGGCCGGACATCGGCCGTGCTTTGCGCACCGGTATTGCCGGTTCCGCTGTTGGCCATAGCCCCGGTCAGGGCTGTTGCCGAAGGATTGCCGGTGGTGGCGGACGCCTGGGGCTTTTGGTCTTCGTTGCCGCCGCCATTTGTCGTTAGCGCTCCATTCTTGATGGCGACATGCTTATTAGCTGTCCCGACATCAAAATTACTTCCAGACGCCAATGTGTGGACATGATTCTGGGCCGCCATCGTTCCCAACCCGTGCGCGTGGCTTGGGCCGGGATGAGTGTGCGCCTTTAAATTCGCCCAGGTCTCGCCGGCGACCGTTCCGCCGCTGACATTATAAAGGCCGGTGCCGCCCTTCAGGGCCAGGACGCGGTCGGTCACGGTGCTGTCCACTGCCCAGCCGTCCATCGCGGCATTTCGATAAACCCAGCCCTTTTGGCTGAGATCCCCATGCATCAGCCCAATCCAGGCGCTGTTTGCCACGTTGCGCTGCTTTAAAACCTTTTTAGTGGTGTCAAACCAGAGCATGCCCGCCACCGGGTTTGAAGGGGCCGCTGCACCCGAGAACATGGATTTTAGACTGGCAAAGTTGTTTTCCATGTTCTGCAGATCGGTCGCGCCCACGTGCCCTGCGGCAAAACAATCATCGGTAAAGTTCTGGGCCATAAAAGCCTCCTACTGGCAAAATTTTAAGCTAAACGCCTTAACAAGGGCGTTAACCGCCGCGCTCGGATCAATGATGATGATCTCCACCTGGAAATACCGGCCGGTCACGATGGCCGACAGAATTTCCATGCGCTCCACCACGCTGGTGGGCGGGCTGGTCTCGCCGTATCTTAATTTGATTTTGACCTTCGGCCCGGCGGCCAGGGAGAAAATTTCAGCCCAGTTTTTTAGGCTGATGCCGATGCTGTCCCATATGTTCGGATCGGGGATCACGTCGCCCCAGGTGGTGCCGGCGCCGGTGACCACGATTTCAGTAAGCACATAGATCATGTAGCGGGCGACGGCGCCGCGGTCGTAGACCGGGGATAAATAAGTCCCGCTGAGCACGCCGCCGGTATGCGAACATTTCAGGTAATCCTCCAGGTTGTAGACCGTGTGTTCGGTGTTGTCGTGGGTGCCGACGCCGTTGTAATTGCAGGCTTCCGTCGCCTGGACGGCCCAGCCGTCCGGGGGGTCTTTCAGAACAACAGCCGCCGATCGGGGGGTATCGCCATACGAGCCGTTGTTTGAAAGGGTGTTTGCGATAAAAAGATGCGTGCCGGGCTTTACCCCGTAAAGGGACAGGTTGGGCGCCCGCAGGGCCGCCAGGAATATCCCGCCCGACCAGGAGTTTCCCAGGCGAAATTCATATAATTCCACATCGGTGTCGGTGACCTTGTCTGCATAAAGGTTGACTGTGTTCTGGTTGACCACGGCCTGCAGCGCTCCCAGAGATGCCGGTGCAGTAGTATACCCGCCCACCAGGTGATATATTTTATAGTCATTGGCGTCCTGCTGCTTTCCGCCCCAGACGGAAACCACCTTCAGGCGGATATAATAGTCCTGGCCTTCCTCGACATTTGCAATCTCAAAGTCGCTGGTAGAGTCAAAAAGATGCTCCCAGGCTGCGTCATCATAAGACACCCACACCTCGATATGGTCGTACCAGGGGTAACCGGCCGGCGGGCTGAACGCAATTTTGAGGCGCGTAAAGGATCTTAAGCGGTAATTATAGGTTTCCTCGGACACGGAAACCCCGGTAACGCCGGGAGGCTCTGCTGTGGGGTCGGGCAGGGTGCACTGGTAGACCGATTCGGCGGTAAGGTTGTAATCGTCGTCATAGAGATTCAAGCTCTCATAGGCCAGCATCAGCTCCACCAGGCCGTCCTCCCGGATGTTGGCCTCCTGCACCCGCATAAGCTGCGAGGATATGGACAGGGCCGTAGAGGTCAGGGTCACCACGTCGTGCGGGTCAAGCTGCCGGCAGTCGTCCCGGAATAGACCGGTGACAGTTCGGCATAGTTTTGCCCGCTCCAGGTGATAAACGCCGAGATTCGCGGCCATTTCCCGGTCGGTGCAGCCCATCAGCTCAACGGTCTCCATCACCCCGGTCTCGTCGCCCACCGGCAGATCGTTTGTGCTGTAATCAAGCTCCGGGTCGATGTATTTTACGATCATGCCGTCGGGCTTGCCAAAGCGCGACGGTTCTCCGATGCCGATCTGCGCCTGCCCGCCCTCGTCCCGGGCGATATGTTCATCGGTTATGGACATAACCGAGCTTTCCTCGTTAAGATCCGCGTAGCGCAGATAATATTTGCCGTCAAACCACAGCAGGCTGCCGCGAAAATGCGCCAGGATCGCGTTTACACTGTC
This sequence comes from Thermodesulfobacteriota bacterium, assembly GCA_040757625.1. Classification (GTDB taxonomy): domain Bacteria; phylum Desulfobacterota; class Desulfobacteria; order Desulfobacterales; family JARGFK01; genus JARGFK01. Next base: position 188,281 of record JBFLWU010000001.1, on the reverse strand, counting down.
GATGCAGGCGCCGTCGCGGCTTATGGCCATATTGAGTTTAAAGCCCTTAAGGTCGCAGTAGTCGGCCGCGTCGGAAAAGGAGGCCGTGTCGAGCTTGGCGGCCGCCAGACCGCAGCCATAGCGGCCGCTGGTGAGATAATCATAGAGCGCCAGCACCGGGTTGTCGCTCCAGGCCGTGGTTGCCGTCCTAAAGTCGTAGAGCGTGCGGCCGTTTAGCAGCACCAGCCGGTCGGGGATGCTTAAGAACTTGTCCGGGTCATAGGTAAGCCGCCAGGCGATGTAGGACGTATAGCGCAGGGCGTCGGCCCAGGCCGGAAAGGCCGCCGCCAGATTGGCATCGACGCTCTGGTCGGAGGCCCCGCTGTGAAACCAGTAGCTCACGGAGCTGCCGAAAGAACTCGCCGGCTCTCCGGCCAGCCAGAGCTGGTCCACGCCGCCGATCTGGGCGATGCCCTGGCAGGGGCCTTCCGAGAGCGTCTGAACGATAAATAAATACTCGTTGCCTGTGCCGGAAAGAGCGATAAACACATCGTTTCCGCCGACCTTTTGCCGGCCGTAGACCACCTTGACAGGCTCCTGGGTGGAGCGGGTGTTTAGTTTCAGCCCCTCGCGCCCCTCATCAACCCGTTTGGGCATTTTGCGGCTGCGCGATGCTTCGATGATGTTGACAGCGGCCGACATGGCGGCCAGCGCCCACACCAATGCGGTTCCTGCTTCCACTCCCGACATATCAGTTTCTCCAGCGATAGGCTTTTTTGATCGTGTAGGCCCGCAGACTGACCACGGCGACGCGCTTTCCGGCAAAGGCGCTGATCGCATTGCCGGCGCCGGCGCAAACGGCCACGCCGGTTTTTTGGCCGTCTCTTGCCTGGAGGATTAAAAAGTCCCCGGTTAGAACCCTTTCGGGAGGCACCTCGGTCCCAAGCATGGCGACAAACCGCCCAAATGCCGCCTGGGCCGCGTCAGGATCTTTTGAATAGACAGCGGCATAGGTTTCACGGGTAATGCCCTCAAACTCCTCCGGGAGAGGCACGCCCCAGGCCTCGCAAAAATAGAGCACGGTGGTGAGGCAATCGCAGCGGCCCAGTTCATACGGGGACCCGACCAGCTTTGAGGTCAGCTCCGCCATTTTAAGCTTTCTGTTATACATTCCGGGTTCGCCCCCACCAGATTTCCTTGTTTTCGATGCTCGGCAGCCAGCGGAAGCCGCCGAAATTGATCGTGTTGCCGAGCGCCGCGCAGCGGGCATAGGTGCGGTCGCACCAGGCCTGCTCGCCGCCGTAGCCGCACTCGGCCCCTTTAAACTGTTTCCAGCGGCAGCTCGCGCTGTGCTTTGCCAGGGTGTTTTGCGCCCAGCGCACCAGCTCGCTGGTGACGGTAACGGAGATCTTGCTCTCGTTAAATTCCCAGGCGTCCAGCGTGCCCTCAAACCAGATGACCGGGCTGCCGATAATGCTCTGGCCGGCGGAGAGCAAAATATGCTGCAGGGTCACGGCGCTTCCCTGCGGGTCGCCGCCGACAAAGGCGGCGGTCAGCTCGTCGTTCAGGTTGTCGATTTCGATCTTGACGCTGTCCACCGCGGTTTTGAGGCTGTACCGGATGGTGTCCATTTTAAAGCCGCGGGGGTTAAACCGCGCAGCACTCACCACCAGGGGCACATCGCAGTCGGTATAGCGGTAATGAACGGCGCTGATCAGTAGATCCAGGAGCAGAAACGGCGTAATCTGGCCGCTCTGGATGGCTGTAATTATGGCCGGATCGATGGTTCTCATTGGTCGTTGAGTAACCCTTTAAGTTTTACCCCGGAGGTGACAAACTGGTTCATCAGCAGTTCAAAAGACAGCTTATCCTCCATAAAGCGGCAGCGCACCTTAAGATAGCCCGTAAAGTCAAAGGTGATGCGGTCCCCGTCATTGGGCGCGACCGTAAAGGTGATTTTGTCGGCCCCGTCCTCGCCGGTCCCTGCGCCGAAAGTATAATCCACGCCGCCGCCGATCTGGGCCGCGCCGTTTCTGTAAACCGTATAGCTGGTCGCCCCCTTTGAAGGCAGATTAAACACGGTGATACTGCCGTCCCCGGTTCCCACGTATTCGCCGGTGTAGAGGTCGGTATGCGGCAAGAAAAAATTAAACGAATCCTTCGCCCCGGCCCGCGCAAGATAAAAGGCCCACAAGGTGCGGCCCTCGACCTTGGTGACCCGGCTGCACTGCACGCTGATGTTGCGGCGCGGGTAGAGCCGCTTTTGCTTGCGCAGCTCCGCCCCCAGGCCCTCAAATTCGGTTGCAAGGGTCTTAAATTCCAGCTCTTCGGAATAGGGCTCCTCGATCGGCAGGTCGGTTATTTCCGGGAACTTGGCCATTACAGCGCTCCTTTAATGGCATTTCGCAACTGGCCGCCCTTTTGCAGGGCGTCCAGCCACGGCGCAATGATCGCCTGGGGGTTTCTGGCGGCAATCTCGTGAAACGACTTTGAGTCGATGGCATGGATGTGGATCGCATCAAAATGAATGTGGATGTCGCCGGATCTCCCGGCAGCAGCGCCAAGGGCCTTCATCTGTCCGGGAGTGAACACGCCTTCGTCATCCCGGATGATGGCCGGCCGCTCGCCGGGGCCGATGCCGCTGTGAAAACGCGGGGCGCCGGCAAACAGGATTGAGGGCACATAGCGCACCTGGCCCGGCTCGCTCATCATGCCGCCGGAGTGTTTCAGCAGGCCGCCGATCCAGCTCACCGCTGATGTGATCCAGCCCCCGGTGCGTTTGCCGGAAGCGTCCTTTTTGCCGAAGATCCCCTCCATCAGCGACTGGCCCAGGTAATCGGCGGCGGCCCGCTGGATGCTCCGAAACACCGCCTTGGCATAGTCGCCGAGATCCGTAAATTTACCCTGCATGACATCAAAAAAGAGATCGGAAAAGTTCTGCTCCATCGCATCGGCGGTGCGCTGGGTAAAATCGAGCAGCCCCTTCAGGTTTTCTTGGGATTCTTTTGCAAACCGTTTCAGGGCTTCGGCGCGCTCGCGGTCCTGTTCATCCTCATAGTCGCCCATTGATTGATAGATCTCGCGCCAGGTGGATTTTATCTCCTCGGCCTGGTCGGCAAATTTTTTCAGCGCGGCTTCACGCTCGCGGTCCTGTTCATCCTCATAGGACCCCATTGATTGATAGATCTCGCGCCAGGTGGATTTTATCTCCTCGGCCTGGTCGGCAAATTTTTTCAGCGCGGCTTCACGCTCGCGGTCCTGTTCATCCTCATAGGACCCCATTGATTGATAGATCTCGCGCGCGGCGGATGTCGCCGTTTCAATCTCGCGGTTTTTGGCTTCCTCAAAGCGCTTTAGCGCCGCCTCGCGCTCCTGATCCTGCTTTTCGTCATAAGCCGCCCAGGACTCATAAATCTCACGTGTCGCATCCTTTTGCGCCTCGATGGTTTTGGAATCCGGCGCCGCGCTGTCGCCGCCGGGCCGAGGCCCGCCTTTTTTCGGCTCAAAAACCCCCTTTGTTTCATTGGCTATACTCTGATTCACAATCGCAAGCTGTTTTTTGAGCACTTCAATCTGGGCATCGGCCTTGGCCTTGTAGTCGGAGTCCCATCCCGGCATACTCAAACCATATACGGCGTGCGGTTTCTGCAACTCTTTAATCTGCGCCTCAATGGCCTCGGCCTGCTTTTTCAGTACAGCCGAGCTGTCGTTTCGCATAAAGGCGCTCCATTCGGCCGCCAATATACGCACGCCGTCGGCCCAGTCCGACAGCGCAGGTACCATCCCCTCTGTAATCACCAATACGATCTCGCCGAGCGCTTCCTTGCTGTCGCCCCATAGATTCAGCGCCTGCTTCCACGGGCCGATGCCGGTCTGGGCCAGTGCTTTGGCCTGGCCGCCCACTTGCTTTTCGATCTCGGATAAAATTTTGGCAAAATCGCCGCTTTTGGCCACATCCTCGTCGATGGTGATGCCGACCCGGCGCAATTCGCCGGAAAGGCCCATCGCGGCCTTACCCACCATGTTGGCGGCGCTGCTTAAATCGCCGCCCATGATCGCTGCCAGGTCCACCATCGCGGCGGTGGCCCGGGGCATCAGTTCATCCGGGATCTGTTTGTAAGTCATTAAAAACTTTTGCCCGGAGACAATGGCGTCGTCTTCAAAGGTGGTGATTTTTTGCAGGTCCGAGGCAGCCTGGAGCATCTGCTTGTAAAATTCATCGCTATAGCGGCCCATCGACTGCATGGCCTGGCGCAGGCCGGCCTGGGCCTCCTGGGCCGCGCCGGCGGCCTTGACCCAGCCGATCATCATGTCGATGGGCACCCGCAGCGTATTGGCGACGCCCATCACGGCCGTTTTGAGCGCGACAAACTGGATCGACAGGCGGGTGGCGGTGCCTTCCAGGTATTTAAGGCCGTTTCCCGTAGACAGGATGGCCTGCTGCGTCTGATCCTGAGCTGTAATGACGAGTTTTACTTCTTGATTTGTCACGCTGTTTGCCTTATGATGGATACATGGAATTTATCGCCGGACTTTTAGCCGTCATTTATTGCCTCTATGATCTCAGGCGCGACCGCAAAAAACCGGTCAGGCCCTGGGAAATCACCGTTCATGCCGCCATCGAGCGGGACGCCGCCGGAAACATCACCGTGATTCGCGCCCGGTTATAACCTTGAAGTTCCTGTCGCATTTTTTGCAGTCCGCCCTGCCCGTCTGCCGGCAGGCTTTGCAGTATCCGTCCGTAAGGCGCTTGGCTTTCTCGGCTTCGGTCTCTCCGACCAGGAGATGAATGACCGCCTCGCGGAAAAGAACCTCCCGGCCCATGAATTTCAGATACGGCTCGCACTGCGCCGGTGTAAACTGCCATAAAATCACGTCTCTTTTGGTGATGTCTCCCCGGCAGAGAAGGACGACGAGGGCTTCAAGGTCGGCAGATTCGCCATGATGTTCCGGGAAGCCAGGCCCAGCTTCTCGATAAGCAAGTGAACCTGGTTGCAGCCGAAAAAATCCTCTATCACCTTTATTGTCTGCTCCGGAGAAATCTCAAACTCCAGATCGTTTGCCAGGGCTGCGAGGTCCTTATCGCGGGGAGACTGCCCCTCTTCGGTCAGGACCACCGCCAGGGCCGCCGGCAGCTGCTCGCCCAGAAGCGGCACAATGTCCGGCGCGCTGCGCACAGCGGCAAAATTGATGCCCTTTAAAACATTGTAAAGCTGCATGACCTGCCCCAGGACCAGCGCTTTCTGCACATAGGTCTTTGGGCCGATCCGGTATTCAAACCTGTTTTGATCCATCGCTTCATCCTTTCGAATCTCAAATTTGACATTTGAAATCATTTTCCTTCAGCCTAAACCCCTTCAGCCTTCAGCCTAATTTATGCCATGCTCGCCTGGGTGTTTTTCAGCGTCATGATCATGGTGCTCGCCCCGGCGTCGTTGCCGTAATACGCCTCAAAGGGCAGTTCCACCAGCAGCCCGGCAGGCCCGGACACCACCGGCGCGTTGGGGGAATACACCAGTTCCGGCACGGTGATGACAAGCTGCTCGTTTCCGGCCGTGCCCGCGCCCGTTCCCAGGGTGTAGGTCACCACCAGGGCGCTTTCGGTGCCGGCGATGGCCTTGGCATACAGGGTGTCATCCTCAAACAGGGCCGTCAGTTTCCCGGACACGCGCACCTTTCCCTCGGGCAGCGACCGGCGCACGCCCGGAGCGGCTGTATTGATGCAGTAAACGTTTCCGTCCAGGTTGTTTTCGATGTCGATGTCGGCCTCGGTTACAATGGCAATCGCCACACCGCCCTCGGTTATGGCGGCGATGTTAAAGCCCAGGAATTTGGACAGGCCCAGATCCGTGGGCGTGGCGTCAAAGGTCGAAGTCCCCACCGTTTCCTTGGCGCCGATAAAGTCGAGGGTGAGCTCCTGGGGGCCTTCGGGCCGCACTTTCAGGCTGGCCTTGTTCACCTTGCAGCCGCTGTATTTAAAATATTTCGGCGTGGTGATATCGGTGAATCCCTTTTCAATGGTAAAGCTCGGCACCGAGGCGCCGACTTTGAGGGTATGGGTCGGCACGCTGTAGGTGGCCGCTCCCAGGATCCCCTTTAAGAGATACCCGATATACGCCTGCAGCTCGGTTGCGATCTGCCCGGCCACAGCGTGCTTTCCCAGGCTCGGAGCCGTGGGGTTGCGGCTGGACTGGATGATGTTGCTTTGCAAGAGCTCGCGGTTTAACCTGAGCGATTCGGTGACAAAATACAGCTTGGTCAAATCCGGCGTACCCGGATCCGCGGCATAGGTCGATTCGACCTGATAGCCGATAATGGCGTTTGCGCCTTTTGCTTGGGGCATAATTCACCTCCGGTGATAGGTTGAAGGGGTTTAGACTGAAGGCTATTAGGCATTCATTTTAGCCTTCAGCCTTTAGCCTGTCGGTCTTCAGCCTGATAAATTTGATTGATTGCTTGTTGAGCAGCCTCTCGGCTGTTTCATCGGGCACGTCCCTTGGCTCTCCCCGCCGAAACTCGCCGGCGGCGCCCATCGAAATCTTGTCCGGCCCCTGGTCGTATTTGATTTTCATTTTTTATTCCTCCCGGCCTCCAGCCTTCAGCCTATCTACCTTCAGCCTTCAGCCTTTTCCCCTTCAGCCTTCAGCCTATTTACCTTCAGCCTGATTTAGCCTGTTTTCGTCTCCATGCCGTAGATCAGGCCATAGCACTGCAGCCCCTTGCCTGCGGCAATGAGGTCCTCGGCCAGCGGCCAGAGAGAGCCATAATTGCCGACGCTGTGGCCGATCAGGGCGCTGCGGATAGCCTCGATAAAATCATAGCAGGTTCTGGCCCCTTCGGCCTGGCTGCGCAGGTTTTTGGCGATCAGCAGGACCAGGATTTCCATTTCGTGCTCGGCTGCGTTTGAGCCGATCACGCGCTTTTTGGTAAAATCGGCGCCCCGGTAAACGACATAACAGCCCGGCAGCCGCTTGGGGGTTTTAAGCAGCTCTTCGAGATCTTCCTCGTTTTCCGCCACGGCCAGCTCGACAAAGGAAAGGCCGCTGATGGCGGATAGCTCGCTGATGACGTCGTCGATGATTTCCTTGATCATGGTCGCTGCGCTCCATGCTGAAGGGGTTTAGGCTGAAGGCTATTAGATAAAACCAATTTGCCTTCGGTCTTCAGCCTATCCACCTTCGGCCTCATTTCAAGTCCTTCATGGTGTCCCGGGTAAAGATCCGGGTGGCGGGCGGCGATCCGGCCACCGGGCTGATAAACTCCGCCCCGCCGGATTCGGGCGCCGGCGATGCAACCCCCAGGGCGATATCGCCGGCAGCGACCTTTTCCAGAAACCGGACGGCGTCCCGGTAGCGATCCTTGCGGATGTCCGGGGCCGCGTCCCCGCGCCGGCTGTACAGGTGGTAGATGGCGATGTCGACCGCCAGCTTGCGCACCTTGGGCGGCACCGGCGACAGCGGCACGCTGTAATGCGCCTGGCAGTAGGCGTCGATGTCGGCATCGGCATCGGCAATGGCGCGGGTCACCCGGGCTGCGTCCACCGCGCCGACGCCGTCATCGTCGGTAAGCTCGATCAGGGCGGTTTCGTCGATCTGCTCAAGGATATCGTCCTGGGTGCAGTAGGACATGGATTAGCCCTCCGGAGGAGCTGCGGTATTCTTTTTCACCAGCTCGATCAGGACGGCCCGGGTGGCATCATCCGGGTAGTCGATCTTGAGCTTTTTGCACAACTCTTTGAGCTCATCGAGCTTCATTTTCTCCGGGGCCGGCGTCCTGGCGATCACGCCGTCGTCCGGCACGATCTGCACCAGGAGCATGGGTTCCTTTTGCAGGATCTCCAGCTCCTTTTTGCTGAACCGGTCGTCCGGGTACGTCGTCGCCTGCTCGGGATGGGCAATCCCGCAGCGGCGGAATTTGTCTTTTTTGGCTGAAATAATCACCGGCATATCTCTCTCCTTTGTCAAAAATGGTTTGATAGGGGCGGCCCGCGCTTAAGGCGTGAGCTGCCCGGGTTCCCTGTATTCCGGGTTGATGATCAGTGGGGGAAAATCCCTTAAATCACCAATCATCAATCCTCAATCAACAATCCTTTTAGCCCAGACCGGTGGATCCCACCGAGCACTGCCACAGGCCGTAGCCGCCGTTTCCTCTGGCTTCCGCGCCGAACTTGAATTCTTTGCGCATGAAAACGTCGTCGGACGATTCGGTGGTCTGCTGCACGAATACGGGCGCCTTTCGCTCCTGGAAGATAAAGGGCTTAACCGGCCGGCTGGTGCAGTGCAGGAACCAGGCGGTGGTGGATGTTAATCTCGGATTAACAACCAGTTCGGCGGTCCCCTTGTAGGGGTTGGGGCTGTTGTCGTCCAGCTTTTCGCTGTAGCACAGCGTTTTGCCGGCTGCCTCAAGGGCCGGGGGCACTTCCAGCACGTTGGGGATCAGCCCCAGGGGCCGGCCCTCATCGTCCGTAAACACCATCATGGCCGCCCGGGCCGCGCCGTAGCTGGCCAAAGCTGCGGCCTTGGTGGAGCAGGAAAGCGCTGCGGTCAGCAGGTTGGCGACGGACGAAGTGCCGCCGGCGCCGTCGCCCACCGGGTGGTCGCTGTCGTAAAAATACTGCCCGTCATAGCACAGGGCCGCAAAGGCGCCGTTTTTAAGCGCCGCATCGATTTCATCCGGGAGCTGTTTGGCTGAAAACCCGGCCTCCTGGGCCATGGGGCCATAGATGCCCAGGGTGTCGTCCTCGATATCATTGCGGTCCACCGCCACGGTGGCTTCCCAGTCCTTGTTTAAAATCGTATAGGTGAACGCGGAAAGGGCTTTGACCACCTTGTCCCCGATCCATTCCCGCATTTTCGGAAAGCGGCTGAGCCAGTTGTAATTGTTCTGGCTGCTGCCGCTGGGCACCTTCATGGTGGTTTTTTCCCACAAACTGGGGGCGGCCTCAAACGCCTTATTAAAGGTCGTCTTTAAATTAAGGAACACCGAATCCAGGTTGGCCTTGTTGACGATCATAAAGGATATGCCGACAAACAGCGCGGCCCCGAAGGCCAGCGGGGCAAGAGCCATGAAGTTGACGGCCGGTCTTTCAAAGATAATCTCGCTGCGCACGAGCGGCGCCGCCATTGCCAGGACGCTGTAGAGCAGACCCACGGCAAAGGCGATGATGCTTAAAAACAGTTTTTTCATTTGAAACGCTCCTTTGTTAAAAGGTTATATAATTATTATCGGTTTTGCCTTCAGCCTTTCAGCCTTTCAGCCTTCAGCCTTTTACACGGTGGTCAGCGAGCAACCGTCGTTGACGACGACGCGCCAGCGCCTGGCGCCGCCCACCTGCACGGCGGTCAGCACGATGGTGTCGCCGGCGTCGCCCAGGGTAATGGTATTGTTGCCGGTCTGGTTAATGGCCGCCGCCGCCGTGATCACGCAATCCCCGCCGTCCACATCCAGGCTGATGGCGATGGTAATGCCGGCAACGCCCGGAATGGCGATCGTGCGGGTTTCGGCCGCGGCCGTGGTGATCGCTACGGAGCCCGATTTTGTAACCGGTATGGCGCCCGCATCCCCGGGGTCGGCTATGGCCACCGGCGCTTTGGGATAGATCTCCTGGAGCGCGGCCTCAACGGTCGTCTGGGCGGTATAACCCCCGGCATCGGCGATCGAGATGGCGCTGGCGGCATGGGCCGCGCTGGTGTCCGCAATATGGGTGGCCACATCCGCCTGTTTGATGGCCGGCTCGATGTCGATCCAGGCATGCGTGCTGTCCACATACTCGGCGATGATGCCGCAGAAGATGGCGTTGGTGACATTGGCAACCAGATCCACGGTCTGATCGTCCACCAGGAATACGTTGTCGCCCACGTTGGCCTGGGAAATCGCGGTGCCCAGGATGCATTTTACCAGGCCCCGTCGCCGCACCCGGCAGGTAAGAGCGCCGTCGGCGCCGCTGGTGTTGTCCTTTCGCTCCATCGCCACGCCCATGAAAATCAGGCCGGCGGTGTCGGCCCCTACCACCAGATAGCCGGCGGCATTCACGCATACCAGCGCCCCGCCGTAGATCTTGTCGCCGTCGTCGACCGGCACGCCGATCTGGACGCCGTCTTTTAGTTCGAGCTGTTTATCTGCACTTAATTGTGTCATGGTCTATCTCCTTGTTTTGGTTATATACCTTCGGCCTTCAGCCTAAACGCCTTCAGCCTTTTGTTTTACGCCAGCCCGTATTTTTTGAGATCCTCGGCCGTGTTGCCGAATATGGCGGCGATTTTGGCCTGCTCGGCATTGAGCGCCAGGCCGTCCCCGCCCGGTTTCTTTGTGTCAAGCTCCGATCCCTTGGCAATGACCGGCGCCGTTTTCAGGAACTTTTCGAACTCGGCCAAACCGTCTTTCTGGCGGCACATGGCCAGGTAGTAATCCCGGGAGGCCGGAACTACCTTTCCGTCCTTAATGGCGCCGTCCACCGCCGCCACCACCTTGGTCTCAAGATCCGCCTTGTCGCGATCGGCCAGCGTCTTTTCGGCGTTGGTCGCCCGGCCGAGGGCCGCGTCATAGTCCGCCCGCGGCACGAACTTGTCCAGGCTCGGGGTTTCGGCCCGGTTAAGGGCCGTCTGCAGATCGCTCTTGATTTTGGTGACCGCATTCATTGCCTGCTCTTCGGTTGCGGTCTCTTCGAGTCCGAGCAGGGCCAATAATTTTTTAAACATGGTTTTGTCCTCCTTAATAGATGATTGATGATTCAGCGCCGGAAGCGCAAGGTTGGGCTTGTTGACCAGGCCCACGGAATTGATGCCGACGATCCGGCCGCTGGCCTTTTCATAGATCAGCACCGGGGATATGTAGCGATACTCCCGGGCCTCGACCGAGGCTCTGCCGCCTGCGGTCCACTCAAACCGGCCCCAGACGGCCCCGCCCTCGCGCAGTTGCAGCTCTTTGCCCCAGGCCGCGGCCGGCGCCGGGAGCCCCTGGGGGGCCTGCAGCTCGGTGGCATGGTTCCAGTCAAGGGGAAGATCGATGCCGCTTGCCTTAAAATTGACGACGATGCCGTCCGGTTTGTCGTTGAGCCAGGTGCGCCCGTCGCGGCCGGCCACCACCTGACCGGGGGGTATCAGCTCCAGCCATTCGGGCACGCTGCCGTCTGCCGGAAGCTCGAAATTAAGGGCCAGTCTGTCGCACCCGGCCGGTATTTCTCCCGAATTGGCAGCGACCGCCAACGGAATCCGGGCAGGAAGGGCGTCAAGCGGCGTTATAACAGGGTGTGTCAAGAAAATTGGTGCATGCCTACGTCTTTTTCCCAGATCGTCGATCTTAGGGCCTCTGGCGCGTTCGGCAATTATCGTCCATCGTCTCTCGTCCATCGTCTCCTACCTCGCTGCAAGATACTGGTTGATGCGGTTAACGATCCAGGCGCTGTCCTTTTCGCTTACCCCGATATACGACCTGGCCGGGATCCGGGTCTCGTGCGCCCCGATGGCGGCAAAGGCCACCCGTACGGCGCCGCTCTTTTGTTTCCCGGCCGCCCGGCGGCTCATGAAGCGACCCTTGCCGGTAAAGGCCAGGGTAAGCGACCGCGCCTTATGTTTGATCGCGCCCCCAAGCTGCTGGATGGCCGCATAGGGAATGTTGCGGCCCGTTCCCACGGCCACTGCAGCCTGCCCCATGAGCTGGTAATGAATGGAGCTTCTAAGGGCCGTGGTCTCGGTCAGGATCTTGCGATGCTTTTTGCGGCGCAGCGTGGACCGGGATAGCGGCGCCCAGGGCGTTCCATCCGGAGCAGGTCCCTGGCTGCGGAAGCGGTCTTCCGTGGATCTCAGCATATACTCGCCGATGGCCTTCATGACCGGCGAGGGGTCTTTCACCTTGCCGCCAAGATCGGACAGCGCCTTTTTTACCGCCTCGTCTTTCAATTCAATTTTGATTTCCATATCCTTCAGCCTTCAGCCTCATATGCCCCTATCTCTACCCTGAGCTTTGCCGCCATATCCTCCGGCAGCCGCGCGATAACGTCATCCAATATCCGGTGCGACTGCTCGGCATCGGCTTTGCCCACGTTGTAGCCGAACCCCTTGTCGATCCCCTCCGGTTCGCCCGTCCGTGGATCGATGGGAGACGCCGGCGCTGTGCCCTTGCCCCTTTTCACTGCCGCCGCCTGCTCTTCTTTTGTGGCGGCAAACACCTTGCAGGTGCAGCCCCAGCCGTTTGCCGGATAGTGGGTCTCCCACCAGGGATCGTCTGCCGGCAGCGTGGTGCCGTCCCAGGCAAGATGCTCCGGCCGCGGCACCCGGCTGTCGCCGTGGCGGTACACGAGATACCCGAACTGCTTTTCCACGTCCGGATCCGTGAGCTGGCGCCAGCGCCCGGCGTTATAGGACTGCCGGACATTGGTGTTGTAAATGACCGCCGTGCGCCAGTTGCGCCCGCCCTTGTAGCTCCAGCCGTGCCGGGAAACGATCCCGTCGAAATCGCGCCGGAAATCGTCCAGGGTCGCCCCGTCGTCAATGATCTTTTGAACGGCCTCCCGAAGATCCGAAAGCAGCTCCGCCTTGTAGGCCCCGGCCACCATAAACCCCTTGGCATGCTGCGCATGCCACAGATCGGTCCATTTGCGCGTGGGGATATTGAGCTTCTGCCGGAAGAAAGCCTCCTGCTCGCTAAACGGCAATTTGAATATGGCTAAGAGATCAGACGTCGCTGCGCTCCTTAATTTTGAATGTTGAATTGTGAATTATAAATTGATGTCTTCATTCATTTAAAATTCAAAATTTAGAATTCATCATTGCCTTCAGTCTTCAGCCTATTTACCTTCAGCCTTTACCTCGTACCGTCCCGCCATTTCGGCCAGCAACATGGCCCTGGCGATAACAGTCCCCAGGTCGGCCGGAGAAAGATCGCCATACAGGTCGATTATGCGGTCCCGGATTTCCTCCAGGCTGCCGGCTTCATCCACCAGTTTTTTTACCGCCGCCACCAGGGCGTCGGCCGCCGGGGCCGCGGCCGTAGCCAGGCTGTCCGCCAGAACGTCGGCCACATCTATGTCGTCAGCGCCCTGGGCGTTTCGGGCGCGAGCCTGCCGGTTCATCCCCTTTACCCCCGGCACCTGATCCACGGCCCCTGGCATCTGCCCCCCCAAGAGATCCTCGGGCGCCGCGTTTTCATCCGGGTCCGGCAGGCTGAGTTTATCCCGGACCACGCTCTGCTCGACGCGCAGGCCCAGCGGCACCAGCTTTGAAAGCGCCTCGGAGAGCGCGCCGATGTTTTCCGGTTTTGCCGCCCGGAGCTGCACTGTGGGATAATTTTCCTGGGGGCCGAAGTTAAGGTCGATAAAGGGCTTAACCAGGTCCCGGTTGATGGCATCCGCGACCTGCTCGGCGTCGTCGTCGCGGATGTCCTCGCGCACTTCCTTCTGGGCGTCTTCGTTGCCGAGCTTGCCGGGGGTGCCCTGGGTGGTGGCGGTCTGCCCCAGGATCCCGCGCGACACCTGGGCGTCGAGATAGTCCGCCAGACGGTTGAAAAAATCGGTGCTGCCGGCTTTCTGGGCTTCTTTAAATTCCACCTCCATCGATTTGGGAAAGATCGCGGCCGCATCGGTGCCGAGATTGGCAACCGCCATGCGAAGCACCGCTTTATCTTCGGCGCTGGCGCCGGCCTCGTAGCGCCCAAGTCTAAACGGCATGCCGAACACCTCGGCAAAGGCCAGCCAGTCTTTTATGGTATAGCCCTTGCACATCCAGGCCCAGGCGGCGATGCGGGCGATTCCGCCCCGGATCGGGATGCCGCTTTTCATCCGGTGCACGTGCCGGATAAAGCAAAAGGGCGTAAGCTCGATCCCGTTCATTAAATCGGCTTCATCCCGCAGCCGGATCTCGGAGCGCGATACCTGATCGAACTGGAAAAAGTGCGGATCCCGCCAGGTATATTCGGCCGGCTGCCAGTACTTCCCGGACCGGTCCCAGCGGATCTCGCAGACCGCATACCCCTTGCCGACAGCGTCCAAAAGATCTTTGACCAGGTTCCTGAATCCGGGCCGTCTCACCAGGGCCCGGACCCTGTCCGCCAGCTCGATGTCTTTTTTATCGTCGCTGTAGGACTCCACGGTGATCGGCAGGCGGCTGACGGCCAGCTTGCGTTTTCCCAGCTCGCAGGCATAGTGCAGGTCGCGCTCTTCCATTTCCTCGGCCAGGGTAAGAAAACTGTTGTGATCGCCCTGGGCGGCGTTCATCAGGATGCCGGCCAGGCTCTGGGGGGTCAGCCCGCCTGCCACGGTGTCGGTCCAGATGGTCCGGATCCCGGTAAGCTGCGGGGCCGCATGCTCGCGGGTCAGATCCTGCGTTCGGACCGGCCGTCCATATGCGTCATACAGCATAGAGCCTCCAGGCAAAAAAGGCTGAAAGCTGAAGGGAAATAGGCTGAAGCAAAATGGATTTGATCCTTAGCCTAACCCCCTTCAGTCTAACCCCCTTCAGTCTTATTTTCATCACCAGAGTCCTTTCCCGGCGCCCAGGGCGGCGGTCACCCGGACCGGGCGCTCGATCCTGTCGTCGGCTCTTTTTTTGACCGCCTCGTAGGCGTATTCGGAGGATAAATTCAGGGCCGCGAATTCTCCCAGAACAAGAGAGACCGCAAAGTCGCCGTGGCGGTATAATTCCGGGTCCTTGAGGTCCTTGCGGTTGGCCTTTGGCACCATCGGGATCCCGTCGATGGATTCCACGGCCCGGACATCGGCTTCAAGATCGGCGTCGCGCGGCAGATCGTAGATGCCGTCTTCAAAGCCCTTGGTCATTTTGGGCATCCACTCGCCGTACCATTTGCGCGACAGATCCACCTGGTGAATCATGCTCCAACCGAAATGATCGGCGGTCAGCTCCGCCAGCCCCAGGCCCGGGCCGGTGGCGTCGATGGCCGCGCCGCAGAAACGGGGCAGGGCATGAAAGAGCGCCCAGATGATCTGGAGCTGCTGGCCCACCGGCACATTCTGCATTTCAACGACAAAGGGCGCTTTTCTCATCAGGGTCCGGGTGATCGCAAGCGGCGTGAGCACCGAGAAATTGCGGTGCCGGGCAAAGTCCATGCCGGCCACATGGCGCAAATCGGCAGACAGCCTGCCGTAAAGCGGCTCCATGTGCGCCTTGATCCAGGTCGCGGCCCACGCCTTTCGCTCGGCATCGGTCAGGCGCACAAAATCGTCGCTGCACACCAGGCGCAGGACCGGGCGCGCCTCCGGCATGGCCCGGTCGATCCAGACGCCCGGGATGCACATGCCGCCGGAATCGCGCGGGATGGCGTCGAGCTCCTCGCGCATGGCGGCCGTGCGCGGGCCGTAGGCATTGCGGATGCGGGTGTACCACTTCTTTTTGCCTTCCGGTGTCGGCCGTTCGCCTTTCATCAGGCAGACGCGCTCGAACAATCCATTTGCCACCGCATCGTCAAAGGTCACCTTGAACACCCGGGCGTCGCTGTCATCGCCATAGAGACCCTTGCGGATATCCGTGACAAACTGGTTGAACGGATTTGCCTTGGTATTGTGGGTGGAAATGATCCGGATTTTGCCGCCCCAGATCAAAAGGGCGGTGGCCGCATCCAGCACGCCCTGGACATCAATATGGTAGGCCGCTTCGTCGATAACGACGATCCCCTGCAAGCCGCGGATATTGGACGGCCGGGAAGAGAGCGCCACGATCTGAAAACCGGAGGCGAACCGGATGCGATAGGATGTAATGAACTTGCTGTTGCCCTTTTCGTCCTGATCTTCGAACAGGAACTGCTCGATATCGGAGACCCCCTGACCCTGGGCCTGGGCGATGACCTTGGCAAATTTTGCGCAGTAACCGATGAATTCAAGACCTTTTTCCTTGGTGTCGCCGATGTAATAAGCATTGTCGCCCCCGGCGCTCTTGCGGCTGCCGGCGGTAATGGTGTCGTCCAGGGCCTCGCAGAAGGTAATGCCGGTGCGCCGGCCTTTTTCGGCCGCCTTGATCGCCGCTTTAATTTTGATCCACTCGGCCTGGTGGCGCATCAGTACGCCGTCTGCCAGCGGGTCAAGATTGTCCGGGATATCCCGGACCTTGGCCGGCAGTTCTTCCCAGTCCACAATGCGCTGGGTATCGTTAAGCGGCGATAATGCGCCCATTTAGGCGGCCCCCAATATTTTTTCGCGCCAGAAACGCGCCTGCTTTTCGTCCAGCCCCTGGGCCTGGGCCGCTTCATCCACTGCCGCAGCGGCTTTTTCCAGGGTCTTTTTGCGGATTTTCTCCTCAAGCACCGCGTTTTCGTTGGCGGCCCGTTCCAGGCGGTAGACCGAGACGGCCAGGCTCTTTAACAGTTTCGGGTCGATCGGCTGGTCATCCGGGGTCTCGATTGCCGACAAGCCCGCGCGAAAAGCGATTGCCCTGACCAGCTCATTCAGTAATTTTCCCGTTTCGCCCTGGGGCTCGCTGCCCAGTCGGCCGATCCACATCTTTGCGACCTCCCGGGTTTCTCTAAGCCGGGCGCCCACATCCTCCATGCGCAAATGATAGCGGTTAACTGCGGACTTGCTCAGGCGCTCCGGGTGATCGGTGCCGTCCAAAATCGCGTTGATCCGGGCCGTGGCTTCAAGATCGGTTACGCGCGGATCCCGTAAAAGCTCCTGGAGCTTCTCCCGGATATCATCAGGCAGCCGGTCGATGCTGGACTGCTGACGCTTTTTTCTTGTCTGCACCCTGCGTGTCGACATTATGCCTCCGGCCTGGGTCTTTTCACGCCCGGACATTCTGCCGCCCCGCAGGCCACGTCCGCACCCCTGGCGGTCAGCTTTGCCACCATCACCCCGGAAACATCCTCGGTCCGGATCAGTTCCTGCTCCTTAAGCCAGGTGAGTTCGGTCCGGAGCTTGTCCCGGCTCACCCGATGGCCGAACAGGGCCAGGGCATCGCCCAGGATAAATTCATTGTGGGAATAGTCCCCGTCCTCGGCCAGGATGCGCAGGATGATCAGTCGGATATCGGATGTGAGCAGCTCGGCGAATTTCATTTTTTGCCTCCCTTGAGGATCCACTCATGGATCAGATCCACCGTATGGGCGACCGCATCGATTTTCCCACCCAGGCCGGACAGCCCCTTGGCAACATCCGTAATGCGGCCGTGCAGCGCATCGATGGTCTCATCGTCGGGCAGGCTCTCAATGCTGGCACGGTTCAGACTTACCGCCAGCTCCAATTTGGCGGTGCGGTCCAGGTGGGCTGCGCAACGCGACTCTCTGGCGTCATTGAGTTCCTTTAAGGCTGTATCCGTCACCCGTTTGGCCACATCCTTTTCCAGACTTTCAAACCGGCTGGCGTTCACCTTTTCGCGGTTGGTCCACCAGGTATAGATGCCGATCACTACGATGCCGATAAGCTGCACCATCTGCAGCCAAAACTGCCAGTAATGATAAAAGGGTTTGACCTGTTCAATCATGTTTCAGCCTCCGCTTGGCACTCCCGGCACCGGATACATCCCGGCACCGCCAGCCGCCGGGCCTCCGGGATCGTTTCCCCGCAATCGATGCAAACCCCGCTGCCCGGTCCCGCAGGGCGGGCCGTCGCGCCCGCCAAATTCAGCCGCAGGTGAAACGCCGCGCTCTCGTTTCCCAGGTCCGCCTCGTCCATTAATAACCCCATCGGAAGCTCAATAGGGCGCAGCCTACGAGAAAAATGAATGCTGTCAGCAAGATACACATCAGCCCCGCCCGATCTTGTACATGGTCCAGATCCGCCAGCGCACGAACCACCAGCGGGCCGTCCAGCCGAATATTGCGCCCAGAGCAAATGCGATCGCGATTTTCAACATTTCCGCCTCTTATTGTTTGGCCGCCAGCATCTCTTCTTTGGTTTTAGACCCTTTGGAACTCCCGAAATAAAACCGGATCTGGTCTACCCAGACCGTTCCCAGGGACCCCAGCATGATATTGAGAAACGTCTGGTTACCCTCTGGAATGGCATGAAAAAAATGCACGGCCAGCACTGCAAAAAAACCGATGGTCACCAGTGCGGTTAAAAAATCCGGAAATTTGTCTTTCATCGCTGTGCGCATATCGCGCGCGCTTTTCCGGTCCTCGGCATAGATCTTTTCCAGATCGATATCCAGCTCGCGCAATCGGACCTGGAAATCCTGGTCCGCCTGCTTGAGTTTCAGCAAAATTTCGGGGTTTCCGGACATGACCGCTTTGGCAATTTCTGATTCTGCCTGTTTCGGATCAGACGAATCAATGCCGAGAGCTGTTGCGATCGTGGTGACCGCCATGCCCGCCAGCGGGCCGCCCAGCGCCGTCGCCAGGGTCGGCGCTACGGTTTTGATAATTTTTTTCCAGTCAAAATCCATCACACACCCCCCAGATCCATCCTGAACCGGTCCATGTCAAAGAGCCGCCCCGGACAGGTTTTGTACCCGGCAAACTCGCGGTGACCATAGACATGCTCGCGCGGGATCCCGAACACATCCATCAGACTGGATACCAGGCGCAGCCCCAGGGTCCACATCTCGGCCGGCGGTTCGCCCAGATCGTAATTTCCCACAAAACAGATGCCGAGCGATTTCCCGTTCATCCCCCGTTCTTTACAGTGTGCGCCGGATTCGTTCATCATCCGGCCAGCCAGGATCTCATAGTCGCTGCCGACCAGTTCGATCCCGAAATGATACCCGATGTCCCGCCAGACCAGTTCCCGGATGTGATAGCGCCGGATCGCTGCCCAAGACACGGTTTCCGAGTCGGCGGTGAGTGAGTGATGCAGCATAATGTGGGTTGGCGTCATCGTCCCTCGTCTCTCGCCCATCGGTTCGGGCGGGGGCGCCGTCGATGGCTTCCGCCCACCAATGCCCCCGCCCTTACCGGCGCTGTCGCGCTCAACGCTTAATTGGGCTCATGGCCCCGCGTTTTTTTCGATCGGTCATTGCTTGGTTCTCCCTGCGCATTCAGGCGCTTTTGAGCGCCCCTCACGTAAAACCACAATATGGGTTTATCTCTAATGGGAAATCAGGTGAGAAGTGAAATGAAATATTTCAAGAAATTATTTCAAAATGGATGGTAAAAAAGGTCAGCCGCTTGCGGCCATATCGGGGAATAACTTGATCTGCCGGCGGCTGTACTCCTCTTGCCGGACGCGGGAAACGATATTGTAAATTTGTCTTTCCGTCAGATTATGTTCAAGAGCAAGAATGCGGTGATTATTACCGTCAAAGCGCCGGTAGATCTCGCGGTCGCGCTCGATTATTACCGCGCCGCGTCCGACATACGGCTGACTCCCGGCCCAGTCATGGCCGATCCGGTCGGCGAGTTTTTTGGCAATCCGCTCGGCTTCTTTTCTGGGAAGCCGGGCTTCCTGCTCAAGCAGCTCGGCCGCGCGGTCCGCCAGGTCGGTCAGTATTTCCGGGTAGCGGTCGTCCATGCGGTTATTTACCTCATCAGCTTCCGGCACATCGCCAGCACCTCGTCCACCTGGTCGATATCAAGGCGCTCAAGATCGATGCTGATCCGGATGCCGGAATAATTTTTACGCTCGTTAACAACATCAAGAAGCCCGTCTCCCGGCCCCGGTTTTTCCGCAAGCGGTTTTCCGGGCGGCTGCCGCCGGCATCCCGGTTTATCGGGGATCGCCGCGCCCGGCCGTCCGTCCCTGCGCCCCTTGTATGTTTCGGCATATTCCGTCGGCGATTTACAGGGCTTACCCGTTCTGGTCGCCTCATATCTATGCTGTTCAAATGCCGTACACATCCGGCAAAAAGATAACAGGCCGTCTTTATTTTTTTTACAAAGCCCGAACGCACCCGGGGACCGCTCGATTCCGCCGGGATCTAATGCACTGCACACCGGGCCCCTGCAAATTTTTGTCCCGTATCCGGATTGATTTTCCATCATCTCCTTCCTTTCAGCCGGCGCGGTGGCCGGCCCAACATTTCCTTCAGCCTGGACCATTGTCCCCATATCCATCAGCGCGCCCAGGCTCTGCCAATACGCCATTCGCTTTTCGCAGCTTAGACACTCCGGCCCGTTTTTGTCATCGTTCAGCCGCGGGCAGGGCTTGCCGCCTTCATAGAAGAGGCATGGATTTTTCATTTGGTTTCAACCTGGCGCGCCCTGGAGCGCTCATATGTGCCGATCCCAAGCAAAAAACGGATTGCCATCGCGCCGCACTGCGCTGCTTCTATTATGGCCTTTTCCTCCGGCGCGTCTTTATAAACAAAATCGATGGCGGCCTGAAGCGTTTCGCCCGCTTCTTCCGCCATAATGGCGGCTGCGTGGATCGGGTCGATAGGCCATCCCGGATGCTTGGATTCAGCGGACTTCAGCTCTTTAAAAATCAAATCGATTGCCTGCTCAGGTTCCATCTATGCCTTCCTGATCCGCGCCGCCACCTGGCGCACCCGCTCGCGAGTCACGCTGAATTTGTGCGCCGTTTCGGCCAGGGATCTGCCGAGGGCCAGACAATCCCAGCCGATCAGGCGGGATTTATTGGTCAACCGGGTCCGCTCAACCGCCCGGCAAAACGCCTCACAACTCATTTTCCCACGGTATCGTTCCATGATTTAACTCCTGTTAACGCCTGGTTAAATACGTCCTCAATCGTTTTGCCCTGGTACATTTTCAACCCGCCGTCCGGAAAATCCAGCCGGGCGGTCCAGCAATCGGGCCACTCTTTCAAACGTATTTCAATGACCTGATTTTTCATTCCGCCCTTTCAATCCTGGTCACATACGCCCACATCCGGCAGACCGGGCAGACGATGTTATTGATCTCATATTGCTGCCCGGCCGAATTTATCTTAACCACCTGTTTGCGCTCGACCGTAAATTCCCGATGCCGGCATTTGGGGCTGCTGCACTGCGCCGTCACCAGATAAAATGGTTTTTTCATTTTCAGCCTCGCAAATTGTAAAACGGCTCATACCCGCCGCCGAAACAGGAGATGCAATCGGAATTCCCGTTCGGGCAGTATTCTGAATGATCCCCGGCCCAGTGCTCGCAATTACAATCATCGCACTCATAGCAAGCCTCGCCCATTGGGTTGGCGACACCATCCCAAAACTGCAATCTTTTATCAGAATACGGGCAGCTCATAACGCATCGCATCCTGAAACAAGCCAGCCCAAGCCATCCTCAATTGCGGATTCCGCCAGCATTCGCTCAACCTCATCCTTTGCCTCCTGGGGTGACCACCCAGAATCTATAAGCCGCTGAACCATTTGATCGTCAGTGAGAATTCTCATTTATATTTTCAGATCCTTTCTAATTGGAGGAAAAGCACTGCCTACTATACGAGCAGTCTCAAAATCGCGGCAGATCACCAATTCTCGACCGTCGGCTAAAGCGATACAGCCCGGACGCCGCCCATGTCCGCAACATGATGCGATGGTTTGTATTCCACCATCATTCAGCGCATTAATTATCGGCTCTAAGCATGGGTCGATTCCGCCAGTTCCCGGAGCACGATTGCATAACATGCATGGCGCATCATCCGATATGGCAAAACCTGTTTCGCAATCTG
This sequence comes from Thermodesulfobacteriota bacterium, assembly GCA_040757625.1. GTDB lineage: Bacteria > Desulfobacterota > Desulfobacteria > Desulfobacterales > JARGFK01 > JARGFK01. The sequence goes on along the minus strand of JBFLWU010000001.1, from coordinate 166,816 downwards.
CCCACTTGCCGGTTTTAAACTCTATTTCGTGGCCCCTATTATGTGATTTTGCTGTCATATTTTCAGATCCTTCAGCGCAGGATTACAATGAACAAACTCCTCGCTCGATGCCGCTCCGCAGCCGGGCAAACCAGCTTCATTTGAGAACCACTGTCGTATGAAATCCACATTTATATGGGCATATAACGCTCGGTTTAACCACGCCGTCCTCAACCCTATGTATTGGTTCGCCGATCCTGAAACCGCCTCGGCACAGAGGGCAAGTAAAATTCAGTGTACCATCCGAAGCGACCTGATACGATCCCGGCGGCGGAGGATACAAGATGACTTTTTGCGCAACAAACGGCTGCATAAATTGAAAAGCCGCTACCACAGACGCTCCGCAAGGGCAGGATAGCTTTACTATTGGCACGCTATCCTCCCTGACCCTCAAAAGAACTCCCGGGAGACAGAGCTCCCGACCGCATTTACATTTCATTTATTCCTCCAGTCATGTTTCTACTAACTCTCTCACCGACAGGTACGCCACGCAGGCATCATACGCCCTCAAAAATCTTCGGTGGCCTAACCGGCCCGGTGTCAAAAATCTTCGCCCGGTAGCCCCTATATCGATTCAGATCATTCGCCATCCGGCCGATGCCCTCGCACCGCCGGTAGCGCCCTAGACAGATCGGCGACGCCCCGTCAATCGCCAAGGTGAGCACATAGCGCCGGCCCGGTATATATTTAAAGCCCCCCCCCTCGATTCTTCATCATTTTTCGCACCCCATTGGTTTCATAAAAACAATCCAATGCGTTTTTGCAGTAGTGCCGCAGCGATTGCCGAAAAGCGGCCGCTCCGGCGTAAGTGAAAGGATTGTTGAGATTGGCACATGGTGCTCATTCCACTTAAAAATCAGTGTGCCCTGCACGCGCAGCACGCGAAAACACTCCGCGAATCCTGCACGGATTTCTTCGCGCCATCCTCGGTTGAGACTGCCATATTTTTTTGCCATCCAACCGTTGCGGCCTGCGAATGTGTGCGGCGGATCAAATACCACGAGATTGAATATATCGTCCCGGAAAGGCAGCGACTTGAAATTTGCGACAATGTTCGGATCAACGATAATCTTCCGGCGCCCCTCGCGCGTGTCAGCAGTGCAGACCTCTCGACGATTATCAATGAAAAGCGCTCGGCTATCGTGTTTCTCAAACCAAAACATGCGTGCTCCGCAGCAGATATCAAGTATTGCATACTGATTTTTCATTCCTTCAGCCATCAGCCTTTTTTATGCTCCCTCACATACAGCTCAATGCCCGGATCGCCATATTCCCGCGTCCACCACCCCGGCCCGAACTCCTTTTTCATCTGGTTTTCGAACAGCTTTTTCAGTCCCTCGATCACGCGCCAGGCGTCATAGGCCGTGCGGATCCGGTCGAGTCCCATGCGCTTTTTAAGCCAGCGGTCATAGCCGTCCGCAACTTCCCACCTGATCAGGGCGGCCACGGCCGCGATCTTATCGGACTGCTCGCGGCTGGCGATCCGGACCACGTTGCCGGCCGTACGCCTGATTTTTCGTGACACTTTCCCGGGACCCTGATCCCCGGCCCCTGCTGATCCCTGACCCCCGGCACCTGACCCCTGGATCTTGAACCCTCTCGATGCCAGCTCTTTCAAAAAAAGCGCTGCCTGGACCCGGGTCAGCTTGGTCGAAGAATCCACCCCGAAGCGCTCCATCAGCATCTCGTGGCGCGTGTCGGCATCAATGCCCACCCGGCTGCACCCGATGGCGATTAGCTGGCGCTGCTTTTTTGTGCTGGGTATCATTGCCCGACCCCCGGCCCCTGATCCCCGGTCCCTAATCGGTATTCATACCGCCCGCGCCCCACGCAGCGGGTATCGATGATGCAGCCGTTGGCCCGCAGCTCCGCTACCACGGTGTTGACCGCGCACACATCGGCCAGCCGCATGATCTTGCGCGTGCCGTGCCAGTCGCCGTCGGCCAAAAGCCGATGCACACGCTGCAGCCGCTCGCTTTCCTCGATTCTGGCGTAATGAATGCCTCTCATGGATGTCTCCTTCGGCTTCAGCCTAATCCCCTTCGGCCTTCAGCCTATTCAATCTCCTTGATCCGCTCCTGGTTGATCTCATATCCGAATGCGTTCTGGGTCTTTAACCCCGCACCGACTTCCGCCAGGGTTTCGGTGGAAAGGTTCTTCATGGCCTCCTTGTCCAGCTCCTCCTTGATGCGGATGCATGACGACAGGCCCAGGTCCTTGAGCGCCTGGAGCGTATCGGCCACGCGCTTTACAATGATCCGGGTCGATTGCCGAAATCCCACCGACCCGAACGTGAGGACCCTGGTTTTGACCTTGGCAAATTCTGACCGGTTGGCCTCGCAGAACTCTTTTACGGCCAGCTCCAGGCCAGCTTTCTTCTCCAGCAGCGGCGCGGCAAGCGCCTTGCTCCTGGCCTTTATCTTGTCGATATCCTCGTTTGCCGCCGCCTCCATCAGGCCCACCTTGCGGTCGATGACCCCGATCTGCCGCAGGCAGTCGTCCACCTGGTTCCAGCTTTCCAGCCGGGTGCCTTCGATTCGTTTCCGTGCCATCACTCATCTCCTTTCATCTCGGCCAGCATGTCGATAAATACGCGCCGGACCTCTATGCCCAGCAGCATCAGCACGCATGCCAGCAAAAGCGGCATCAGCCAGAACCGGCTCGCGCTGATGCCCTCCACCGCGTTTAAAAAAAGCTGTTCGATCATTCCTTCCTCCCTTCGGCCTTCAGCTTTCAGCCTGCCTGCACTTAATACCGAACGCCGCCTTGATATGCGCGATCCGCTCTGCAAGCCCCGGCCGGATAAAAGCGCCTACCTCATCACTTCCTCCCGGCACCCGACCCCCGGTCATCGAAACCTGCTCCCTGCTGTGACGCCAGTTTTCGCGGGACAACACCGTTACCGCCACGCGTTCGACCTGGTCGATTTTCATCACGATGTCCAGCTCCGGATGCCAGTAAATGGCCAGCATCCGAAAAGGGGTCCCGTCCGGCCGCACAAAATCCTCACACCACTGGACCTGGACCGAGTGGGCAAGATAGTGGTTTATCGCCTCCGGCGTGGGCCAGTTGCCCACCCGTTCCAGCCAGCGCTGCTCAAAATGCCGCGTTAAGCTCAATTCCTGCATTCCGCCCCCCTTCGGCCTTCAGCCTATCCGCCTTCAGCCTTTTTTACAGCGCCATCACCACATCGGCGGAAATCTTGGCCTCTCCCATCTCCTGGGCCAGGTTCATGGCCCGGGCCACGTAGTTGTTGACCAGCAGCGGGTAGGCGTGGCTGATCCTGGCCTTGCCGTCGCGGCTGGTGGAAGTCAGGCGCTGCCCCAGGGCATCAAACGCGTCGGCTGCAAAAACGTCCTCGATCGATTTTCCCACGCGCTTGAATTTAACAGCCAGGTACGCTTCCAGGTTGCCGTTTAATCCCTTTATCTCGGCCACCTGAACGCGCCGGATCACTTCGCGCATGTCCACGTTCTGGCGTTCGTCAAACAGGTGTTTAAGTTCGGTCTGGCCGATCAGAATAATGCCTAAAAGCTTGCGGTAGCCGTCCTCGAGCTCGTAAAACCGCTTGAGATATTTCAGCGTCTGGGTCTTCAGATCGTGGGCCTCTTCCACGATCAAGACGTGCCGGTAACCGGATTTGGCCCGATCCATGAGCAGGCGCTGCACCTGGCGGGTTTTATCCTCCAGCCGGATCCGGCAGCGCTCATTGCTGATGTCCTGGATAATGGCATCGCAGATGCTGGCGGCCGTAAGCCGGGTCTTGTCGATCATCTGCGGGTAGATCACCAGGGTGTCGCCGTCGCGCCGTAATTGTTCCACCACCTTGCGGCGCATCACGCTTTTGCCGCTGCCCACCTCGCCGATCACGGCCAGAAACCCGCCATGGCGAGCGGCGTCCAGCATCGCCGCCTCGATGTAGCGATGTTCCTCGCTCATGTAGATGTCCGCATCTTTTTGCACATCGTCGATAAACGGATTGCGAAATACCCGAAAATGTTTCAACGCCTCTTGACTGATCATTTCCACCTCCCATTGAATGGTGATTTGTTCGGGGTCGCCCGGCGCGATCGCCGGCGCCCGCCTGAGCTGACTCCGTTTTCCGTGGCCCGCCGGCAGCGCATTGCGCATATGCCGCCCCAGCGGCTGCCATATGTCGCCTGTAGTGAGCCCGCGCTTTATCAGCCAGCCTTGCGCGCGCGGGTGCCCGGAGAGGATCTTTTCCACCGCAGTGCGAAATCCTGCCATTTTCGGCGGCTCGTATCCGCCCCGGTTGATCACGACGTTTACCAGCGGCCGGCTGACCGGCCGCCCCAGAATTCCGGCCGCCGCATCCGCCAGCGCCGCCTGGCTGATATCGCAATCCTTTGCCAGCTCTTTAAGCAACACCGGTTCAAACGACCGCTCGTACACTTTTGCCGCTCCCACGTTGCCTCCTTTCCTTTTTTGCCTTCCGCCTAAAACCCTTCAGCCTTCAGCCTGTTTTCCCCCCTCCAGTCCGCACCCTCGGCCAACGCCGCCGCCACCTCATCGGCCCGGCCCACGGGTATACTTTCACCGAAAAAGTATCTAAGTTCTGCGTTTAGCGCCGGCGTGATCACCACCCCGGCGTCCCGCAGCTTTTTGAAAAGCTCCATGATCGGGATTTCCCTGGCGGCCAGATCCCGGCCCACCTCGATGGGGACGCCGCGCCGGGGCATGGGAACGGCGCCGATCTTGTCGGCCTGGTGCCCGAACACCTGGAGCGTTCCGGCAAAGGGCAGATCCCCCTTTTTGCGCTCTGCCCCGTAGGCCAGGTTCTCGTTTGTTTTGCGGGCTTTCATGGCCGCCGTATCCGGCTGCGCCTTGTAGCCCTGTCCGATCACCTGGGCGTCGGCTGAAAAGCCGCCGGCAAGCGTTCCCACCGGACTTACCAGATACTCCGTATCGTTAAAGACAATGGCCACCTCCGGCCAGTGATACGGCCGCAGGATCACCTGCACCTGCCTCCCCGGCCGGATGCCCTCGATGTGCTTTAACCGGTATGTCTGGCTGCGGAAGGATATGGTGTTGTCCTGGGCCACTGTGCGCGCGGCTGACGGCTCGGCATATAGATCGCGCATGATTTCGTCTGACGGCAGGTCCCGGAGCTGCTCGGCCCGGATGGTCAGCCAGCAGGCCGTGCGGCTCAAGCCGTGGCGCCGGTGCTTTCGCGCAGCGTTCCAGTGCACCAGCCAGTCGGCCGCCCAGGCGTTAAGCTCCTCGATGCTGGTGGCCGGCTCCAAACGCAGGCGCGCCTCGAAGTGCGTTTCCACGATATTCTGGGCAACCTCGGCCGACCCCTGCCGGCGCGGATTGTGCGGCATGTTTTCCGGCAGCTCGATTTCAAGCTGCCGCAAAAGCTGCAAAATCCCCTTGGCCACGTTGGCGCTGCCCGCATCCATCAGGAGTATCAGGGGGACACCGCGAAAGGGCGCCTTTTCATGCTGGCCGCCGCGCCATGCCGACGACAAAAAATCGAACGTCATGCGGGCGTTTTCACCTGCGGCGAGATAGTATTTGACATAAAGGTAATGGGAAAAATGATCCGCCAGGATCAGCCGGAAAATCCGGTCTTTGACCTTGGCGAAATTCTTGGGCTTTTTCTCCCGGAAATCGCGCTCGTCCATAAACCCCAGGCCCTTGCCGCGCCTGAGATAGTACTGGATGCAGATCGAGGCGTCGAACACATGCACGTGGTTGGGATGCAGGCTCGCCATGCGGATACACGGCGTTTCGGCGGATAGCGCCTTGCCGTTCATATCGCGCTCGCGCAGCAGCGCCGCCAGACGGTCGACCGAGATCTCGCCGGGCTTTATCACGTGGTTGGCGTGTGCAATCTCGATCGCCTCGGATACCGGCAGTATGGGCCCCTTGACTTCACGGGCGGTCTCCTGCACAAGGGTGCTGATAAAATGGAGCTGGTCATCCCGCAGTGTGCACGCTCCGGCATCCGCACGCCGTTTGCGCCCGCTCTCAAACCCGTGCTTTTTGGCGATGCGGTAAAGTGTGGCCGCGCTCTTGCCGGTAAGGTGCTGGTATTCGGAGATGATCTTGTCTTTTTCGCCGTTTACCGCCTGCCGCAGCCGCCGCGCCATTTCATCTGCCCAATTCATGATTGATCCTCCGATGTTGGTTGTTTCCGCAGGTGCGGTGGCACCCAGTCGTCGTCTATTTCCGGGACTCCGTAAAGATCCGCCGCCGTGTCGTACGCCGCCAGGATCACTCGTTTGAAATAGTCCAGGGTGTGCATGAGTTTGGCCTTCATGCGCGGCGTGGCGTCCTCCGGCAGCGGGTTTTTCTCCGGGTCAAATCGCATCAGGAACCCGTCGATAATGGTGCGCGAGTTGTCCAGCTCCTGAATCAGGGCCTCTTCCCCCGGAGTGTACCCGGCTTTTTCGGCCCGGCCTTCGGCCCTGGCCAGCTCGCGGGCCTGCTTATTGATCACCTTTTCTTTGTCTTTCAGGACTTTGTCCTTTGCCCGCAGGGTGGCGGTCTGCTCCTCGATCTGCTGGTTTTTGGCTTCCAGCAGGGACTCGATGGCGGCCTGAAGGTCCTCGGCATGATCCGGATCAAGGGGCACGGCCTCATCACCGATACGCACACATTTGTCCTCGACCACCAGGTCGCCGGCGGTGATGGATTTTCGGAGTTTTCGGAGCTCCTTGTATCCGACTGATAACTGCTGACAGATCAGCAGAAATTCCTCTCCCAAAGTTCCGAGGTTCATAAGTTGTTCATCAACGTGTTGACGTGATAAACCGCAATGATTACAAAAGCTTTCCCATGTTCCGACATTAGGGAGGTCTTTATAAATCTTCGTTTCCTTGACTTGTTTCAGCCAGACAAAACTGCTGATATCAGCAAATTTTTTAAACATATTGGCAGATCGAATTTGCCCCACCATCTCGTGAGTTTTTGCAATAAAGATTTCCCTCTGTTGCTGCTCAGTCAGTTTCATGAGCTCCTGTTTCTGCTCCATATCCACCACGGCCAGGGCCGCTTCGGTGTCCGGATCAAGCCTCTTTTTCGCCATAGTTCACCCCCAGGTTAAGTAGATCGTTCTTCATCCTCTCTATGCCGCCCTCGAGCTGGCTCTTTCGCCGCGCCCAGAATATCGCCATGCCGTCCCCAAGCTCCCAGTGCTCGCCGATCCGCCGCACCAGGCGGTCGTCCTCCAGCGTCACCAGGTGGCACATGGCCGTGCCCGTCGGCAGATTCAGCGCCCGCGCCACCTCGGCCCCGGACACCGGCTCCCGCTGCTCCGCCAGGTGCCGCAAAATGGTCACGCTGGTGGCAACCGCCGCGATCCGTTTATAGCTCCGACCGCTTTCCATCAGTCCTCCTTATTTGGATAATTTCATCGGGTCTGTTTCCGGCCACCCGATCAGTTCTATTCCAAACGGCCCCATCTCGTTAAAAGTCGCTCCGCAATTGCCACATTTGAAGTTTAGACAGCATCCGCCGGTAGGGCCGATAAGATAACTGTTGCGCCCGCAAAACGGACAACTGAGATCCTCGAATTTTTTGATATCGTCAACGCTCCAACTTAATGGTATCCGTTCCATTGATCCTCCTTTCAAATTTCAAATCTGCAATCTTAAATTCTTTACTCAAATCGCCCCCGGTTCTCGATTTCCATCCGCCGCATCTTGGCCCGATATTTCTCCAGCTCGATCATCTGCTCCGACTTACACGCATCACACATTCCATGTGTTGTCAGATGGTCCCTGTCGCCATCCGGCGGGGCCGTCTCAATACCGCACCAGGCGCAGATATGTTTCATCGCGCTCCTCCGCTCTTAAGCTCCCTTTTAAGTCGGTTCATTTCCCAGACCGCCGCTTCCATTTTGCCGAGCATCAGATGCTGCTTGTCCTCCTGGGTAATCACATCCCCGCCCTCGGCCTCGGCCAGCGACCGGCACGGTTCCAGCGACCCGGTGATATGCTGGACCGCAAACAGCAAAGCCCCCGGAATCGGGTATTCCGTGGGCTTTGACAGGTGATGATTCAGCATGTGGATGGACAGGCGCCGGCCGCTGCCTTCCTCCCAGCCGAAATAGTCGTTTATCCGGTCCACGAGCTGCTCGCGGCTCAGACCGCTGCGCCGCTGCGCCCGCTTGCAGGCCGCCGCCAGCTCGATGCAGGCTTCCTCGTAGCTTTCCATTGTGCGGGGCTCCTGCGTCTGGCTGATGCTCTCCAGCAGCTCCGCCTGCTCGGCCAGGTGTTCCGCCACGCGCTGTTTGAAATCAAAGTCAAACATGCGCTGATTTTTCTCTAATGCCTTGGATCGTTTAGACATTGACTTGCCCCTTGCACTCGGTTATAAGTCAAAACTAAAGGTTATTTTCTGCGGGTGTTTCCAAACGCCTTGGATGTGCGGCGGAGCTTCGGGCCGTGATAGTAGGCATTGAATACCTGCTCCTTCGGTTTCCCGATGCCGTCTGCCACCGCCGCATATATTCGGTCCGAAACGATCAGCTCATGAATGGCTTTAGATACGCTCATCTCGGACACGCCCAGCTTCTGTGCAATGGCCTTCTGAGTGACCTTTTGCTTTTTGAGCGCGTCTTTTCTCTGTTTAGGTGTCATTTGGTTTATCCTTGAAAGGTTACGAGTTTTGAATTTTGACGCCTTCATCGCTTCGGTCGTCGGCGCGAGCCTGGTTGCAGTGGTTTCCGCACTGCTCAGTCTCTGGCAGGCTATCCGGATGAAGCGGGAACTCTACCGTGAGATCGTCTATCGGGAGCAGGTGGTAGCCTATAACAAGGTCTATTCGTACGCCGCGAGCTACGTCCACCAGTTTCAATACCCAACTGAGGGTTCCGATCGGGAAGGGCTCAAGGCGATAATCGGTCTTGCGCTTCGTTTCGAGCAGGAAGTAGAAAAGTGCGGCTTGTTTATGCCGGAGAGTGTCATGTCCGCAGTCAGGGAGATCGGTGAGATCAAAAAACAGATTATTAAAGGCACCTTCGACATTACGCCACATGTCGGTCTTGACCCTGGCGTTAAAATCCCGGAGGATGCGGCATACATCCTCGCGTGATATGTTCAATGTAAAATCATCATGGATATACTTCGAAAGGATCTTGCGATTGAAGCGCTTGCGGCGGGTGTACGTAAACGGACGGGGGGCTCTTAGTATCGGCGGTAAAAGCTGTTGCTCCCATTTATAGAAAATCCTTAGAAGTGAATATTGCGTTACAAAAAGCCCGGTGAAAATCATAATCGTGCACAGAAGGAATTCAAAAAGTGTCATTGGATGATGCATAAAACCACCTTGTCTATTTTTTAAACCCTTTTAGATAACGCTTATAATGCGCATTTGCGTATTTTGTCAAGATAAAAATGCTTATATGAGTACTTTAATTGAAAGATTATTACGAGTAATCGCAGAAAAGGCGGATGGTAAACATACCATATTTGCAAAATCTGCTGGAATTCCAACAACTACTATGCAAGGGTATGTTAAGGGCAGGACTCCACACGTTGATCATTTAATACGCATTCGCGATACATATAGAATTGATTTAAACTGGCTTTTGACCGGGGAAGGGGAGATGGTCTGGAGTGATTCGAAGGATACATCTATTATATATAAGGAGGGTGATGATCCTGAATTGATAGAGCTGCTGCAAATGACCCGCGAGGTTTTAAAATCAGATACTAATTATGCATCCAGCCTATCGGCCAACATTCGCTCATTTCATGAATCCGTCCAATTAAAGCGCCAGATCCGCGATTTAGACAGCCGCGTTCGCCGAATTGAAGCCGATAAAAAGGCAGCCGCCGAAAGGATTCGTAAGGATGACCCTACGGAAGCAACACTGGATATCATCAAGCGTCGAACAATGTAATCTGGCTGCCGGAGTATATAGCCAGGCATGACGGGACCGTGGCGGTAGTGTTGTCCCGTGAGGGGATGATCCTTGATGTCTGGGGCGGCAGGCTCGCTGCAGAGTTGACGGGGCAATCTATTGCCGCTATTCTAATTCCTGCGGATGCGCAAAAATTTTTATCATTGGTTGACCGATCAATATATATAGGTACACCGATATATTTCACTTACAATCTCAGCTTAAATGTTCGCCATAAAACCCGATACGCCCGTTTTTGGTCTTTTGATTTCGATAAATTCATTATATATAATTACAAATTAGCCGCGATTTAAAATTTAAAAGGAGGTTCCCATGTCACCGAACCGCTGTTTTATAATTTTAATTCTGTCTTTATTTATAATATCCGGATGCGCCGGCACGCTGCCAAACACTGATATTAATGTCAGGGTGAGCAGACACCTATATTCACCAAATCTTACACCTTCAAAATATGCCGAATATAATGGAAAAATAATGATTTTTGACTCCGTTGATGTTTCAGAACACCCTGATATTACAAATTTCTATTATCATAATAAAGATAAAACGATAGGATACACCCTTTTTTATTCACCCGGCAGTATGCAGCAGCCTGTGTCCTCTTTTTTTTGGTATGCGCTTCAGAAAACATTTGAAAGTATCGGTATAACAATCAAGGAAGCCGGCCCGCTTAAAAATATACCTCAATTCCATTTAAATATTTTATCGTTAACCGATCAGGAAGCGAAGCTTCAGATTAGCCTTTCACGCAACGGGTTGTTGCTTATACAGAAAGAAATTATTATTTTTCAAAAACTACCATTAACTAAAGATCTTGATGAACTCGAAAAGAGACAGTATTCCTATTTAGATTTAATGGTTGAAACAATACTTAATGATCCTGATTTTAAAAGGGATTTTTTTTCTGATAAAGCAAATATTTGAAATAAGCGATAGCTAAAGATGGTGGTGAAATGAATAAGTTGATTGTGATTTTAATTCTATATGTAGCCGTATTTGCCGGCAACGCTGGTGCTGCTGACCAACAGGCGTTGAATAACCGATTGTCTTACTTAAAGGATATTCCTGAAATCGCCTGGGTCCGAATCGAAAGAAATAATGTCTATATTGGCTTTAAAGAACGCCCGCCGGATCTAAATAATATTGTGAATGCCGCCGCTGTTCACGGGAACAGGGCGTATGGTTTTGGTGTTCATGTCTGGGCTATTGAGGCGAAATACCCTAACTGGAAACCAGGTGATGCACCATTTTATTGTGAGGCTACGGCACGTCAAGGAAAGCTGGAAGGCTCTGGGTGTAAATAAAATAAATGGGGCATCAAGGAGGCACCGAAAATGGCTACGATGTACTGTCAGCTTTGCAAGCGGCCGGTCGACGCAAAACGGAAAATAGGGGTTGGTTCACTGATTCTTGTTTTAATTACAAGCGGTCTCTGGTTGATTATTTTACCTTTTTATCGTAAGCGCTGCCCGATCTGCCACAGCGACGCCGTAAATAATTTACCGGCTCCCGAGCGCTATTAATTTTCAAGCTGTTTTTGACCACCGAAATCGGCCGTTTTTTTTGATCGATTATTTACACGTCACATTTTTTCGCGCCGAAATTTTCCCCATCAAACTTCATTTGAAAACTCCCTCAAAACCCACCCATTCCCACCCATTCCCACCTATTCCCGCCACAAGTTTTCTCAATTTTCCTATACCACTTATATCATCGTCCCTTACCTTTTCAACCCCTTGACACACCCGTTTGATTCCATTATAAGCCTTGAAAACAATAGGCGGCTCAGGCCGCTCTGACCATCTGCGACATAACTTAAAAAGGATTTGAATCATGAACTTAGACCGACAGGAAGCACCCTTGCGACGATTGATGGGCCCCGGACCGCTGGATGTTCACCCCCGCGTATACAAAGCACTGGCCTCTCCGGTGATCGGATATCTTGATCCAGTCTATCTTAAAGTGCTGGACCGGATCGGCGAGCTGCTTCCGCCGGTTTTTGGAACAACAAACCGCCTCACCCACGCCACCCCCGGTACCGGAACCTCCGGCATGGAGACCTGCATCGCAAACCTGCTGGAACCGGGCGACCGCGCGCTGGTATGCGTTCACGGTTTTTTCGGCGACCGCATCCGCCAGATGGCGGAACGCCAGGATGCCCAGGTCACGGTAATCGAACAGGAATGGGGAAAACCCACGGATCCCGAAAAAGTGGAAGCCGCTCTCAAAAAAGGGTCTTATAAGCTGCTGGCGCTGATCCATGCCGAAACCTCCACCGGCGTCTTGCAGCCCATGGAGGATATCGCCCGGCTGGCAAAGGTCTACGGTGCCATGCTGCTGCTCGATACGGTATCGTCTCTTGGCGGGATCGAGATCAAGGTGGATGAATGGGGCGTTGACGCCGCTTTCAGCTGCAGCCAGAAGTGCATCGGCTGCCCGCCGGGGCTGTCGCCCATCACCTTCAGCGACCGTGCCATCGAAATAGTTAAAAACCGCAGACACCCGGTGAGAAGCTGGTATCTGGACATGACCCTGCTGGAAAAATACTGGGGCCCGGAACGGGTGTATCATCATACCAGCTCCAGCACGCTCAATTACGCCCTGCTGGAAGCGCTGCTGCTGATCCACGAAGAGGGCCTGCAAAACCGCTTTTCACGCCACATCAGGAACCACAAGGCCCTTGTCGCCGGCGTGGAGGCGATGGGTCTCAAGATGCTGGTCAAACCGGAATACCGGCTGCCGACCCTGAATACCATTGTCATCCCGGAAGGCGTGGATGATGTCAAGCTGCGCCGCTACCTGCTGGAAAAGTTCAAACTGGACATCGGCGGCGGTTTCGGATTGCTGAAAGGCAAGGTCTGGCGGGTGGGGCTCATGGGCTATTCCTGCTCGGCCGACAACGTCCTTTTCTTTATTCCGGCCCTGAGCCGGGCCCTGGCCGTGCAGGGCGTTAAGACGGATCTTGCCTCGGGCCTGGATGCCGTCTTAACTGAACTGGACGGTGACGGGGTTGCGCCCCCTGCCAGAGGGGCCGTTGCGGCCAGTTAATAAGCCCCCTTTTTATTATCATCCATTTCCTCACCGGAACGGCTATCCCCGGCTAACGGGCTTAGCCGTTCCGGCAATTCGCCTCCTATCGCTATGTCGTAAAAATGGGGAGGTTCTAGCCATTTAAACTTAATCGCGGTACAATTTTTCCATTACTTCCCTAAATCCCGTAGACCAAGCCCAGCGAAGACCTTCTGCTATCGATTGCATTTAAAAGCGGAGATCGTCCCGCTTTTCACACAACAAAGGAAATAGAGCTAACAGATAGAACAAATATTACAATTGTCGCATTTATCCGTATGATGGATTTTTTAAAAATTGATCAATACAAGCGGATGATTTTTTGCTATGATTCGCCATCTCCGCCGATAGAGGGGCGTGTTCGTAATTAAAGCGCTTTTAGGTTAACCTTATGAAATTTTTAAAAAATGCCCAGAGCGTTCGCATCACGGCTATCAGCCTGTCCCTTTTCGTCGGAACAGCGTTGATGCTGGGGAAATTTTACATTTACACCCTGACCCGCTCTGCCGCCGTTCTGTCCGATGCCCTGGAATCCATCATCAACGTGGTGGCCAGCGCCTTTGCCCTCGTCAGTATTGTTATCGCAGACCGCCCCCCCGACCAGAGCCACCCTTACGGCCACGGCAAAATCGAATATTTTTCGGCAGGCTTTGAAGGCGCGCTCATTATCCTGGCCGCCCTAGGGATTTTCATCACCGGCTGGTCGCACCTTTTTCATACCGATGAGCTTCCCCACATCGAAAACGGCATGTTGCTCCTTTTCGGCATCAGCTTGATCAACCTGCTTTTGGGCGCGGGGCTTCTCTTGACGGGCAAGCGAACCGCATCGCTCACCCTTGTTGCCGACGGCAAACACGTTCTGACGGATGTCTATACCTCCGGCGGGGTCGTGGCAGGCCTGCTGTGCGCCTATCTGACGGGCTGGTACTGGCTGGACGGCGCCATTGCCTATCTGGTGGGTCTCAATATCCTATTTTCCGGCTGGCAACTGGTGCGGCAATCCTTCACCGGTCTGATGGATGCCGCCGATACCGAGTTTCTAAAGGGCCTTGCCGACCTGATTACTCAAAACCGCAAGGAAGTCTGGATCGATATCCATCAACTTCGCGCCTGGCGTGCCGGTAATTTTGCCCACATCGACTTTCACCTGATCCTCCCCCAGGAATTGTCCCTGGAAGAGTCCCATCGGGAATCCAAGACCCTTGAAAAAATCATCGTCGATCATTTTGGGGGGAAAGCGAGCGTACTGATCCACACGGACCCCTGCGAAGACCCGGACTGTCCGACCTGCCGCCGCCACCTGTGCCGTATTCGTTCGGCAAATCTTTCCGACCCGGGTTCATGGAGCCTGGAATCCCTGATTCGGCAGGGCCGGCATAATCTGCGGCCGGCCGACACAAAAACCGATTGGGTCAAATATCCGTAAGCTTGGGGATCCGCTCTTCCTGGAGCAGCAGGCAGGCCAAGCTGCCCAGGACCAGAACGCCGGTAAAAAAAACAAAGCACGTCTTGAGGGAATAGGTTTGGGCGATCCAGCCGCCCACGATGGGCGAGAGGAACTGGATCTCGTAGGCGGTGTAAATCATGCCGACCGTGCTGGTCCTGACGGAGTGATCCACCAGCGACGTGGCCGCCGTCATCAGGATCGGGCTGATAAAGCTGACCACCCCCAGCAGCCCCATCAGGAAGGCCACAAATACCAGTTGGGTCGTGAAGATAAGGGCCAGCGTCGCCGCCGCGCCCAGTATAAACAGCGCTGCCAGGAGCAGGCGTACGCCGAAGCGGTCATAAAACATTCCCAACAAAGGCTTGCTGACCGCGCCCAGAAAAAAATAAACGCTCATCAAGAAGCCGGCCGTGCGGGCATCGGCCCCCATGGTGGCGGCGATCAAAAGAGGAAAGAAGGTGATGACGCCCCGGTAGCCGATGCCCCTGAGGGAATAGATCACAATCAGGATAACCACCGGCAGGTTCCGGCAGACTTTCGTCCAGATCCCGGAAAACATGTCTTTGGCATTCTGGCGCGACCCGCTGGTTTCGGGTAAAAACCGGTATACGAGGACGGCCAGCCCGATCACCGGCAGCATGATAAACTGGAGCCCCGCCCGCCATCCCAGGGTCAGGGCCAGCGTACCGATCATGGCCGGCATCACGGCGCTGCCGATGTTTCCGCCCAGGCTGAAGATTCCCATGAAAAATCCCGGCCGGGTCCTGAAGGCCTCTGAAACCAGCGCCGTTGCCGTGGGATGAAACGTGCTGTTGCCCAGGCCGACCAGAAAGCTCAATGCCAGAATGATATAGTAGTTGTTCCCCGCCAGCCCGATCCCCATAAATGAAAACGCGGCCAGCAGCAGGCCCGCGGTCAAGATGACCTTGCGCCGCCCCAGATAGTCCGACAACAGTGAAGCCGGCATCAGCATCAGAAACACCGCCAGCCCCTGTGCCGACACGATCATCCCGGTCTGCAGGATCGAAAGCCCCAGTCCCTTCATGATCATCGGCAAAACCGGAACCAAAATATAATTAAACCCGTCGCTGAAACCGTGGGCGGCTGAAATGGAGACCAGATTAAGACTCTGGGTAACGCGCTGGTTCGGCATCAGAATTTCACTTTGGGCGCGGCCTTTTCCGCTTCCGGAACTTCATAATAGGCCCCGCTTGAAACCCCGGCCAGCATCGCGAAAAACCGCCCGAAAAATGTCCGGATGTAGGTGTTTAAAGCCTGTACGGTTTCATTATAGCGTTTTCTTTCGACTGAAATTCTGTTTTCGGTTCCCTCCAGGCTGTCCTGCAGCTTCAGAAAGGATTCATTGGCCTTGAGCTGGGGATATCGTTCCTGAAGCAGCAGCAGCCGGGAGAGCACGCCCTCGAGCCGGTTGGCGGCTTCTATTTTGCCCTTTGGACCGCCGGCCTGAAAATAGCGGGTCCTGGCCTCGGCGATATTTTCGAAAAGCTCTTTTTCATGCTGGGCATACCCCTTGACGGTCTCCACCAGGTTGGGAATCAGATCGTAGCGCCGCTTGAGCTGATTTTCCACCTGGGCCCACTGGCCCTTGACGCTTTCATCCATTGTGATGACCCGGTTATAGCCGCCGACGAGCCAGCCGCCGACCATCAGTCCGATAACCACGATAATGCCGACAACAATCAGGACAACTTTTAACGTTTTTGACATGATCCCCTCCATAAAATCTAAAATGCCCGCGCTACCAGCTGCCGGAGGCGCCGCCGCCGCCGAAGCCCCCGCCGCCCCCGCCACCGAAACTGCCGAAGCCCCCGCCGAAGCCCCCGCCGCCGCCCCAGGGCCGGCTGCGTCCGCTTGTTGAAGAAAGCAGAAAAAAAAGCAAAAACGCTCTTGGATTCTTAATAAATGCAATCAGCAATACGATAAAAACCAGCAGCGTAAAAATGGTTTCAAAGCGGCTGTCGGATTTAACCGGCTTCCCGCCTTCCTCTGTTTTCGGTATGCCGGTGGTGCCGGCCCCGCTTTCTCCGGCAATTTGCGCGGCCAGGACCTGGGCCGCCCTGAAAATGCCGGTTGAATAGTCCCCCTTTCGAAAATACGGAACCAGATAGTCCCGGCCGACGCTCCCGACAAAACTGTCCGGCAGAACCCCTTCAAGGCCGTACCCGACCTCCGCGCGGTATTTGCGGTCTTTGACGGCAACCAGCAGCAGCAGGCCGTTGTCCTTTCCTTTCAGGCCGAGCTTCCATTTGTCGTGGGCCACCTTCAGGGCAAAAGATTCGATCGCCTCGCCGTCCAGGCTTTCAATTGTCAAAATCACGAACTGCGCCGTGGTTTTCTGCTCCAGTTCCTGCAGCAACCCGTTCAATTTCGCTTCGGTATCAGCGGCGATAATGCCCGCCAGGTCCACGACATAGCGCTCCGGTCTTTCCGGGACCGTTACGGCCAGTGCCGGAAAGGCCGCCGGCAGCCACAGACAGACAATGGTCAATAAAACGATCGCTTTATTCCACGGCCGCATCGATCCTGTCTCCCAGCTTCTCCGTGGCGTTATAGCAGTCTCTGAACAGGGCATCCAGCGACTGGAGGGATAAACGGTTTTTTGCTTTTTTATGTTTTAAAACCGTTCGAAACGGGCCCATATCAATGTTCGAAATTTCATGCAGCATATCAACGACGTCGTTGTTAGCGGCCGGAGGCTCTTTGCCCAGAAGGAAAATGATGGCCCTGAATAAAGGGACGTACGCGGGGATTGATGCGATCATGTTTTCCGAGAGCGCCCGGGTGTCGCCGGCCGACCGGATATAGGCCTGCCTGAGACCGATCAGTTTGACCTTGAGCTCGCGCTCGCACTGATAACGAAGCTCGGCCCGCTTGACTTCGATGTCACCGAAGAGATCTTCGCCAAAAACCGTTTGGTGCAGCTGTTTCAGGTTTAAAAATTCAATCGGGAACACATCCAGGGAGCTTTTGATGTATGCCGGCGTCATGATCAGCGGGGCGGCAACCCTTTTTTTGCCGTATTTTTTGCCCAGGGGCGCCAAGATTGAAAGAAAGTTCAGGTCCATCTGCTTTAAAACAAACACAGAGTTGATGTCCGAGAACCCGGGATCAAAGTCCGCCGTGAGCGCGCTGCCGGTAATGTAAACCGAATGCAGCGGCTGCCGATAGGCGTCTGTAACTTCGTTTAGAAACCGTTTGAACAAATCAAGCGCCTTGTCATCCATCTTGCCCAAGTCCATGTAAACCTCCCGCTGCCCGTCGGAAAGCCGGCGGCAGCCGCGTTTCGGATCGTCAAACCGATCATTCGATTGGGACAGTTATATTAGCCTTAAATCCTATCCCGCGCAAGTCCGGCGGTCCCGAGATTTTTCCAGAACATACAGCGTCGCCCCCACCGGTGCAAAGGTCAGCAGAACCAGATTGAAGACCGGTACCAGAAACAGCAGGCCGAACCCCAGGTGAAAGGGAATGTTTTTCAGCAGGCCGACAAAACGGTTTGCAAACGGTTCCCCTCGCCGGGCAGGGATTATGTCCGTATGGTCCCAGGCGATAAAAATAACCGCAACCGCCGGACCCAGAATGGTTATAAACGGCCCCAGCGGCGTCAGCCAGCCCAGCGCCATCAGGATCAGCGTCGCCAGTACCGGCAGGACGGCCCGCGGAATTTCCTGCCGGATCAGAAACAGGAACTGCCGCCAAAAGGGCCGGACGGAGGGCGCCATTGCCCGGCCGCAGACCATCTCTTCGGTAATGCGGGACATATGATCCATAATGACGGCGCTGAATAGAATCTGGGATGCCAGATACGATATAATCGCCGCCAGCGCCACCAGCACACCGGCGAGGAGCCAGGCCAGCAGATGCCAAAGCCAGAGAATCCAGAGACTTTCGGGTTTAGCCCACAGCAGGTTCATGATTTCCTGATGATAATAAAGGAGCAGGCCGACACCCAATCCGGTCAGGACAATCACCACTGCAAACCGCACCAGGCCCAGGGCCAGGAGTTTGGGGGTTTTCAGCCCCAGCCGCAACCCCTTCAGGTTATATCGCATTCCGTTTAACAACCCCATCACCCGCACCCTTTTTCTATCCTTGCCGACGTAATTTTTCTTAAATACGTCTTTATAACATTTTTGACAAGGGCGGGATTGAAATCGATCCTCAGATATTCATCGTCCTTTACAATCCACCTGTTTTATGAGAAGCTGACTAAAAAAATATAATTATTTCAGGAGGTGGGGAGTGTTTTACCTGTTCTGCGGTCCACCCGGCAAACGCTGAAGTGGCGACGGCTCGCCCCGAAGACATTTGTCATAAAACTCCCCGACCATTCACTGATTTAGCGTATCGTTTTTTTGAGATGACTTCGAATGATTAGATCCGGCAACCATTGTAACGTATTTTCATGATCCAAACAGGAGGACGAGCGATGAGCGCAACCCCGCCCACCCGGCAGCAGGCCCTGGACCTGCTGCTGCACTACAATAAAAGTGAAAGCCTGATTCGGCATGCGCTGGCCGTTGAGGGCGTGATGCGATACTGCGCCCGCAAGCGCGGAGCGGACGAGGAAAAATGGGGCGTTATCGGATTGATCCACGATCTCGATTATGAACGGTTTCCTGATGCACACTGTCAAAAAACCGGGGAAATCCTCCGGGAAAAAAACTGGCCGCAGGACTATGTTCGGGCGGCCGTCAGCCACAGCTGGGGAATCTGTTCGGATATCGAACCCCAATCCGAACTTGAACGGGTGTTATATGCCGTTGACGAACTCACCGGCCTGGTAGCGACGTCGGCACTGGTGCGGCCTTCCAGGAGCGTTCTGGATATGACCGCCCAGTCGGTAAAGAAAAAATGGAAAGACAGGCGTTTTGCCGCCGGCGTGGACCGCACCATCATTGAACGCGGCGCCCAGCGGCTCGGCATGGAGTTGACCGATCTGATCACCGATACCATCATGGGGATGCGGGATGTCGCCGGTGAGATCGGTTTAAAAGGGACCTGTTCCTAGTGTCGCATCCCGGAAATATTTTATAAAAGGCGCGGTCTTATTTTGGATCCGGGACGCGACACTAGCCAAAAGAACACGTGCTATTTTAACCGGCATATGGTATATAGCACCCGGCGGTTTTAATTTGTTCCGGTTCTTATATATTCGACTTTAACAATCACTTTTGCCAAGAACATCCGCTCTAAGATATTCTTGGAATTTTTTTTAAGATACGCGGTTAATGAAACTCCATATATTTCAAGCGAACCACCTCCCGGCTAACGTCCTTGGCATCGTTATCCTCCTGCTGACCCTGAACGGCATCTGGCTGCCGACGCCCGCCTATGCCACCAAAGAGCTCCAGGAAATCCCGTTCCCGGACAATCTTTCTCCCGGTTTAAACTACCTGATGGGCCTGGCTGCCCCCGGCGGCCGGGATGCGTTTGATCCCGGTCAAATCGCTGAAATACTGGCCTTTGTCCAAAAGCCCAAAAACCGTTCCGGCCTTTATTATACCGACGACCTGTTCGGGTCCTCCTCGGCGTATTACGAATTCGATATCTATAAAGACCTCAACCAGGTTATCAAACTGTCGCACAACCCGGATATTCCGTCTTTTCTGCTGATGCCTTCATCCGTCAGGCTTTCTTACTGGACTGAAATAGACGGCCGCCCGCAGCCCCTGCCGCGAATGTGGCAACTGCTGCCGGCCCTGGAACAGGCCGTGGTGGTAAGAGGCGTCGAGCATATTGAAAACACGCCCGATATTTTCAGCGGCGCCTATTATCGCTATGACCTAAACCGCGCCCTCGTTCTTTTTAAATATCAGGGGCGCAACCTCTTCATTTCGATTTCCAAGCAGACCGACATATCCGACGTCGGCCGCAAGGGACTGGTGCTGGGCTCCGATGATGCCTGGAATTATCTGTATTCCGACCAGAAAGGATTAACCAAGGCCGGTTTTGGCTGGGTCAGCTCCTACATGTACGATTCATTCGCGGTTACCGTGTTTGATGAAATTGAACCCGGCAAGCCGCTGGTTCGCTGCGGAATTTTTAAATGGATTCGTGCCGGTTGGGCCAAATTGAATGTGGTCAACAATCGGCATATCTACAGCGGTCTGGACCGCTATGCAAAAACGTTCAAGGAAATCATCGAGCATCCGTATCTGCCGGGCCCGGCCGAACTGGAACAGCTCTTTTCAAAGATTGAAAAAATTCCCGAGCCGGAACTCAGAACCCGGACCCGAACCTATTTTCAACACCTGAAAGATCAGTACCCCACCGATGAACAACTTCCCCGGCAATGGGTTGCCGACATCCTCAAAAATGACCGATACGTGGCCCAGATGACCAGCGAGGAAATGAAATCCATTCTGGTGTTGCAGGAGCTGAAAAGAATCCTTCGCAAAAAATACATCGTCCTGGATTCAAAACCGTCCCCCTGAAAGTTCCCGTCCTTGACTTTGGATGGATCCCATGCCACAGTAAACCGGCCGCTGCATAAAAGCCATGACAAACAATGAATCAAAAAAATCCTTATGCGCAACCCGGGATTTCTGATCGAATCACGCCCCCACCTGGATAAGCCCGTCCTGATCGCCGGCTTTGACGGCTGGGGCAATGCGTTGAACATTTCCAAGGGCATGATTGCGTACCTGGTCGGAAAATTCAAAGCCCGTCCTTTTGCCCGCCTGAACCCGGACACCTTTTACCGTTATGATGAAAACCGGCCGCTGGTAAATATCCGCCAGGGTAATTTGAAAAGCTTAAAACCGCCCGGCGGCAAATTCTATGCCGCCCGGACCGGCGCAAGCCCCATCGATCTGGTTTTATTAAAGGCGGATGAACCCGGACTTGCCTGGTATACGTTTGCTGACGAACTGTTTTCGCTGTGTGAGGATCTCGGCGTTGAAACCATCATTACCCTGGGAAGCATGTACGACAATGTCCTGCACTCGGACCGAATCGTATCCGCATTGGCTTCGGATCCAGAGTTATTCAACCGGCTGAAACAAAAAAATGTTGTCCCTGTCTCTTATCAGGGACCCAGCGCCATTCATTCCGTCATCCAGTCCGAAGGCGCCGGGCGGGGTTTTAAATGCGTCAGCTTGTGGTGCCACTGTCCCTACTACCTGCAGGGCGTAACCCATTTCGGCATCATGTCGCATCTGGCTTCATTGTTGGGCTGTCTGGGCGGATTTGAAATGGACGTTGCCGATCTTCAGGACGGTTGGGAAGAACTCAATACCCGGATTCAGGAGCTGATCAAAACCAGTCCGGAACTCGAAGCCGCCATCAACAAGCTCCGCAAGGCCAAGCTGCGGGGTTCCTGGGAAAAGATGAAGACCGCGGCCGGAGACGATCAAAAAGTGATTCATTTACAGGATTTCCTTGAACCGAAATAGAGCGGGTGTCATTTCACAGGGATATCATAAAACAGCCGGGCATTTATACCTGTCCGGATTATCGACGGATTTCGCCAAAGACCATGAATTTCCAGCGGACTTGTGCAAATTTCATCCCGCCCTTTTATCTACGCAGCGCCATGTTGCAGACCTTTATGGGAAGCAACCGGCCCGGACGCTTTCGGTCGCAGTCCCTGGTTGCCGGCGCCCGGCCCGTCGTCCTGAGCATCGCCGGCGGCGTGCGGCTCAGCGGCGCCCTTTCTCCGGCGCAGGCAGCCCCCCCCGGGGGCCTGATGATTCTTTTGCATGGCTGGGAAGGCAGCCAGGACTCCGCCTATGTGGCGGCCACCGGACAATACCTGCTGGATCGCGGCTTCAGCGTTTTCCGGCTGAACTTCCGCGATCACGGAGATTCGCACGCTCTCAACGAAGGGCTGTTTTACGCGACCCTGCTGGATGAAGTCTTTGAGGCGGTGGTCGCCGCCGCCCGCTTGACTCCCGGACTCCCCGTGTGGTTGTGCGGTTTTTCCCTGGGTGGCAATTTTGCCCTGCGCATCGCCCGCCGCTGGCCGCAAGCGACGCCTGCAGACATCGACCTGCGGCATGTCATCGCCATCAGCCCGGTCCTGGACCCCTCGCGGGCCACCGACGCAATAGACGGCCACCGCGTTATCCGGCGCTATTTCATGAAAAAATGGCAGCGTTCCTTAAGGAAAAAACAGTTCTTGTTCCCTGAGCGCTACGATTTTAGCGACATTCTGAAACTGTCCACTATCCGGCAGATGACCGAAATACTGCTGCGCCGCTATTCGCCCTACCCAAATGCCGCAGCCTATTTTGACGGTTACACCCTTACCGGCCGCGCCCTGGAAAGCCTGGCGGTCCCCGCCACCATCATCACCTCGAAAGACGACCCCATCATTCCGGTTGAAGATTTTTATCACGTATCAGCCGGCAAAAACCTTCGACTGATCATGCATGATTACGGCGGCCACAACGGATTTATCAGCAGCTGGCGCGGGCGCGCCTGGTATGAAACTTACCTGCTGGATACGGCAGCGGGTTTATAGACGCCGGTCCAGTGCTTCCTTAACTTTCGTCAGGAACTGCCGGGTGGTCAGCCAGGTGGAATTCCCGGCCAGGGTCGCCAGATCCCGGGTCATGTGTCCGGCTTCCACCGTGGCGGCACAGGCACCCTCCAGCGTATTTGCGAATTTTTGAACATCCGGCGTATCGTCATACAGGCCCCGGTAGTAAATGGCGCGCGTCCAAGCGAACAGCAGCGCCACCGGGTTGGTGGAGGTTTCGCGGCCGGCCTGATGCTCGCGGAAATGACGGGTAACGGTGCCGTGGGCCGCTTCGGTAAGAACCGTCCGGCCGTCCGGCGTCAGCAGCATGGAAGACATCAGGCCCAGGGAACCGAAGCCCGCCGCCACCATGTCCGACTGAATATCGCCGTCATAGTTCTTGCAGGCCCAGACGAACCCCCCTGCGGATTTAATCGCAAAAGCCGCCAGCTCGTCCACCATGCGATGTTCGTAGAAGATCCCCTTCTTTTCAAACGGTTTTTGAAATGCTTTTTCGTAAACATCCTGAAAGGTGTTTTTAAACAGGCCGTCGTAGTTTTCCAGCTCCGTGTTTTTGGTCCCCAGATAGACCGGATACCCCCTTTCAAGGCCGAAATTCATGCAGGAACTCGCAAACCCGCGCACGGAATCTTCCGTGTTGAAAATCCCCAGCGCGGCCCCCGGCCCCTTGATGTCGCAGACTTCAATTTCGCTGGGCTTCCCGCCGTCGTGGGGCACATATTTTAAAAACACCTTGCCGCCGCCCGACAGGGTCATGTCGGCCCCGCCGAAGAGATCGCCGAAGGCGTGCCGTGCCACGACAATCGGCTTTTTCCATCCCGGGACAAGCCGGGGAATGTTTTTAAAAATGATGGGCTGCCTGAAAAGCGTCCCGCCGATCTGGTTGCGGGTGCCGCTGTTGGGCGACTTCCAGGCTTTTTTGAGGCCGAATTCCCTGACCCGCGCCTGATCGGGATTAATCGCGGCGCATTTTGCCCCCACCCGGTATTTTTTGATGGCGTCGGCCGCTTCAACCAGCACGCGGTTCTCGGTGGCGTCGCGATTCAGGATATGATAATCAAAGTATTTCAGCTCGATGTCAAGATAAGGCAGAATCAACATTTCCTTGATCCATCCCCACAGCACCCGGGCCATTTCATCGCCGTCGAGCTCCACCACCGGGTTTTTAACTTTAATTTTTTTCATGTATTCCTCCATTCGGCTCCATTTTCATGCAGCGGCGTTATCGTTGTGCTTAACCATATTGAAGCTATCTAAAAAAATATTATTATTTCAGGGGCCGGGGAGCCTTTTACATGTTCTCCGGTCCGTCCGGGGATAGCTCCCGCCACCTGATCGAATCAAAACCGCACGGCAGCGACCCCGCTCACCTCCTCTTGGGCCAGCCCCAAAGAGCTGATTGCCACGGCGAGGATGATCGTCTCTGCCTGCTGCGGATCAGCGCAGCGGTCAGGGGGCGCAGGCCGGACTCAGTCCCTTCGGCTACGGTACCCACGGGGCTGTCCCGGGCCGGGCCGCCGTCAAACGGTGAAGCGGCGACGGTTCATTCCATCGACATTTGTAATCAAACTCCTCGACCTCTCACGCATTTCGTGTATAGTTTTTTTGAGATGGCGTCTACCCAAAAGATGCTTGAAGCTCTGGCGGGCGTGTGCATTCTCGTTTTCCAGACAGTTTCAAAACCCCAGATAATCCCTGACCTTTTTCAGGAGCGGCTTTCGAATGCGAACGGTCAGATACAAATTCCCGGCTGCCGCCCCGCCCTTTCCTTCCGATCCCATCCCGGCCAGGCGAATGCGCTGACCGTCTCTGATTCCCGCCGGGACTTTAACCACCAGTTTTTTGGATTTCTCCTTTAAAAAATAGGCATATGGGCCGCCCTGCCGGGCCAATTCAGGGGAAATCCGAATCTGATCCTGCCGATCTTTTCCCTTTTCAGGGAACTTGACCCCCCCGATTTTTTCCAGTAAAAATTTCGACGCCCGTCCCAGGTATCCCGTCTCCGCAGCCTGTTTCCGGCGTATTCCCGCTCGGTTAAGCCGACCGGAAAGAATAAAGCCCCTTGCTGTAAATCCCGGACGCCTGAACTCAAAGCTGCGGTAGCCCTGCCCGTAAAACTCCTTAAAAATATCGTCACCGCCCCTCAGGCCGAACGACCGGGCCATTTCCTCAAAAATCTGATAAATATCGGAATCCTTGAAGATATCCTGTTCACTATAACTCTGCCGGAACTGCTGATAGGCGGACGATCCGAACTGCTCCCGCAACCGGTCGTATTCCTGCCGCTTGCGGGGATGGGACAAAACCGCATAGGCTTCGTTGATGGCCTTCATTTTCTCCGCGGCGGCCGCATCCGCGTTGTTCCTGTCCGGGTGATATTGAAAGGCCAGGTTCCGATACGCCGCTTTCACCTGCTGCGAATCTGCCTTGGGGGTTATTCCCAACACAGCGTAATAGTCTTTGGGTGTCATCAGTTATAATTTCCCCTACCCGCTTTTATTGCCGGTAATCCCGGTATGTCTTCTGAATGAATTTTTCAGCAAAGGCCGGGTGTGAAATGTATGCCAGCCGACTGGACAGGAAGCTGTCGCAAAGTGATTGAAAAGTTTCTTGCCTGTGTTTCTCGGCGATAAATATCCGTTCCTGCAATAGGCTGGTTTGCCTCCGGGGGTATGCGCCGCTGGGATCACCCGCACCTTGCTATTTACACTTTTATTTTTAAGATTATCTTATACAATAACTCATGAATTCCAAACTGCAATAGCGGGCGTCTCCCGTCCCGCCGGGTGCAGGGCTGCGAAGATTCTTTTATTAAAAGAGGTGTACAGATGGAAGCAACATCCCCCCTTATCATCCGCTGTGCCGGCTGCGGGGCCGGAAACAAAATACCGCCTGAAAAAGCCGGCCGGCCCGCAAAGTGCGGCAAATGCGGCGCCGCTCTCAAAATCGACGGACCGGGTGCCGCTGCGGCCGAGGTGTTCATGATACGGTGCGGACAATGCAAAGCCAAAAACAGGGTCCCCGCTGAAAAAATCAGGG
Source organism: Thermodesulfobacteriota bacterium (assembly GCA_040757625.1). Taxonomy (GTDB): domain Bacteria; phylum Desulfobacterota; class Desulfobacteria; order Desulfobacterales; family JARGFK01; genus JARGFK01. Next base: position 140,821 of record JBFLWU010000001.1, on the reverse strand, counting down.
CCGGCGCCAAATGCGGCAAATGCGGCGCTGCACTGCCGGCGGAGGATTTGTTTGCCGGGGAAGCGCTGATGATCACCGACAGCAACTTTGAAACAAAAGTGATCAACTCTCCCCTGCCGGTTCTCCTTTTTGCCTGGGCGCCGTGGTGCCCCTCTTGCCGCACCTTTACTCCGGTCATTGACAGCTATGCGTCTGTCGCCAGGGGGAAAGTCCGGGTGGGCAAGTTGAACGTCGACGCCAATCCCGGATTGTCCTCAAAATATAATATTCTCAGCGTTCCCTTTGTTTTTATTTTCGACAACGGACAGCTCAAAGAAAGCATGCCGGGGGCGATGCAGCAGCACGAACTCATGATGAAAATGGCCCATTATCTCTAGCAGGCTGTTGAAAAACTGCGTCTGGTGCCGCCATACGGTGTTGCGCGGCTCTCGCCAATGCTCACATATACTTGAATATGCTGCGCTTGTCGAATCGCCGTGCGCCTTGTCTGGCGACCTGATCCTTGTTTTTCAACAGCCTGATAGTGCCGTGCCCCGGAAATAGATTCAATTTCTACCCTATCGTTGCAACGTCAGGGTCTATTTACCGGTCATTAAGGGAAGCGGACGTTTTTTGGAGAAGGCCGGCATGCGTTTCAGATAGTAAGATCTTGGCGGGAGCAGTCCGCCGGCGTTCTCATTGCGTTTTGGAGGCCGACAGGTCTGCTTTCTTACGAACCCGTTCCAGAAATTTTTCTTCAGAAACGATATGGCGCTCATTGACGCCTTCCGATATTTTTTCCACATCGTCATAAGCGGCAACTTCAAATAAGAGGCGGCGCCCGTCAACTTCCTTGAGAACCGCTTCGGCGCGAATGGTTGCGCCGAGGGGCGAGGCGGCGAAATGCCGGATCTGAATCAGCGTCCCCACTGTAATTTTTCCCGGGGGCAGTCGTCCCTCGATGGCCAAGCGCGCCGCCTGCTCCATCAACAGGACCAACCGCGGGGTTGAAAGCACGTCGGCACCTGTATTTCCGGTATAGCTGGCCAGGTCCGCCGCACCCACCACCATCTCCCGGACTCCTTTCAATCCTTTGTGAATGGCTGCCATATGGATCATCACTCCGGCTGTCTGTGTGTTTCCGCCGTCACCTCGATCTCTATGAGTTTTCCCTCGGCGGAATAGCCTTCCACCGCTGCGATCTCCATTCGGGCCAGCGGCGCCCGCACCCATTTTGAAAGCCCCCTCTTCAATGTTCCGATTTTCTGGCTGCGGTGCAAATAGCACGACACGTTCACCACATCCTTCCAGCTGCTGCCGGCCTCCGCCAGTATACCTGTAATACGGGGAAGAATTTCATCCAGTTGTGCCTCCAGGGTCGGGAGCACCACCGTTTTCCCCGCCAGGACCAGCAGCGAATCAAAAATCAGGTAATTAATGGGTTTGCGGGGGGGATCGCTTTCTACGATTATTTTTTTTATGTCCGGAACCGTCGGTCGCAGGGCGATCAGATCCATCCCGACCCGGGCCTCCGAAGCAAAATATCCCGGCATGATATAACTGGAGGTCGCCGCCCGCGCCCGGCCTGTATTATACTTGGCCCGCACATCGCTCGCCAGGTCCCGGCTCTGGCGGTCAACCGCCCAGAGCCGGGTACGAATCGTATGGTCAAGGGAGAGCCCCTCTATCTGAAGTTCATTCGAAACGCGGCCGAAAATACCTTCCATTTCATCCGCTGCATTACCGATGCGCTGGCCTTCACAGGAAATAAAGATAAATTCTCTGCCGACCCATTGAACGATTTCCTTCCGCATGCCGCTTTCTTTCATAATGTCTCTCCCCGCGAAATGTTTATTCCCCGCACGCCGAATCTGGGCCGGCAGGCGGCTGAAAAACAGGAATCAGGTCGCCCGGCAAGGCGCCCGGCGATTCGACAAGCGCAGCTATTAGAAACTATCTCAAAAAACATATCATTATTTCAGGAGCCGGAGAGCATGTAGCGGTTCTCCGGTCCGCCGGCAAAAGATGAAGCGGCGACAGGTCACGCCACAGACAATTGTCATATAACTCCCCGACCGCCCACTCATTTATAGTTTTTTTGTGATGACTTTTAGTCAGTTATGAGCATTGCGCGCACGTGCAACGCTGCATGCAGCCCCAAGCGAAGTTTTATTAATAGCCTGCTAATATAGAAAGTTTGACAATTAATCAAGGGGGGGTGTGGAATGAAAGACGCCGGGATGAAGCCGTCCGCTTGGGGTTGAGCCGCATATACTGAGCGCGGTCTGCGGAGTGCACGACAATCTGGCGAATCCGGATGTCCTGCAGCAGGCTCAAGGGGACATCGACGCCGGCCGCTCCCAGCGCCCATACGCTCCGGTAAAAATCCGCCAGGTCGCGCACGGCCTTTTCCTTAACGGCCAAAACCAGGTCCCCGGCCATAATACCGGCCTTTTCAGAAGGGCCGCCGGGTGAAACGCCCAGGACAAACACCCGGCCGTGTATGCTTTCCGCCCGGATGCCCAGCCAGGGACGCGGCGCCTGCCGGCTATGTCCATATTGCTGCAGATCGGAAAGGATCGGCTTGAGCAGGTCGACGGGAACAAACATGTTGGCGGGCACCATGCCTATCTCCTTGATCTGAATCTGGGTAAACAGGGAGCCGATTCCGGCCAGCCGGCCGCTTCGATCGATCAGTGCAGCGCCGCTGAATTCAGCATGCGGCGGAGCCGTAAAGATCGCTCTGTCAAGCAGATACTCCCAGGAGCCGGCAAACTCGGTCAGGGACACGACCCGAACCCCCTGGGCGGCTTCCCGCCCGCCGAAACCGGCCACCAGGAGCGGATCGCCCGTTGAAATTTCAGCGGAGTTGCCAAGCGCCAGGAACGGTGCCCGGAGAGGACGGTCGGCGCGCAAAAGGCCAAACCCGGATGGATGATCATAACCGACAACCGTTGCCTTGATCGGTTTTGCGCCGGTCTCGGTGATTTCAACCTCAGCCGCTTCCAGAATCAGATACCCGATGGTAAGTACATGGCCTTCTGAATCAATGACCACGCCGCTCCCCTCCCGTTCGGTCCCGAGCGTCTCTGCCGTGCGGGCCGTTTCCGGAACCACGGCGCGAATCTTTACCACTGCAGCCAGAATCTTTTCGGCTTCGGTTTGGGCGGCCGCCGCCCCGCCGAACAGGATACCCAGCAGCACGGCCATGACCAGGGAGCGTTTTTTCATAACCGTCTCCTTTATTGCTCTCCGCAGCGGTTGTAAGCGCCGATCATTTCCACAATTTTTTCAAGCGGCTGTTTTGCCTCCCTGTCCAGACACTGCTTTTCAAACTGCAGCCATAAGGCCCGGTCCAGTCCGGCAAGCACGACGTCAACCGTTTCAGGCGCCCTTGTCTCCGCATGGGCCGAGGCCGGCTTTCCGCCGGTCGCATCCTGAAAGCTGAAATGGGTATAGATCGTCTCGCCCTTGCGGACCATGTTGCCTGTTTCAGCAGGGGACAATCCGGCGGTATCCCCTGCCGTCAAGGTAATTGTCCCGAGCCTGGCCATATCCAGGATCGTTTTATCATAGACTTTCGGATACAGACCGGTTCTTGTCCTGACCTTGTCGAGGCGGTAATAATTGTTGCCTCCCAGCATGGCCGCCGCTTCTCTGATTTTATTTTCGGCTTTTTTTCTCATCCGGCAAACCTGCAAAAACCCCGCCCGAAATATGCAGGGCGGGGATCGGTGTTAAGCTGACTTCCAGCGATGATTAGAAGCCCTCTCAAAAAAATTGCAGCAGTCGGAGCGTATTGACATGTTCTCCGGTGCGTCCGGGGATAGCCCCCCTGGGTGCCGCAACCAAAGGGGCCGGGCCCTCTATGCGCCCCCTGACCGTTGCGCTGGTCCGGAACCGGCAGAGACGATCATCGTCGCCGTGGAAATCAGCCCTATCTGACCTGTTCAATCGAACTTGAGCGGAATCGCTGCCGTGCGGTTATGATGCGATCAGGTGGTTACAGGACCCATGGGGGTATCCCCGGGCGCACCGCCAGCAAACGGTTAAGTGGCGCCGGCGCATGCATTTGGCGTATCGTTTTATTAAGATGGCTTCTATTTACGCTTTCCAAAGACCTCTTCCGGCGGCTTGGTGCTCCCGCTGGCATTGGGAAAATCTGCGGCCTTGTAAGCCTTTGTGTTATGCTTGATCATGTCGCGGGCTTTTTCCATAAACGTGTTGTAGCGCTTTTTACACTCATAAAATCCGTGCCACCAGGTGTAATCCGGCGCCATCATGGCGGCGCCGAACCGGGCCCGGCGGCCTTCATGGTGCCATAATTCATAAAATTCGATCTCCAGTTCCTCGTCAAAATACCGGGTTTTATCAAGAACGCCCTTGGCATAGAGCTCATCCAGCATTTTCTGAGCCGGTTTATAATACACCTCGTTGTATTCCTGAATCACCTGGTCATATTTGACAAAATGACCATCCACCCAGGTTTTGCCGTGGCACTGTTTACAGATCTCCTTCATTTTGTCCCGCTCGGTCTGATAGTTGGTCTTGGCCGGAAACGGTTTAAAATCCTGAGGCCTTATCGTCAGCGGCGCCTGGGATTCCCACGCCAGTCTCTCGGTTACATCATGACTGGTCTGGACCGAGCCCGAACCCGACATGTGACACGACGCGCAGGTGGGCCCCCTGAAATCGACGCCGGCCGACCATGTCCCCGGGGCGGCCTTCCAGTTGTATTCACTTCCGTGGGCCGTATAAACATCGCCGTGTTTGGATTCCATGTAGATTTCAATCTGGGGGTGATCCGGTCCCAGATGGCACTGGCCGCAGGCTTCGGGCTTGCGGGCTTCCATCACTGAAAAGCGGTGGCGGGTGTGGCAGCTGGTGCAGCTTCCCTTGCTGCCGTCCAGGTTGATGCGCCCCACGCCCACATTGGGCCATGTCGCCGGGTCCAGTTTTTTATCTTTGATCTTGAGGATGGTGCCATGGCAGTGAAAACAACCGCTGGCGCGCTCGAAATCGCTGTTCATGCCCTGTTTGAGCCAGGAGTCGATCTGCCAGATGATTTCCTGGGTATTGGCGTGCTTGCTGACGCTGAACTGCTTGGCTTCGTCCGGATGACATCGGGAGCAGTCTTTGGGCGTGACCACGGCCGACACCGGCACCTTGAACTCCTTGGTGCCGTATTTGACATCGCTGCGCTCATACTGCTTGTAATGTTCCTGGCTCACGTCCGGGTCAAAGGCCTCGGCCTTGTGACAGTCATAGCAGGTAATATTGGCATTGGCATGCCGGCTGTAGGCCCAGTCGGCAAAAACGCCCGGGTGTTCGGCCTTGTGGCATTCGATGCAGGCCGCCGCCTCCTTCGGCATGCTGCGTTCGAGCCTGAATTCCTTTGTTTTAGGAGTATTCTGGGCCAAACTGTTGTCGCCGCCGGTTAATAAAAACCCGGCCGCCCCCACGGCCAGAATCATCATAAACCATAACTTTTTCACGTTACCCCCTCCTTTCGCCGTCGCTGCAACAAGTTAATTTAATTCAAGGGTCGGGATGTTTTTCAAATGTTGTCCGGTCTGCCCGGGGATAGCCCCCCCAGGAGCCGTAACCAGGGGTTACTGCGCCTGCATGCGCCCCCTGACCGCTGCACCAAGCCGCAACAGGCAGAGACGGTCTTTGCCTCCATCAAAGGCCCAGTCCGCGATAGGCCTCCTTATACTGCTTGTAGTCGTAAAATTCGCGCGGATTGTGCACCAGGTTCTGATGGCAATCCACGCATTTTTTTTCATAACCGGGCCGGGCATACACGACCGCCCGGTGCGCCAGCATGGCTCCCCGGTTGTCGGGAATAAAGAGAAGGTTGCGGTGGCATTTCTGGCACTGGTCGTTTTTAAAAGACGCGTAGGCGGCCCGGCGATTCTCAGCATGATCGTATTCGTCCTGAACAAAATGGACAATAACATCTTTGATGCCGTGCAAGGTCTTGGCATAGAAGAAATCAAACGTGTCGTGCGGCGCCGGCAGGTGACAGTCCATGCAGTCGGCCACGAAGCCCTGGGCGTTGTTAACATGGCTGGAGGTTTTCCAGGTATTGTAGGCAAACTGAATTTCGTGGCAGGAAGCGCAAAACTGGGGAGTGGTGGTGCGTACCATCGTATAATAAGTCAGACTGAAAATCGGAAAGCTGATGACGATGCCGATGGCGATAAAGATAGCCGGAAAGATCATCTTTTTCATGCTGGATCCCTGTTGCAGAATATTTTCACGTTGAAAAAGAATGAAGGCCACACAAACTGCCGCTACGCAGGCGTCCTAAAGGGGCGCCATGTCGAAACTTAAACCGGTACTCAGAATGAACAGATATGTTGGAATAGAAGTAGTTGCGAACAGAAATTAAACAATGCAGATAAGCATTATAAAAGCAAACTCAAAGCCACTTGTCAAGCAGGTTTAGATGGACCTACTAATCGGTGCATGATGATATAGACATACCGGCCGATCTGAAAGCCGGCCATAACCGCGTTTCGGAACGGGAAACTGTTTGAGCGCATTAGAAAGCGTTTGGTCCAACAGCGCTGATGATCCTGTCTTGGAGGGCAACAGGCCGAGCACCAAAGGGAATGATCTCATAATCCAGATCCTGTTGGGCCTTTCGCGCACTTATGCGTGAATATTTCACGGTCCGAAATGCGGTTATGGCCGGCGGCATCAGCATGTCTACTCAATTATGCATTCCTTAATAAGTCAGGCGCGGTTCACGGGAGGCAATGTCCGCGCATAGCTTTTGCCGGCGGCCGTCAGCCGATAAACCGCCTCTGCCGGACGGGTGCTGTCCTGAACGATCAGACCGCTTTCCGCCAGTTCGGCCAGTGCCGTTTCAATCTCGCTTTTATTGCATGAAAGACTTTCGGCCATTTCAACACATTGAAATTCAACCAGGTCCCGTTCAATGCATTCCTGCAGGATTGCTACGGTCAAATCGGATATTTCCTGAACATGCTTGGCCGGAGCGGCGGCAGGGAGTGTTACGGCTACAACCGGTGGCTTTTCCGTATAAGGCCGCATCTTCCTGATTTCATCTTCCAGCCTGCGCACCTTGTCTTTCAGCAGATCGTTGGTTTCCTGCAGAACCTTATTGGCGGCCTGAATCAATGCCAGCTTTTCCTCCTGAAGTGCCAGCGCCTGACGCAGCAGCTCATAATGAGCTTCGTTCAGGCGTTTTCCTTTGAGCGCTCGCAGAAATTTATGCAGGTTCATGACAACTCTCCTCATGATGCTCCCTGCCGCAATGAGACCGGGCATCAAAATCATAATTAAAGATCGACACGATAAACCGAATAAGATCGGAACCTATCTTAAAAAAGCCTTTTCGTCCCATATTGACGGTCGCAAAAACATGAATTCATCGCCATTTTAACCTGTCATATAATCAGGTTGATTACCTGAATCTTGCAAGAAAATTTATGAGAATTTTTGTTGTTGCTTGATACAACGGCTTTAAGATAAATTTAACAACAGACAAATAATACCCGACAGGTAATGCTCATTTGTTCTCATAAATTTTAACACTTCTTCGAGCTGGAGGCTACCACCTGCTGCGTTATTAAAGGCTCGCAAGGGTACACACTATGGCTTGACCTTTAAATGCCTTGCAGCTGAAAGCCTCCAACTCGTGCAAAATTCAGGTATTAATCCGGAGACATAATGACATGGCTGACAGACAACTTGAATTTCTTGAGGTTAACCCGAAATCAAAACCCTCTGCCGCCGTTATCTGGCTTCACGGTTTAGGGGTGGACGGTCATGATTTTGAACCGATCGTTCCGGAACTTCGTCTTCCGGAATCTCTGCCCGTCCGGTTTGTTTTTCCGCATGCCCCCAAACGGACCGTTACCGTCAACTTCCACATGCTGATGCCGGCCTGGTTCGACATTCTGGATATCACCGGTTCCCACAAGGTCAATGTCGATGACATTCTTGAGTCCTCCCGGCAGCTGGCGGACCTGGTTCAAGCTGAAATCCGGCGCGGCCTGCCGCCGGAGCGTATCATCCTGGCCGGATTTTCCCAGGGCGGCGTCATCGCGCTCCATACCGGCCTGCGTTATAATAAAAAGCTGGCCGGAATCATGGCATTATCAACCTTTCTTCCCACCATCGATCAGCTCGCGGATGAATGCAGCGAGGCCAACCGGGATATCCCCATTTTCATGGCCCATGGCACCGGCGACCCGCTGGTCGGAATCGAAAATGCCGTCCACACCCGTCAGGCTTTAAACCGGTTGGGGTATCACGTTCGCTGGCGCGAATATCCGGTGGCGCACACGGTCTGCCATGAAGAAATCCAGGATATCCGCGCCTGGATACTGGATATTCTGGGATAAGGCTGCTTCGGGTTTAGTCCAGCAGCCGTTTCTGGCCGGAAAGCTTCTGAATTTCACCGATTTTCTGGGTAACTTCCAGGACCCCCAGGTATTCCCCGGCCGCGCCGCGCACTGGAAAATAACGAATCAGGACCTTATCGCCCATGAGGTCGATCCAGAATTCGGCCTTGTCCATCGATCCGTTCTTAAAGCCATTTACGATGCGCTTGACGGTGTCGACACTTTTTTCCGGGTGGCACTTTTCAACCTTTCGCCCCACCACCGATCGGCTGCGGACAAATATTTTTTCCCTGTCGAGCCGGTTAAAATAAGCCACCGTGTCATCGGCATCCACAAAGGTTACTTCCACCGGCAGGGTTTCCATAATGGCATCGATCTGTTCCATGGAAAGGTTGTGAATCAGGCTTTTGCGGGCCTTTCCGCCTTTTTCGACCTCTTCCAGCATTTGTAAAAATTTTTGTTGGGCAGTTGCGCCGTAGGCCTGGATGTTGATCTGTCGAAACTGGTCCACCAGGTCGCGGCCGTCTTTTTCTGAAAAAACCTGCAGCCCAAGTTTAAAGAGAACGTCGTTTTCCTTCCAGATGTGATTGGACCGGATTTCAAGGTATTGCGCGCCCCGTTTCATAAAACCGGTTCTATCCTCGGCTGCCGCCTTTGACAGCCCGGCCGACGCTGCCAGCAGCTCTTTGAGCAGGTTGCGCTCGGCCTCATGCTCCGACAGCATGACCCGGATCGGCCCGCTCTCGGGAATATTTCGTCTGACCATAAGGGGAAAGAGAACGGTCTCTTCCTTCTGGTTGTGAATCCCGTCGCCGAAAACCAGCAGAAAGTCGATGGCCCGTTTGATAACAAACACATCCTGGGTGTTGCCGGGAAGTTTATTAAGCTCTCGGCCCAGAATGTCCATTGCCCTTTCAATCATTTCGTGTTCGCCGACCAGAATTTCATCCCATTTCTTTGCCTGCATGCTTGCCTCCTTATGGTCCGGCCCGTCATCCGCTGGGCGCGTTTATGAATAAGTCCGTTCGGAAAAACCGGGGGTAAGAAATTTGGATCTATCTCCAAAAAAAAGGTTCTCACATAAGCCGGCGGGTTGCCCCCGGTAAGGATATAAAACTGTAATCCCTCCTGCCCTGAAAAGTCAATATTTGTGACATTTCGCTGTTTGGGGCGGGCTGTAATAAAATTCAGGTGAAAATCATTCCGTTTATTGTTATAGTACTTGAGCGGGTTCGCTGCCGTGCGGCTATGGTGCGATCAGGTGGCTGCGGTTCCCCTGGGGGCTATCATAGGCCGGACCGGAGAGCATTTAAAATACTCCCCGCCTCTTGAAGTCATTATATTTTTTTTGAAACAACTTCTATCGTGGTGTCCCGGAAATAGTTTCCATTTCTATCTGTCGGCCATTAAGGGTTCATGCCGGCCGGATCCAACATATGACCGCGCCTTTTAAACAAAATTCCCGGGATACGACACTAAAAGTCATTTCAAAACCCCGGATCAGGTCTAAGAGCAAGGCGCAGGCCGATGAAAAAGCGCAGCAACCATATTGTTGTGAGCATTTTGAAGAGGCCTGCAACGCAGCTATTAGGCCTCAGATGGGGTTTTGAAATGACTTCTAGACAGTCCCTGCATATAGGGACAGCTGCCGGTCAATCAAAAAGACGGGTGATATGACATGACCGCCCTTATAAAATGGTTTTTAAAATTTCCGACCTCGCGTTTGTCGCGCCGCATCGGGCTGTGGGTTTTTATCAGCGTCATCGTCATTGAAGCGATCATCTTTATCCCCTCATACATGAACCGTAAAAAAGAACTGCTGGCGCAGATTAAAAATCTTGCCGCCACAGAAGTCGCGCTGGTCCTGAAAATTACGCCGCAGCAGATGCCGGATGAAGCGCTTTTACTGGAACTCACAAAATTAATGGCCCCCCAGGCGATCGTCGGTGGAACCCTCTATCGACCCGAAGGCGCAGCTGCCGGGTCGTTCGGCGAAAAACCCGAGCTGCTGCTGTCCCAGGTTCGTTCCCATCAGGTCTTGGGCCGGTTGAATCCCGACGGCTCCCGATACGATCTGGCCTTTCGAGTCGTGCGTCCTTCCGGGGAATATCATTTGATTGTCCGCAGCGACGCGACCCGTGTGAGAAGGGATTTATTCAATTTCTTTCTGCGAATTTCAGGCCTGGTGATCATTATATCGATTTTTGTCACCGTGGGCGCATGGCTCACGCTGGGGACCCTTGTGGTAACGCCGATCCTGAGGCTGCGTAAGGATCTGGTCAGCGCCGGCGATGCCATCAGCAACGACCGGCCGCCGCCCGATTTTGTTTCAACCTCCTTCAATCGACGGGATGAACTGGGTGATGTTATCGATGCCTTCTGGCGGATGTACCGACAAATTACAGATGCCATCAACCGGCGCAAACACGCCGAAGAAGCGCTGCAGAGAAGTTTTCATCAGGTTGAAGCCTATTCCCGGGTACTGGATACCGAATTAAAAAAAGGCCGGAAAATTCAACACAACTTTCTGCCGTCGGAGCTGCCGCACATACCGGGATGGGAAAGCGCGGCATACTTTAAACCGGCCCGTCAGGTGGCCGGTGATTTTTACGATTTGTTTCCGCTGCCGGGCAATGCCGTGGGAATCGTTATTGCCGATGTATGCGACAAGGGCGTTGGCGCAGCGCTTTTCATGGCCCTCTTTCGCAGCCTGATACGGATTTTTTCGGAAGCGGCCGCCCGAAAGGAATGGGACCGAAGGGAGCGCAGGGCCGTTTCCGGAAACGCCGCAGCAGGACCGGCAGCGGCCGAAAACACCCATCTTGCCGCACTGACATCCGTGGCGCTGACCAACAATTATATTGCCGCGCATCACGGCGACCTGGCCATGTTCGCGACCCTGTTTTTCGGTGTGCTGGATCCCGCTACCGGCGTATTGAATTATATCAGCGGCGGGCATGATCCCCTCCCCGTCGTCAACCCCGGGGGCGGCGTTAAAACCTTACTGAAAGCCACCGGTCCTGCGGTCGGGGTCGTCCCGGAAATGAAATTCGATATCCGCCAGGTCTGTTTGTCGCCGGGAGAATTCCTGGTGGGCTATACCGACGGTGTTACCGAAGCCCTTGGCAAGAACCACGAATTTTACACGTTTAAGCAGCTGCTGAAACTTCTGGAGACCCCAAAGCCTTCGGCCTCGGAGTTAACAGAAGAAATTGCCGCCAGCGTAAGCACTCACACGGCCAGCGCCGATCAGCACGACGATATCACCCTGCTGATTCTGCGGCGGCTCCCTTAACCCGTCGGACTTATGAATTGTTTTCAGCGGGATTCAGATTGAACGCCTGTTAGTCCCTGAATTTTTCATGAAAATAGAAAGCTTCTCATCAATTTTCATGAAAGATTCAGGAAATATATTCATCGCCGATCTGCTTGTGGACAACCGGCAACGCCTCCATCGGCGGCGGCCTGAAATCAAATACCAGCTCGAGAAAACTCATCACCATGCGGTAGGTGGCGCCCCACAGAATTTCCCGCTCTCCCGCCCCGGGAAGGCTGAAACAGGGAAAAGCCTCATCGGCCGGGGCCGCCGGCCGTTCCCGGCCGCTGCCGAAACTGATGCGGCAGCAGGCATAGTGCGTCGGGTTTAAAAAGCTGCGGACGGGCACGGTGACGATTTTTTCAACCTCCCAGTTCGGAAAAAAATGTTGCTGCCGTTCTATCCAGGCGGCCATGGGATAAATCTCGCGCTGAAACATCCGCAACCGCTGGGAAGGGAGCGGTCCCAAAAACCGGACGCCCAGGGGATTCAGGCGCATTTCTTCCAGGCCCTCCCGCAGGCCGGCGGCCAACAGCAGCGACAGGCGCCGGGCCTCCTGTGGACGCTGCTTTCGCCACCAGTTCCAGTAAGGCCATCGTGACAGAGGTGAAAAAGGGAACCTTAAACACCACGAAACATACAAATCCAGCCGCGGCGTCATTCTGCCGCCGGGAAAACAAAGATCGCCGGCCTGACGGACCTTTACCGAGCGCTTGTTAAAAACAAAACAAGGTTGCAGCGCGTTTCGTGTTCCTTCCCGGTATAAACCCAGCAGGCACAATACCGCCGCCGAAGTGCTTGAACCTGAAATGCCGGCCGGGAAAATCGGTTCCCTGCAGCCGTAGCTCTGGAGTGTTTCAATAATATGCCGGATCAATGCGGCCTTATCGGTCAGCAGCTTCTGCATATCGTTTTATTTGCGCCCCTTAAACGTATGATCGTCCGGCAGAATTATTGACTTATTCATTTAGATACTTACTATCTTATGAAATTACCGGTTCCTATATAACAAAGGAGATGCCCCATGGGAAAAACAGTAACCATCAACAAAGAAGAGTGCATTGGATGCGAAAGCTGCGTGGAGCTTTGCGCCGAAGTTTTCGCATTTAACGAGGCCGAAGAAAAAGCGGAAGTGATTCTGCCCGAAGGCGGCCCGGAAGACTGTATCCAGGAAGCCATCGAAACCTGTCCGGTGGAATGTATCAGCTGGCAGGAAAATTAACCGGCTGTTCTCAGGGCAGAAACACCTGTTTCTGCCCTGAACCATTCAACCCAAACGACGGCATTTTATTTGGGCTCAACCGGATAACTGTGTTGCACCCACTCCTTCCATCCGCCTTTTAACGCATAGACCTTGTCATAACCCTTGTTCTTGAACTGACGCGCCGCCCGGGCACTGGAGGCTTCGTTGGGTCAGGCGCAGTAAAAGACCAGGATCTTATCCCTGGGATATCGGTTTATCCAGCCTGATATGCCGGACAGATCCTCCCGCACGGCCCCCTTAATCTTTGATCCGCTGCCGTTCCAATCGCTGTTGGAGCGAACATCCACCACAACAACATCGGAACGGCCCAGCATCCCCTCGAGCTGTTTTGCAGAGATCCTTTCGGCATCCGCGCTCCCGGAAGAAAACAGGGCGCAGCCCGAGGCAGCCAAGAGCAGAGCCACCATGGCCGCTGCTGCACTCATCGGTTTATTCATAAACACCCACCCCCTCTTCAGAGCTGTGAATATCAACGGGTTTCATCAACATTTCCGGCGGGAATCATCACCAGTCGAAAGCCCAGGCTGGGACCGAAAAAGTCAATCGGATAGCTGAAGCGCCGGCTGCAGCGGGCACTCCAGGCGTCTACGTTCCAGCCGCCCCCGCGAATGACCCGATCGGGACCGTTGCGCGTGTTTAACGGATTTTCACCTGCGAGAAAATGATACGCGTCTTCCTGGTAAGTGTCCCGGCACCACTCCCACACATTGCCGCTCATGTCGTACAGGCCCAATCCGTTGGGCGCCCGCCCGCCGACCGGATGGGTGCGGCCTTCGCTGTTGTCTTCATACCAGGCCAGCTTTCGAATGTCATTGCCGCCGGCATATAGTTCCTCTTTGCCGCCACTGCGGGCAGCATATTCCCATTGGGCCTCTGACGGCAGCGAAAACTCATACCGGTCCCGATGGGCCTCATTGAGTTTTGCTATAAATGCCTGAACATCATCCCAGCTGACCTGTTCGACTGGCAGTCGGTCTCCCTGAAACCGCGAAGGATTCTCCGGCATCAGGCGGTTCCATTGCTCCTGGGTAACCGGGCATTTGGCGATATAAAAATCCGTCAGACAGACCTGATGCACCGGCTGCTCATTCTCAATTCCCGCGCTGAAAATATCTCCCATTGCAAAGGTTCCGCCGTTAATGCGGATCATCTCCAGCCCGGTGACCGTTTCCTTGAAAGCCGGGCTTAACACCTGGGGCCGTGCCAACCCGGCGGCGCACACCGGACAGGTGCTGTGCGTCCGGGGGATTCGATTTCCGCAAACCTTGCACAGCAGAGGCGCCTCACATTCCGGGCAGCGTTTCCAGTTAAACTTTACCGGTATGGCGCACTGCGGGCAAACAAGGCGGCTCAACGGGTGCTCGCAGGCCGGGCACAGGTTCCAGCCGTCCTTTACGGGCTCACCGCAGGCCGGGCAGGCTGATGAATTCTGGTTTGTCGTCATCGGTTTAAATCATACCTTTAATAATTAACTGCGTTCAAGAAAAGGTATTTTCACGCCGGCGCAAACCTGCCGCTCAAGCGCGTGAAACTGTTTATGTGTTCAAAGAATAGTGCCTGCATCGCGCCAAGTCAAATTCATTTAGCTCCCTGCGTTATTTGCAATTACATGCCGATGGTGTGAAATTTACAGGCCCGTCCTGCAACTTATCGTTTACTATTTTTTTGTTTTCACATAAAATCCTGCTGTCAAAAAACCTAAACGCATTTTACAGGAAGCCATGACCGATCTTTTGCTCACCGCCGCTTTTGGCGACTATGACCGCACCCGGTTCTTAGACCGTCAGGTTTATCCCGAAGGCGTCGATCTGCGCATCGTCAGGCTGACGCCGTCGGATATTTTCTATCGGATGTGCAATCACCTGGAATTTGACGTGTCGGAAATGTCCATGGGGGCGCACTGTTATTTGATCGGCCGGGGCGACAGTCCGTTTGTGGGCATGCCGGCCTTCCCCAGCCGGGCCTTTCGCCATGCCATGGTCTATTACAACCTCGATTCCGGAATACAAAAACCCCAAGACCTGAACGGCAAGCGGATTGCGATCCGGGAATGGGGCATGACCGCCCTGGTGTGGATCCTGGGTATTCTGGGGGAAGAGTACGGCGTGGACCTGCGCTCCATTGATTGGGTGGCCGTCAAAAAGGCGCGGGTCCCCATCAGGATGCCCGAAGGCGCCCGCATCCGCTACATGACCCCGCCGCAAAATCTTTCCGACATGCTGGCATCCGGCCAGGTGGACGCCGCCTTGATTCATCAGGCGCCGGCCTGCTTTGCCGGCGGCTCCGCAAGTGTGCAGCGCATGTTTCCGGACTACAAGACCGCTGAAATCGAGTACTATCGCCGCACCGGTATCCATCCGATCATGCACTGCGTGGTGCTGCGCCGGGACCGCCATCAACAGGCCCCCTGGGTATTGCGAAGCATTTATGGATCCCTGCTGAAAGCGCGTGAGAAAACCATGGCTTCCCTGTCAAACACCCAGGCTCTGGCCGCCATGATCCCGATGCTGCCGGCGGTGATGGAGGAAACCGTTCGGATATTCGGAAAAGACTTCTGGCCGTACGGCGTGGACGCCAACCGCCGCACCCTTGAAAAACTGGTTCTGTATGCCTTCCAGCAGGGGCTTACCCCCCGCCGGCTGTCCGTCGAGGAGCTGTTCGGCGAAAGCGTGCTGGATATTTCGCCGGCGAATTAGCGGTCCGCACCTTTCCATCCCGATCCCCATCACGGCTCAGGGGCACCGCCGTTCGCTTTCATACGGCATCTTTTCTCGCTAGCGTTTTCGCAAGCGTTCAATCACTGGCGGCAGAATCAGCGAAAGGGCCAGCAACACCCATAAAACGTTCCCGATCGTTGAGGAAAAGAGCACCGTGGGATCCCCTTCCGAAATCCGCAGCGCCCGCATTAAATACCTTTCCACATAAGGCCCCAGGATGACGCCGATCAGGATTGCCGAAACCTGATAGCCGGTCTTGCGGGCGATATAGCCGATCACGCCGAATACCAGCCCAAGCCCCATGTCGAAAATGTACGCCCGCGGTGAAAAGGCCCCCACCAGCGTAAAGGATATGATCGCAGGCGCCAGATACTGGGTGGGGATCAGCGTAACCCGCGACATGTACCGGGCCAGGGGCAGAATCGTTCCCACCATGAAGAGATAAGTCACCACCATTCCCATCAGAACGCCGTATGGAAATTGGGGCATGTCCAAGAATATGCGCGGCCCCAGGACGATTCCGTGAAATTGGATGACGATGAGCATGATCGCGGCTGTGGATCCCCCCGGAATACCCAGCGTCAGCAGCGGAATCAAACTGCCGGAGGTTACCCCGTTGTTGGCCGATTCCGGTGCCAGGATTCCTTCGGGGTGTCCGGTACCGTAGCGCTCAGGATGTTTTGAAAAGAGCCGCGACTGCTGGTAGGCTACAAAAGCGGCAATGGGCGCCCCGGCCCCCGGGACCACGCCGATCCCCAGGCCGATAAAACTGGTCCAGACGATATGCCACCAGCGCTTGGCTGACATGCGGACGCCTTCCCATGTTGCCGCCCAGGGGGACTGAGCGGCCATCCGGGTCTTGCCCGCTTCCGTCAGAATCGATTCAACTTCAATCATCAGCAGCGCCTCGGAAATGGCAAAGATGCCGATCAGGGCCGCCACCACCGGAACCCCGTCGTAGAGTTCCAGGAAACCGAAGGTCGCCCGGGGCGCCGAATAGATGAAATCCGGCCCGATGGCGCCCACCAGGAGTCCAAAAAAGCCTCCAATAAGTCCCTTTAAGGTATTGCCGGTTGAAACCACCGCGATCAGGGTCAGGCCGAAGAGCATGACCACCACCATTTCCACGCTGTGAAAGTAATATCCGACCCGGGCCAGCATGGGCAGAGAAAAGATCGAAAAGATGGACGCAATCAGGCCCCCGAAGGCCGAGGCCACAAAACTCATCGTCAGGGCCTGCTGCGCCATTCCCTTCTGGGTCATGGGGTAGCCGTCAAAAGGCGTGGCCGCCGCGCCGGCGGTTCCGGGGATATTTACCAGTATGGCCGGGATACCCGCCCCCATGCGGGCCGAGCAGTACAGCGCCACCATAAAGGCCATGGCGGCGTTGACCTCCAGGGAAAGGGTGAAGGGAAGTAAAATAATCAGGGTGTTGGCCGGCCCCAGCCCGGGAATCGCGCCGATGACCAGGCCGATGATGATGGCCGGGACGATGACGTACCAGTGCCCCAAGGAAGTTACGAAAAGTTGCGATAAAAATTCAAAGGTAAATTCCATATTAAAACCACCAGTCTATCAGCCGCTCGACCGGGCCTAAGGGAAGGCGGGTCTTGAGCAGTGTGATAAAAAATAAATAGCCGGAAACGGAAAGCGTCAGCGAAACAGCAAAAAGTCGTAGGGGGGATCGAACACCCAGCAGCAGCATGGCAGCCACCAGATATCCGAAGGTGGTCAGGGTAAACCCCGCCCAAGGGATCACGACCACATAGGAAACCGCCAGCAGCAGAAACCAGATGCGGGTCAGCTGGATGCCGCTGTTAAAGACAAAGGTTTTAAATTTCAGAGAGATTTTGCCCCGCTGCCAGTCCAGGGCGGTTCTAAAAAGGAAGACGGCAATCAGAAAAATAAGAATGGAACCGACCAGGACGCCGTTGACCTTGGCCTCCCAGTTCAGATCCAGGATGGTATAAAGATAGTAAATCGCAAAAGCCAGGGCCATGATCGGAAAAACAAGCTCATCACCCTTTGCTTTCTTTTCTTTTTCTTGGGTATTTGTATTTTCATTCATAGATTTCAACCATTTTTTAAGAAAGCTGCGCCCATTTTAGGGGATTTGATCGAATGCGCGCATCGTAAAACCACATTGAGCCATGGCGAATTTTTCCGCCATGGCTCAATTTTCAACACGCATAGGTATCACCGTTCGTTATTTCTTTTTCTTGCTTTTTCCCCCGTCCTTGGCCGTAAGCAAAGCTTTGTAACGGTTGGTAAGCTCGATAATACTCTTGGCGGATTCCATGCATTCCGCCTCGTCGGCAAAAGAAACAAATTCGAAAGGACGGCCGGTTTTTTCGATGGCGACTTTGTAGTCGGGATCATCAAAGACCTTTCGCATGGTGCTTTTGAGCTTTTCATACCGTTCCGGATATTTTTCAACGGCCTTGCTATGAATGGCAAATCCTCGGGACGACGTCAGGTTGGGTATTTTGGTGCCGAAAACGGCATTGACAGCCGGCGCATTGTTTGATTTTTCCGGAACCAGGTTCTTGGGGGAAAATACGCACAGGATCCGGGCCTGCTCGCCGGCGGAAATGGGGTTGGCCATCGGCAGGGCGCTGGCGTCCACTTCGCCGGTCAGCGCCGCCACCACCGTCGGGTTGCCGCCGCCATAGGGAATCAGATTGAATTTGGCGCCGGTCGCTTCTGCCAGGGCCAGGGTGCCGATGCAGGCCGGATGCGGCAGCCGGCTGACGGAAAGCGTTACCGTCCGTTTCTTGGCTTCCGCCACCAGGTCTTCGATGGTTTTAAAGGGGCTGTCCTTGCGGACCCAGATCACGCTGGGATCCACGTCAACCTGGTTGAAATAGATATAGTCGCCCGGAAATTTATAATTCGGCTTTTGCAGGACATACATGATGGTCTCCGCATCCATGTTGCCGAACAGAAGATTGTAGGCATCCGGTTCTCTCTTTCCAAGATAAACTTCGTATCCCACCTGGCCGGCTGCTCCTGGAAAGAAATCGATTTGGAAATCGGTTTTGAGATATTTTTTCCAAACCCCGCTGAAAGCGCGTAAGTTTTTGTCGGCGCCGCCGCCGGCCCCCGTGGGAACAACGATGTGAATGTTGCGGGAAGGAAAATCATCCCCAAACGCCGCTCTAAAAGGAAAGGAAGAAAACGCGCCCAATCCGATGGTGGCAACAGAACCCTTGATAAAGGTCCGCCGGGAAATACCAGAAACTAATTTTTTCATACATGTCCTCCTCTAATGAAATTTACTGACACACCTTTTGAAAAAGTGGTTATTACCACACCGTAGCTACCGGTATCTTGTTTGTCAAGACAAACCTGCCACGCCAGATATTCATTTAACAGGTTCATGAATATCAGGAATCCGGTAGCCCGACCCGTTGCGGGCGGTATGCCCAAGTTCCCGAGGGCCGCGCAATCCCTTATTCAGCGACGCATGCCGGCCCAGGACGATGGGTTGCAACGGCCGGGCTCTCCCGCTTATGTTGAATGTTAAATATGTTTATAATCAATAAAACCGATGAGGGCCCTGAAAAAATACGCTCGGAACCGGAGGGCTGCAAGGATTGCAAGCGCAGCGGCCCATGAGGCGATACGGTGTTAAAGTGCAGCGATGACGGCGTCCGTCATCTGGGACGTGCCGGCAGTGCCGCCCAAATCGTAGGTAACCGCTTTACCTTCATTTAAAACCGCGGCCACCGCCTGCTCGATCTGAAGGGCTTTAGCCCTTTCCCCAAGGTGGCGCACCATCATGGCCGCCGATAATATCATGGCCGTGGGATTGACCTTGTTGAGGCCTGCGTATTTGGGCGCACTCCCGTGGGCGGGCTCAAAAACCCCGATCCCGTCGCCCCAATTGACACCCGGGCAGATTCCCACGGACCCCACCAGTCCCCCTGCAAGGTCTGCAATGATGTCGCCGTAAAGGTTCGGCATCACCAGCACGTCATAGGCCTCGGGCTTTCGTACCAGTTCCAGACACTGGGCATCCACGTTCATTTCCTCAAATTCCACTTGCGGATACTCCTTCGCAACGGCCCGCGCTTCTCGTAAAAACAGGCCGTCCGTTAATTTCAGGACATTGGCTTTCAGGACCACGGTCACTTTTTTGCGCCCTTCCCTGACCGCAAAATCGAATGCAAACCGTATGACGCGTCGCGCCCCTTGGCGGGTAACAAATTTGATGCCCACGGCGGCGTCCTCTCCAATCATCTGTTCCTGTCCCCGGTACACGTCCTCGGTGGTTTCGCGCACCACGGCCAGATCGACGTTCTGATAGCGGCTTTTGACCCCGGGATAAGATTTTGCCAATCTGAGATTCGCAAACAGGCCCAGGGTTTTTCGCAGGTAGCCATTGGGCCCCGGAAATTCGGTTCCCAGCACATTGGTGAGCGGTCCCTTCAGTGCCGTCTGTGTTCTTCGGATGGATTCCAGGACATGGTCGCCCACCGGGTGGCCGTATGCCGGGATGGCGCATTGCCCGGCCATCTGCTTTTCCCATTGGATATGGATCCCGGCAGCCTCAACGACGCTTACGGCCGATTGGACAATCTCAGGGCCGATGCCGTCTCCGGGGATCAGCGTAACCGTATACATGGTTGTTTCATCCTTTCATTAACGAAATTTGAAACGGCCTTGCGCTACCGCCTTGGCGGGACAGGGCGTGCAAGCGCTTTTGCGCTTCTGCACAGGCGCCTGACATCATTTTTGACCCTATCGTTGCAAAAGTCGGAGGGCTTCAGAGCCAAGGCGCCAAGGGTGAAGCTGGAGTCCATCTACTGCGAATCCTTGGCAGCGCAGGATCTGGAGTCCTCCGGCTTTTCCGGAGGGTAAACCACATGGCAACCATTGATTTTATTCGTCGAATGCACCCGTGGTTTAATCTTCCAATTGATGTTATTTAAATGCATTTTGTTAGAATATCACACTGGTTATCATTCTTTGCCATGCTGTTTATGCAACGTTAGGGTTTACGCAGGGTATGACAAATGCGGGGCTGCCTGTCAATCCGTATTTCCATAGCCGGCTTAATGAGAAGCAGGTCCAAAAGGGGTAGGCTTATTTGTGTAGCGGGCCGGAGCGGTCATCCCGGCGACAGGCTCAACATCCGGCATGAAAAGCGTTACGCCCGGCAGCCCGTTATAACCCCTCTTTTAAGGTGGGCCATCCAGAAGCTTGCAACCGAAAGAATCATGAAGACAACCGCCAGACTGAACGCATACAGATAGCTGCCGGTGGCATCATAAATCAAGCCGGAAATAAGGGGACCGGCAGCCAGACCCAATCCCCTGCCCACATTTATGACGCCCATGACCCTTCCCAGGATCGGTGCCGGATAAAGGTCTGCGGCCTTGGCTCCGGCGGCAATTCCCACCGGCCCCATGCCGAATCCGCGCAAAAGGACAAACAGTACAACCGGCCACAGCCTGACGCCGTTTCCAAAACCCAGAATCACCATTACGGCCGCGATGCTCAGGGTGAAACTGAGGGTAATCGTGATTTCGCGCCCGATCCGGTCGGACAGGGCCCCCGCAGGAGGTCTTCCAGCCGTGCTGACAAGCTGGGTAAAGGCCAGCGCTGAAGCCGCAGTCATTTCACCATATCCGGCACCGACAAAAAAGGCGATGAAGTGAATACTGATCATGTAGGCCGCGGCGCTGCTGAAAAACCTCGAAACGATCAGATAATACAGCGAGGGCGTATCAAACGATTCGCGAAATGTCAGGCTGAAAGGAAAAACGGTGGCAGGGATGTTTTCGTTCGGACCCGGCGCGCTTGACAGGCTTTCGGGATGTTTGCGGCCGTCGGGCAACTGGCCTTTATCGACCGGACTTGCGCGCATGAAAATCAGATTCAAGGGAACCAGCAGGAAAAAAATGACGACGGCAAATAATTCAAGGGCATGGCGCCAGTCGGTCCGGATAATCATCCACTGAACCAGCGGGATAAAAACAGCGGCGCCGATGGTGGTACCGGTGTCCGCAATTCCGATGGCGCTCCCGATCTTTCTTTGAAACCACCTCCCGAGAACGGCGAAATTGGTATAGGAAGAGATGATGTTTTCACCGGTCGCCACCAGGCAGGCGTAAACGACAATGAACTGCCAGTATGTTTCGATGCGGCTGACAAGCAGCAGACCGATTAAAAGCAGGGCGCCGCCCAGGGGGAAAAATTTGCGGGGCCCCAGCCTGTCCAGCAGGGTTCCCACCATCGGCGAGCAAAGCCCGCTGAACAGACCGGCCGCAGAAAAAATAGCGCTGGTGGCCGCCCTGGACCATCCGAAGGTTTCAGAAAGGGGGAGCAGGATCAGCGGGAAAAGGTTTTTGACCGCGCCTTCGCCGCACACGTTGATAAAACAGATGAAAAGAACCGTCCAGCCGTAGTAGACCATCGCCGCCAGTGCTTTCTTTTGTCCGGGTTTTAAGCTTGTTTACTGCATTTGTTTTTGAATTGCCATGATAAATTTCGGTGAATGCCGAAATCAGCGCTCATCTGCGATATCATGATCCGGGAGCCGGATTCGCCCGAAGGTCAATTTCCCCGACAGCAGCAGATTGTATTTGACAGCGGCAAAGAATTATAGTGAAATGTCCATTTTATAATAAAATGCTGTTATTTTGAAGCAGGAGGAACAAACACGATGAATCTCAAAGCAAAGGGATACTTGGAAAGTCGCAAGAAAGCCACTGTCGATAAGCTGGCCGCCCGCACTGCGTCTCTTAAAGAGAAGGGTATGGACGACGCCGCCATTAAACGGGACTGTGTGATCAAAAAAATGAAGGCCGACCTCCGCAAGGCCAATTTCCGGCTTTCCAGCATTGCCGCCCAGGAAAAATTAAACGCCGATAAAGTCCAGGCCAAAGCGGACAAACTGGCGGCCAAAAAGGCTGCGGCTGAAAAACCCAAGGCAAAAGCCCCCAAGGGCACTCCCGCAAAGAAGGAAAAGAAAGAAAAAAAGAAAGCGGCGCCTCCCCCTGCGGATGATCAGGAGTAAAACCTGGCGGTTTCCGCATGAACTTGATTTACCGAACGCGATCTATAATTCGCCCCGGCTTAACCAGGCCGGTTGAATCAGCAGGTGCTTGAGCACGTCTCCGGCAACAATATCCGCCGCTGAAATAATTTCCCTATTTTTGATGGAGATGCCGGCATGATGGACCGAAGCCGGATTGCCGGATATCAAAGGATGCCATGGGCTTAAGTCCCTGCCTTCCGCCACGGTCCGATAACCGCAGGTTTTCGGCAGCCATGTCAATTTAAGAATATTTTCAGGATAGATTTTTTTGCAATCCCGTTCGAGCCGGAACCGGTTCGCATAAATTCGGCAGCGGCAGGTCTTAAGGTCCAGATGACGGCAGGCTACCGCGGTGAAACGGATCTTGCCGGATTTTCCCTCGCGGAAACGGTGAAGACAGCAGATGCCGCACCCGCTGCAGAGCGATTCCCACTCGCTGCCGGTCATTTCATGAAGGGCTTTGATTTTCCAGAAGGGTTGCTTCAGCGTCGTCATTTTGGGTCCTTGCCCGTTTAGTTGAGAGAAAGGGTTCAATCCCGCCAAGGCGGGGGGTCAAGGCATAAAACGATTCTCGTATTGTCGGAATGCCTGGAGGCTATGATACCGGGAAGCTTCCTGATACGCTTTGCATGGGTTCCGTTTTACCAGCCTCCCGGCTTTCCCACCTGTCGCTTATTTTCCTTACACTGGAACCCCCGAACCCTTGAATCCTTTCAGGTTACAACCGTATCCCCAGTTCAGCCAACTCTTCTTCAACCAAGGCCTCCCAGCCCAGGTTAGCCCTGGGATTGGCCGGGCTCGGGTGCGTGATTCTGCCGACGGCCACCTCCAGCCCGCTTAAGGCGGAAGCCGCCCGGCCGGCCGCGAACGCCCCAACGCCGACCACAATGCGGGGCTTCATCCACTCAACCGTTTGACGAAGCGCTCGGTCGCAGGCTGCCAGCAGCGGCTTGAGCTCATCCTTTGGAAGGGTGTTGGGGGTGCGGTTGCGACCGCTCTCTTCCAGGAACATGAGCGGACAGTAATTGGCCACAAAAAAGCGGGCAAAAAAACGCTCCGGGGTGTGAAAGGTTTTTCCGACCCAGCCCCACAGCCGTCTGCCGCTGACTTCACTGCGCCGGCAACGGAAACCATCAACCGGACGTTTGGGATGCACGCTGGCAGGCACACCCACCGGCGCCACAATCTTGAGCCATTCCCGCACCGCCTGGACCTCTCCAAAGGGAACACCTGTCTGGGCCATCCCCCAGGGCCCGGGATTCATCCCCAGCAGCATAACCTCCCGGTTCGGTCCGGCATAGCGACGCAGGTAGTTGTCATATGCTTTGCGGGCGTATTCAAGGGGATTGTAGACGTGAGTCACGGGCGGACCGAACCGCAGTTTTCGCAGATCCCCTTGCAGCGCATTATTTATATCATCCATCTGCATGAAAATACCTGTTTAAATCCCCTGCGCCCCTCTTTTTCAAAGGGGGTATCTATGTTATTTTCATCAGCAGCCAGCAGGCTGTCGAAAAACAAGGATCCGGCCGTTAGGCAAGGCGCGCGGCGATTCGACAAGCGCAGCATATTCAAGCATGGGCACTGGCGAGAGCCGTGCAACACCGCCTGGCGGCCTCAGGCGCAGTTTTTCAACAGCCTGTTACCCTAATCGAGGCTGCCCAGTCTTCAAGGCGTCAAAGGGCGAAGCCGTAGTCTGCTACTGCGAGCCCCTTTGCAACGCAGAAGATGGGCCAGCCTCGGCTTTCCCAAAGGGTAAACAAAACGGAGCGCTTTTTTTATAAAGATATCTCATTTACAAAATAATGATGTGATCAGATAAATATTGGCGAAAAAGAAACTATTTTAAAATGTTAATACAGTTCTCCGTTTTGTTTACGATCATTTAGGGTATTAAACTTTCAATAATGTAATCGCCACCTTGCCGCCGAAGCACACATCCACATCCCGTCCGGCCTGACGGTGTCGTTCATGGATGGTGCCCTCATAAAAATAGTTCAGGCCTTCCTGCCGGTATACGTAGGCATGCGGGCCGGTGTCAAGGTCGCAAAATTCATACCCGCGTTCAAATTCAAAATCCAGTGGATGGGGCAGGTTGACATTCCAGAAGCCGCCTTTTTCAAGGGGCCGCTCCAGCAGCATCTTTACGACCGAATCTGCATGTCTGGCGGTAATGTCCCAGTCGATCACGTGGTCCCTGGCGACATACTGGGATATCGCCATGGAACGGATTCCCAGGATAGCCCCTTCCCGGGCTGCGGCAACGGTCCCGGAATTATAGACATCCGAACCCAGGTTGGCCCCCGGGTTGATGCCGGCAATCAGCCAGTCGGCATCCGGTGCCAGAACTTTCAGGCCGATCCGGGTGCAGTCCGCAGGCGTCCCCTTGATGCTGTACCGCCCCGCAGCGACCTTTTTGACTTCAATCGGTGAATGCGTCGTCACCTGGTGACCGACGCCGGAGCAGGGACCATCGGGCGCTGCCACAATAACCTGCCCCACCCTTTGCAGCTTTTCAAACAGAACCTGCAGCCCGGGTGCGTCCACTCCGTCGTCATTTGTTAAAATCATTTTCATCGACAACCCAATATTATGCCGGTGGATCGGGCTTTCATTCCCTGCTGATTTTTTAAATTAATTGTTGACATCCGTTTGCTGTTTTCGATATTTAGTTACATTATAGCTGAAATGTAATTAAAAAGGCAGGCCACCCGCCGGAAAATCATAACTTAAGCGCAGCCATAACGTTTTTTCCTGTGATTATTGCTTTCTTTTTTTTTTATGGACTACTTTGGCAAAAAAATGCTGCCGGCGCAATTATAAATAGTATGACGGATTTTGGGAAATATCTTTCTTTACTTTATTAAAGGAGGTTAAATCATGGCAGGAGCAAAAAAAGTTAAACGCGATGTTTCCAGTTTAAGAAACACCATCAAGTGGCTGCTCTCCGAAGGAGATGTTGTCGAAACCAGCAAAGTGGTCAATCCCGATCTGGAAATTACGGCGTTGCAGAAAAAACTGGACGGCGGTCTGGGACTTCTGTTTCGCAACGTGAAAGGCTATGACCACATCCAGGCCATCACCAATATGTATGCCAACCGAAATGTCATCAACAAGATGTTCGGCTGGAAGGACGAAAAAGACCGCACCATCCAGCTTGCCAAGGCGCTTGTCAAACCGGTCCCGCCGGAAATCGTCTCCAAGGCCCCGGTTCAGGAGGTGGTCATCACCGATGACCTGGACGTTAACAAGTACGTACTGGCCATCCGGCACACTGCGCTTGAAAGCGAGCTCACCATCGGCAGCGGCCAGACCGTGGTCGTCGGCAAATATTTTGACGGCGGCACCCACATCAGTTACAACCGCATGAACTTCCGCTGGGGCAACATCGGAACGTTCCAGATTTCACCGGGGTCGCACATGTGGCAGATCATGACCGCGCACTACCGCGACAAAGGTCCCATTCCGCTGACCATGAATTTCGGCATCCCGCCGGCAGCTCAGCTGGCGGCCGGCAGCGGCTTTGACTACGTCGTGCTGCCCAAAGGCTGCGACGAGCTGGGGGTCGGCGGCGCCATTCAGGGCTTCCCCCTGCGCATCGTCAAGGCCAAAACTGTCGACGCCTATGCCCTGGCCGATGCCGAGCTGGTCTTGGAAGGCTACCTGCACCCCCGCGACAAGCGCTACGAAACCCGCGAAGCCGAGGAAGCCGGAGTCCAGGGCAAATATTTCTTCCATCCCGAATGGGCCGGCTACATGGGCAAAGCCTACAAGGCCCCCACGCTTCACGTGACCGCCATTACCATGCGTGATCCCAAAAAAGAAAAAATTACCATCTGGCCCATGGGCGTTCACACGGCCGATGCCCAGAACAATGACCAGATCATTCGTGAAGCGGCCATCTATGAACTGTGCAACCGGCTGCAGCCGGGCATCATCCAGGATGTACACCTGCCCTACTGCCTGACGGAATGGGGCGGCTGCATCATTCAGGTCAAGAAGCGCAACAAGATCGAGGAAGGCTGGCAGCGCAACTTCCTGTCCGCAATCCTGTCCTGCAGCCAGGGGATGCGCCTGGCCATCGCCGTGGATACGGACATCGACATGTACAGCATGGACGATGTCATGTGGGCCCTGACCACCCGCGTCAATCCGCAAAACGACATCCTGAACCCCCTGCCGGGCGGACGCGGCCAGACCTTTATGCCGGCCGAGCGCATGACCGCCGGCGAGCGGGAATGGACCGGCGCCAATACCCGTTTCGAAGGCGGCATGGGGATTGATGCGACCGTTCCCTTCGGTTATGAGCAGGATTTCCACCGGCCGGTTTACGCCGTGGAAAAAGTAGATCCGAACAAGTGGTTCAGCAAGGCCGAGGTGGCCCGCATCCAGAGCCACATGAAGGGCTGGGTGGAATCCCTGGCCCGCACCGGCCGTTAAGTTAAAACGCCGATTAAAGCAATTTAAATCGGTCTGTTATCATATAAAAGCCCCGCAGGTTTCCCTGCGGGGCTTTTATTTCTGTGATGAAATGGAAAGTTCACTTTTCGTTCCATCGAAAAGTGCCGGGGCCTGGCTCAAAAGCAGTATTTCTTAATGACCTGGGTAATGAGGTTCCGGTCCCTGTCGGAAAGATCGCTGAATTCAAAACCTGTATTGTAAAAACCGGTTTCGCTGTCTTTGGCGCTCCACATGCTCCGGGCTGAAAACTGTATCGTTCTAATCCCTTCAATTTCCGCCGGCAGTTCGAGCTGAAGCTCAAAACCGGTTCCGGTTTCAATGGGAATCTCGCTGGTCAACATGACGCCCGCTTCAGTGATATCCACTGCATGGCCCAATAGATCGCCGGTATTGACAGCCTTCACCTGCAAATAAAGTTTCAGCGCTTTTCGATCGGATTGCCTTTTCTTTTCCATCAGACGGCTCCTTTTCCCGGGTATGAAACTTTTATAAAGCGGTTGACGGTTTGCTCGTGCAGAAATCCTCATAGCGCTTTCATCAACGCAACCGTACTGCCGGGGGGTTCTATAAAGAGCGCAGGAATCCCTTGGTTTATATGAGACCTGTGTAAAATATTCAATTTTGTTCAAGTTCAAGGAAGGCGAAAATTTTAACCACAGGAATACAGTGAGTATTTCGAGGATTAAAATTTGCGCCTGACGCCGAATTTGAGCAAAAGGGAGTATTCTGCACCGGTCTCAATATTTAATCTAACAATATAAATACATTAGAACCGCCGGATCGTCAAGTGCGATAGTGATTATCAAGACAGGGGTGTCCGGGAAACCTCCATAAAGTGCCTGGCCGCCATGATCACCCGGTTCGGAGCCTTTTTACGGTTGCGCGCCAAGTTCGCGGACCGCGTGGACGACTCCGGCCAGGGGGCCCTCAAAATCCGGTCGGGGGATATCAGCGGGCGGTGTTCCGCTCAGGTTCCGGCTCTGCTTTAAAGCCGAATTATCGATCTCTTTGGCGTCATCCGTCAGATAGGTCTTCATGCCGACCCTGGCGGCGATCATGTCGTTGACCGGATCGTTTCCCACCATCAGACAGTTTTGGGGAGCTGTCCGGATCTTATCGCAGATTTCAAGATAGTACTCCAGTCGCGGCTTGCAAAACGTCATGTTTTCAATGTGCGTCACCAGGTGAAACGGGACGTGTCCCAGTCCGGCCCAGGCCAGGCGCTTCATCTGGACATTCTCGGGAAAAAGCGGATTTGAGGCCAGCACCAGCGTAAAGCTTCCCCGGGTCAGATCGCTGAAAACTTCGGCGAGCGAATCCGGCAGGGAGATATTGATTTCCAGCTTGTCATATTCTTTGTCGTAAAAATACTGAAACCGCTGCCACAGTTCTTCCTGCCGGTCTTCGTACCCCCGGCAGAAACCGGCCAGAAAATAATCTTTGTTGCTGATCTGGCCGTTGTTTTTTTTCAGTGAACGGGTGGCGGTTATCAGCCGCTCGATAAACGCCTCCGCGGGCATGATGTCGGCAAACACCCTGGAAATGCGCCGGATATAGCCGGCATAAAAGATATCCTCGTCAAACATGATCAGGGTATTGTCCAGATCAAACAGAATGGCTTTTAGCATATCGCTCCATCGTCATTCAGACCTTTTGATACCTTTTATTTCCCAGCCTCTATGGGTTCATTTCCCAATTTGATGAAATATAAGGGATCCAGGATTAAAAGATTCCAGGGTTCAAGTGACAGTTGTTTATGTATTTCTCTTGAACCCCTGAAGCCTTGAATGTCATACACCTGCAATCGGTCGCCAGATTCCGTTATCGAGCCATATTCGTGAAAAAGGCGTTTCAATGGGCAAAACGGACTTTTCGAGGACCCGGGGATCAAAAGCCAGGTCGTCCCGGTTGTAGTCTCTGTCCCACGGCTCCAGGATGACCGCTCCGTTTTTCATGGGAACCAGACGGGGAAAACACGCCCCACCCCAGCAGCGGGATTCAAGCGCGCTTTCGAGGTCCTCCAGGCGCCGGTACCCGCACAGTTCGTGCAGGGTAACCAGCGTGGGCGGGCTGAGCGGTATCTTCCCCTCCAGATTCTCCGTCAGCCCTTCCCGCGGGGTTACCCAGAGCCCGTGGACGGTTTCATGCCTGTCCGGTCGGCAGACCTGCTCTCCGGAAAGAACGGTAATAAAAAAGCGCGTGTCAAAGCGCCGCTTCATCAGTTCCGGCGTAATCCAGTGCGCCCATCTTTTCAAGCGACTCAACGCCAGTACCCAGCCCCTCGATACGATTACCTCTCTGAACCAGCCCCTTGGGATCTCTGCCGGCCGGAGGCTGCAAATCCGCTCCCATTCGTCCTGGCGCTGTCGGGACTGCCGAACGAGCAACACCCCGGCCTCTTCGAATGTCTCCCGCAGCGCTGCGACACCATAGGGCAGGATGTCCGGGCTACCCGCTCCAGTTCCCAGCCCATGGATAATTTCTTCGTTCCCCATGTCAATGTGCTGCCGCCAGGTTTCCGCATCGCAGTCATCGGAATCGACGGTTCCTCCCGGAAAAACATAATACCCCCCCATAAAGCCGCTTTTCTCGCTTCTTTTCAGCAAATAAACCTGAAATGCGTCTTTATGCGGCCGGAGCAAAATAATCGTTGCAGCCGGCCTGGGAAGTCCCGGGTTTTTTGTTTCCATATTTTTCGCCAAGCGGACGTTTCAGATAAAAACCGACGCATGCGCGCTGCTATCGAAACTTACCTAACCAGAGCCTATCGTAAATGTCAAATGCGACTTGTCTACTTCGCTTCACCCCAAACACTTTTCGCAGTGCCAGCGAAATTTTTCTTGCCTTCTTTCTGAAAACAATTACAATAGCCCCGAATTTAACTTGGGCGTGAAATACAAAAAACGTTTATACAGAGGAAGGAACACATGAACGGCGATGACCCTGGCAGTAGACCCTGCCACCCATCCAAAAAGCTTCTAAAATTATTTTCAGGTTTTCTGTTCCTTTCTTTGCGGAGACCGCTGCAAAAGATTTCCGATAAGTCCGCCTTTATCTGCTGAGGCTTAAAAGCGCTCTTTCGGTTTTTCCCTCCAGCAGACAGGGGCAGGCCGAAAAGGAGACGCGAATGAACGCTTCAGCTCAACATCCCATTTTAGACAATCCGGCATCGACATCCGCCCCCCTCGATATCAGCGCTCTGCGGGAGATGCATCCGTCCGATATTGCCGAAACCCTTGAAGGCCTTGAGCTGACGCCGCTGGATATCGTTCATACCCTGCTGCTGATCGGCAACCACCTGGCGATAGAGGCCTTCCAGCAGCTGGCGTTTGAAACCCAGCTTGCCTGCCTTGAATCCGGCAACACCCAGACCATGCTGCGGTTTATCGAACAAATGGAACCCGACGACCGTGTCGATCTGCTAAAAAAGATCGACACGGATGTCTGGGAGGCCATGATGCCGCTCATCGCCCAGGCCGAACGCAACGAAATCCGCCGGCTGTGGAATTTTGAAGAAGGAACCGCCGGCTCCGTCATGACCACCGAATATGCGTCCCTGCCGGCCGACATTGACGTACGCACCGGGCTGGAACGCCTGCGCTTTCAGGCCCCCAATAAAGAAACCATCTATTACGTTTATATCACGGATGCCCGGCGGCAGCTGCAGGGAATGATATCGCTGCGCGATCTGATCATGTCCAAGCCCCAGGCTGTTTTGGCCGAGATTATGGAAACCAATGTCATCTCGGTAAAACATGACATGGAAGTTGAGGAAGTGGCCGCCGCCATCTCCAAGTATGACTTTCTGGCCCTGCCGGTGGTGGACAGCGAAAATCGATTGCTGGGAATCATTACCGTTGATGATGTCATCGATATCATCCGGGCCGAAAACACCGAGGACTTTCACCGGATTTCCGCGGTGGTCCCTTTCGAGGAACAGTATTTCAAGCGCCCCCTGCCGCGACTGTTCTGGAACCGCTTTCTGTGGCTGGCGATTCTGCTGTTTACCTCGCTGCTGTCCACCACCATCATGGAATGGAATTCCGCCACCCTGCACCAGATGGTGGCGCTGGCGTTCTTTATCCCCATGGTCACGGGAACCTGCGGCAATGCCGGCACGCAATCCGCCACCATGGTGGTGCGGGCGCTGGCCCTGGGTGAAATATGTCCGCGGGATTTTCTTAAAGTATTCAGCCGGGAACTCCTGATGGGACTGGCGCTGGGCTGCGCCCTGGGATTGATGGCTTACTTTCGCGTGTTTCTGCAGGATCAAAACATACTGCTGGGATACATCGTGGCCACGGCCCTGCTGGCCACGCTTCTGACGGCCAATCTGGCGGGCGCATTGATTCCGCTGTTTTTGAAAAAAATCAACCTGGACCCGGCCCTGACAGCCGGGCCGTTCATCGCCACCATTATCGACGCGGTGGGCATCACGCTGTATTTCCAGATTGCGGTGTTCCTGCTGAAAACCGCCTAAGCAGGGGCGTTTTGCAAAGGTCTCGCTAAAGCACCCCGAGGTTGACCAGCGCCTTGGTCAACCCCGCTTTCTGCTGCGGCGTCAGCGCAGGCATCGGTCGCCGGACAGGGCCGGCCGGAAGTCCCAGAATCTGCAGGGCCTCCTTGGCCGGCGATACATAGCCGGGATCGTATTCCAAAAAACGGTTTAACTCCTGGACCTGAAAGTGCAGCTCCCTGGCTTCGTCAAATTTGTTTTCCCGGTAAAGCGCATAAATTTTTTTCATCTGCGCCGGGATGACACTGGCCGCCGTGGAATAAATTCCGGCGGCCCCCGCCATCAGCGCCGGAAAAAACTGGCTGTCGATCCCCGTACAGATGGAAGCGTCGGTCTCGGTCAGCCGCAGCACCTCCACCAGCTGGCCCATATCGGCGCTGCTCTGCTTGATCCCGATAATATTGTCCAGCCGCATCAATCCGGCCAGAAGTGCCGGTGACATGGGGTTGCCGGTATATAGCGGATTGTTGTAGACCACCACCGGAAGGATATTTTTTTCCGCCAGGGACTTGAAATGTAAAAAAAGGGCTTCCTCGTCCAGAATAAAGTAATACGGCGGCACCATGATGGCGGCGTCCGCCCCGGCCGCCCTGGCGTCGGCCATCAGCTCGCTGCATTCGCGAATGGTGCAGGCCGCGGTGCCGGCAATGACCGGAACGGCGCCCTTGACTTCATCCGCAACCGTTCGGATAACCGCTTTTTTCTCATCGCGGCTCAGGTGCGGAAACTCGCCGGTGCCGCCCACCGCCATGATCCCGTCCACCCCGCCGTCCAGCAGATAGCGGGTTAGGGTTTTAAGCCCGTCCAGATCCAGGTCCTCATTTTCCTTAAACGGCGTGGCAATGGCCGCCACAACGCCGTGAATATCCTGAGATGTCAGCATATTCCCTCCATATGATGTTTAAATTCCGGAGCTGAGCCTATCTTTACCCGTTTCATACCGGCGGTGCAACAGTTATCCGTTTACAACCCTGAAAGACTTCGGTACAGATGAATCATGACTGCCGGCAAAATCATTTTAATTAATCCCCCGGCGGCAAAGCCCTGCGAACCCCCCGCCGGCATTGCCCGCCTGTCCGGCGCCCTCAAAGGGTGCGGCGCCGCCGTTATGGCTCTGGATGCCAATCTGGAAGGGTTGCAGCATCTTTTAAAGTCACCGGCCCGGGGCTCCGATCCCTGGACGCGACGAGCCGGCCGCAGCATCGCATCGAACCTGAAAACATTGTCAACCAGCCGGGGGGCTGATCATTTCGACCGCTACCAGCGGGCGGTTTCCGATCTCAACCGGATACTCCATATGACCACCCGGCCGGCCGGCGTTCAGGTGGGCCTGGCCAACTACCAGGACGACCGGCTTTCGCCCCTGCGGAGCCGGGATCTGCTCACTGCCGCCCGCACTCCTGAAAAAAATCCCTTTTTTCCCTATTTCAGCCAACGACTTGCCAGGCTTGTACAAAATGAAAACGTTGCCGCCATCGGTTTTTCCCTGAATTACCTCAGTCAGGCTCTGACCGCTTTTGCCATGGCGGGTTATGTCCGGCAGAATTTCCCAAACATCCGGATCCTTCTCGGCGGCGGACTGACAACCTCCTGGATGAGGATTCCTCGCTGGCAAAATCCCTTCGGGGAGCTTTTCGACGACCTGGTGGCCGGTGCCGGAGAAACTGCGCTGCTTAACCTGCTGGGATTGTCCGCAGACGGCCGCCACAGCACTCCCGACTATGACGATTTTTCCCTCGCTTCCTACCTGTCCCCCGGATTGATTCTCCCCTACAGCGCCTCAAGCGGCTGCTACTGGAGCCGCTGCTCCTTCTGTCCGGAACGGGCCGAGGAAAATCCTTACCTTCCGATATCGGCGCCTGCGGCCGTCCGGGACCTTCACGCCCTTTCAGCAAAAGTCCGCCCCGCGCTTATCCATCTGCTGGATAATGCTGTGAGCCCCAACCTGATGGAAGCCATCACGGAAAACCCGCCGGGTCCGCCCTGGTATGGTTTTGCCAGGTTTACCGCCCATCTGGCGGACCCGAACTATTGCCGGGCGCTGAAACGGTCCGGCTGCCGGATGCTCCAACTGGGCCTGGAATCTGGCGATCAGAAGGTCCTTGACAGCCTTAGCAAAGGCATCGACCTTGAACTGGCGGCGGCAGCTCTGAAGGTTCTTAAAGAATCCGGCATCGCCACCTATGTGTATCTGCTGTTCGGAACCGCAGCTGAAACCCGCCGTGAGGCGGAAAAAACCTTGAGTTTTACGGCGGCGCACAGTGACCGGATCGGGTTTCTCAATCTTGCGATCTTTAACCTGCCGGCCCATGGCCCGGATGTGCCGCAGCTCAGCACTTCGGATTTTTACGACGGGGATCTTTCGTTGTATCGCAGTTTTAAACATCCCGGGGGTTGGCACCGACAGGAGGTGCGCCGGTTTCTCGACAGGGAATTTACCCGGCACCCGGCCATCGCGCCCATCTTAAGACGGGACCCGCCGATCTTTACTTCCAACCACGCGCCGTTTTTCTGTATCGCATCATAACCGCACGGCAGTGGCCCCGCTCACGTTCCCTGGCACCAGCCCTAAAGACTGATTTCCACGGCGACGATGATCGTCTCGGCCTGTTTGAGATAGCTTCTATTCGTTGTGTCGTGACAGCGCGATGCCGTCTTTCTCAAGGGTAATGCGGCGCGACTTGTAAAGCGCACCGATGGCTTTTTTAAAGGTTTTCTTGCTGATCCCGAACAGGCTGTAGATACGCTCCGCCGACGATTTGTCGGTCACGTCCAGAAATCCGCCGCGGGCCCGGACGGCCTCCAGTATCTTCTCCGAGAGGTCCGGCACTTTTTCATAGCCGGATTTCTGCAGACAGAGATCGATTTTACCGTCCCTGCGTATGTTTTTGATAAATCCCCGGACCTGCTGGCCCCGACGCATCTTCTGGAACACTTCATTATGATAGAGCATCCCCCAGGCAGCCCGGTTGATGACGGCTTTATAGCCCATATCGGTCTCATCGGCGATTATCAGATCCACCGCCTGGCCCGCCTCAAAATCGGCCTGCTGCGCGGGCGGAAATTTTTCCAGCCGGGAAGACGCCGCAATGCGCCCGCTGGTCTTGTCGAGATAGACATATACCAGATAATAACGGTCCGCCTTCATTCGCTGCTGCTGCTCCCCGAAGGGGACCAGCAGGTCTTTGGGCAGCCCCCATTCGAGGAACGCCCCGAAACTGCTCACCGTGGCAACCTTAAGCAGCGCCAGCTCGCCGACCCCGGCATACGGCCGCAGGGTCGTGGCGATCAGGCGGTCTTCCGAGTCATGGTAGAGAAACACCTCGACGCGGTCCCCCGGCCGGCACCCTTCGGGGACATAGCGGCGCGGCAGCAGGATTTCACCCAGGTCTTCCCCGTCGAGGTACACCCCGAAATCAACCGTCTTGACCACTACCAGCGTATTATATTTTCCTATTTCAGGCATCAATTGATTCTATTTAGGATAACCATTTTTGAAGGTGTTATTCATCTAATATCAAAATTTCTGGTCCCAGCCTCCCGTTTTGAATTGTCAATCTGGCAAGCGAAAGCGGCTTTCCGGCTCTTCGCGGCCCGGCACTGCCGGGATTGATATACATAACGCCGCTGTGTTCGCTGATTTCCGGTTCATGCGTATGCCCTGAAATGACCGCGGCAATGCCTGCGGCTGCCGGCGCAAGAGACAAATGATGAATGTCGTGAACCACGCACAGCATTTTCCCGGCTGTTTCAACAAGATCGTATACGGTCAGGCCCTCCGCCCAGCTGCCCCGGTCCATGTTGCCCCGGGCGGCGAATACCGGCGCGATTTTCTTTATTTCCGCCAGAACATCGGGCGTATCGAAATCCCCGGCATGAACGATCAGATCCGAACCTTTTAACGCCTCCACGACGCTTTCGCGCAGCAGTCCATGAGTGTCTGAAAGAATGCCGATAACCTTTACTCTGGCTTTCATGCACTGACTATCCTTTATCGTTAGTAATACAAATGGGACCTAACAGGCTGTTTGCCGGGTTTGCCTGAAACAATTATAGCCGGATTTATATTTGATGAAAATAGATATTTGAATGGCCGGGGAGTTTTATTACGAATGCCTATGGGGTGAGCCGTTGTCGCTTCACCGTTTGCCGGCGGTTAGGATTCGATAAGATGGTTACGGCGCCCACGGGAGCGGGGGCTATCCCCGGGCGGACAGGACAACTTTTAACACAACTTCCCGCTCCCCGAGATATTTTTCAAAGCGCGGAGGGTTACTTCAGGATAAGCCTTTGCGGATCGACCTCTTGCCGGAGAATGCGCAGCTCTTCCGGCGTCGGCGGTACGGATTCCACCGCGCCCGAAACGTCGAGGGGAAAACCGGTACTGTCGGCAATTTGCTGGGGGGTGATGCCGGGGTAATATTCCGCCAGGAACATCTCACGGGATGCCGGCTTGAATTTCATCAACCCCAGGTTGGATACCACGGCGACCGGCCCGCCCCGCACGAGGCCCGTCTGCCTGCGCGAATCCCCCCCGTCGATCCAGCCGGGGCTGGTGAGATAATCGGGCGTCTCCACAAAGCGCCTTTTTTCGTGCTGCATGAAAACGATTACTTCCGAGGCGAGACAGCCGGCATCGCAGGCCCCTCCGCTCCCGGAAAAACGGACCTTGGGCCTTTCGTAGGGACCGATGCAGGTGGAATTGATGTTGCCGTAGCGGTCGATCTGGGCCGCACCCAGAAAGGCCACCGTGTGCAGGCGGCGGTGGCCCACGATGGAAAAAGCATCGATCAATCCTGAATTCAGACAGGTTCCGGACATGACCCGGGAGTCCGCAACCGCCAGGGGCAGTTCATCCAGCGTGGGGTCGATCCCGCCGGTTTCAAAAAAAACCACGGATGCGGGGGCGTGAATCCGCTTGGCCACGGTCGCCGCCAGCATCGAAATCCCGGTCCCGGCAAAAAGGATATCCCCGTCGCGGATCAGGCGGCCGGCGCTGATGGCCATCATTTCCTGACGGGAATAGCTGATCATTGCTTCCTGCATATTACCTTCGCTCCAGCCCCTTGCGGTAGCCCATAACCGAATCGGCGCGAATGTCCGCCAGCCGCGCTCCTCCCACCCGTTCCAGAAACTCTCTGTGTGTTTTCACCCCGTAAACCCACTGCGCCAGATACTGCTCAAAACGCTGATCGTCTTCTGCCATTTTCCGATAATGATTCAGGTGCTGCGCGTCATAATCGTAATAGTAAAAACAGGCGGTGGGATAGGCGCCGAAGGGTATCGGCACAACGGCGTCGATCAGAAACGGCGGCAGGGAGTTATGGTCCGGATCGCTGCGGATATGGGAAACGGGGACAACCTCCTCGCAGGTAACGATCACGGCGTCTGCGGATTTGGCCTGCTCCAGATCGGCAAAGGAGAGTCCCCGGATCCTGACCGTGCCGTCCTCGCCCGCCTGCTGCGCATGGATCAGGGCCACATCGGGCGTAAGGGCCGGGAGCAGCACCACGGGATCATCCCCGTCTTCCTGAAAGGGGTTCTGCAGGACGGCGCATTTGCGCGGCGCCACTTTCCGCTGCGTTCGGACTTCCCGGGGGAAACCCTCGCGCCGGATGAGGTCGGTCCCTAGTCCCGACTTGGTGGGAATAAAAGGAATTCCCAGAGAGCCGGCCAGAAAACGAAGACTCATCTGATAATTGGAGTAATCCTCCCACAGGATCCGGCCCTGCTCAATCGCCTTGCGAAATCGG
The DNA here is from genome assembly GCA_040757625.1 of Thermodesulfobacteriota bacterium. Taxonomy (GTDB): domain Bacteria; phylum Desulfobacterota; class Desulfobacteria; order Desulfobacterales; family JARGFK01; genus JARGFK01. The sequence goes on along the minus strand of JBFLWU010000001.1, from coordinate 103,392 downwards.
ACACAGGTGGGCGCAAACCGTCCGTTCCCCCCGTAGGCGATTTCCAGCCGCCCCACGCAGCCGGCCCCGATCAGAAGATCCAATCCCTGCCCGTGCGAATGACAGACCACGTGCAAATCGCGGACCTTTTGACGGATGATCTCATAAACGAGGGCCATGGGATTGCGGTTGATCGTAAATCCGCCTAAGGCGATCTGTGCTCCGTCGGGAATAAAACGGCTGACGGCTTCTGCCGGCGTCATGAATGTATCTGCTGACATGGACCCTTTATTCAGGCCGACATCGGCACTTCGACGTCCAGCAGCGGCGGGTACTGCTGGCAGCCGAAAATATCCGAGTCCCCCGGACTGCCGCTGGGCTGTTCGCGCCGGATGGTGAACTTGATGGCATATGCCGGATCGAATTCAAGAAAATCGCTGATGCGGTCCTCCGAAATGCCGTACAGCTTCGCCACCGTTTCTTTAGTCAGCGCCCGGCTCTTTTTCACCAGTTCATAATTTTCCTTTTCCCGGAAAATGATATCAAAGGTAATCCGATCCGTGCCCGCGTTTTTGCTCCGGATCGTCTTGGCAAGTTCCACCAGTTTTTTCGTCTTCATCATCGCACCTCTCATGATTGGATCGTCATTTCATTGAACCGGATAAACTCCAGCGGATCGTCCACGGGCAATATATGGTTCAGGGTCCATAGATACGCGGGCGGCGCCGGCAGAACGCCGTCCACGAGAAACGCGGCCGTACCGGCAGTCCCTTTCACTTCCGGCAATCTGGCGTAAAAAATCTGCCGGGAACCGATCAGCGCCACCTCTTCGGCCATCTCTTTCGTCGGGGCGATGCCTTCGGTAACCACGCAGAGTTCATGGGATTTGATTTCTTTTATCGGCTCCAGCGCGCCCATGACGCCGTTTTTACCGTAAACGTGATAGAACAGTTGGTAGGTCTGTCCGGCAAAGCGTTCTTCCACCTGACTGCGCGCCCAGTCGATGACCTTGTCGATATTCTGGATGGTGTAAGGATCGCGAATGCCGACGATGCCGATGAAGCGCTCGCCCACTTTGCCCGACCCCTCCAGCTTGACCTTGATTTTGCCTTCGATGGGAATAAAGACCTGGCCGGTGATCCGGGTGGTCTTTTCATCGAACTGCTCGTAGCGGCACTTGGTCATATCGAGTGTGCCGCCCGCGAAATACTCATAATAGGCGTTCGAGCGTTCATACATGGCATGGCCGGCGACCGAGGCGACGGTGCAGCGCTGCTTCGGGTGCATGGCCGTAACTTTTACATCGTCGCGGGTGACCGTTCCGATCACGGTTTCCTTTGCCATGTATGGCTCAGCGCAGAACGAGGCGCATTCCAGGACCTTGCCGGCATAATAGGCATGATTTTCGGGAATCCCTTCGTATAACGCCGCAGCCGCAAAAATGGCGGCATCGCTGCTTCTGCCGCCGATCACCACGTCGGCGCCCATCTCGAGGGCGCGGACAAAGGGATGCACCCCGGCCATGGCCACGATCCGGTCGGTCTTTTCAAGTTCTTCCAACGTCAGGTCCGGGCGGCCTTCCAGGCCTGCCACCGTTTCGCCCTTTTCCATCTTCCGCCTTACATACGATTTATCCAGCTCGGTATAAAAACTGACCAGCTTGAAAGGCGCCAGGCGGTGCTTTTTCGCCAGATCCCGGATCATTTGCACGTAGCGGTCGACCCGGCTGTTGGTACCCGTATCCCCGGCGGATCCCACCATCATGGGCACGCCCTGTTTGCGCGCTGCCAGCAGCATGAGCTCCAGGTCATGTTTCTGCCACTCATAGGGACTCACACAGATATCGCTCCCCAGCGGGTTCGGGCCGATATCATCGCTGCCGGAATCGCAGCAGTAGTAATCCGGTTTTGTCTCCGCGCCGATCCAGAAGCTTTCCTCCTTGGTCGGGGCAAACCCCATATGTCCGTTGGGGCAGAGAATCCGCACCTGGTTCTTTTTCATTATGCTCCCTCCTCACAATAGAACCCGTTTTTCAGAGTTGTCTTTTTGTAATATGTTCCGGTGACTGCAACCAGACGCCGTCCGGGCAGCCGCCTTCGCGCTTATCGAAAATACAAGTGTTTTATATGACAGACCTGTATTCGCACCTCAAATGGTCACCGCGGCTTTGGGCATAATCAGTTTGTTTAAAACCACCGCGACGATCGTGACTCCCAATCCGCTTATGGAAAGCGTCAGCCCGGGAAAGAGCAGCATGGCCCCGCCGGCGAAAAACAGAACGCGCAGCGGAATGTTAAAAGCGCTGTCTTTCCACCCGAAAAGGCCAAAGGCCATGGTAACGGCCCCGATAAAACCGGTTGCCGCTGCAAAGGCGATATCCCCTGGCGCCCCCCTGGCCGCCAGGGCCGGATGCAGTACCATGAAGTAGGGAACGCAGAAAGCGACCGCTCCGAGCTTCATGGCTTCGATGCCGGTTTTCATCCAGTCGCCTTTTGAAATACCGGCGGCCACCACCGCGGCTTCACATGTCGGCGGCGTGATGGCCCCCAAAACCCCCCAGTAGATGAAAAACAGGTGAGACGCCACCACATCGATCCCCAGCTTCAACAGCGCCGGCGACAGGATCGACACCGAAAGAAGGTAGGTCGGCACCACCGGAAGGGCGGTGCCCAGGACCAGCGGCAGAATCGAAGCGATCAGCAGGGACAGGTAAATATTGCTCGTACCCACTTCCAGGATGACCCCGCTGATTTTCGGCGCCAGGCCCGCCAGGCCGATCAAATTCACGAGAACGCTCATGGAAACCAGGATGGGAACCAGCCGCACGATATCCAGGCCGCCGCCGCTTAGTGCCTTGATGAGATCCACTAAGAGATCTTTAAAACTGTGGGTGCGGTAGTTAACCAGGAAATAGATGACGATGGCTGAGGCCGAGGCGTAAAATCCGGCGTTGATCAACGGTTTTCCCATAAAGATCATCAGCAGCAGGACCAGCGTGGGAACCAGGAATCCGGCCAGTTTTTTAAAGGTCAGGATGTCGCCCCAGAGCGGGATTTCATCGTCCGGAAGCCCGGTGAGCCCCATGCGCACCGTGCGGAAGTGAACCCCGGCATAAACCCCGGTAAAATACAGCAGGCAGGGGATCAGGGCGTAGCCGATGATCTTGAGATACGATATGCCCAGAAACTCCGCCATCATGAAGGCGGTAATGCTCATGATGGGCGGGGTGACGCCGCCGCCGGTGGAAGAAATGGCCTCCACCGCTCCGGCAAAATTTGAATCATAGCCGTACTTTTTCATCATCGGGATGGTATAGTTGCCCGTGACCATCACGTTGGCCACCGAGCTTCCCGAAATGCTTCCGAACATGGCGCTGGAGACGATGGCGGTCTTTGCCGGCCCCCCGGTATATTTGCCGGTCAGCGCCAGCGCCAGATCGATGAAGGTTCGACCGGCCCCCGTTACCGACAGCAGCGCGCCGAAAATCACGAACATGGCGATAAAGGTTGCCGACATGCCGGTCACCGAACCATAGATCCCCAGGGGGGAATAATAGATGGAGTTGAAGAGAAACCGCCAGGAAAGCCCCCGCATCTGCCAGATGCCCCCCAGGTAGGGCGCGATAAAAATATAACCGAACACGCTCAAGAGCAGCAGGGGAACGGTCGGTCCCATCGACCGCCGCGCCGCTTCAAGAATCATGACGAACAGAAAAACCCCCAGGGCAAGGTCCAGGTTCGAGGCCGTCCCCGGCTGGTTATAAATATCCATGGTTTTTATGAAGATGTTGATGTTGCTCGCCAGGACGCCCAAAACGATGAGAATGTCCCAGATGTAAAGCTTCTCTTTTTTCAACACCTTTGACAGGGGATAGATAAAAAAGGCCAGAGAGATACCCATGCCGACATGGATCGATCTGAGCTGAAGGTCGATAAGATAGACATAAACCGGCAGGACGAGCTGGATTAACGCAAATAAGAGTCCCCCTGCAAACAGAACCTTATACTTGATGGTGGCCTTATCCTGAACCATTTCCTGATCCATGGCTTACGCTCCCGTTTCATGGTCGTCCTGGCGGCACCAGCCGCCATCCGCCTTATTGGTTGGCGCAGAATCCCCGTTTCCTCTCACGCCGGCTCCGGCACAAAGCGGCGTGAGAGGAGACGGTTGGGGTTTTAGGCAAACCTTATGTGAATGCTTTCCGGTTTACAGCGCAATTTCCCGACTGACGAAAGGTGTTGAGCCCCTTCGCCGGGAATTGCCGGCTGTCGGCCGGATCAGTTCCCCTTGTATTCCGGCGGAATAAATCTGGCAGGCACGTTGATGCCTTTCTCCTTGGCGTATTTCACAAGGCCGGCATGCGCCGGAACCTCGGCTCCTTCAGGCACGTACTTGAAAAGGTCGGCCACCGGGTCCCAGCCCTTGACCGCCGAATAGGAAGCCGCTACTTCGGCAAGACCTTCGGCATACGATTTCACGATGCGATAGACGACGCTTTCCGGAAGATTCTTGGAGGCCATGGCCCCGACAATGGGCGCCAGCTCGTACATGGGGCCGGCATCGGGAATCTGGACAATGGAGCCTTTGGGCGTTTCGATGAAAGGAACGTAAGGGTAGACCTTGGTAATTTTTTCAGTGTCTTCCTTGGTAAAGCCGATGGCGGTAATCGGCGTGGTCATATTGACTTCCAGCAGAGACGCATCGATGGCTTTAATGGGGCTGGTTTTCTGCAGACCCACAATCCGGTTGGACTGAAAGGCGTTGATGGAATCCCCCAGGGCGCCGGGCATGAAGTTGATGCCGGCTTTGAGCACGTCGTTAAACTTCATCATGTAGGCTGTTGAAGAAGCCCCCGGAATGCCCGGAGAAAATTTCTTGCCCCCCAAAGCGGTAAACGACTTGATCCCGGAATCTTTGCGGACATAGAGGCGGTCGGCGGTCACGTTGCGGATAAACAGGATGCGCACATCCTGCCAGGGCTGGCCTTTGAAGGAGTCGATCCCCTGATACATCTGCATGGCCGAGGGAATGTCGATGGAAAGAGCAAAATCAAAGGCACCCTCCTTGAGCTTGCGCAGGTTGTCCAGGGCGGCACCGCTTTCAACAACCGTTACATTCAATCCGACGTTGGCCTTATTGATGACATTGGCTGTTGCCACGCACCAGGCATATACGGCGGACGTGGACGAAGTGCTCCCCATGTTGAGATTCATTTTTGTTTCGGCGGCATTTGCCGAAAATCCACCGATCAGCACCAGGACACAAACAAGCACAAACGACAGGGTCTTTTTTCCGATTGTAAAATTTTTCATCGCTTATTTCCTCCTTCTGCTTCTATAAAATTTGGTTTGGAAAGATTCCGGTATGACGGCTGCCGGATGAAGAACGTTTAATGCCCTCCCTTGATTGAGAATAAACAGTGAAGTGAAAAGAATGGCTGGTTATTACCAGTTATAAGTGGTCATTACCAGCATTTCCGATCAGTTGTCAAGAAAATTTTTTAAAAAATTATTTCTTAATATATCAGAATATTACGTTCTATATCGCGGTCTGTTGCGGTTGAAACAACTCCAGAACTGCATCGGATGCGGCAAAGAAGAATCGAATATAAGAAAGGCTGTCTTCAGCTCGAAGCGGGCTTCGGCTAGGCGGAAAAGTCTCTGAGGATATGAAATTTATATCGGTCGGCGCGATAGGTGGCCTTGCGGAACTCCAGCGGCTCCTGGTTTCCATTCAGGAAAATCGATGTGATCAGCAAGACCGGCGCTCCCTTTTCCAGATTCAGGATCTGCGACATCCGCTCATCGGCAACTGTCGCCTCAAACGTCTGGTTGACCGTGGCCGGTAAAATGCCGGTGGGTTCTCCGTAAAGATCGTAGGTTGAAAAAGGGATCCCCTCTTTTTCCCGGACCATCGCTTCCCGGACCATCTTCTCTCCGATTTTCGGAGGGAAAAAGGATTCATACAGCACCAGGGGCTGGTCATCCCCCTTGCCCAATAATGCCAGTTCCAGCAAAAGCGTGGCGATGGGAAGAGCAAAAACCCGGGCGATCTGCACATCGGCGGCAATCGATTCAGTCGACAGAATCGCCGTGGAAGGCTTCATGCCAAGCTCCAGTACCGTCTGGCTGAAGGTGACGATGCGCGCCAGCCCCTGTTTGACCTTTGACGGGGCGACAAAGGTTCCCTTGCCGTGTCTGCGGTAGAGCATGCCTTCGTTGGTCATCTCTTCGATGCAGCGGCGCACCGTGATGCGGCTCATGTTGTACTGCTGACAGAGGGTTCGCTCCGAAGGTATCAGCTGCCCCGGCTTGAAAAGACCGGATTCAATCTGATCGTAAAGACTTTTTTTAAGCTGCTTGTACAGCGGAATGGTCCCGTTGATTTTTTCCAATGGAAACTCCTTTTATGCCGTTTGTCTGTTTCATAACATCGATTAGACTTTTTTTTCAACCCCGGGGTGAATATCGGTTGAAGAAAAATTTGCTTGACAATCATCAGAATGCTGCTATGGTTCGAAACGTGTCGAACAATAAAACCAAAAAAATCGAAACGTTTGCCGAAATTTTCAAGGCCCTTTCCAATCCCAATCGTCTGCGCATCTTCCTGCGGCTGGTGAGCTGCTGCCGGCCCGGGACCGTCAGCATCATCGATGCCAATGATTCTGCCTGTGTCGGAGATCTCGGCCAGAATCTGGGGATTGTAAAATCCACCCTCTCCCATCACATCAAGGAGCTAAAACGGGTCGGCCTGATCCGCACCCGGAGACAGGGCCAAAAAATAGAATGCTGGGTGGCGCCTGACATGGTAGACGCGCTCAGAGATTTTTTTTCTTATTAACCCGGAACCAAAATTTTTTGGGCTATATGTTCGATAGTCGTCGAACATATGCGCAAGGGAGGAATTCATGGAAACCTATTTGAAAGGACTCGATCCGGAAACTCAGACATTGATCGCGCTGGGGGCGGCCGTAGCCTGCGGCTGTGAGCCCTGTCTCCAAAAAATCGTCGCCCAGGCCCGCGCCGCCGGCATCGGGGAAACCAAGCTTAAAACCGCCGCAATCATCGGACAGTTCGTTAAAGATCAGCCCGCCGCTCATATGAAGCAGCTGGCGGATCAATTGCTGGGCACCCACCTGTCCGCGGGCCGGCAAGCAGCCGGATGTCCCGCGGACAGCATCAAGGATGCTCCCGGCAGGCCCGAAAAGCTTGCAGCCGGCGCTGCCGGATGCTCATGCGCCTGAACATGAAGGATTGCATTGACAGCTGTCAACCGGCGTGCATCAGAGCGCTGAAGTGCAGTTGGGGCAGCGTGTTGCTTTTATTGCGATCTTGCTGAAGCAAAACGGGCATTCTTTGGTTGTAGCTGCGGCCGGGGGCGCTTCCTGCTTGCGGTGCAGGCTGTTGATGCCCTTTACCAGCAGAAAGACCGCGTATGCAACGATCAGAAAACTGATGACGGTATTTAAAAAAACACCGTAATTCACCGTGACGGCGCCGGCGGTTTGGGCGTCTGCAAGGGCCGTATAAGGACCCGGTTTGGCCCCGTCTTTCAGAACCGCAAAAAAGTTTGAAAAATCAACCCCGCCAAGCAGCAGGCCAATCGGCGGCATCAATACGTCTGAAACCAGGCTTTTGACGATGGTTCCAAACGCACCGCCGATAATGATGCCCACCGCCATATCCATGACATTGCCGCGCATCGCGAATTCTTTAAAATCCTTCAGCATGGTTGCCTCCTGAAATATAAAGTGGCGCGGCGCTTTCAACGCCGCACCACTTTAAGAAAACGACACCCGCATGATGTTACTTCTTGGGCTGATACTTGGCCATGATATCCACAAATCTCTTTTTAAGGGCCGGTGTAAGATTGACCCCTTTTTCAACTTCCTTTTTCAACTGTGCGGAAGACAGATAGATGATTTCCATCTGCTGTTTCTTGGCGATTTCAACAAACTCCGGATCATCCAGGGTCTTTTTAATGGCGTCTTCCAGGAATTTGGCCCGCTCCGGTTTGACACCCGGCGGCGCCGCAATCGGACGACCGACTTCGCCCAGCGCAACCGCCAGCTCAATCATCGCTTTGTCGTCCGCATTCAGATCCGGCAGGTCCGCCGCATTGGGGATCTTGGCCAGATCCGCCATCTGAACATTGCCAAAATGCGTCACCGCGATCATGTCGCCGTTTTTAACCATATCGATCTTGCTTGAAAAACTCCCGATGGAGGCGTCCAGTTCGCCGCGGATAACCGCCAGGTCGACCTCTTCGGACACGTCATAGCCGGTGATCAGGTCTATTTTGATACCCAGGGCCTCTCCCATCAGGGCCGCGTCCATGAAGGTGGAGCTGCCCAGGCCGGGTGCTCCGAATTTAACCGGCTTGGTCGATTTTCTCAGGTCCGCGATGGTTTTGTAGGGAGCGGTTTTTCCCACGCACATGACCCGCTGCTCAGCGGTCAAGCGTCCCAGCCAGACAAACTTCATGAGATCAAACTTGGCCCCTGAAACCTCTGTCAGCTGCGCCTGCATGATCCCGGGACCGTTGAGGATCCCGATGGTCAATCCGTTCGGGTCGGACGCATACAGCTTGTTCGTGCCCACCAGGCTGCCGGCCCCCGGCATGTTCTTGATAACCACCGTGGCGCCCGTATATTTCCCCAGAAAGGGCGACATCAGGCGGGCCCAGGTGTCGTAGCCGCCGCCGGTTTTATATGGCACGATCCAGTCCAGGACCTTGCCTTTATAAAAATCGGCTTCCGCCGCGGAAGCCTCCCTGACGGCGGCGAACCCGCCCAGGGCCAGCGAAATAACCAAGACTGCAATCAGACAACCCACTGTTTTACGAACCATGTTTGCCTCCTTATTGTTGATTTGTTTTTAATATCCCAAAAACGCTTTTCTTAAAGCCAGCGTTATGACTCCCGGGTAAAGGTCCACGTGCAGTCCCCTGATCAACAAAACATAGAGAAACGCCAGGCTGCCGACGGATACACCCAGCGACGATTTCAGGCTGAAACCGGAACGGACTTTCAGTGAGAGGAAAGTAAAAAGAAAAGTGGTGGCGATAAATCCGACGAGGTAGAGGGAAACAAACATAAAAATCACCCACAGGTACACCCTCAGTTCTTTGTTTACCTCACCAACAGCTGCAGCCGGCGCTTCAGGCGCCCGGGCAGACGTCTTGCTCGGGGGCTCTTTGAATTTACGCTCGGCCGTGAAATCCAGAACGGTCTGCCAGATGGCCAGGATCAGAATCGGTATGCTGATGACCAGCGGCATAAGCCTTGCCTGGCGGTTATATCCCATGGCGGTAATGACATAGACAGCCAACAGAACGACGACGCTCAGATTGAAGATGTGGCGAAATGATAGCTTCATGCTTGTTTCCTCCGGCCGCGCAGGGTAAAAATTAAGGTTGCCACCACGATGAGAATCAGCAGGATGGTAATCGGTCGCAACAGAAAAGTCTCATGAAACAGTCGCAGCGAAAGCAGCAGATTTTTCTCTGCAACCCTGGCCAGAACCAGCCCGATAATCACCACCGGCCGCGGCCAGCTGTATTTTTTCATGCCGTAGCCCACAAAACCGAAAATGGCGGTGACCGCCAGGTCCCCCAGGGCGTTGCGGGTGCAGAAGGCGCCGATGCCCGACAGCAGCAGCACAATCGGAAAGATATAGCCGCCGTCCAAAAGGGCCACCCGCGCCATCCGATTGGCAAGCGCGATACAGACAATGGCGCCGATAATGTTGGCCAGCGCCACGGTCCAAGCCATGGAAAAAATCAGCCAGAGGTTGGAGCTGAGCATATCCGGACCGGTTTTTAAACCTTGAATGTAGAACGCCCCCAGCAGAATCGCCATGCCGGCGCTGCCGGGTATCCCGAAGGCGACGGTGGGCACCAGGGCCCCGCCCTCCTTGGCGTTGATGGCGCTCTGGGGCGCAATGACCCCTTCGACGGCCCCGTTGCCGAAATCATCCCTGTTTTTTTCCGTCTGCTTGGCATGGCCGTATGCAAAAAAGCAGGCCACGTCCCCGCCGATCCCCGGGATGATGCCGATGATGTTCCCCAGAACGGCACAGCGAAACACCAGCCACAGGCGCTGAAAGGTGTCCTTGATTCCCCGCAGGACCCCGCCGATTTCGCTGCTGACGATTTTTTCGGTGATGCTGCCGCCTTCCACCGCCACTTCCATCATTTCGGCAACGGCAAAGAGGCCCAATGCCACGGGAACGAGGTTGATGCCGTCCCATAGAAAGAGGGTGCCAAAGGTGAAACGCTCCATGCTGGTGGACATGTCCAGCCCCACCAGGCCGAGCAGCAAACCGAAGCCGCCGGCAATCAGGCCCTTCAACAGCGACTTGCCGCTGATCACGGCGATAAAGGCGATGCCCACCACCGCCATCATGAAAAATTCAGGCGGTGCAAAGAGCAGCACGATCGGCCGCATCACCGGTATCAGCATGATCAAAAAAATCGCCCCCAAGACGCCGCCCACGGCCGAACTGCTCAGGGCCGCCCCAAGGGCGCGTCCGGCTTCGCCCTTCTTTGTCATGGGGTATCCGTCAAACAGGGTGGCGGCATTGGGCGGATCCCCCGGGGTGTTGAGAAGGATGGTGGTAATGGCCCCGCCGGTATAGCTGATGGCGTGGGCCCCCAGAAGCAGGGCAAACGCCGAGGAAGAGTCCATCTTGAAAGTGAAAGGTATCAGGACGGCCAGGCTGAATGTTCCGCCGACACCCGGCAGGATCCCGACGACAAGACCGATCAGAATCCCTAAAAACATATAGCCAAGTGCGGGCCAGGCAAAAACTTTGAGGAACCCCACAAGTGCTGCTTCGAACATCTGGTCTCTCCTTTTTATTATGAATGATGGCTAAGAATCCGTCGCCTGCCAGGTAAAAGAATCCATCCCTTGTTTGCTGACTTGCTGAAATGATCATAAAAAACACAGCAATTGTTATGCCATTGGTTTAACCATCTGTTATTTATATGTATTTTATATTATGCCGCCTTTAATATCCATTTCGAATCAGAACTGTTGATTCCCATTTCTTTCAATTTCGCTAAAATGTAGCTATTTTTTAGCTTTTTATGTGTTTTAAATTTATGTTATCATTAAATATTGTATTTTTAAGAACTTGAATTTCTGTTTTTTTTAAAATCGGAATATATTGTTCCAGTTTTAAGTCGTGCCGGGCGGGCGGGCGATGAAATCAACCAGGGTGATAAGGAATGGGGCGGTGATTCAAATAATGATATAATTATCTGATGTTATGAATTGTCTTTCGGGATGGAAATAAAACCGTTTGTTTTGTCTCCGAAATCCTTCGGATAGACCCGTTGCGTTGCGGGTCGCCGGCTATTTCGCGTTTCCCGTGAGCTGAAACGACGCCCAGTAGAACGGATGCGGATATCTTTTTTTGGCCTCCAGCTGCGCCGCCTGCAGGGCCTCGTCTTTTGGCATTGTTAAAAGTTTTTTATAGAAGGCCACCATGAGATCCATCGTGGCCCGGTCATCCACCTTCCATAGGGTGGAGACGATCGCGCTTGACCCGGCATAGAGAAACCCGCGGGTAAAGCCGACGACGTCATCACCCTTTGTAATTTTTCCCAGGGCCGTTTCGCAGGCACTCAAGGTCACCAGGTCGGCATCCAGGCTTAGCTGATACAGGCTCCCCGCCTTCAGCAGGCCGTCGTCGCCGCCGCTCCGGGACAACAAAAGGGCCGAACCCAGGGGATTGTCAGGATCGAAGATGCCGTGAGCCGCCAGGTGAATCATGCGATACTGTCCCGCGGTTTCAATGAGAACCGAAGGTTTGGCGTCATCCCGCAAAAGCACGTTGGTTTGGGGCATGAGCTTGGCAATGGCCAGCGCTTCCGCCTGGGCATATTTGAGATCGTAGCGTGGATCTCCCAGGTTGGGGTTGGCCATAATCAGCATCCGGAAATCTTTTTTATTGCTTCGGGTCTTCAGGTACTTGAGGACGCTGGCGGTGGGAAGAACCCGAAGTTTTGCGCGTTCGACAAGATATTCCCGGCCTGAGCTAAGGGCGCCAAACGGCAGATAGTGCAGCGCGCCGTGGGGGACGATGATAAGCCGCTCCGTTTTCAGCAGACCGGAAATGGGTTTGAAGAGTTTTTGGTACAGATCCCCGGCGTAACGTAGATGGTCTGGAGATGCCGGGTCTGTAAGCGCCGCTCTGAATTCCTTCACCGCCGTTTCAATATCGAAAGTCCCAAGCTTCAGCACCCGGATGTCCCCCCGGCTCAGGACAAAGGCGAACCAGTCCCGCTCGCAGGCATAATACTCCACCAGGGTTTCATCCGGTAACAGCCGCTCCTGGATCTCCCGGACCGGCGCTCCTGTTACCGTTACCAGCGCTGCCAGCTCTGGGGCCTTGGCGGCAAGGTCTTTTTTCAGATCGACCGAGATCCCTCTTGTGGTCGATCCCTTCGGCCCGCTGCCGGCATCGTTGACGACCCCCAGTTGTTTTTCGGCTTGAGCGATATCGGCCAGCGTTTTCCTGACCCCCGCCGCTTCGGCGGTGTGAACCGCGAAACCCTTCTGGGAAGCCAGAAGGTCTACCAGGGCCCGGCCTTTGGAGCGTTCAACATACTCAAACGCTTCAGCCGGGCGGCCCTGATCGATCAGCAGGGAGATCAGCTCCTGATAGACCGCCTGCTTGTCCCCCACATAACCGATCCGGCCCGCCTCGGTATTGATGGAGGCACGCTGTTTTTCGATCACGTCGACCGCTTCCCGCAGAAATCCTTCGGCGGCTGCCGCATCACCTTCTTGCCGGGCGATTCTGGCCCGATCCAGCAACACCGGCCAGTACATCCCGCCGATCTGTTTGATCTGGGGATGTTTCAAAAGCTGCTCGTAACCTTCCTTTGCCTCTTTAAGCTTTCCGGTTTCATAAAGGCTTTTTGTCAGGATAAAGAACTTGGGAAGCTCCTGAAAGGTCTGATCGTAAAAGACCGTAACAAAGCCTTCGACCCGGGCTTCCGGATTTTGAACAGCGGCAAGGGCCTTATCATACTGCTTTTGCGCCATGTAAATCCTGGCGATGGCGATGAATTTTTCCGGGCCATAGATTTGTCCGGTCGTGTTGACGGCATAAAGCCTATCCACGGCGCGCTGTGATTCTTGAATCTGCCCCAGGTTTGCATGCGCGACGCCCTGGATGCCGGCGATTTCGATCAGCTGCGTGTCATAAGAGGGGTTCCCCTTTCCTGCCGGCCGGTTCAGGTATGCGTAGGCGGCCGCCGCCGCCTTCACAGCCCGATCGTACTCCCCCTGGTCGAGGGCGGCAAGTCCGCGCAGGGTGTGGGGGTAAACGCCGATATCAAGGGTTAAATAATGGTCGTCGCCCCCCCTGATCTTTTTTTCCATAAGATCCACCGCCGCCGCCATTTTATCGTAATCCCGGATTTCATAATAGGCCCCGGCCAGCAAAAAGAGCTGGAAAGTGGAAACCTCTGCGCCCCGATCCACATCCGGCTGCAGGATCCCGATGATTTCATGATGTTCTTTCTTCTGCGCGAGGGAGCTGAGCGTAAAATCTCTGACAGATACCCCGCCGCAGCCTGCCAGCAAAAAAATCAGAAAAAACAGAGCGGCCGCCCGCCGTCCCTGCCGCCTCGTCGTGGGTATCTTCTTCTGAATGACCGTCATATGGATTTTCCTTTCAAAATCTTACTTGTCGACACACTTCCAGAGCCGACAGCCGGTGTTGCACGAGGCCTGCAAGTATACTGTATACTGCGGCCCGCCCCCGGCGGGACCGACAACCCGATCCTTACGCTTCAACTAAAGAAAGATCCTTTTTCTCGTCCGGCAGAGGATCCTGGATAAGGCCCCTCAGAACCTGTCGGGGGAACGATACCCCGGCCCGGCTTGTCACCCCCTGCGCCACCAGCGATCGATGTATGCATCGGAAAATTCCCCGGCCAGCAGCACCTTCCACTTTTCGCCGGTAACGATCCACTGTTCTTCCTTGAAGGGTATTTTCAGGAGAAGCTTTTCGGCGTTTTCCGCCATAACATCTTGTCCTTCCGCTGCAAACCGCGCTTTGGCGTTTTGGAGAAAATCCCTGGTCTCCTGCCATCCCGCCCGCGAGCCCCTCTTTCGCATGAATAAAAATTCAATGCTGGCCCGCAGAACCAGCGTTACGCCCACCCCGAAAAATTTATCTTCGGTATAGCTTCCGAGCTTTTCTTCGAAGCCTGTCACCAGATTCACCAGGTCAACCGCATCGGCGGCCTCAAAGCCCGGGTTGAACTGCATGACAAAAGCGGCGATCTCCTGCCGGTGCGGCACCGGCAGGCTTTTGTACCAATCCAGAAAAGCTTCGATCGGTGATTTCATATATTCCTCGGGGGAATAAAGATGATTTCATCTAATGGCGGCGGAATTTTCCCGCTGGCGCGCGCGAAACTCTCTGAAGGTCCCGGCTTCGCCGGGACGGGATTGAACCAAACGGATGCAGCGTTAAACGTTGGCCAGGAGGCCTAAAAATCCGTGAACAAAAGCCAGTATGAACAGCAGGATACCGGTTTTTCTATGAATGCCGAACTTCACCTTGATCCAGCGTAAACCGGTAGAGAGCTGAAACAGCAGCAGCAGAAAGTTGACAAGCCCCAGAATTAAAATGACCGAAATTCCGCCAATGACCATCGCAACACCTCTTTTTGCTTATTTCCGACCTTTCTTCTTAACCCAAATATTTCATGAAAATTTTTCAGCAAGTTTTAAAAAGATCTTAATAATACACGGTTAGATTCAGAATTAAGGCAAAAACAAGCGGTACTCTTTGTTATCTCAATTGCATAAGGCAAGTGCCTGAAAAATTTTCACCCGGTGGGCGAAATGCATTCGCCCATTTGCTGCGTTATCCGGGGTTTGCGGTACGCAAAGTACCGCTGCACCCCGGAGTGCCTTGCAAATGAACGAATGCATAACGTGAAATATCCGGGTTAAAGTCAAAGAAGGCGTTTGTAATTCTTAATTTTTTCAATGTGTCACTTGAGCCGCAACAGCGGGCGCATTCTCCGCCCCGCCGGGGTGAACCGATAGCATGTATCTTTGAAGCTCGGAACCCTTGAATCCCTGCGTCCCCATGGCTCACCTTCCCTTTTTGAGGTGAGCCATATTTTCTTATTCCTTCAGGCCGATCGTCAGTTTTGCCGGCGGCTGTCCGCCGTGCAGGTTGCAGTTGGCCTCGGCCACAATCTCTGTCGGCCCGTCGATTGTCAGTTTCATTTCCTTGGTAAACTTGGCGCCCTCCGGCCGGTTGCCCGCGGAATATTCCCAGCGGGCCGCTTCTTTGCCGTTGACCATAACCTTGACCCAGTCCGTATAATGAAAGAAGCTGTTGCTGCTGTGGCTGACATGGATCTTGACCGTAATTTCCGTTCCCTTGGCCGCCTGCTCGGGAGCCTCGATGGCCGCCACGGATTTGTCCGCAAAGGAAACCCCGCTGGACAGCGTAAGCACCAGGGCCATTACCGCAATCATGATTCCTGCGTTTCTTATTTTCATATGGTTTTTCCTCCTGATCATCCAGGCAAGTCTATCCCTGCTCCTTGCCCGTGTTTATGAATGGTTGAATCGGCCGTTTATGATGAGCCGGCGGAACGTCCGGTATGAAACAAAACCGCCCGCCGGTCTATGTCCGGTCATGAACCGGAACATCGGCGCCCACCAGTTGCCGAACGCGCTTCAGTGCGTTTCGCGCCCGCCGGCGGCTCGTATAGATCAGGGTGTCATGGATTTCAGCACACTTAAACTCCATAAAATACCAGGTCCACGACGGCGTCCCGCCCAGGCGGGTCACGATATCGGCTTTCAGCACCACTTCCTGCAGGGTTTCAAGCCCGTGCTGTTCAACCTTGCCGTATGAATCGATCACCGCCATTTTTTTACGCGTTGCGTCGAACACGAAGGTCTTGTCGCCCCTGTTGCCGTGCAGCAAAAGATCCTGTGAAAATCCGGCCAGGCAAAGCGCCTGGATGCTTTTCTTCACGCGCCGGGCATCGCCGATGCTTCTGATCAGTCCCAGTATCCATGGTACAAAAAATACCACAATCCCCAGCCCGACAAGAATCAGGAAACCCGGATGGTAAGAGGCCAGCACCACTCCGACGATCGAGAGAAGAAAGGCCAGAATCGGCCACTCATAGAGCATGCCCTCCTGCCGGCAACCCAAAGCCGGCCGATTTTTTGTGCCGGGGATATCTGAACAAACGGACATCAATTTCTCCTGCGCAAAAGGCGCCGCCCACCGAAGGTTTGTTGCCCGAACAGCATGGCCTGTTTGACGGATGCTTGAATTTGTTTCAACGCCTCAGATCAGGCCTGAGAGCAAGGCGCAAGCCGATGAAAAAGTGCAGCAACCATGTGAGGGTGTAAGTTTTGAAGAGGCGTGCAACGCAGCTATCAGGCCCCAGATGGGGTTTTGAAATAACTCCTACTCCTGTTTGTTCAAAAGCTCAAGAACATTCCGTCATGCAGGATTGAAGACCCCCGCAGCAAGCTGCGGGGAATGCGCTCGCTGTTGCGGTTCAGGTTCTATAAAGCTTCGCTGCCTTCATAAACATTGCAGATACAGCATAGGAACATGCCCGGTTCGCTGCCGGTATTCTTCATGCCGTGGGGTTCCATGCTGGGGATAAAAATGGCGGTCCCGGGACCGCATACTTCCTTTTTTGTCTTTTCATCCGTTTCCGGATTGAATTCCCAGCATTCAAATTCTCCGGCCAGAATATACATGGTCTGATGATAAAAATGGTTATGAATGGGAATCTGGCCGCCGGGCTGAACGGTAAAAAATCTCAAGCCGTACTCGGGATACCCATGGCCGTCATCGCCGAATTTTGACAGCCAGCGAATGCTGGTGCCGGTGACCGTTCTGGACTCCCCCTTGTACGGGAACTTTTCGATCTTGACGTCTTCACAGTCCTGCCAGTGTGTTATCTTCATAAAGCATCTCCCTCGCTATCCATTGATGCCGCGAATCGCCTTGTCCGACCTCGATTGGCCCTGGAGGCAAGCGTCACCTGAGCTTCGCCTTCAGCAGGCTGTTGAAAAACAAGGATCAGGTCGCCAGACAGGGCATGCGGCGATTCGACAAGCGCAGCCTATTCAAGTATATGTGAGCATTGGCGAGAGCCGCGCAACACCGTATGGCGGCCTCAGACGCAGTGTTTCATCAGCCTGTTAGGGATCGTTTATAATCCATTATAAATAGGGATTCAATTTATATTTTCCTGCCTTTCAAAATCAGAAGTTGCTGAAGACCGCAGTCCCTTTCCGTCCCCCGGCAGCGCGTGCGCATTGCCTAAATGTATTGATTTTGAAAAAATTTCTTTGCTATGATAACATTTTAAAAAATTTCCTGAAATCCGAGGCCCTAATGAACTTCATCTTAGCATTATTTGTCGCCGTGAGTATTTTTATGACCGGCTGCGCCGGAACCGTCCGGCTTGACAAGGTTGAAGCCGTCACCGTTTGTGCGGGCGGCAAGTGCAGTCCGGCGGACCATTCAACCGACGCTGCGGCCCTCCGGGGCGCGATTTACAGACTTTTAAAATCCGGTGAAGGCGGACGCTATGCCGCCTGCGCGGCATCGCCTGATTCCCGGAAATGCTCGTCCAAAGGTCTTTCCCATTACGTTCAGGGCGGACCGATCCCCGGCGTCGGCACCCTCCGGGGCATGGAAATCGCGGAAGTCGGCTATGATCCTTCCACCGAAAAGATTGTCGCCGTCGTCGATCCGGATCTTTATTTTATCGGCACCCCTTTGATTACCACCAAACACAAGACCGTTGTCACCGTTGCCGCACCGAACCATATTACAGTGGTTGACGAAGACAGCTATACAAACTGGATGGCCGTAGGAAACCAGGTCTTCAGCTTCAATTTTGCGGTGGACTATATCGATATCGACCGCGGCGTTCTGGGCGGTTGGTACGGCTGGGGGGTAACCGGCATCGGCACCGGCGGCGGCAGCGGATACGCCCTGCTCACCTTTCCCAAGACCGGCGACAGCAGCTGGTTTGCGGCTATTCCCGGCAACGCGCCGCAATTGGCGGCACCGGTCGGCCCCGGCCAGGAAGACCCCGTCGCCCGAAAGGCCCAGCTTGCGGTTGCCTCCGGATCGGGGGTTACATCCGCAGAAGCCGCGGATTACGCCGACAATCTTGCCAGGGAACAGGAACGGGTGGCCCTGGCTGAAAAAATTCTGAGCCGGGAAGCCGAACAGGCCGAACTCAAGCGCCGGCAGCTGGCCGAGCGAAACGAAGTGCTGAAACGGCAGCAGGAAGAAGAAACCATCGCCCGGGAGCGCCAGCAGCTTGAACAGGAACGCCAGCGGCTTGAAGAGGTGCGGCTGGCCGCCGAAACCCGTCGCAAAGAACTGGAAGCCTTGCGCGCTGAACTTGAAAAACAGAGAATAGAGGCCCTTCGGCTGCAGGAGGAAAGAAAGAGTGCCGAGATCGAGCGCCAGCGCCTGGAGACCGCTAAAGCCGACGAGCTGGAACGCCTCAGAATTCTCAAGCTGAACGTCAGCTTCGGCCGGTATCATGCCCTGGTTGTCGGCATCAACGCCTACCAGGGCTTTCCGAAGCTGAAAACCGCCGTTAACGACGCCAAGGTCGTCGCCAAGCTTCTTCAGGATGAATATAATTTCCAGGCCACCCTTCTGACCGACGCCACCCGCGCGCAGATATTAAGGGCTTTGAACGACTTTCGCAAGACATTAAATTCAAACGACAATCTGCTGATTTATTACGCCGGCCACGGCTGGCTGGACAAGGACGCTGACGAAGGCTACTGGCTGCCGGTGGACGCCACCCCCGACGATCCGGTCAACTGGATAGCCAATTCGTCGATCACGGCCGCGATTACGGCCATGACCGCCAAGCACGTGATGGTGATTGCCGACTCCTGCTACTCCGGCAAGCTGATGCGGGGGGTCAGGGTGCAGGAAAAGGCAGCCGGCGGACTGGAAAAGCTCGCCCTTAAAAGAACCCGGGTGGTCATGTCCTCGGGGGGACTTGAGCCGGTCGCCGATGCGGGCGTCGGTGAGCATTCCATTTTCGCGTCAGCCCTCATTACCGCCCTCAGGGAAAACAAGGGCGTCATGGACGGCACCCGGCTCTTTGAACAGGTGCGCCAACCGGTCATGTCCAATTCCGATCAGACCCCCGAGTATGCCGACATCCACAAGGCCGGTCACGACGGCGGCGACTTCATATTTGTGCGGCAATAATGGATAAGGGCGGTGTTGTTTTTTAGACCGGCAGCGGGGGATGGGCCCGAAGATTCAAGATCCGCTCACTCCCGCTTTCAGCGCGACAAGGCGGCCTAATCGTCCTCATAAAATCCGGGATAAAGTTTTTTGGCGCAGGCAGGACAGATGCTGTGGCTGAACTGCGCATTGGAGTGCGCCCTAATATAGGCTTCAATCTGATTCCAGTAACCATTGTCATCCCTTATTTTTTTACAGGAAGCGCAGATCGGCAGAAAGCCGCTGAGTTGTTTGACTTCCGCCAGGGCTTTTTGAAGTTCGCCAAGCAGCTTTTCTCTTTCTTTCTCTATCTGGATCCGCTCGGTAATATCTTCGAATATGCCGATAACGCCCGAAACCGACCCGTCGGGGAAAAATGCCGGGCTGAAATTGGCATTCATGTTGGTCAGAACATTTCCGGTTACGGTTAAATACTCGCCTTCAAAGCGGCTCTTTTCACCGGATAAAGCGGTCGCGATGGCCGCTTTCATAGCCTTGTTTTTAATGTTTTTATACGAAAAACCGATTAACCTTTCTCTCGGCGCCCCGAAAAGTTTGGTTGCACGGTTGTTGCATGTGGTGATAACGCCGTTTTCATCGGTATACATGATCGCCAGGGGGGAGTTGTCAAAAATTGCCTGAAACTTTTCTTCGTTTTTCTTGAGCGTATCCCGGGCGGTTTCAAATTCAGCTTTTTTGATTATTAAGCGGTCATTCGATTTCTGCAGTGCTTCAACTTTAAGCTCCAGCTCCCTGACATACTGCTTCAGCTCATCATATGATTGCTGGTTTCTATTTCGTTTTTCTATTGATTTATCAACCATCACAGTCCCCTTGCTCCTTCAGAACCGACTCGATCCGGCCGGAAGGAGTCGGCCAAGCAAGACGGGCAGCATCGAGCCCGGAGCTCCGAATTGAAACAGGTAATTCCTCCCGCCCGGCGGGAGGAATTACCCTTATTATTTTTACCGAACGGTGAATAACTATCCGGATTCACCATCGGAAATGGAAGGCTTCGTTCAAATCCGTTTGGTCACACCCGAAGGATTTATTCCATGACAATGCCGACCGTCTGAATGACTTTGGCGTATTTCTCGTTCTCATCCTTCAAGAATTCGGCGAATTCCTCCGGAGACTTGCTGACCATCACCTGCGCGCCGTTGCCTTCAAAGCGTTTTTGGATCTCGGGGTCGCTCAACACCTTGGTGAAAGCGGCATGCAGCTTTTTCACGATGGAAGCGGGCGTTTGGGCCGGCACATAGATCCCCTGCCAGAAACCGCTTTTCATCGATTTATAGCCGATCTCGGACATCGGGCAGGGCCGCCACCCGCTGGGGGGCCGCTATGGCAAGGATTCTCAGCTTGCCGGTGCTGATGTCCGTCATCGGCCCCATCGCTTTTTTAAACGTCGCTGATTTGTAATCCTTTGGTTTTCCAGAACAGCGGCCGCCCTGCAGGGTGTCATGAAATCGTCACAAAGACCCGGTACAAAGACCTGAAAGGCATACAGACCGCCTGTCATATGAAGGGGGGGTGGCGGCTGCGAGGAAAGCGGAGGCGGCTGCGCTTGTTTTTCGGGTTGAAATTATAGTGGAGCGGCGGCCGGGGTGTCAAGGGAAATGAGGCTGCCATCCACTCGGTTATCGTTGCGGTCATATCATCAATCGCGCCGGCCCGCTGGTCCTGTTTTCCGGGAAAAGATCCTCCCCCGTACGACGTCCGCCGGCAAGCACCCTGCGCCATTGATCCGACCCGGGGAGGCTTTTTCCTGTTTCTTTTTAATCCGGCGGGGTGTATCATCAGCGCCGTTTTTTTTAATTCCATTCCTATTTCAGGAGGATCTATGTCTGTGACGTTTCGACAAGCGGCTTTCACGCTTTGTTTCGCTTTTTTCCTTTTGCTGCCGGCGCTGCCGGCGCATGGCGCCGCCAAATCCGAGGCTGAAAGGCTCTGGGAGCAGGGTCAGGCCGAATACGAGAAGGGCCGCTACGATCAGGCCCTGCGCTATTATGAAAGCGCGCTGGCGGCCAGCCGGCGCGCCAACGACCTGGACGGCGCCGGGAGCACGCTCTACAGCATCGCCCTTGCCTACGAAGGCCTCAAGCGGGACGACCGGGCCCTTGCCAGCTACGAGGCGTCCCTGGCGATTTATCGGCAGCTCAAAAGCCTTCCGGACATGGCGGTCAACCTGCTCAACATGGGCGCCCTCGAATACCGCACCTTTGCCCGGTACGACGCCGCCCTTTCCCACCTGCAGGAGGCCCTGAAAATCTTCCGCCAGATAAACGAGGAGGAATTCGGCGCCCTGGCCGCCTACCACCTGGGGACGCTCCACGTGAACACCGGTCAGTACCGGGCGGCCCTTGGATATTTCGATGATTCTCTGCGGACAAACCGGAAGCTCAAGAGCGCCGAGGGCACCGCCTCGGTCCTTCTCAACATGGGCCGGGCCTGTGCCGGCCTCGGTGAGCTCCAGCGGGCGATTTCCCTTTACGAAGAAGCCGCCGCCATCGACCGCAGGCTCAACCGCTTTGATGATCTGGCCGCGGACCTGACCCATCTCGGGTTTGCATACAACGATCTTTACGTCTACGATAAGGCGCTTGATTATTACCGGCAGGCGCTCGATCTGGCCCGAAGCCGCAACCTTCCGGGCCGGGCGGCCACCGCCCAGAACAACCTGGGCACGCTTTATTTCGACCTCGGGCGGTATGAAACGGCCCTGGCCGCCTACCAGGAAGCCCTTAACATCAACCGGGAGCTTTCCCGGGACGCGGAAGTCGCCGTTACCCTCAACAATATCGGCAACCTCTATGCCGCCCTCGGCCTGGACGAAAAGGCGCTTCCCAGCTTTAAGGACGCCCTGGCCATCAACCGGGCCCGGCAGCGGCCGGCCGAAACCGCCGTCAACCTCAACAACATCGGCATGAACTATTACCGCACCGGCCGGTACGGCCGCGCCCTCGAATACCTGGGCGAGGCCCTAAAGATTCGAAAACAGCTCGGCAATCCCCACGAGATCGCCCGCGTCCTGGACAACATCGGCGCGGTCTACCTCTTTCAGAAACGCTACCGGGAGGCCGAGACAACCTTTCTGGAGCGAAAGGCGCTCCAGGCAAACATTCAGGGGATCCGCCTCAACTATTCGGGCCTGGTGGAAACCTGCATCGCCACCGGCCGGTATAGCGAGGCCCGCGCCTACCTGAAGGACATGCCGGCGCCCGGCACCCGCCAGCGCGATGCCTACCGCATCGACTACCACAGCCAGCTCGTCCGGATATACAAGGGCGAAAAACGTTATGCCGAGGCCTCCGCCGAACTGCTCAGCGCGGTCCTGATCATCGAGGAAATGCGGCAGACGGCCGGTGAAAAGGGCGGTTTTCTGGGCGGCGGCAGCGCCGGCGGCCGGGCCCGCGCCTACCGGGCCCTGGTCGAATCCCTGGCCGAGCGGGCCATCGCAGGCGACACCGCCGATTCCCGCTTTTCCGCCTTTGGCCGGGATACGGCGGCTGCGGCCTTCTATTTTGCCGAGGCCACCAAGGCCCGCACGCTCCTCGAGGCCCTGGCCTCGTCCTCGAAAAAGCAGGGTGCGGCGCGCCTTCCGGCCCATCTGAAAGAAAAGGAGGCGGCCCTGCTGTCCCGGCTCGACGAACTGGACAAGCGCTGGGAGGCCGCCTACCGGCAGGGAGGCGCCGTTCTTGACGAGCTGATCCGGGACAAGGCCCAGCTCGCCACCCGGATGACTTCCTTTGCCGCCGAATTGAGAACGGACGCCCCCCTTTATGCCGCCCTCTACTACCCCCGTCCCATGGCCCCGGAAAGCTTGTCCCTCAAGCCGGACGAGGTGCTGCTGGAATACGCCCTGGGGGAAACGGCCGGCTATGTCTTTGTCGTCCAAAAGGACGGCATCTCCCGGGTCATCCGGATTCCCGAAGGGCGCGAGGCCCTGGAGGCAAGGGTCAGGCGCCTGCTGGAATCCCTGTCGGAAAATTCAGGCGCGGGATTCTCGCACCAAAGCGCCCGGGAGCTCTTTGATCTGCTTCTTTCAAAAGCCCTGGCACCGGTCCCCGACGGCGCCAAAGTCATCGTGGTGCCAGACGGCATGCTCGGGCTGCTCCCCTTTGAGGCGCTGGTGGCGGCCGAGGGCGCTCCGGCCGTCTACGCGGCCGACCGCTGGAACTTTACCTACACCCAGTCGGCCGCCATCCTGGGATTGACGCGGATGCTCCCGGCGCCCCGGGCCAGCCGGGCGCTCTTTGCCCTCGGAAATCCCATCTACGCCAAGGACGATCCCCGCTATGCCGCCCGCCTGTCCGGCGCCGCACCCCTTTTGGCGTCCGCCGATGCTTCCCGCTACGGCTACCGGGGAGTGACGGTCATGCCCCGGGAGGACTCGAACCGGGACGACTGGCAAGAGGTTTATTTTCCGCCGCTTCCGGAAACCGAGGACGAAGTCCGGGCCATTGCCGCCATCCTGGGCGTTGAAGCGGCCGCGCCGGACGTACTCCTGGGCATCGATGCCAGCGAAACCCGGCTGCGGACCGCGCCCTTGGGCGACTACCGCATGCTTCACTTTGCCACCCACGCCGATCTTCCCGGGAAGATCCAGGGCCTGCGGGAGCCGTTTCTCCTGCTCGGCCAGGTCGAAAACCGGGGCCGCGACGATGGGTTTTTAACCCTGTCGGAAGTGCTCGACCTCGCGCTTCAGGCCGACCAGGTGGTGCTGTCGGCCTGCGTCACCGGAAAAGGCGACGTCATGGAAGGCGAGGGGGTCGGCAGCCTGGCCCGGGCCTTTATCCACGCGGGAGCACGCAGCGTGGTCGTCAGCCTCTGGAACCTGGCATCCGTGGAAGCCGTCGAGTACATGACGCGCTACTACGATTATCTGAAGGCGGGAAAAGGCCGCGCCGACGCGCTGCGGGCGGCCCGCAGGGACATGAAGGCCAAATACCCCAGCCCGTTTTACTGGGCCGTCTTTGTCCTGCACGGGGAGGGGTGATCCGTATTTAGCTTGAATTTGTCTTCATACGGGATTATTGTCAGACACGCTGCTTTTCTCATCCATACTGCCGGACAAGTCAATCTATGAAAATCCGAAACCGTAAATTGGATCAAGTGAAAATTATAACCGTCTATTCCTTATGGCTTGTCCTGTTTTTTTCGAGCTGCGTCACCGCCCCGCCCGCTCAATCCGACCTTTCTTCCAGGGAGGGGAAAGGCCTGAAGTCATTTCCGGACGGCTCAACCTATGAAGGCTTTTTAAAAGACGGCCGGCTCGAGGGAAGCGGCATTTACACCTGGCCCGACGGCAGCACGCACGAGGGACTCTTTAAGGCGGACCAGGCGGAAGGACGGGGCACCCGAACGGCGCATAGTGGAATGAAATACATCGGAGAATTTAAAGAGTGGGTGCTCAACGGCCAGGCAACGTGCATCTGGCCTGACGGAACCAGATGCGTCGGAGAATTTAAAGGGTGGGAGCTCAACGGCCAGGCAACGTGCGTCTGGCCTGACGGTATAAAATATGTCGGGGATTTCTCGCAGGGCAAGCCACTCACCCCCGGAGAATATATCTTTCCCAATGGATCGAAGCAGGCGGGAAAACTCACGTTTTCAGCGTTAATTCTCGGCCTGGCGAAAGATTCCCAGGGCGAGCGAATGGGTCTGCGCAAAGGCGATATTATTTTTGAATACAATGACATTCCCATAACAACCGGGCCGAGCGCACTCGTTCATTTGGTCTCGACCACCCGGCCCGAAGACAAGGTCGCGCTTAAAGTCTATCGCGACAGGAAGGAAAGCCGCTTTACGCTGAACGGCGGTGCAATCGGAATTGAAGTCATCCATTACCCCGGTATTCCACCGGCTGTCTCCGGATCAACGGCCCTTGCCGCCACTCCCGGCCCCAGGCCCCCGGAAGCACCGTTTGCGAAAATAGCGGGGCAAAGCTGGGCGGTCATTATCGGCATATCCGATTATAAGGACACCCGCATTCCATCGCTTCGCTACGCATCCAGGGATGCCAATTCCTTTTACGAGTGGATTACATCGCCGCACGGCGGCAAATATTCCCCGGCGATGGTCAAGCTCCTGTTGAACCGGGATGCGACCGGAGAAAACATCAAAAATGCGCTTTTTGTCTGGCTTAAACAGGCGCTCCAGGAGGATCTGGTCACGATCTATTTCGCCGGTCACGGATCACCGGAATCCCCGGATTCACCCGGCAACCTCTTTCTGCTGCCCTATGACGCCAAATACGACGAAATCGCGACCAGCGGGTTTCCCATGTGGGACATTGAAACGGCTTTAAAGCGATTTATCAAGGCCAAGAAAGTCGTGGTGATTGCGGATGCCTGTCACTCCGGGGGTGTCGGCCAGTCCTATGATGTTGCCAGGCGGGACAGCAGGAGCGTTCAGGTCAACCCGATCAGTTCCGGAATACAAAATTTATCGCAAATCGGCGACGGCGTCTGTGTCATTAGCGCCTCCGACGACAAACAGTATTCCCAGGAAAGCCAGGACTGGGGCGGCGGGCACGGTGTTTTTACCTATTTCCTGCTTGAAGGTTTAAAAGGAAACGGGGACTACAATAAAGACCAGCGGGTTACGCTGGGTGAATTGATCCCTTATATTTCCGAACAGGTTAGAAGGGCAACGAATAATGCCCAGTCTCCCACCGTCGCGGGCAAGTTTGATCCTTCCCTCGGCATCGGAAGGTAGCGGGCGCACGCCGGCGGTTTCGGCCTCGAAAGAGGCGTTATGGCCCCTGTCCGGGCTTTAAATTCAAAACCTCCTGTTACGATATCAGCCGCTTCCCGCGTCCCGTCCGCCTGCGCCTCCTTCGTACTTGCTGATCTGCTCTATTACCCATGGGTCGATCTCTTCGCCGATCAGCACGTCGCGATAATCCACCTGTGCCAGCCTGATCGCGGATCGCAGCTTGTCGAGCGACCCCCGCGAAACAATAACGGCATCGCGCTTGACCCGCTCTGCTTCCCGGTGCCATTCTTCCGTGCCGTAGCCGGACAGTATCGCCAGGGCTTCCGGAAGCTGATCCCCGGCAAAATATCTGTTCACCCATTCTTCGATCATAGGCCTCGAAATACAAAATAAAGGAACAGGATCAAGGCGCCCAGCCCTGCGACGTAAATGAATTTGCGTGAAGCAAAAGACGGTTCGATGCGGATCTGCTTCAGCTGCTTCTGGGACCGGACGGTTTTGCTTGTTTCAGTGCCCAGAATGTCTTTTAACAGATCACCGTCCGGCGTTTGACCCCCGCCTGCGGCCGCCTGCATGATTTTTTCGTAAAGCCGGCGTGCGTCCGGCGGCATTGCGTCCATATTTTCGTATTCGGCCCCGTTGAAGCTGATTTTTGTCTGCGTTTTGGCAAAACTGATCCTGGGTTCCTTCCGCGCCGGTGACGCCATCGCCTTTTCAAAGGCCGCCCGAATCTCGGGAGGCATTTCCGCGACGGAGTTGTATTCTTTTCCATTTACCTTAAACGTCCGCTTGATATTGATATCGATGCCCATGTCGTCTTCAGCCTTATGGTTAATACCCGCCTTTTTTACACGCGTCCGCCGGACAGCCTTTACACGCACGTTTCAAACCGCTGCAGCAGGTTCCAGATTGCGTTTGCGCCGAAATCAAGCGCGTCTGCCGGAATCCGTTCGTTGGCCGCGTGAATGGTCTGAGAAAAGTTGAAATCCTGCGGCAGTTTCATCGGCAAAAAGCCATACGTCTGAATGCCCAGCCGGGAAAAGAAGCGCCCGTCCGTAAAACCGCTCAGCAGCAGGGGAACGGCGGTGCCGCCGGGGTCCGCCGCGCGCAGAATTTCCGCCAGCGTGTCGAACAGCCCCATGTCGGGCTCGGCCGGTCCCGCTTCGTAGCGAATGACCTCAAGGGCCACGTCGCTGCCGATGATGTTGCGAAGCTCGGCCTGCATGTGTTCAGGGCCGTAGCCGGGAAGCAGCCGGCCATCGAGCTCAACGGAGACTTCGCTGGGAATGACATTGATCTGCCGGCTGCCGTGCAGAACCGTGGGGCTTACGGTATTGTGAAGGAGCGGATCAAAGACACGGCCGCGCTCGCCCATCAGGTTGAGGAGGCCGTCCGTAAGCGCCGGTTTCGCTAAACCGCCGATGATCCGGCCGGGTATTCCTTTAACCTCCTTTGCAATCGTTGTCAGCATGCTGCGGGCCACAGGGGTTACATGAACCGGCAGGCGCCGCCGGTCGAGCTGCTGCAGCATGCGGGATAATTTCACCATCGCGCCGCCGCGCACCGGCATGGAACCATGGCCGCCGGGGCCGCGGACCGCTGCCTTCATCCAGCAGGGCTGCTTTTCGGCGACCATAACCGGGTAGAACCGCCGTCCGCCCACATACAGGCTGAACCCGCCGAATTCTCCGATCGCATAGCGGACGCCCTTAAAAAGATCGGCATGGTTTTCCACCAGGTACCTGGCGCCCAAATCCCCCCCGGTTTCTTCGTCGCTGACAACGGCCAGGATAATATCACCGGGGGGCCGGCACTTCTCCTTCTTTGCCCGCAGAAACGCCGCCAGCATCATGGCCACGCCGCTTTTCATGTCCAGTGTGCCACGGCCCCAAACGTAGCCGTCAACCAGATTGCCTGAAAACGGCGGCTGTTGCCAGTCCTGATTTTCAGTGGTTACCACATCCACATGACCGTAAAGCAGGAGCGGGGCGGCCCGGCCCTGTCCGGTCAATCTGGCCACAATATTCGGCCGCCGGGGGCTTTGAGCCAAAATGGTCGTTTGAATCCCGGCTTCGGCCAGCAGCGCGTTGATAAAGGCGATGCACGCGGCCTCGTTGCCGGGCGGGTTTGTCGTATCGAACCTAATGAGCTGCTGCAGCAGCTCCACCGGTTGCCGAACCGCCGGTGCCGCATCCCGAGCGGATTCCATAACGTTTCCTTTCAGGCGGCCCGGAAGGCCGAACATCAGGCCCCAACGCGCGTGTTTAAAGATAGTATAACAACGGGTTCGCGTCTTCCCCTTTGACAGGAATCGAGAAGCATGACCCGAAAGAGGAAAGGCGGGGAGACAGTACTCGTTTTCGGAGCGAAATTATATTGGGGTTTGAAAAGGGATGTCAAGGGGAATGAAGCCGCAGCAAATTCTGATATCACCGGGATTCTGCAACGCCTCCGGATCCGTGCCCCGAACCGATTGCACATGAGAATCTAACCCTAATTGAGCGAAAGTTCGAGGCTGCCCAGCTTCAAGGCGTCAAAGGGCGAAGCCGTAGTCTGCTACTGCGGGCCCTTTGCAACGCAGAAGATGGGCCAGCCTCGGCTTTCCCAAAGGGTAAACAAAACGGAGAGGTTTTTTTATAAGGTTCTCCGTTTTGTTTGCGCTCATTTAGGGTCTAAGTTCCCGGAGATCCCAGCCGGCCGGCCCGGATCACCCGCCCGCCAGGGACCTTTTCTCTGCCGCGCGCTTCTTGGCAGCGACCGTCCGGTTGCCTCAACGCTGGAAGGCCGGATAGGCCGGCAAGCGCAACGATCGAAAATTTTGTTGCCGCAGCGGTCAGCCCCGTTTCACAACATGCCGTTTTCACGGGTCAAATCAATGCGCCGAACCAAAAATCAGATCTGCCTTTTCATCTTTGGTTTGTCAGGTCAAACCGCTAACCGGCCTCGTCCGACATCGGGAGGAACCGCTTCCCGCGCAATAATATCTTTATTGTAAATTTTACCGTCTGCCTTCATCACGGTCAGCCGGCCGCCGCCCTGTCTTTCAAGCAGACTCCTGGCGGCATTTATCGCTTCATTCTGGCTGGCGTGCAGACTCGTCGCCTTTTTACAATCGCTTCGCTTGTTCACCCAGACGCCATAGGTGCGGCGGTACACGATCCGGTCTTTTCCCCTGCTCATGGCCTCCTCCTTTTCATTCGATTATCGAGAAGAACCTGTCGTTTCCCCGGCCCGCTTTTTCCCCTGCTGCAATTGGTCTTAACCCGGTTATTTCACGAAATGTATTCGTTCATCGACCTCCGTTTCCAGGAAATTCCATAACGTTGTGCGCCCAAAGTACAAGGTCCCGCCTTTCCAGCAACAAAAGCGGGACCCTGTGCGCAAAGAAGGAAGGCAAACCTTCCTTGCCAGAATACGAAACGGATCGACAATAGCAAGCCTGAATAAATACCCTGAAATTGCCCATATAAAATAGGTATTATTTAAAGTTCAACAGGAAAACTCTTAAATTGACGCGCTGGTTGGTAATACCAAACTTTCTTCGAACTTTTTCCCTGTGGGTCTCGATGGTTTTGTAGGAGCTGTTTAAGATCGCTGCGATTTCTTTTGTTTTATGCCCCTGCTTGATCAGATTGGCTACCTGGATTTCCGTGGGTGTGAGCGCAAAATACCTGGATGTCAGCCTGAGTGAAAAGGATTTTGTAAGTTCAGCCAGGTTTGTTTTGATAATTCCAACCAGCTGTTTTTGACTGCGGGACAAGGAACTGTTTTCGAGCAGCTGCAGGCTGGGAATAATCAGCCCGCTGATGTTCGCCGCTATATTTTCTTCGGTTTTTTCCTTGTCTCTCTCTCTTTTTTTCAGCAACACTTTTAATGCCGTATTGACTTCTTCAAGGTGCTGGCTCTTTATTTCAAGTTCTTTTGTCCGTTTTTCAATAAGATTTTCTAATTCTGCGTTGATCTTTCTCAGCGCCTCCTGCGCCTCTTTAATATCGGTAATGTCACGCAGTGTTCCGATCATGCCGACCGGTTTGCCCGCATCGTCCCGGACCAGAGAGTTGTGCATCAAGGTTGGAAATTCGGTGCCGTTGCGCCTGACATGCCATACTTCTCCTTTGAACCCGCCCGTTTCCCTGAGCTGTTTGTTGGCAGCTTCTACGAACGGGAATTGCCGGCTGTTATGAAAAATTAAAAGGTTTTTACCGACAAGTTCTTCAGCGGAATATCCATGCATTTCCGCAAAGGCGGAATTTAAATACTCAATATGGCCATCCATATCCACCACCGCTATCCCTTCGCTGCTTTGGTGTATGGCTAATAAGAGAAGCTCGAGCTGCTTTTCCGAATCCAATCGATGATAGGATGATTTTGCGAAATTCCTTACCCGCTGCGCCAATTCTTCACAGACCAGTGTTTCTTCCATTAGCGGGCCCTCCCCTTTCAAAATAAAAAAATGATTCAGGGTGTTGGATGGGTAAGAATTATTGCCTAATCTGCCGGCCGCTGATTCGCCGATAACGCATCGCGGGCGGATTTGATAACGTTTCCTTTCATGGGATTTTAAAATGCCTTCAACGCTTTTTCTTCAGCCAGGCGGCGGCCACGTCCTCATGCTGGCGCGCATATTTCCGGCTCATGAGAAGCTCCGCATCGACCCACTCCAGCGAGGCATACCAGGGCGGGGGGTCGATCTTAAAACCTTCGGCGAGCACAACGTCGCAAAAAAACAGAACATCATAATGCATTTTGCCGGGAGCCATGGCCGGCTCGTAGTAAAACGTCTGCACCAGGGGCTCCGAATAGGCCAGGCCCTTGGGGAGCAGCAGGATTTCTTCTCCGACCCGCCGGGCGGCATCCCGCGGATATTCACCGAATTTCAGGTGGCTGGCCGGCACGGTCAGGCCGTGCCGGTTGTTTTTTACGCGACCTTCATCCATGCCGGCGATCGTTTCCCAGGCCGGATGCTCCTTGTATTTTCCGAGAAGCACCTGGCGTCCCTTTAGGACAAAAAGGAAAACGCACAGGCACATGCCGCCTGCCGGCACGCTTTTATATCCCTTGGGCGGGGCAAACGGGGCCAGCCACATAAAGGTGTCGCTCCGGTCTGTTTTTTGTGAACACATCTCCTTGACTCCTTAACTGCTTTTACCACGCCTGTTCGTCATTCTGTTTTAAGATCAAACGGCCCGCCGGGTTTGATCCGCTGCCTCAATCCGCAGCCTCCATACGAAATAAACTCAATACGCGCGGGAAAGCTCCTCGATCTCTTCCAGTTTGGGCCGGTAATAAATCATCCCCGCGGCGGAAATCACCATAAAGGTATAAAGGGTCTGAAGGCTGTCCCCCAGGAAGAACAGGACCATTCCATAGATCCCCACGGTTTCGCAAAGCGCAAGGGAGACAATCATCGCGGTGGTATACTTCGCATAGATGGCCGCAGGGATCTCCGGCGACGGCGCGGGAACAGATACCGACCCGGGGCCGCCGGACGGTTTTTTCAACATGCTCTTGCGGATAAAATGATTCGAGATAAGGACAACGATGCTGATGCCGAAGAGGATGTTGTGCAGCGGCCCCAGGGGAAAGTCCGGCCCCATGGGCCGCCGGACCTGATCCCCGAACAGGTTGCAGATGAGCATGTAAATGCCCAGGGTTGCCAGCATGGCGCCCCAGATCAGCCACATGACAAGGATCTTGTTCTCCGCCGTCCCTTTCCGGGGTGTGTTCATGAGAATGCCTCCTTGCTGGAAAGCCGGGTGCTGTGTGATCAAAACGGCCGTTAAAATGGCACCCCTCGCCCTTGTTTGACCTTGTCAGATCATGACGCCTGGGGCTGGCCTTTCTTTTTGGCATGTTCAAGTACCGACATAACGGTCGCAACCATCGAAGAAATATCTCCCATGTTTGCCGGAATGATCATGGTGTTGTTCTCTTTGGCCAGCTTGCCGAATTCGGCAATGTATTTTTCGGCGATTCTCAAATTTGCGGCGGTCTCACCGCCGGCCAGGCTTAACGCCTCAGATATTTTGCGAATGCCGTCGGCCGTGGCATGGGCCACCAGTTCAATTTCTTTTGCCTGGCCTTCGGCTTCATTGATGCGCTTTTGTTTTTCCCCCTCGGACACCTCGATGGCCTCTCTTTTAAGGCCTTCCGCCCGGTTGATTCTGGCCTGGCGGTCGCCTTCGGAGGTCGCAATGGCGGCCCGCTTTTCCCGCTCGGCCCGCATCTGTTTTTCCATGGCGTCCATCACGCTCTGGGGCGGCGTGATGTCCTTGATTTCATATCGCAGGACCTTGACGCCCCAGTTTTGGGCCGCTTCGTCGATTGCCGAAACCACCTGCTGGTTCAAGGACTCGCGTTCTTCAAACGTCCGGTCCAGTTCAATCTTGCCGATCACCGAGCGCAGGGAGGTCTGGGCCAGCTGGCTGGCGGCAATCCGATAGTTGTCGATCCCGTATGCGGAGAGCTTGCTGTCGATCACCTGCAGATACAGAACCCCGTCAACCGATACGGAAACGTTATCGGTAGTAATGCAGTCCTGTGAGGGTATGTCCATAACCTCTTCTTTCAGCGACCGCTTGTAGGCAACCTTGTCAAGAAAAGGAATGAGGATATGAAAACCGGCCCCGAGGGATTTGTTGTATTTGCCTAATCGCTCGACGATGTATTCGGATCGCTGGGGCACAACCACGGCGGTTTTTATCAGCAGCACAACAATAATGACGGCCAAAACACCAATTATGATCAACGATTCATTCATTTAATCCTCCTTGTAGCGGTTTAACTTTGAAAGTGAGGCCGTCTTCGGTTTCCTGACTTTCTATGGTCACAGACTGCCCCTCTTCGATTTTCATGTCGGCAGTCGCCCGCCAGAAACTCCCCTTTACCTTTATTTCCCCCGGCATATTCGGAACAATTGTTTTTGTCACAACAGCCGTTTTACCGATCTTCGAGCTGG
The DNA here is from genome assembly GCA_040757625.1 of Thermodesulfobacteriota bacterium. GTDB lineage: Bacteria > Desulfobacterota > Desulfobacteria > Desulfobacterales > JARGFK01 > JARGFK01. The sequence goes on along the minus strand of JBFLWU010000001.1, from coordinate 70,443 downwards.
CATAATCATCATCGATATTCGAACTCGCTTTGCCCTTGAATGTCTTTAACCCGTATTTTCTTAAGGTCACAAGCAGTATCAGGGACGAGACGATGAAAACAACAATCTGGCTCGTCAGCGTAATATGCATGAATCCGGCGGCAATCGCCGCTATCCAGCTCCCGGCCGTGAAAAAAATCAATATAAACCCGGGCACCGCCAGTTCAGCGATTAAAAATACCACGCCGATAAAAAACCATATGAGTTCCGGTGTGAGGCCCATGCTTTCCTCCAGTATTGTATGACGACGTATCGGTTTGCCGCCGTCATACCATTAACATATCAGGGTTGCCCGCTTTTAAACCCAAAGCTTTTCGCTCAATCAGGGTTTTTGCAAGGTGCTCGCAAACTGCGCCCACCTTCGCATTCCGTCTTTTCGTCTTGCCTGCTTCGCCCGGAGGGTGAAAAATTTTCAGGCATTTGTCTTAAGCCATTGAGGCAACAAAGTGTACCGCTTGTTTTAACCTCAAATCTGAATCTAAGCCAGTATTACCATGATCTTTTTAAAATGTGCTGAAAAATTTTTATGAAATAACCGGGCGGGTCCTGCCGCCAGCCTTCTTAAAAGGTCATTTTCAACCCCGATTCCCGCCAGGCCCCCCTATTAAAAGCTTTCAGGCACCAGGGCGTTTCTGCATCAGGCACCGCCAGGCTCTAGGGGGATCGGGCCGGTTCGATCCGAAGCGGCTTGATTGTAATGAGAGAATCTCAAAAAGAGGCTCCACCGCCAGGACGATGTCGCCTGCCGTCCGCCGGGGCGGGCCGGGACCTCGGCGATCTTCATCGGCGTTGCCGACGATGGTGAGCCACAGGCCGGCTTCTTCCAGGTGAGCGGCGACATTTTCGGCAAACCTTCTTCGATCGTTTTCAGCGCTGAACGAGTGAAAACAGCCCCTGTCAAATACGAATCCAAAAGGGGCGCCTTGAATATTGTTCTTAAGAAAATCAACCAGCATGAAATCGCAGCTAACGCCGGCTTTAGAAGCTTTTTCCCTTGCCTTGCCGATGGCAATGTCCGAAGTGTCCGTTCCAACAACCTGAAAGCGGTTCCGGGCAAGCCAGATGGAGTTGTCCCCGGTGCCGCAGCCAATATCCAGGGCCATGCAGCATTGAACAGGTTTTTGGGTCACGACTTCGATAAGATTGAAATCCGGCTGACCGACGTCCCAGGGGGTGTCTCCTGATTTGTATCTTTTTCTGTAACTCTCTTCGACCGTCATCTGATTGCACCTTTTAGAAATGTCCCGCTTATAGTGTTTGTTTTACCATATTAGAGCGTTCTATAGGCCCGACCCGCCATCAATCTTTAACCCAAATTCATGCACTTTATGCTTTTCCAATATGATTCTATTATGAGCGTTTAATAGATGGCACTTTCCCAAAAAATATCGCGTCACTAAGACTTTCTATGAATTTTGAAAGGATATTTTTATTAGTATCTTCTTTAATTTCATAATCTGGTATAAGAACACAATTTTCGAAAATATATAGCCACATATAAAATTGAGATTCGAATGAATATTGCTTTTTTCTCAACTTGATTAATTGAGAGACTAAAATATTCCCAATTGAACCTAATATGTAACCAAAAGAGGCCGAAACTAGCACGATATAGAAATTATTTATAGTATAATTACCAATTGGAAGACTGGCCGTAGGATTCACCGCACCGATTGTGAACACTATAATTGTTACAAAGATTACCACTAAAAGAATTCGTGCATTTCTTCCAAGGAAAAAAAATCCTAATATAAAACCGAATGTAAAATAAAAAATAATACGACCATATTCAACAAGATAATTGTCAGATGAAAATAGCATAGCTATAGAAATGGCTGATAATATAATTATAATTGTATAAAGAAAGAAATAAAAAACTGAGGTCAACGAAATAAATGAATCAAGTATGGAGGGAACTACCCTTTTGAACTCATTAATTTGCGCCTTTTTTTCCCCAATAAATTTGCATGCTTTATTAGAATTCTTATCTAACTCTCTTGGGCATACCCCTGCATCACGTTTTGATGTACATTCAGCATAATTGTATTTCAAATTAGGCCAGCCTTTGTAATTCGGAGGTGATAGGCCAAGCATCAAGTAATTATCAAGCGCGGCAGCAAATGCTTCGCGCTTGTAAATTGCTCTACTTTTCTCAAGATTTGAGAAGACCGACATGCAATACACTAAAAAAATTGCAAGCATGGCGCCAGAACATGAGGGTGCATCGATTGTTCCCTGCAAGGTCAATGTCCATACACCACTTATTAATGGGACTAATAATCCCATGGTCCAAATAAAGTAGTTGCTAGAACATATTTTGATCTGCTGAGCCTCTTTCAATACTATATCTTTATCAAGTTTACATAAATCGTATGAACATTCATCATTTCCTCTAATTTTATTCAAATCTAATGAGTTTAGAATATTATCAAAACGGCAACCCAGCCACCTGCCTTTCTTTTCATTTCGTACTATCTTAAATTTCGTTTTTAAGGGAGATTGTTGATTAACTCTAAATAGGATTTCACCTTGTTGATTTATCTCAGAATTAAAACAATTTTCTTGGTTAGATGGAGAAGTATCAAGACAAATACCCGCTACGCTGATATCTTGAATCTTAGCTTCAATGAAGATTTTTTCATCAAACCTAATTAAAACATCTTTATTAGCTATATTTCGGTATCGGCATGCACTACGTTTTTGAACCGGCATAATCACCCTCCAATTAGTATTTATTGCAAATGTAGACCAGAAATCATGTGAACGCTCTACAAAAATTCAATACCTAATCATCAAGTTGCCAGCCATTACCAATTTCAGTCTTGATCCATTAAATTCAACCCAAGAAAACACCGCATACCAAGATGGCAGCGGCATCGACCGCATAAATCACCGCGAAAATAAGACCTATAGATTAGTCGCCCCAGATATGAATTTATAGTTATTTACTTACTTACGGACATCCCGCCTTTCCAAGAGCAGACTTGACCCCTTTTTTTAATGATAGTGCTGGATCTCGAAGTTGCCTAAGCTATTATGCAGCTTCCCATTCATCTGGAACAAGGGCAGGAGGTTTTACCCATGGGTCTTCAACAATAGAATCCTGAAACCATTCATCTCTCAGATTTGCGTGCTCAGCAACGATAATCTGAAAACCTGATACCTCCTGAGTTGCAAAGCGATGCAACATAGAAAAGAGCTTGCGGACCTTTTCAAGATCAGCATCCTTTTCCGTCTCTTCGACAGAACCAGAGGCGGCCTTATATATTTGCTCTGAAGGGAAATAAACCTGTGTAGGCTGATCAAGGAACAAAAAGGAAGGGATAGGCCTTTTATTGCTGGACGCAAAATGGTGAAGAGCTAGGAGAGCTCCTAAGTGGTAAGCCAAATGGTTTTCGCCCCCTCCGGTTTTGTTCATTGGGACTGGCCTCTCAGGCCTATCAACCACAACAGTCAGGTTGGCAACATCGAGACGAAACGCATATTCCTCGAACTCGGCTTCAAGCTCTTTAACATAACGCGATATTCGATTTGAGATGATATTGATAATCGATGTGAAACGTTCTGCGCTATCGTCTGCACTTGAATCTTTTTCAAGTAGTGCCACACATGACTTTAAATCATCCGCCCTTGCCGTTAGGGCTATCAAATCATCGTCTGGACGATAGGTCTCAAGAAAAAGGCTTATGCGCCCAACTATTCGTGCTGCAGCAGCATTTCGGCTACCCATATCCGCAATCGCCTCGTTGGCTGCAATTGCCGCTGAAAGCGACTCCTCCTTACTTTTTAAGCGTTGATTTATTGCTAATAATTGAGTTTCAATTTTTTGCGTAAATTCCTCCAATTTTGGACGCTCCCCCGCTACAGCCTTCAACTCTTGATCCAACGACTGGAGCTCCTGGAGAAGGACTGTGGCAATAGGGGTATCAAGACCTAAGTTCTGCGGAGCAAATGGCCATTGCCATTCTCCTGAATCAGGTTGCTTGGGCAGGGCATTTATAGATTCCAAACGACTTTTTTGTTCCTGCGCCTCTGTTGTAAAGCCATCTTCCTTCTGGGCAAACAATCGCGTTGCTCGCAGTGTCTCGTTTGTCGCAACTCTCTCTTTTCGAATTGCAGTTATCTCATCTTCTAACTCAGCAATACGCCGCGTGTCTTCATCAGGGATCGGCACAGGCTTCCACTTTACGATCTCCGATAGTCTTTCCAGAGCTTCCTCCGTTGTTTCGATTGTCGCACCCTGAGCGAAAATACCGACTTGGCGAGCCTCAGACAACAGTTTCGCAGCCCGGACGTCAAGCTGTTCTCTGAATTGTTGTGCCTCTGAGAGCTGCTTCTGCACGATTTTCAAGTCGCGCTTTGCAGCACGAAGCTTGAACTCGATTTCCAAGCGATCATCCGGTGCAACACCAAGAAGAATCGGCAAGGTATCCTTGATGGTCTGTGTCATGTGTGGCTCATTCTGCCGGTAAAACAATTGCTCTTTGTTAGCGATGAGCCACTGCTTTTGGAATAGATAGTAATAGGTGTGTTTGACCGTTGCGCGGTATGAATCCCGGCTATGCTCTTGAGGAACCTGTGTTCGATTTGCTGGAATCCCTAGCAGTTCAGAAAGTAGTGAAACTACAGTATCATCATCGGTGTTTTGCTGGAGTTCAGCGAAAGAAGGAGCCTCTACGGTGGCTCCCCTCCTGATCATGGCTCTTGAGCAACTATCCGCCTTTGACGCCGGGGCTGGCTTTGCGACCAAGACTTGTTCGCCTGAAAACTGGTAGATGACTGCATACCAAGCGACTTTGTCGCGAATAATGCCTTCAGGAATATTAAAGGTACTCCGTCCCATACAATACTCAACGATCTCCGATAGAGTCGATTTGCCTGTGGAAGAACGGCCAGTGATAATATTTAATCCGCTGACCTTAAAAGAAATTCGCCGAATTTCGCCAGCATGGCTGTAGATGATAATTTCGCGGATTTTCATGGTCGAACTCCTAACATTGTATAGATTGTAATTCGGTCATTAATCAGAGCTAACTTCCGGCCCAGCAAACGTGCTACGATCTGACAGTCTTTAGTATCTTGTGAGCCTGAGATGGACTTCCGGACAGTATTTTCCTTTAATGCGATGCAGCCAGATTCATCGACGACAATAACTCCACAGGACATCAGGTAGGCAAAAGCTTCCATCGTGTAGGGAAAGAGATCTCGCGCGCGCCTGGCTAAATCAACTCGTATTTCTGGGTGCTCCTGCAAGATCTTGATAAAGTAAGTTTTAGGTGCCACTTTAATTTGATCTCGTGTACGTTTGTATAGACATAAGGGGAGGACCAGGAGCATTAATGAGAATGGCATAGGCCGATTCGCCGTTTCGCTGAAACCTTCCAAACCACGAGCCAGAACTATCCCACAAAATGCGGGATTGAATAGGTTTCGGATTTCGCGAGGCCTTCGGTTCCAAATATTCATAGCATACTCCCATATAAAATCTTCTTAATCCTCTCTTCGAACCGCGGATGCCAATAAACGCGGGGGGGTGTATCGTTTGCCATCATGTGGTAACTACCCATCGTAACGAAAGTGGCAGTCACTCCTGTTCGAACGCGCAAGTTGGGATTATCGATAGTGGAGAGCTGGTTGAGCAGTTTTCGGCCTGTCTTCTTCAGCAGTCCTTCCGGGCTGCTATCATCCAGTTCCTCGAAAACGATTTCTCGAAGCCTTGACCATTCGTCCACTAGCCGATCATCGTATTGTTCTAGCTCACCTGTAAGTGCTACATTCATACGCACCCACGATCCCCTCTGCTCAAATGCGCGGTAGTAGTCCAAAATTGCTCTCCTGATTCGATCCGAACGAAGACCAATAGCCCTAAGTTGCTTTACGAAGTAGCGCTCATCAGAGTCAGGATTAACTCCTTCCTCAGGTTCGGCATATTCAAAATCGATAGGAAGGTTTTCCTCCCGGAACTGGTCTGCTATTAAACCAAGCTTTTCTGAAACCTCCCATCCATGAATAGGCTTGGTCCTCTGCCCGGTAAGAAGATCAATACACAAATTATTCCACCAGCCTTCTATGCGTTCATAAACGTGAGCGCGGAACTGAGGGCGAATCGGCCTAAACCTTTCATTGATAATTAGCTTTGGAATATCTTGAATTCGTTCCTGAGAATCAAAAATAGTAATTCGGCTAAAGAAGTCCTTCCTCTTTTCAGGCGAGAGCTTATCCAATAGGGCTTTCGTTTTGTCGATAGTTTTGGATATAGAACTTTCGAGTACTTCAGAAATTCTATCTACCAGTCCTTCGTTTTTTTGAGAATTCGGAAGAAACGCCTCCAAGAACGAACCAGCAGCCACACGCCCCGTTGTAAACAAAAAGAAAGAGAGCCCTCTAGAGATTTCGTTTTCGATGTAATAAGAAAGCCAGATTCGTACCGATTTCCAAAAATCCGGAGAGAGGTTTGTGAGAGAGTCCCCAGGTGCCTTGTGCTTAAGGGATGCCAGGATTCGGCCTTCATCTGGATCTGAAAAATCAATATCATCATCTTTTTCTATGAAGCATACGGTCTCCTCTGGTAAACGGAGAGTTTGAAGCAGTGCATAACGAATTTGATAAAAATAACCAAGCGCCTGTTCAGCAGCGGAAAATTGCTTATTAGAAGAAGACATATGCAATTCCTATTAGCTAAAGTTCAACATGAGAGGTACGCAGCTTTATGCGCATCCTCATCAAGGCCTGTTTTCGGTTTTATACATGTCAGTCAATGGGAACGCTCATAAAAAATTCAATAACTATTCATCGAGTTGTCAGCCATTATCAATTTCATTCTTGATCGATCAAATCCAACCTAAGAAAACACCGCATATTAGAATGGCAACGGCATCGACAGCATAAATCCCGAAAATACGACCAATGGTTTAGTCGCCCACAGCAAAGAATTCATAGTTATTTACTTATTAACGGACGTCCCACCTTTCCGTATCAGAATGGCAGCGGCACTCATGATTCAAAATTTGACACCTTTCAAAGCGCTTTTGTATTTTTAGTTGGGGAATCTTTTTACAAGTCCCATGAAAATACCAGCGTCATCATAAACAATCTCATATAGCTCAAAACCGGAGTCGACCGCGGCTTCAGGTATGTATTGCGCCAGATCCTTTTTTTTGGACTCTATTTGCTTGATTACAACATCTATTTTCCGACAATCCTCAATTTTTGAATCAGAGCAGCCCAAAGCTCCTTTCAGTTTTTCAATATTGTTAAGAATTGTCGAGAGATCACTATGATGTTTTTTTACTGCATCCTGGAATTTTGAAATTTTTTTTTCTGGATTTAAAGTATTGTTTGCGAAATTAAGGTCTTCACTATTACACACAGATTTGGACCATTCTTCCATCTTTTTAATGATTTCAACCTTTAGATCATTTTGTAAGGGGATGTTAGGGTCTAACTGGACCTTTCTAATAAGGTCAGTTGATCCATTCACTGCTTCGTACCAACTACCTGTGCCGGGTTTATCGCTGCAAGCTGGAATTGTTGTCATCTTCTTATTCTGAGCGTCTACCTCATTTAACAAAGCTTCGGACGCGATCTTTGATATGTTTGCGGGAACTTGAGCGGCAGTGCTTGCAGCAGTTATGAGATTCGATAGGGTCTCCGTATTGGCGATACCAGAGGATGTAGAAAGAACAACGCCATTCGCCATGGTTAACGATACATTGCTTTGACCTATCCCAGGAGTAACTTTTGCTCTATAGGGTCTGGATTTATCCGGAAGCGAAATAATACTTACTTGGGTAGTGGGTTTATTATTCGAATCGAAGCCGCGGACAACGAGGAGGAATGGTTTTGCTTCATAAAAAGGCACACCGTAATTACTTTTAATATTCTCCTGTGGATTTGCAGCTTCAGACGGTGTCATTCGCGTATATTGCACTTTCGCGCAGCTTAACGTCATAAATGCAAATATAACCAAAATTGAGAAAACCCGCTTTTTCATCTCTATCCTCCAAACGTATTTAGGTTTATAACTTAGACAATCTCCACAATAAAAAGAGGTCAAGCCTGCCCCTGGCTCTTGCCCGATTAAAAACCTTTTTAAATTCTCCCGGCTAAAAAATACAAAACCCCTCTTAACTTGTCTCAGAAAAGAGGGGCGTCTTTCAGGTCCGATCGTCATTGATCCACCTAATATCAGCGGCAAAAGGCGTAAGGCCCAGGGCACAGGGGTAGAAGGGCCAATTAGTAAAGCCCGAGTCAGCCTTACAATGAATTACGACAGGGTTTATCCAAAATATCTAATACAAAATGTATGCCGGAATGGGTGAACCCTGCAGATTGTTGCCAACTTTCTGTTAACCCGCTTATATAATGAGAAATATTTTTTTAAAATCGAGCTTCAGCGGCTGTCGGGCAGGGCAAAACAGGCGGCGCCGGGAACGGGGATGCACAGAAAAATGTGCACGCGTGCACAAGAAACTGTGCACGGGTGGAAAATCAGGGTCGTATGTATGGTCTCAAACTGCCGTCGGCAGATGGCTGCTTAGTACTCTATTTCGTAAATATCATTTTTAAATGATTCACCACAGAGGCACAGAGGGCACAGAGAGTTGAATCTATTTATCTGAACCGGGAGATACCGGTTCAGATAAAATATGCACCCTGTGTCCGCGATCAGCTTATGCGGTGTCTATCCAACGATAATATAGAGGACGGCTTTTTTTGCCCATCGCCGCATGCCCCGTCAAACCCAAATTGTTTAACCGGGGTCTCCCGATGGGGAAAAAGAAAGGTTCCTCCGTGATCTCCGTGTCTCGAATGAGCGCAGCGAATGGGTGGTAAAATTAAATATAAAACGAATAAGATATGAAGTGCTTTAGGAATTTGAGGGGGGAAAGTCAAGAGAAAATCGCTGCGCGATTAGCTGATAAGCTATTGAGCTGGTGGGCTATTGAGCTGATTGAAGGGGCGTAAGGCAAACGGCGCACGGCGCAGGGGAAAGGGGGAGGGGGGCGATAAGAAAACGGCGCACGGCGCAGGGGGGGGACGAGAGGCGAGGGGCGAGGGATGAAGAGCCGTTGGAGTTTTTAACCGCAAAGGCGCGAAGAACGCAAAGTTTTTGCCCGTACCGGGTGCCGGCCGGAAAAACATGACCGGCTTCGGTTCGGGCAAAGATGCCCTTGTTTCAATATACCGACAGTACAACTCTAATCTTTATGCGACAACCATTTGCGGGATCGCAGCCCGGCGGAGCCGGGACCCGATGCTGCAAATTTTTTCCTTGGCGACCTTGGCGTCTTGAGTGAGAGAAGCGAACGGGCGGTAAGTTTCTCTGTGAGGATTGAACCGCAAAGGCGCGAAGGGCGCAAAGGGGGTTTGGTTTTGTTTTTTTCCTGATCGGGTTAAACGATCAGGAAAAAGGCTAACGCCCTTGAGTGGCAATTAATTGAATCTATCTTTGCGTGCATTGCGTCTTGAGTGAGCAGGGCGAACGGGCGGTGAGTTTCTCTGTGAGGATTGAACCGCAAAGACGCGAAGGGCGCAAAGGGATTTGTTTTTTATACCGACCCTGCAAGAGAGACCCGGGGCTCGGTACACACTCATGCCCTGGCGGGCAGGTTGTATTGAGCGCAGCAGGCGGTTTCACATACCGATCCATTGAGAGATGACAGGATTAAGCGGAATAAGATTCATTACGGAGACACCGGGGGCACAGGGAAGCGGATTTAGATTCATCTCGCCGTTGAATCCAGCTGCTCGAAAATATAGTCCAAATTTCATAGATTTCGTATCGTGGACAGAGATTTCCTTTTCATTTGCAGGCATCTCCCGGCAAATGAAAGATGAGTATTTCTCTGTGTTCTCTGTGACTCTGTGGTGAAAAGGGTTTTTAGACAGGATTGAAAGGATCTTGGGGATTATTTCTTTTGGGGTTCACGGGTCCCCGGATGAAACCGCGAACGGACAAATCCGCTATGCAGAAGAGGGAGGAACCCTTCAGGGGACCTCCCCCTTTGCATGTGCTAAAAACCTGCTAAAACCCGCAGCCCGTCTAACCCGAAACGCTGCAGCCGCCCGACGCGCTCGGTTTCCGGGCAAGCCCTTCAAGCTCCCGGTCATAATAGACCACCTGGGCCAGGGTCTTCGAATTCTTGAACCAGGCGTTGAAAAGGTTCTGTTTCTCAAAATCATTGGAGGCTTCGACCAGGATCCGCTCATTGATGTATTGGTTGATCAGGACTTTGATTTCAAATTTCTTCCTGAAGTATTCATAGTCATATCCGCTCTCTTTCAGAGAAGCTTTGAAGGCATCGGGGGTTTTTCCCCGGCTTTGGATAAATTCCCCGACCTGTTTTTCCGTGGTCTCTTTCCCGACCTTGAAGCCCGCTTTTACGATCTCCTGCATCATGACGCCTTCGTCGACCAGCCTGGAAAGAATCTGGGCCTTTAAGTTGTCCAGGAGCGCTTTGCCCTGCTCCTTTGCAAAAAGGTCATTCCCATAAAGCTTCATATACCGCCTTTTGGCGATTTCAAGCTCCGTCTCAAAATCGGAACGGGCAATATCCCAGCCGCCCACAGAGACCACATAATACTTCGATCTGGCATCCGCCAGGGTGCGCTCCTTCCTGACCTCGGCGGCGGACAGCGTTTTTACGACGGTCGCGGGATAACCGCTGTCGGTTATGGCCTTTGCCACCCGGGACACGTCCGTGAGTTTGCTGTCGTCAAAATAGATCTCCACTTTACCGCTGCCGAGCTCCACCAGCGTCTCCTTGACGCCCGGAATACCGGCGACGCTGGATTTTATTGTCGAAATGCAGCCCGAGCAGGACATGTTGCGGACGTTTAAAACAACCTTGGAAAGGTTGTCGCCCAACACCACCGGGTCTTTTCTGTCGACCGCGGCGGCGGCCGGCCCTGTATTCTTAAGCGGCCCCGTCCCTCCGGGAATCTCCGTCGCCACGGAAACCGCGACGGCCTCCTTTGCTTTCTTAAATCCCAACGAATCGGAAACCTTCTTTTCTAAAATCGTAACGGTAACGATCAGAACCAATAAACCAGCGAGAATGGCTGTCTTGCTCGAGAAAACTGTTTTCAACCGAATCATATAACCGCCTTCTTTTTCCGTATGTTATTAAATGGATAGCCGCGGGCTGGAAAAACTTCAACGGTTCCCGGGCCCTCTGGCAGGCTGATTTTTAACAGATTATTTGCCGCAATGTCAAACCAAAAGATGTTACTTTGTGGCATATTGTGCCCTGTCGCGGGCCGTTGTCGAACGATTGGGCCAACCGGCTTGCCGGTGGGCGGCCAAGAGAACAGGGCCTCCGGCGGAGGGGGCAGGCCGCCCGGCATGGCGGCCCGCTTAATATTTTCTTGACTTGGTTTCAGCTAACAAATAAACATTGAAATCACTTAATTGAGGTTCAATCGACCGGCTCCGACTGTTGCCGTGAATCCCCCGTTCCATTTCCTTGAGGGCTTATCGCATAAAGTGTTTTTTTTCCAATAAACGCTAACCCGTTTTAACATGATCTTTGGGAAAGGAGGCACCAGATGAGTCTTTACCGCTTTTTCAATATCAGCCTGAGGGCCGTGGCCGTCCTCGGCCTGCTGTGTGCGGCCGCCGCATTCGTTTTGCCGGCCGGCGCCGAGGCCCGCAACATCAAGGTCGGCATCATCGACTGCTACAGCGGGCCGCCGGCCGTCTATGCCAATGACGCCCTGAACGGCTTTAAGCTCGCCCTGGAAGAGATCAACAAAACCGGCGTCCTGGGCAAAAAAATCGAGTTCACCACCCGCGACGACAAGTTCAAGGTGGACATCGCCATGAACATGGCCAAGGAACTGGTCATGCGCGAAGATGTGGATGTCCTGGTGGGGACCATCAACAGCGCCGCCTCCCTGGCCATATCCGAATCCATCGCCAAAAAGGAGAAGGTTCCCTTTATCGCCTGGATCGCCAAAAGCGAACGCATCACCGGCGAAAAGGGGCACCGCTACGTCTTTTCCTCCGGTGAAAACTCCGCCATGGCCGGCAAGGCCGGCGGGGTGGCCCTGTCCCGCAAGCCCTACCTCAAATACTGGATCGCCGGCGACGACTACGAATACGGCCATGCCATCGCCGACGCCGCCTGGCGCAACCTCAAAAAGCTGAAGCCGGAGGTGACGGCCATCGGCAATTCCTGGTGGAAGCCGGGCGAGCCGGACCTGGTGCCGTATTTTACCGCGATTCTCTCCGCCAGGCCGGATGCCGTGATCTTTGCCACCGGCGGCGCCAGCATGACCAACGTCATGAAAACGATCAAGTCCACCGGCATGGCCCAGAAGGTCCCCATCTGGATCCACACCGCCACCGACCATGCGGTGTTAAAGCCCCTGGCCGCAGAAGCCCCGGAAGGCGTGATGGGCACCATGGACTATCACTTTTACTATCCGGACACGGCGGCCAACCGCAAATTCGCCAAGGACTTCGAGGCCGCCTACGGCAACCCCCCCGGCTTTCCGGCCTTTCACGGCTTTATCACGGCCCGCTTCATCGCCGACGCCTTTAAGAAGGCCGGCGCCGTGGACAAGGAAAAATTCATCGACGCCCTGGGGGGGCTGGTGGTCGACAGCCCGGTGGGACCGGTTGAAATGCGCGCCTGCGACCACCAGGCCGTCCTGCCGATATTCCTGGGGGTGACCAAAAAATCGCCCACGGACAACTTTGTCATTTCCAGCGACACGATTACCCTGAGCGGCCCGGAAGTCATGCCCACGTGTGAGGAAATCGCCGAAGAGCGCAAGAAATAGGCATATGGACGCAGGCCATACAATCAGTCTGGCGGCCGTCGGCAGCCATCTGCTGGTGGGCTTGAGCCGCGCGATGATCCTGTTTATCGTATCGGCCGGCCTGAGCTTTGTCCTGGGCGTCCTGCGGGTGCCCAACCTGGCCCACGGCTCGCTCTACATGCTCGGCGCCTTTGCCGCCCACAGCATCGCCGCGCTGGCGGGCGGCGGCGCCCTCGGGTTCTGGCTCTCGCTTATCCTGGCGCCCGCCGCGGTCGCGCTCGTCAGCCTGGCGGCCGAGCGGGCGCTGTTCTGCCGCCTCTACGAGCGGGAGCATTTGATGCTCCTGCTGTTCACCTTTGCCCTGATGCTGATCCTGGGAGACCTGGTAAAGGCGCTGTGGGGGGCGGACTACCGCTCCCTCATGCCCCCCGATTTTCTGAAAGACTCCGTGCAGGTGTTTCAGTCCCCGATCCCCCGCTACAATATCTTCCTGCTCCTGGCCGGGCCGCTGGTGGCCGTCGGCCTGTGGCTGTTTACAACCCGCACCCGGATCGGAAAAATCGCCCGCGCCGCCGCCGTTGACCGCGAAATGGTGGGGGCCGTCGGCATCAACGTCAGCTGGGTGTTTGCCTTTGCGTTCGTCCTGGGGTGCGTGCTGGCCGGCCTGGGCGGGGCCCTGATGGCCCCGGCCGTCAGCATTACCCTGGGAATGGATCACGACATCATCATGGAGGCGTTTCTGATCGTCACCATCGGGGGGCTGGGAAACCTGTGGGGCGCGCTGGTGGGCGCCCTGATCTTCGGCATCACCCAGTCCTTCGGGGTCTTGTTCTGGCCGCAGTTCGCCATCGTCTTTCCCTATGCGGCCGTGGTGATCGTGCTGACCCTGCGGCCCAGGGGTCTTTTGAAATCGGTCTGGTAACCGGGAGGCGTTCTTGCTGAAAAACCTGATCCAACCGCGCGCCCTGGCCGCAGCGGCCGTTGTCGGGCTGGCCCTGCTGGCGCTGCCCCTGGCCGTTCCCCGGTTCTACGTCTACATGTTTTCGCTGATCTTCGTCAACGCCCTGCTGGCCATGAGCCTCAACTTCGTGGTCGGCCACGGGGGCCTGTACCAGTTTCACCACGGGGTGTTTTACGGCATCGGCGCCTATACGGTCACGCTGATGCTGACCAAGACGGCCCTGCCGGCCTGGGTCGGGTTTGCCGCGGCCCCCCTGGCGGCGGCGCTGGCGGGGCTGCTGATCGGCGTTTTCTGCGTGCGCCTGAGCAAGCTCTACTTCGGCATGCTGCAGATCTCCCTGGGCTCGCTCATCTGGGCCGTGGCCTTTCGCTGGTACAGCCTGACCGGCGGCGACGACGGCATTCACGACATCCCCATCCCGCAGTTTCTCAGCGCGCCCAGACCCGTCTACTATTTCATCCTGGTCATGCTGGGGCTCTCGCTGGCGGTGCTCTATCTCATTTTAAAATCCCCCTTTGGCAGCACGCTGCGCGCCATCCGCGACAACCCCGAACGCTGCGAGGCGCTGGGCATCCACGTGCGCCGGCATCAGCTCATCGCCATCGGCATCGCCACCTTTTTTGCCGGCGTCGCCGGGGTGATGTTCGTGGTGGTGGAAAGCTCGGTCTTTCCGGGCCTGCTGTTCTGGGTCTTGTCCCTGGAGATTTTCATCATGTGTCTTCTGGGCGGCTGGTTCACCTTTGCCGGCCCCATGCTGGGGGCGGCCATCATCGTTTCCCTGAAAACGTTTGTGGGGGTATACACCGAATACTGGACCACGATCATGGGAATCATTCTCATTTTGCTGATTTTTTTTCTCCCCGAAGGGGTCATGGGGTTTCTGCTAGAAAAATTCAGCGACCGATCCGACAGGGGCTAGGCGGCAATGCTGGAGGTCATCGACATACACAAGTCCTTTGGCGACTTTAAAGCCGTGACCGGGGCGAATCTGAAGGTGGGCGCCGGTGAAATCGTGGCGGTCATCGGGCCCAACGGCGCGGGCAAGACCACCCTGTTCAACCTGATCACCGGCCAGCTCAAGCCGGACCGCGGAAATGTCCGCTTTAAAGGCGAAGACATCACCCGGCTGCCCCCCTACCGGATCTGCCGCAAAGGGATCGCCCGGTCGTTTCAGATCACCAACATCTTTCCGCGCCTCACGGTTTTCCGGAACGTCCAGGTGGCGGTCCTCTCGCAGCAGCGCAAAAGCACCGTGCTCTTCCGGCCCGCCCAGCTCTTTGCCGTGGAAGAAACCCGCGCCATCCTGAAAACCGTCGGGCTGCTCGGCCGCGCCGGGGACGTCGCCGGCTCGCTTTCCCACGGCGACCGCAAAACCCTGGAGCTGGCCGTGACCCTGGGAAACCGTCCGGAACTGATTGTGCTCGACGAGCCCACCGCCGGCATGTCCCCCGAAGAGACCGGCGCCACCATCGCGCTTATCCGGCAGCTGGCCGCCGACCGGGGCCTGACCATTCTTTTCTGCGAGCATGACATGAAGATGGTCTTTACGGTCGCCCGCAGCATCATGGTCATGCACCAGGGCCAGACGCTGATTCAGGACGCCCCGGCCGCCGTCAGAGAAAACCTCAAGGTCCAGCAGGCCTACCTGGGGAGTTCGCGCCATGCTTGAAGTGGAAGCCATCCATACCTATTACGGCCTCAGCCACATCCTCTATGATGTCTCGCTGAAGGTCGACCGCGGCCAGGTGGTCTGCCTGCTGGGCCGAAACGGCGCCGGCAAAACCACCACCCTGAAAAGCATCATGGGGCTCACCCCGCCCAGGCGCGGCCGGATCCGGTATAAGGGCGAAGAGATTGCCGGCATGGCGCCGTATCTGCTGTCCCGCAAGGGGCTCGGTTATGTGCCGGACGACCGCAGGATCTTTGCGGATCTGACGGTTGCAGAGAACCTTGAGATTGCCGCAAGCAGCCGCAGGCAAGAAAACCGCTGGAACCGGGAACGGGTCTATGATCTGTTTCCGATCCTGGCAAAGATCGCCTCCCGCAAAGGCGGCCTGCTTTCCGGCGGTGAGCAGAAGATGCTGGCCATCGGCCGGGCCCTGATGACCAACCCGGAGGTTCTGCTCCTTGACGAGCCCACCGAAGGGCTGGCCCCGGTGATGGTGCAGATTCTGGAAGAACGGATCTGCCGGCTCAAGGAAGAAGGCGTCACCGTCTTGCTGGCCGAACAGAATATGAATTTCGCCCTGGGTCTGAGCTCTTACGGATACGTGCTCGATAACGGACGGATCTGCCATGCGGGAAGCATTCAGGAGCTTTCCGAAAACGAATCCGTGCGCCGGACCTGCGGAATATAGAAGCGGCCAATAACGCGGGCCGGGCGGCGCGGGGCGGATGCTACCTGACGTCCGGTTAGATATCGAGATCGGGATAAAGCTTTCTGGCGCATTCCGGGCAGATGCAGTGGCTGAAATCCGCTTCGGAACGTCCGCGGATATAGGACTCTATCTGGTTCCAGTACCCGTTGTCGTCCCGGATTTTTTTGCAGGAGGCGCAGATGGGGAGCAGCCCGCTCAGGGTTTTGGCTCTTCCCAGGGCTTCTTTGAACTCGACGATCAGCCCGACTTTTTCCACCTGGGCGCGCCGGCGTTCTTCGATTTCGATCTTGGTCTCTTCATGGGCCTTTTCGATTTCTTCCTTCTGAAGCCGCAGCCGCCGCCGGATGTCCGAGATAAACCCGCCGAAAAAGGCAAACCACGCCAGGACAATGCCGAAAAAAAAGAACAGGAACAGTTCGTATTGAATCCGGAACCCGGGGCGGCCCTGAAAGAATTCCAGGACGAGGAGGGCCGCGTATAATCCCAGCACGCACGCCTGAACCAGAAGGTACTGTCGCCGGTTAAGGCGCAGCATGCCGAAGCTGAAAGGAATGATGAAGAGCATCAAGACAATCGGTCGCGCTTCGGGCAGCGCCGACAGCGGGATCATGCCGTACGCGGCGGCAAAGACGATCTGCTCCCGGGTCAGGGACGGGTCTGAAAAGCGCAGGTTGGCGTTTGTGTAAAACAGGATAAAAAATACGCCGTTGCCAAAGAACGCCATCACGATCCACCATGCTAACTGACGAACGGTCATGTCGCCCAGCCCGAGCCGGAGAACCAGAACTGTCGCCGGGATCACCAGGGCATAGGTGCCCACGGCCATGCCGAAACGCTGCAGGCGCACCCGCTGGGCTTTGCGGGCGCTGCTGTCCGGCGCTGCGGTCTTTTCAGTCGTCATGCTGGAATCTCCCACAGTCCCGCAAAGATACCTTTGAAAAATGTTCCGTTTCGTTCAAGTTCAAGGAAGCCGAAAATTTTAACCACAGGAATACCGGGAGTATTTCGAGGATTAAAATTTGAACCTGACGCCGAACAGGGCGAAAGGGGACGATTTTCAAAGGTCTCGCCGATGTCGACCTGTCGTCAGCAGAGATGGGCGGTGGAGTCAGAATCCCTTGTCGCAGCATATGCTTTAGAGATTTAAGGGTACGTTTTAACAGATTTGCGTTTGTCCGGCCGATTCAAACCCAGGCGACCGGCACGCTGCGGTCCGGGTCAAAATTCATACCGGACCTGGAAGCCGACCACCTGCATGGCATTTATCAGTTTTTCGAAAAGATCCATCGGCTCCCGCTCCGCCGCCGGCTCCTCCGGCCCCAGGTCGACGGCCGGCTGATTTCGGTCATCATAATTTGAAATGTAAAACCCCAGGCCGAAAACCACGTTCCATTTGTTGCGGCGGCCTGCCTCGTGCTCCCAGTCGATGCCCAGGAGCGGCCGGATGTCGTCGTCCGGGGCGTAAAGATCCTCCGGCCTGAAAAAAGACTGCGGGCCGGTCGTTTTTGCCGGCGCCCACTCGTTTGGCCGCCACTCATCCGGATACAGCATCAGGTTCGGGGCGGGCCGGAAACCGGCTGCTAGCGCCTCTATTTCAGCCGCTTCGCTGCCGGTGTCCGTCGGGGCGGGGGCGTCCGGCGCCGGGCCGGCATTCAGCGCCCCGGAAAAGGCCGACTCCCCTGCCGGCGCATATCCCGCCGCCCCGAATAACGCCATGCAAACGCTCAGGAGCCCAACAAGCCCGATTATCCGGTTTTCTGGTTTCATCGGTATGCCTCGCCCGGGGTTTATTTGCGCGGCCGTGCAACACGCGCTTTTCATCAAAATCAAGCTGCAACTACCATGCCGCCCGGGGGCTGTCGTGGGATATGAAACAAAAGCAGACGGTTAGGACAGGACGCGCTGAATAACCCCGCTAAATGTTCAGGGGCAGGCTGTATGGTTTTTTGAACCAATGTGCGGTTTAATATACGGGGTAAAAGGCGATAAGGGCTCGGCACCGGGCATACGGCGCACGGCGCAGAAATAAAACGCGTTGGGTGCTGCGGATAGGGCACGTTTTGCCGGGGGCATAACCCGGTTATTTCACGAAATGCATTCGTTCATTTAACCGACTATTATCAGGATCATCTTGCTGAAAAATGTTCATGAAATATCCGGGATAAAGTCGCCGGGGCGGAGGAAAACTCCCCCGCCCCGGCGTATGCTTCAGCAGCCGGCCGCGGTGCGGCCGGTCAGGCGAATAGGTTGCGGCCTGGAAGCTGTCTCAAAAAAATATCAGGGGGTACTCCGGTCCGCCCGGGGGATAGCCCCCTGGGGACCGTAACCACCTCGTTTTTAAGACGGCTTCTACTTCTTTTTCGACTCTGCAATGATCGGCCCCAGGGTGGCATCCACCTCGCTCCAGTAGGCCGACAGCTGATCGGCGTCCATGAAACGCAGTTCCAGCCCCTGGGCGTCCATCTTGCTCTTGAGATCCGGATCCGCCATGGCCTTCTTGATGGAAGCGGCCAGAACATCCGCTATGGCCTTGGGGGTGCCGGCGGGCACCGAGAAAGCACGGGCGGTGCTGGCGGCAACATTATAGCCCTGGGACTGGGCGGTGGGAACACCCGGCAGGAACGGGGATTCGGTTTTGTCGAATACGCCCAGAACCCGGATGTCTCCGCTCTTTACGCCGGGCACCAGCTCGCCGATCGTGCCGCCTTCGGCATCCACGTGTCCGCCCAGGACGGCGGCGCGCATCTGGCCGTTATTGTCGAAGGGCACGAAGGCAAACTTGGTGTCGGTGTTTTTCTGCAGCGACAGAAAACCGATATGGGTGGCGCTCATGATCCCGCTGGTGGCGATGGTGACCTTGCCGGGATTGGCCTTGGCGGCATCCATCAGGTCCTTCATCGTCTTGAAGCGGCTGTTCTTGGCAACCGCCACGCCAATGGGATCAAAGACGTAAAGGGCCAGGGGCTGAATGTCCTTGCGGCCGAAAGCGGCTTTGCGGTCGGCATCCAGATAAATGGCGGCCGTGGCCGGCAGGTTGGTCATGGCGAAGGTGTAGCCGTCGGGCTTGGCCTTGGCCAGGGCGGTGATGCCCACCTGGGATCCGCCGCCGGTCTTGTTGACGACTTCAATGGTGGTCCCGAGGTCCTTTTCCATCATGGGCATCAGCATGCGGGCGCCCACGTCGGAGCCCCCGCCCGCGCCCCAGGGAATGATGAGCGTGATCACTTTCCCCTTTTGGGGGAAGTCGGCTGCGCCGGCGGCAACTGCAAACCCCCCGGCAAGCAGCAGAGACATCGCCAGCAGGCCGATGCCCAAAGACTTTGTGAAACGGTTTTTCTGGATTTTCATTTATTGTTCCCTCCTTCAGACTGTTGCATGTTTTATAAAGTCCGCATCTCTATATGAGAACGGTTCCGCTTATTTTGCCGGCCGCGGGCATTCCCGGTTTTATATCTGGGAGTCTTCGCCCCGGACCGCCTCGGTGCCGAACGGCAAGGTCCGCAGGGCGGATGAGAGCAGGATGATTACCGCCAGTATCAGCAGCCCGCAGGAAATGGGCCGGGAGACAAAGATGGTCATATGCCCCTGGGACATGATCAGCGACTGGCGCAGCGCCAGCTCCATCATCGGTCCCAGTATAAATGTGAGGGCCACGGGCGCCAGGGGGAAATCGAGCTTCTTGAACAGGTACCCCAGCAGCCCGAACAGGGTCAGGGTCTTTAAGTCAAAGGCGCTGCCGTTCACGCTGTAGGAGCCGACCAGGGTGAAAGCCAGGATAATCGCAAATAAAATGGAGTAGGGAATCTTGAGGACCTTGACCCACATGCCGATGAGCGGCAGGTTCAGGATCAGCAGCATCACGTTGCCGATGTAGAGGCTGGCGATCACCGCCCACACCAGGTCGGGATGGTCCTTGAACAGCAGGGGTCCCGGCACCAGACCGTTCATGATAAAGGCGCCCATCAGCACCGCGATGGTGGGCGAGCCGGGAATCCCCATGGTAAAAAGCGGAATCAGGGCGGCATTGGCATGGGAGTTGTTGGCCGTCTCCGGCCCGGCCACCCCCTCGATCATGCCGGTCCCGAACTTGTCGGGATACTTGGACATCTTTTTTTCCATGGCATAGGACATAAAGGAGGAGATGGAACCCGTCATCCCGGGGATAAGGCCGAGGAAAAAGCCGAGCAGGGTGCCCCGGGTGATCGGCCAGGCGGAATCCCGCACATCCTGGCGGGTGGGCATCAGCGAGCTGACCTTGGCGCCGACGGTCTGGCGGACCTCGGTCTCGACGGTCAGGAGAATGTCGCTGACGCCGAAGAACCCCATGATCACCGAGACAAACTCGAGGCCGTCCAGCAGCTCGGCCTGGCCGAAGGTAAAGCGCGGCATGCCCCGGACCGGGTCCATTCCCACCAGCCCCAGGATCAGCCCCACCACGCCCATCATCAGGGCCTTGACAATGGATTTTCCCGCCAGCCCCATCAGGAGCGAGAGCCCCAGGGCCATCAGCGCGAAAAACTCCGGCGGCCCGAAGTTCAGCGCCATGCGCGCCAGGGGCGGGGCGGCAACGCACAGGCCCAGCGTGGCCACCGTCCCGCCGATAAAGGATCCGATGGCGGCAATGCTCAGGGCCACCCCCGCCCGGCCCTTAAGGGCCATCTGGTGACCGTCCAGGCAGACCACCACCGAAGAGGCCTCGCCCGGCACGTTCATGAGCACGCTGGTGATCGTTCCGCCGTACATGGCGCCGTAATAGATGGCCGCCAGCATGATGATGGCGCCCGTGGCCGGCAAGTGGAAGGTCAGCGGAATCAGCAGGGCCGTACCGGCGGCGGGACCGACCCCCGGCAGCACCCCGATCACGGTTCCCATCATGCAGCCGATGAAGGCAAAAAGCAGATTCTGGAGGCTCAGCGCAATGGAAAAGCCCATCATTAAATTCTGTAAATCGCCCATTTCGCTACTCCTACAGCCCCAGGTTCCGGAGAAATTCTATGGATGATGCCGGCAGATTGACATCCAGCCAGCGGGTAAAGACGTAATAGACGCCGAAGCTGCCCACAATCGCCACGGCCGCGGTGACCATCGGGCCCCGCCGCCCGAGCACGATCAGCAGAAACCCCAGAAAAATCAGCATGCTCAGCTGAAATCCGAGAAAGTCCACCACCCAGGCAAAAAGCACCATCATCACCACGATGGAAAGGACGCGAAGCGCGCCCCGGCGGCCGGGAATAAAGTCGTCTTCGATGGCTTGCGGCGAACCGATGGAGGCTTGAACCAGCCAGATGGTCGATAGTGCGGCCAGCGTTATGCCCAGCCAGAAAGGGAAGAAGCCCGGGCCCGGGCCCAGATCGGCATAGTACTCCATCTGGCGGGACTCGAACACAAGATAAGCGCTAAAGGCCAGGAAAAAAAAGCTGGCGATCTGATACACCCGTTTCATGAAATCATCTTCCTCGCAACCGAAGCTTCTCTCGGGTGAGTGCCGCAAGAACCCTTCTCAAGGCGCTCATTGTAATTGACAGGAAGCCCATTATCTGTGGATGGGAAAATACGAGGCGGGCCTTTCTTTGTCAAGGAATATTTTGTATAGTTGTATAGGTGGTTATACTGATACCGCGGGATGCGGGGAATGACTTTCCGCGATCCTATCATAAAGGTGTGTACGCAGCGCTTGAGTCGGGTCAGAATTGAAAATGCGCATCTATTGCCGCGGCCCCGATAAAAATCAGCACGTAACCGGACATCAGCAGAAGAAGGAAGCGCTTTTCGTTGGGATTGAGGTTTTCGAGGAAAACATACAGGTACAGGACCGCGAAAAAGCCGAAAGCCCAGATATAAAAATTCCACTTTTTATGATCTCGTCCTTTTGCGGAGGCAAGGGCCGCTCCTTTTTTCGGCGCGAAAAAGAAGTGATACCAGATAAAACCCGCAAATAAGACCACAAGGGCGAAAAAGCCGTTAACCGGTTGCGTTTGCACTGCGTTCAGGCGGCCCGGCGCTTGGGCCAGGTTTTGACAGATTGAATGATCTCGCGGACAAACGCACACTCGCACTGGTTCGGACACGGCATCAGGTTGTCCTCGTGCAGGCAATGCTCGGGACACTGCTCGGTTCCGGTGAGCCGCTGGCGGAAAATCGGTCCGTCATATAAATCTGTAAAGGCTTCGACATCTATCGCAAGGGTCGTTTTACAGGAATGGTTGAACAGGAAAAATCCCGCCAGCAGTTCCACAAAGTTCGCCTGATACCCCAAAAGTTCGACGTCCGGGTCTTCCAGAAACTGGTCGCGGGTCGACCATTTAAATCTGCAGGCCGTGCATTGCTTGAAACCGGTAAAATCTTCTTTAAATCCTTTTATCGTTTTCATCGGGCGAAACTAGGATACCAGCAAAAAAGCGTAGCGGTTCATCTCCTGATCATACTCGGTGCACACCGAAATGGGAAATCCGAATGTGCGGACCGTCGAATACACATCCACGGCCATGGCTTCGGGTGCCGGGCGCGACAGGCGCGGCTCCCGGCAGGCCTCCCGGCTGCCGCTGCACTCCTTGCAGAAGCAGCAGCTGTCCATAAAGAGCAGAAAGGCGCGCTCATAACCCGCCAGAAAGACGTCCCGCTCCAGTTTCAGCAGCTTCCCGTTCACCTTGCGGGTCCAGCTGAAGCGGTCCTCGGGTTTTTTAACCTTGCGGGCAAAGCGCAGAATGACGGCTTCGCTGTATTCGTGAAAAAACCTTTCACATTCAGCCACCGACGGGGTGTTGGGCGGACAGGCGGCGCAGTGGCCGTATTCCCGGCAGCCGAACATGCACTTCATCCGCACCCATTGGGACACCACGATCTGGCCGGGGTCCATCCATTTGTAGTCGCGATAGCCGTGCCGGGTGATGATGTCGTCCAGGGTTTTGCGCTCGGCGGCTGAAAGTTGTATCCGGTTTTGCATAAGGTTGCTCCCAAATAGCTGATAAGCTTTTAAGCTATTAAGTGTTGAAAAAACACATGCGCCATGATTTCTCGAATATCCCCACGTGCTTGACAGGTCATCAGCGAGACCTTTGCAAAACACCCCCCTTCGCCCAATTTCGGCGCCAGGCTCAAATGTTAATCCTCGAAATACTCAAGGTATTCCTGCGGTTTAAATTTCCGCCTTCCTTGAACTTGAACGAAATTGGGCATTTTTCAAAGGTCTCTCAGCTTCTATGCGTCCCGGCCGCCTTTCCTCCCGGCCGACAGGCATGTGCGCTTCATATTCCGGCTGTGGGCCCGGCATGTTACGGTATACGTACAGGCATTCGCCGGTTTGGGCAAGAAAAAAGTACGCACCCCTAACGCCCCAAAAAGGTGATTTCGGGTCACGGCGGCGGCAATTTCCCGCCGCTGCGCGTGAAGTCCTTTGAGGGACCGGGTGAGCGTCGGCCGAACATTTAAGATTGACACCCTGTTGAGACTCCTTTATTGTGCCTGGCCTTAACAGGCCGTTGAGAAACTGCGTCTGATGCCGCCGTGCGGTGTTGCGCGGCTCTCGCACGTGCTCACATATGCTTGAACAGGCTGCCCTTGTCGGATCGTGCGCGCCTTCTCTGACGACCGGATCCCTGTTTTTCAACCGCCTGTTGAAGTGAATGTAATTACACCGGTTTAAAAGACCCTTTTAGCAAAAACGTTCGCGGACTTTAGAATGAAACGGCTCTCTCTCTATGGCCTGATGGCCCTTCACGTGGGGCTTGCGGCCGCCACCTACGTCTTCAGCAAAAAGGCGGCCGTGGGGTTTTCCAATCCTGAGGCCCTGACGCTGTCGCGCGCCCTGGGGGCGGCTGTCATATTTCTGCTGCTTTCCGGCTGGGCCATTCCAAAACCGGCCTTCGGCGTCAAGGACTGGCTCAAGATCCTGGGCATCGGCATCCTGCTGGTCCCGGCCAACCAGTATTGTTTTCTGAGAGGGCTCCAGCACACCGTGCCCAGCCACTCGGCCCTTTTTTACGCCCTGACCCCCCTGGGGGTGCTGCTGATGGTCAGCACCCTGCGGCGCCGGCTGCCGCCCCTTGAAAAGACGCTCGGGGTCCTGCTGGCGCTGGCCGGTGTGGCGACCGTTCTGCGGCCGTGGGAGACCGGTGGTTTTGCAAGCGAGCTCCGCAGCGGCGATTTCTGGAACCTGGCGGCGGTGCTGTGCTGGATCATATACACCGTCGCCGTCAAGGGAATGTGCCGGGGCCACGACCCGCGCGTGGTTACCGCCTGGAGCCTGATCGCCGGCGCGCTGGCCATGCTGCCGCTGGCCGGGCATGATCTGCTGACCTTTAATTTTGCGGCCCTTGAAGCCGGCGCCTGGCTGGGGCTGGTCTGGCTGGTGCTGATCGCCAGCGTCATCATGATGCTGGTCTGGAACATCCTGCTGCGGCACCTGGAACCTGAAGCCGTCGCCGTCTGCGCCAATGCCCAGCCGCCGGCCACCGCCGCGCTCTCGGCCTTTCTGGCCTGGGCCGGCCTGCTGGCAAGCGACCAGGACCTGAGCCTGCTCTTTTTCATGGGGATGGTCCTGATCATCGGCGGGGTCTGGCTGGTGCAGCGTTCCGGGCCGCCCTTCTGGCAGGCCTTCGCTAAAATAGCTCACCCCAAATAAAGGGTCCGGGGGTTTTAGAATTCAGGGGAAAGGCTAAAATAAGGTTGAGGCTGAGGTTAAAACCAACCCTGAACCAGGCGCTCTTTTATGAAAGAAGCCGGTTTTGAGGGCAAAACGCGGAGCATTTCCAGGCGCTGGACCCCTTTAATCCTCGACCCTTTTTCCCCTTGAATCGGATTCAGTCGGTTTCGTAGCAGTCCAGAATTTCACCGAAGTAAAGGGTGTGGTAATCCTTTTGCGGATACAGGGACTGGTCCATGTCTTTGTCCAGATGGGCCGGGTCCATGGCGGATTTATAGACAATCCGGCACTCGTAATGGCGCCCTTTGACGGCGATAATGGGCGAAGCCACCTGGCGGCTTTCGGCGGTTTTCAGGCGGCATTCCTTGAATTTGTCATAATCGCGGCCGGATTTCGATCCGCAAAAGGCGATCTCCCGGCTCATATCTTCCAGGGGGACCGTAACGGTAAAATTTCCTGCTTTTTCAATTATATCGTAGGTGTGCCGGGTAAGCCGCACCGCCACCATCATGATGGGCTTGCGCCAGACAAAACCGAAGGTGGTCCAGCCGATGGCCATGGTGTTGAGCCGGTCCCCGGACTTAACGGTTAAAAAGGCTCCCTTTTTGATCTTTTTGACGGAATCGTCCGCAACGCTCATGTAATCCACGGTTTTCATAAACAGCTCCTTTTCAGTCCGGTTGACCGGCGGTTTTCGCAAACAGACCCGGCGGCGCTTCGCAGGCGGCCGCCGCTTTTTTGTTTTCCACATAGTGGGCGGCGGCCAGGGCGGCGGTGGCGCCGTCGGCGGCGGCAGTGACAATCTGGCGCGCGTATTTTTCGCGCAGGTCGCCGATGGCAAACATGCCGGGAACACTGGTTTCACACTTATGATCGGTGATGACATAACCATTTGAATTCAACCGAATATCCGTCGGAACCAGCCCGTTGTTGGGGTCAAAGCCGATAAAAATAAACACGCCGTCGGTCGCGATCTCTCTTTTTGCGCCGGTCTGGGTGTTCTGCAGGGCCACCGAAGAGACCCCGCCCGCAGTGCTGTTGATGGCGGTGGGGATCGAGTTCCAGAGGATTTCGATCTTGCACTCTTGCTTGACGCGCTGCTGCAGGAGCATGCCGGCCCGCAGCGCGTCGCGCCGGTGAACGAGGTACACCTGTTTTGCCAGCTTTGCCAGATAGAGTGCCTCCTCGGCGGCGCTGTCCCCCCCGCCGATAACGACGACGGTTTTATTGCGGAAGAAAAAACCGTCGCACACGGCGCAGTAGGAAACGCCTTTGCCGTAATTGGTTTCTTCGCCCGGGATTTTAAGCTTGCGCGGGGTGCCGCCGGTGGACAAAATAACAGCATGGGTGGACAGGCGCTCTTTATTGTCCAGCACGACGGTATGAAGGTCCCGGCCGGGCTCCAGGGCGACCACTTCACGGTTCAGGAATTCAAGGCCGTACGAGCGGGCATGCCGGGTGAAATTCTCGGCCAGTTCCGCCCCTGTGACGCGTTCGGTTCCGGGCCAGTTTTCCACCTCGTCGGACAGTGTGATCTGTCCGCCGGTCAGCCCCTTTTCAATCAGGACGGTTTTAAGCGCCGCCCGCATGGCGTAAATACCGGCCGTGAGACCGCCGGGCCCCCCGCCGATTATGATGAGGTCGTAAATTTCGTTCTGTGACAATGGTGCTCTCCTTAATGGTTTGTTATTTTACCGTCTCTTGACGGTAAAGGATTCAAGGATTCCAGGGGTCAGGGGGTCAAGTGGAATAAAAACAGGGTATAATCCTTGAAGGTTGGAAAACCGGGATGCAGGGAAGATCAAAAGGAAAGTCTTTAAAATCATGGCTTCCAAGTAAAAATCTATGCGTTTCCCAACCCTTGACTCCTGGGCCCCTTGAACCCTTGTCTTTAATCATTATATGAATAATTCTAAATCCCGCAACCTGTTTTTTCTAAACCTAATGCTTTTCGCTTTTCAAGATTCCTGCGGCGGGTGTAGGAAAAAAGCTCGATAAGCTGCTCCCGGCAAAGCTGTTCGGTCTCCACGGCAAATGCGGTGGCGCGGTAAAGGTTCCAGTTTTCCCGGACGCTGTCCGGAACCTTCAGGGTGTCGAACAGGGCGCTTCCCGGCGGCAGATAAAACGGGGAGGGCCCCACCAGCACCCCCAGGTCCAGCAGATAATCGATGCTTTCCCTGATTTCGGCAAAGGTCTGACCCGGCAGACCGATGATGACATAGACCGTAATCATAAACCCCAGCCTGCGGGCATCCGCGATGATCGCCCCAAAATCATCACGGGGCGCGGGGCGATGGTAGCGCTGCTGAAGGCCGGCATCGCGGGTCACGAAAGAAAGGTTCAGCCGCTGGAAACCGGCCCGGCGCATGAGCATGAGCAGGGGGCCGTCCAGGGTCGGGAAGCAGATCCCGTTCATGGCGGTGAGTTCAATTTCCTTCAGAACCGGGTGGTCGATCACGCTTTCGAGCAGCTGCCGGAACCATTGCCTGTCGAAAGACAGATTGTCGTCTTCGAAATTGAAAATCCGCACCCCCCGGTTCAGATAGTTCCATTCCATTTCACGGATGACCGCATCCACCGGCCGGTATTCAATCCCCCGGCCGAACATGGCCCGGACGCTGCAGAAATCGCAGCCGTAGGGACACCCGCGCCCGGCGCTAAGGGACACATAGCTTTTTCGGCCCATGCGGTAGGCCCCCGCCGGCAGCAGGTCGTGGGCCGGCTCAAGCGTCTTCCAGTCCACGGGCTCCGGATTCGGGATCCACCCGTTGCAGCGGGAATGGATAAAGGCAGGCAGGCTCGACTCGGCCGGGCCGGGTAAAACCGCATCGATGTGGGGAGCGCGCTGCCGGATCTTGTCTGCAAATACACTGGCATGGTTGCCCCCGATAAAGACCGGCACGTCGGCATGCGCCTTGATCACAGCGGCCAGCCTCGCAACGCTGCTGAAATAAGCGCTAAACTGGGAGGATATGCCGATCAGGTCCGGGGCGAACTTTTCGATGGCCCGGACCACCGCCGCCTCTGATATGCCGAAGCGGTAATAACGCTTGAATAAGAACGGGTCCTGCTGAAAAAACGGCTTCAGGTGGCCGAAATCCGGCGGCAGGGGCAGGGGGTGTTTCTTCAAGGGGTTGAGACAGTCCAGGATCCCGACCGCAACGCCCAGCCTGCGGAGGACGGCGGCTGCATACGTCAGGCCCAGAGGATACAGGCGGATGGCGGTGGTATAAAAATCCTCAAGGGGCGGTTGAATGAGCAGGACGCGCATGTCATGTCGTTTGAAACAATTTTTTATAAAAAGCCGGGGCCGGATTCGCCGGTCCGGCCTGGGACAGCCGGCAAACGCTGAAGCGGCGACGGCTCACTCCGAAGACAGTTGCAATAAAACTCCCGGCCTCTCAGTCAGTAGAGTATAATTTGAGATGACCTCTCATATCAAATTTCCCTATCGTCCGGGAACAACGATCCGGGACTGTTCCTGCTGCTGGGCTTTTTTGGCTTCTTCGATGAGGCGGTCCATGGCCGCTTTCATGGTTTCAGGGAATTTCTTGAAGGCCTGCTGCAGATCCTTGGCCTGAATCATGCTCTGAATCGGCAGCGGTCCGGCCGGGGTAATCACATGGGTCTGGCCCACATAAATCGTTTTGCGGCCTTTGTCCGGAGACCCGTCCGGGTTGACGGGCGACAGCCGCCTGACGGTACAGGCCCTCAGATCGGTAAAGGATTCCTCCTGATACAAACCGGCGCGGTTCACATCCAAATTAAAAGTTTCGCTCTTTTCGTCAGCCATGAAATATTCCTCCTGCCTGGTATTGCGCTCAAATCCGGGTTAGCGCCTTTCGGCCGCCTGCACCCTATCAGATCAATCTTTGGAACGCAAACGAATCCGCAAACGCCCTCATGCCGGCGGCCTGAAAACGGCTTGACAAGCTTCGGACATGTCGATTATTTAACTAGAAGCCATCTTACAACGGCGTCGGCGCCCAAGGGCTGCATCGCAAGCCGCCCCAAAACGCCCACATACTCCCTGTATGCTGCGCTTTTTCGTCGGCTTGCGCCTTGCCCTTGAACGCGATCCGCCAGTTTCGAGATGGCTTCTGTTGTTGTGTCCCAAGAATAGCTTCTATTTCTATCTGCCGGTCATAAAGGGAAGCGGTCGTGTTTTGGAGAAGGCCGGCAGGCGTTCTGGAAAACATCATTTAACATTTGCATGCCGTGCCGATTCGAATCCGGACACCTTGGCACCATCGGGTTCATGCCGGCCGGACCCAAAATATGACCGCAACTGTTATAAGTTATTTCCGGGACGCAATACTAGTTCACTCCCTGTCTGCGGCAAATTTCCGCTCGAGCGGAATCGTTATTGAACCATTTCAATTCACGGAAGGAGGCAATATGTCTGGAAAGATTCGATGGTTGGGCCATTCATTTGTTGAATTTACGACCGACGACGACAAGGTGGTTCTGTTTGACCCCTGGACCAAGGACGACGGCAACCCGGGCTGTCCCGTCGGCACCGAAGAAATCAAGCGGGCAGACCTGGTGCTTCTGAGCCATGATCATTTTGACCACATGGGTTCTGCCGCAGCCATCTGCAAAAAGACCGGTGCGCTGCTGGGCGGCCCGGTTCAAACCGTCAAACGCCTGGTGGCGGCCGGGTTTAATGAAAAACAGGTCGTCAACTTCGGTTTCGGGTACATGGTCGGCGGCGGTGTTCAGCTGGACTGGGTCAGGGTCACCGCCGCGCCGGCATTTCATTCATCCGATACGGCCTGCGCTCTTGGCAATATCGTCCAGGCGGCCGACGGCACCACCGTTTATCACGCCGGCGACACCAGCCTGACCAGTGAAATGACCCTTTACGGCCGTCTCTATCCCATGGATGTCGCCATTGTGCCCATCGGCGGCGTTTTTACCATGGATGCCTATCAGGCCGCCGAAGCCGTTAAAATGCTCGGCCCCAGGAAAGCGATGCCGATCCATTACGCCTCGTTTCCCATTGTTGCCAAAACCGCCGACGAATTCATCACCTTGTGCGCTCAAAAAGCGCCCAACGTGAAAGTGATGGCGCCGGCCGCCGGTGAAACGGTAACCATATGATATCCTGATTGACCGTAAACAGACAGGTCTCGTCGTTGCAAAAGCCGGAGGGGTCCAGGGCCAGGGGTGAAGCCGTAGTCGATCTACTGCCGCCCCTTGGCATCGCAACACCTGGAATTTTCCGGCTTTTCCAAAGGGCAACCAACAGGGCAACAAGCAAGCCGGCCCGTTGAGCTCACTGGGATTGAAAATAAAAATGAGAGGTGTTTTCATCATTTTCACTGGTATCGTGCCCCGGAAATAGATTCCATTTCTATTTGCCGCTCATAAAGGGAAGCGGACATGTTTTGGAGAAGGCCGGCAGGCGTTTCCGTCAGCAAGATCCAGGCCGGTGTCCCGGATTCGAATCGGATAATGGCAAACTATCATTCAACAAATTTTTTGTCGTGCCGATTCGAATCCGGACACCTGGGTACCATAGGGTTCATGCCGGCCGCATCCAAAATGTGTCCGCGACTTTTATAGGTTAGTTCCGGGACGCAACACGGGGATATCGAATTGTTGATCAATCTTTGCCATCTTGTTTATGCAACGCTTGGGTAGAGTTAATGTCGCCGTCCCCGACCTATCAGACGCCTGACCCGCCCGTGTCCGGTACTGAATCCCTTGAATCCCATCAGCGCCCCTATCGATGGGTTATGCTGCTTCTGCTGTGGCTGGTGTACTTTTCCCACGGCATTACCTCCCGCTCGATTTCGCCGCTGGTCACCCCCCTGCTCAAGGACCTGAACATGTTATACGGCCAGATGGGATTTGTGCTGGGATCCTGGCAGCTGTCCTATGTCGCCGTCGCCATCTTTGCCGGAATCCTTCTTGACCGCTGGGGTATCCGCAAATCGCTTTTTCTGGGAATCCTGGTGATCGGCCTGTCGGTCCTGCTGCGTTATTTTGTGACAGGGTTCACTACGCTGCTCTTTACCGTGGTGCTGTTCGGCGTCGGCGGTCCCATGATTTCCATCGGCGCTCCCAAAGCGATCTCCCTGTGGTTCCGGGGCAAAGACCGCGGAACCGCCGTGGGGATATACTCGACCGGTTCCAGAATCGGACAGATAGCCGCCCTGGCGGCAACCAACGGGATGATTATGCCCCTGACCGGAAACAGCTGGCGGCTTACCTTTGCCCTCTACGGGTTTTTTATTATCGGCGTTGCCCTGCTGTGGCGGGGGGCGGCCAGAGACGCATCGCCCGCAACGGAAGCCGGCCGCCTGTCGATCAACCAGGTTCTCGTTAAACTGATCCGCAGCCGCCAGGTCCGCATTGTTTTACTGGGAGGCATTTTGACGTTTTCAATCACGCACGGTTTTACCAACTGGCTTCCCAAGCTCCTGGAAACCCGGGGGCTGACGCCGGCCATGGCGGGATACGGCGCCGCCGCCCCGCTGCTGGCAAGCATCCCCAGCATCATCTTCATCCCCCGGCTGGTCCCGGCCCACCGGCGGGGCAGGGCCGTGGCGTTCCTGGCCCTGCTGGCCGCCACCTCCATTATGCTGGTGACAACGGCGTTTTCCCCGCTGATTTTCGGACTGATACTCTTCGGCATTGCCACCACCGCGCTTCAGCCGATGTTCATGCTCATCCTGATGGACCTGCCCGAGGTTGGCCCCGAACATATGGGCGCGGCCGGCGGGATTTATTTCACGATTGCCGAAATCGGCGGGTTTTTGGGTCCGTTCCTTGTGGGTGCGCTGGTTGACATTACCGGAAGCTTTCTGGCGGGCGCCTCGATACTGGCCTTGATGGGGGTATGTATTTTTACGATGATTCTGACGTTAAGACCGCATGAACAGACGTGAGGCCGGTGCGGGCCATAACCGCTTTGCGACTTGACATAGCGCTTCACGGTCTTATAATTCGGTTAAATTTTTGAAACAGGAGCTTGCAATGCCCATTTATGAATATGTTTGCGAAAAATGTGATCACTGTTTTGAACACCTGACGTTTTCCAGCAGTGAAGCGGCCCCGTCGTGCCCTCAGTGTAAAAGCAAAAAGGTCTCAAAGCTCATGTCGGCGGGATGCGTCCGCCCCAACGGAATCCCCACCGGTTCGGGCGGGTTCAAGCAGCCGGCCTGCAAGCCCGCAGGCGGCGGCTGAGGGATTTAAACCGGTCCCCGGTCAGGGGATCAATCCTTGAAATCTTTTAAAACACTCCCTGTTTTTCGATTCCCGGCTATCTCGGGGGTCGGGGGGTTTTTCAAACGTGGTCTGGTTCGCTGCGGGGACAGGCCCCGCGGAAGCCGTAACCCCCTTGTCGAATCATGACCGCACGGGATCCGATTCTATGCATTTCCCCCGCTAAGCTGCGGCAGGCGGCTATCCGTTCCGTCGGCCGGTCCGAAAAATATAAAAAACCATGACGGCCGCTGCCGCGTATATGCCGGCGGAGGCCAGAAACACGCTGCGCATCCCGAACCATATGGCCATGGAGGCCCCCAGCATGGGTGCCAGGCTGCGGCCGGCTGCCGTGATGCTGGCGTTCAGGCCGTAAATGGCCCCCTGGCTGCCGGACGTGTCCTGAAGATTCATCAGGGCCGCTATCGTCGGAATCATGCCGCCGTTTGCCAGGCCCGTCAGGGCCTGCAGCAGCACCAGCTGCCAGGGGGCGGTGACAAAGCCCTGGGGCAGATAAAACACAACGGCCGCCAAGACCGATGCCAGCAGCACCCGACCGTGGCCGATACGGTCGCCCAGCCGGCCCATCAAAACGCCGCTCACGGAACTGGTGACCGCCATGGCGCCCATCATGATTCCGGTCAAGGTGGCAACCCCTTCCCTTGTTCCCATCAGCTGCATCATAAAGAGCGCCGCGATGGGCATGATGAGCATGCGCCCAAGGGCATGCATAAAGGTGATGACATACAGATGGACCAAGACGGGCGTCTGCAGCAGCCAGCGATAACCGGCCATTAATCGCGGCCGTTTGGTTCTGTCGGCCGGACGAAAGTCTTCCTCTACCCATAACAGCACTGAGGCGCCGGAAAGGGCCAGCAGAACGCCGGTTATCCAGAAACTTTCCCTGAAACCGACAGCGTCACCGATAACGCCCCCCAGCAGGGGGCCGACGGCAACACCCACCCAGGCGCCGGTCTGCAGCAGGCCGAGGGCTTCACCGGAATGTTCCCTGGGGGCCGAGGCCGCCACCAGCGCGTTGGCGGCCGGCATGGTGCCGGTTACCAGCCCCTGGAGGGCCCGCAGCAGGGCCAGCTGCTCCGCGTTCTGGGCAAATCCCATCGCTGAAAGTAAAACGGCGCCGCCGAAGGTGGCCCGCGCCAGCATCATCTTGCGGCCGAAACGGTCCGCCATCGCGCCCCAGACGGGAGCGGAAATCATCATGGTCAGCGGCTGGGCCGAGAAAACCATCCCCGACCAGAATTCCACTGATCCGCTGGTGGAGACGCCCAGCTGTTTTACATAAAGCGGCAGAAAGGGGAACACCATGCTGAATCCCGACATGGAAACCAGTTGAACCGCGAACATGATATAAAGATTTCTGCGCCAGGGGAGCATCGGCCTTGTTCCTTAAAGGGTTGAAAGTCGCTGTCTTGCCCACACCTTTTTGTGTCAACCTAACAGGATTTATCACTATAGCCCATTACGGTTCTTTAAGTAAAGTGCCGCACCCCGGGGAAGTATATTCATTGACTTTGAGCGAATCTTTGTCATAATGCATAACAAGATAACCATCGGGTAAGGAGTTTGAGCATGCCGGTTTATGAATATGAATGTGAATCATGCGGCCAACAGTTTGAATACATGATATTTACCTCCAGCGACCCGGAGCCGCAGTGCCCCAAGTGCGCCGCCGGAAAGGTTAAGCGCATGATATCCTCCGGGAATTTAAGAAACAGCCCCCTCACTTCCGGATACGGCGGCTTTCCAACTAAAAAATATTAGGGCGAACCGTTTCAGGACTGAAAGCGATCGTTTAAAATCGCTTTCAAGAGGACGGTCATGAATGACCCGCCAAACATTCTCGGCATCGATATCGGTTCCGTTGCTGTCTGTGCGGCCGCCGTAAGCCCCGACAAAAAGATTCTACAGACCGCCTATGCGTTTCATTTCGGCCGGATCGACCGGACGCTCAGATCCGTCTTGACTTCCTTAACAAAGCCGTGGTCAGACATATCGAAACCCTCATCGGAAAAAAATCCATGCCGACAACACCTGGTTTTACGGGGCGGCCGGGGCGGCCCTGAGCCTGCTGGAAGAACCCGCCGCCGCCTGTCGATTTCATGATTCTTTTCACAAAAATCCGAAATGGTAACGCCGTGTAATGTGTTCAATGGTCGGCCGGTGGGGTGCAAACGGCAGCAGGGGGGGCGGCGGCGGCTCAATCCGGTGGCTGCGGGCAAAGGGGGTGTCCTTGATTTTCAGGTTATAGGCCGTCACCATCAAAGTTTCAAGGTTGACGGCATCCTGAATGTTATAGGCCAGAAGCGTCTGCAGGGCCTTTTCATTTTGATACTGCCGGTACTCATTCCACAGCAAGACGGCAAAAAAGCCGTCGACACCGGAAAGATCCCCCCGCTCCAGCCCCAGCAGGGCTTCACAGCGTTTTAACCCGCCCGTAAACCCGAGCCCGGCCAGCACATAGCGCAAATCGATATGGGCCTGCGGGAGCCTGAAGCCCAGGCTTCTTTCGATAAACGGAACATCGAAACATTTCCCGTTGTAGGTGACGATCAGGCCATAACGGCCGATATCCGATTGAAAGGCATCCAGGTTCCGACCCGCAATGTAATAGGACACCGCGCGTCCGTCATACAGGGCGATGGTCGTTACGGCATCGGCGTGAGGCTCCATCCCCGTGGTTTCGATATCCAGATAAACCGCCGCATCCCTGAACTCGGGGAACATCCGCCAGTGCTGGCTGGCGGGCAGGCAGCCGCTGAAATAGCCCGGATCGTTGTTCTGGAGACGTTGTGCCGATGTCTGCAGATCCGCTTTCCAGGCCGACGTCCGGGCCGGTGACCAGTTGAAGGGATACGGCTCTTTAAAATCGTCCCAGTGAAGAATTCCGGCCGACCAGATTTGCCGCTCGGTCTGCGCGCCGATTCCCGGCAGGTGATGGAAAGTGTTTTTCAGCATCAGATCAACCTGTTTTCCCTCAACACCATCATGGCACGCTGACCGATGGTGGTCGTCCGGCTCAGGGCCCGGGTCAGGTGAAAGGCCGCTTCCGACAGGACCTGTGAATCAATCATCACCATGGCCATGTCCACATGCTTTTCAATTTCGCGCCACAACTCCCCGCCGCCCAGTTTTGCGGCAAGATGAAGCTCGTGGCTGATCATCGCCAGCATGGTCCGGATCACGCCGGATGCCCCTTTTTTTTCAAGTTCCGGCAGGGCGGCGCTTTGTTCGGCGGCCTGGGAAGCCCAAATCAGGCCGGCTTTTATTTTTTCGCTCTGGGAAAACGCCATGACGGCTTCCCGGGAGGTCATGGGCGGCGTTCTTTCATCAGGTTACACTGTCATTTTTTTACTCCATATGGGTCCGGCTCAGATACCCTTTCTGCCGCACCAGTCGCAGTGTCCAGGTAAAAAACATGCCGCCGGCGATCAGGTAGACGATGTTCATGACCACAATCAGCGACAGCCGCAAGGCGTCCGCCCGGCCGGTGTTAAGCACCGCGCGCATCCCTTCAAAGATGTGGGTGGACGGCAGCATAAAGGCGATGAACTTCAGCCAGGACGGCAAGACGCTGACCGGATAAAAAACAGCCGAGATGGGCTGGATCAGGAAGGGAACGCCCCATATCAGCGCTTCGGCCGCATGCCCGTAACGCAAGACCATGGACATGGTGAACATGCCCAGGGCCCAGCCGAACAGCATCAGGTTGCCGAAAAACGGCACCAGGGCCGGTCCCAGGTTGAATATATTGAAGCTGTAAAACACAAACGCCAGCATCGCTATGAATACCATCGTCAGGATCGCCTTTAAAAATCCCATGAGGCACATGGCAAACACCAGTTCAAACGTCCGGATCGGCGCGATGAAAATATTCATCACGTTTTTAACCCAGAATTCTTCCGTCAGCGATAGGGTGATGGACTGCTGGGACCGATACAGCAAGTCCCAGAGGATCATCCCCCCCAGAAGATAGTCGATGGCCACCGGAAGGTTCATCCCCCGAAGATAGAAGGTCAAAAACCCCCATACCATCAGATTCATGACCGGCCAGAAAAGTATTTCCATGGCGCGGGTCAGGCTGCGGCGGTAAAGATAGAGCGCGCGCAGCAAAAGACCGCTGATGCGGATCCACATCGGTTAAGCCTCCTTCAGACTGCCGATTCGTTTCTAATTGGATCTATCAAAAAAAGTCGCTTACACGAGCCGGCGGATTGTCATTTCCCTTTTGGGGATCATGGCAGCAGTTCTCATCAATTTTCACTTAACATTTCTAAATTGACCGGCCTGGCGACATCCTCCAGCTTTCCGTTGCGGGCGATGGTGATAAAGACTTCTTCCAGCGAGCCGGCCATGGCGCGGCGCTTGATATCCTCCGGGGTGCCTTCCAGAACGATTTTGCCCCGGGACATAAACAGAACGCGATCGCACATGACCTCGACCTCGAACATGTTGTGGGACGTGTAAATGATCGTGATGTTCCTTTCTTTCTGAATCCGCCGCAGCATATCCCTGACCCGCGAAGCGATTTCAGGGTCCAGGCTGGCGGTGGGCTCGTCCAGAAAAATAATTTCAGGGTCGTTGATCAGGGCCTTGGCAAGGTTCAGCCGCGTCATCTGGCCGGTGGACAGCTGCCCGGTACGCGAATGGAGCGTGTGCCGGATGCCGAAAAAATCAAGAAGCGCTTTGATCTTGCCCTCGGGTTTTCTGATTCCGTATAGCTTTGCAAAAACATTCAGATTTTCCCATACCGTCAGGTTGGTCGGCAGGTGCGTATAGGTTGATGAAAAATTGACCCGCTCCAGAATGCGCCGGAGGTTCCGATTCAGGTCCTGTCCAAAGATAAGAATCTGCCCGGAGGTGGGCGTGGTAACCCCCAGCAGGAGCTGAATGGTTGTGGTTTTGCCGGCGCCGTTCGGTCCGAGCAATCCCAGTATTTCTCCTTTTTGAACGGAAAACCGGATATCATCAACGGCCGTAATGGTGCCGAATCGCTTGGTCAGGCCGCTGACCTCGATCAGGGAGACCCGGGCCGCTGTTTCCACCGTTTCAATCTGCGTCATCATCAGCTATCATGGGCTCCGGTAAATCTGATCAAACAGCCGATCCGCCATCTCTGTATTCAGTCCTTTTAGAATTTTATACTCTCCAAGCGCGGCGGCTTTATCCCCGTTTTTTAAATACATGATCCCCATGTTAAAATGGGGCGGGGCATAATCGGGATCAATGCGTATGGCCGCTTTATAGGACCCGATTTCGTCTTCGCTGTTACCGAGCTTCCCGAAAGCAATACCAAGCTGATAAAGTGCCGGCACCGATTCCGGATCAATCTTGAGAACTTCCTGATAGGACTTTATTGCGGCTTCATAGCGCCCGCGTTCGCTGTTGCCCAAGCCGATAAAATAATACGAAAGCGCATGCATGGGCTCAATCCGCAACACTTCTTTAAACGCTTTTTCCCCCGCGTCATACTCTTCCCGTTTGCTGTAGATAATCCCCAGATCAAAGTATGACAGGGCATGATCCGGATCGACCGCCACGGCCTTTTTATAGGCCTGAACAGCCTCTTCATACCGTTCCAGCATGCCGTAGTAGCGGCCCAGGTTGTAATAGGGGGTCGGGTTTCGCGGATCCGCCCGAACGGCCTGCTGGAAGGCCGAAATGGCGGCTTCGGTATCGTCCAGCCCGATATAACAGGCGCCGAGACCGTACCAGGCGGCCGCGTCGTCCGGACTTTTTTCGGCCGCCTCCTTATAAAAATTCAGCGCTTCCTTGTACTCCCCGCGGATTGAAAAGGCAAATCCCCTTTTACACAGTTCCTCGGCAAGCCGGGGCGTCTTGCCCGCAAAGCCATACGTCCATTCCGAAAGAGACTGGGCCTTTTCAGCGCTTTTTAATTCACGTACCCCCCGGCCGGCCACCGCAAAGTTTAAGTTCTGCCCCATTATCGTCTGAAAAGATACCACCCCGATCACCTTGCCCTTCATATTCACAACCGGGCTGCCGCTCGAACCGGGTGATATGGGCGCCGACAGCTGAAATACCTTCCCGATTACCGGCAGGTCCCGAACCGCCGATACAATCCCCTCGCTGACGGTCTGCTCAAGACCCAGGGGGCTGCCCACAACCAGGATCCGCTCTCCGATGACCGGCTCCTGGTCCGACAGCTGCACCCAGGAAAATTCTTTTTCGGCCATGGCGACCCGAACCTTGATGATATCCGCATCCTCGTTTTCGGCCACTACCAGTTCGATGGGGTGTTTTCTGCCGTCAAACGTCTTTACCTCGGCCCCGTATGCACCTTTAAGCACATGATGATTGGTAATCAGGTGGCCCTTGCCGTCAATAAAAAACCCGCTGCCCAGATCCGCAGCCGCGCCGTTCATATCGTAGGTGACGACGGTAACGACCGCGGGCTGAACTTTCTGGACCAGGCGAACCAGTTCCGTCGCTGCCGGTCCGCTCCTTATGTCAAAATCCGCGCATCCTGACAGAAGCCAAAAGATGCCGGCGCCGATTATCCAGAAGCTATGTTTGCTCACATTCATTTTTAACCGCCGGTTGATTGCGATCCTGTGCCGAGGTGATTCTGCGGCAGTCTTCGGGTTTTACAGTAAATTTTGCTCTTGCATTGACAATATAATTCCTGGAAATACACCCTGTCAACCCAAGCCGCCGTTTCCCGGAAAACTTAAAATCCCCCTACCGTGCGCGACCCGGAGGTGCCGTGCCCCGCCGCAATCGGCGGGGCATTAAAAACTTAATGACCGCAGGCCCTGCACCGGTGCCCTCCGCTATTGCGGCTCTCGGGCGAAGGTGTTATAAGCGCAACATACGCGCCGGATGCGGCGATGGAAATTGAAACCCCCGTTAAGGAGCCTGAAATGACCCTGAAAAAGGACCGGCCCGATGCCGGCACGGCAAGTGAACTGAAAGGATACAAGGAAAAGATTCTACCGGTCAACAAAGGATCCCTTACCCTTGAAAGGGATCTTTATTTTACCGGCACGACCCAGCGGGGTTATGAAGTGGAATATGACCCCAACTATGTCGAAGGCTGCTCGCCAACCGAAACCCTGCTGCTGAGCGTTGCGGGCTGTCTGGCCATTGACGTGGTGACAATTCTACGAAAAATGCGCTGTACCTTGTCCTCTTTTCACGTCGATGTTGAAGGCGTGCGAAAATTAACCCCGCCCCAGTATTATACCGCCATCACGCTGGCAATCCATGTCAGCGGCTCTGACATCACCCCCCAAAAAATGGAGCGCGCCATCGCGCTGTCCCGCGATACCTACTGTTCAGTCTATCATTCCCTGCGAAAAGATCTTACACTGGATGTTCGCTATGAAATAAAATAACCGATCCGGTCCCGGCCCCCGGGTTGTTGAAGGGCTTGCCGGCCATACACGCCTTTGCACGAACGATAGGCTCAAGATACCACATCCTAAAATCATACTTGAATAAAGTGTTAAACTATGATTTTTTCATCGATCGAATCGGTGGTTTTAATCGGCTGATGAAATGGTTTCTAATGTTGCGTCCCGGAAATAACTTATAAAAGCCGCGGTCATATTTTGGATTCGGCCGGCATGAACCTTAGCGTGCCCCGGTGTCCGGATTCGAATCGGTGCGGCATAACAATGTTGAATGATTATTTTCAATTATCCGATTCGAATCCTGGACACCCGCCATGATCTTGCTGACTGAAACGCATACCGGCCTTCTCCAAAACCCGACCGCTTCCCTTTTTGACCGGTAACCGGTAAAAAGAAATTGAAGCTGTTTCCTGGACACCATATTAGCGATCACTGAATAATTGAACATGCCATGTACAGAATCACATACGAATTTTCCTTTGGAAACGGCAACCGCAAGGTGTTTCATGTCGACCTGAATCCCGACACCCTGATCCTGGTTGCGACGGAATTGTCTGAAAAACCGGCCTGGACAAAATTGGACTTCAGGCAGTGTCCCTGCTGCCCGCTTCATAAAGATAACCATCCTTATTGTCCCATTGCCCTGAATATTGCCCGGGTCATCGATTCGTTTGCAAACACGATTTCCCATGAAACCTGCAGGGTCCGCTGCGACACACAGGAAAGAACCTATCTAAAAAACACCTCCCTCATGGAAGGGCTCTCTTCTCTGCTGGGACTCATCATGGCCGTCAGCAGCTGCCCGATTATGCAGGTTTTCCGGCCCATGGCTCGGTTTCATCTGCCGTTTTCAACCATTGAAGAAACCACCGTTCGCGCTGTTTCGCTGTATCTTTTAAGACAATATTTCTTATTCAAAAACAAACAGGACGTTGATTTGGATTTGAAAAAACTGCGGAAACATTACGAAACCATTCAAATCCTGAACGCCGGCCTGCTGGAAAGAATCCGGGGGCTTCATCAAACCGATTCAGACCGAAACGCCATCTGTATCTTTCATTCGCTTTCCCAACTGCTGTCCACGGAAATCGATACGGATTTAAACTCTCTTAAATATCTGTTTGCGGTGTGATACTTAGGATGATCATGGACCGAACCGTTCATACGCGAATAGACGCGGACCTGTGTATCGGCTGCGGCCAATGTGTGCGGGTCTGCCCCTCCCAGACGCTTACCATGAAGGCGGATAAAGCGGTCGTCAGCGGTGATCAGTCGCTTTCCTGCGGTCACTGCGTAGCGGTTTGTCCAACAGGGGCCGTTACCGTGTCCGTTATCGATGCGAACGCATCCCGGTTTAAAACGTTTCCCGCCGAAAACAACTGGCTGCCCCACGGCGCGTTTGATACCGCCGGGCTGGTTCGGCTGATGCGTTCCCGCCGTTCCTGCCGGAATTATCTCTCCCGACCGCTTGACCGCAGCGTTCTGGAGGATCTGGTCAAGATCGGCATCACGGCCCCATCCGGCACCAACAGCCAGAAATGGACATTTACAATCCTACCGACCCGTTCGGCTGTTATGGAAGTCGCCGACTGCATCGCCGGGTTTTACCGGCGTATGAATCAGCTGGCCCAAAAGGCCTGGCTGCGCCAACTGCTGAGGCTGGCGGGAAAAAAGGATCTGGATTATTATTACCGGGAATATTACGCATCGGTGAAGGAGGCGCTGGAAGAATGGGAAAAAACCGGGCGCGACCCTCTCTTTCATGGAGCGCCTGCGGCCATAATAGTGGGCTCCGGACCGGGGGCATCCTGTCCCATGGAAGACGCCCTGCTGGCCACGCAGAACATACTGCTGGGCGCTCACAGCATGGGGCTGGGAACCTGCCTGATCGGTTTTGCCGTTGCCGCCATAAAATCCGATCCTTCCATCGCCCGTTTGATGAATATCCCTGAAAACGAAACCATCTATTCCGTAATCGCTATGGGATATCCCGACGAATCCTATCAGCGGCCGGCCGGCCGAAAAAACGTTGCGCCCCGCTTTTTTGAAGGCGCGAAAGCATAGGTCAGAAAAGTTTCAGCTGGCGCTGGGCCTTTTTACGTTTTTCCCCGGAGGCTTGTGCTTCTTTGAGCTGTGAATCGATTTGCGCGATAAAGGGCGATGCCTCACGTTTTTCCTTTTTGCCATAGATCCGACGCTCTCGGGCAAAGATAAAAAAAAGTCTTTCCTTCGCACGGGTCATGGCCACGTAAAAAAGTCTTCGTTCCTCGTCGATATCCGCGGCGCTGCTCCCTGACCGCTGCAGCGGGATATATCCGTTCTCGCAGCCGCAAATAAATACCACCGGAAACTCCAGCCCTTTAGCGGAATGCATCGTCATCAGGGCTACTCTTTCCGACCGGGGCATATACATGTCGGTATCGGTCTGGAGCGCCAGGGCGCTGATAAATTCCAAGCGCCGCCGGCCATATCTTTCAGACAGATCCATGATCGCCCGAAAAGCCAGGGTTGACTGCTCGTCT
The DNA here is from genome assembly GCA_040757625.1 of Thermodesulfobacteriota bacterium. Classification (GTDB taxonomy): domain Bacteria; phylum Desulfobacterota; class Desulfobacteria; order Desulfobacterales; family JARGFK01; genus JARGFK01. The sequence continues at coordinate 28,528 of JBFLWU010000001.1, read as the reverse complement.
TCCTGCACATCCCCGGCCGGGCGGATTTGTCCGGCGACGTGCTGTAATGTTTCGCAAATGGTCATGTTTTGCGTTTCCTGCCGCAATTGATCAAGGCGATCCAAAAAACGGACCAGCTGCTTCTGGCCGTTTTTGCTCATCCCCTGAATCGGCAGGCGCCGAACGTTTTTCAGGGACTCGGACAGGTTCATCCTGTTCTCAAATGACCACCATCTGAACTGTTTCAGAATTTCCCGGGGCGCTCCGGGAGATATGATGTCCTTTAACCGTTCCAGATCCATAAAAGAACCTGCACCGGCAAAGATTTTCAAGAGGGAGAGCGCCCCGGAGTTTCCCTTGTCGGAGTAAACGCTGTCCCGATTGACAAGCTGGTGGGGAATGCCGGCGGCGCTAAAGACATCAGAAAATATTTTCCCTTGAATTCCGGTCCGATACAATACCGCAAAATCGGAAAAACTGCTTTCTTTTCCAGCCGATTGCGATTCTCTACGGTTAAAATCGACATAATGAAAGCCGGTGCCGCCGATCATGGCTTCAATGATCTTGCCCACCGCAACCGCTTCGGCCCGTTCGGATGCGGTTGCTATAAGCGTAATGGTCTTAAAACCTTCCTTTGTTGAATAGTTTTGCCGGAAAAATTTATCTCCCAACAGGGGATCAACCGGTTGCCCGGCGATGATCTGACAGGATGCTTCGACGATCGTTCGGGTTGAGCGATAGTTTTGCGTCAACTTGATGACACCGGTATCGGCAAAACCGGAAATAAACCCGTTAAAAAATTTTGTGTCGGAGCCCCGGAAACCATAAATGGACTGGTCCGGATCACCGATTGCACAAATGCGGACGTCGGGGCCCGACAGGAGTTGCAACAGGCGATGCTGGCCCAGATTGATATCCTGAAACTCGTCCACAAAGATAAAACGGAACCTGTCCTGATAAGTTTTTCGTGCAACCGGATCGGATTCCAATCGTTTGACGGTTTTGAAAATCAGATCTTCAAAGTCATAAAGGCGCTGATGCGTCAGCAGTTCCTGGTATGAACCGTAAATTCCGGGCAACGCATCGGCGGCAGAGCCGATGCTACCATTGGTTGCGTCGGCGATCCTCATGTCGTCCGGCTCCATTAGCATCTGTTTGGCAAGACGGATGTGTTCCAGCACGCTCTTGGAATCTGCCGGCGCACAACCGCCTTTGCTTTTAAACAGATCGACGGCTTCGTTAAAATAAAACCGCTGTTCGGTTTCATCAATAACGGTATGGGACGAACCTTGCGCCGAACCTTCTAAACTCAACGGGTTCAGCTCGCTTAACATTCTGTAACAGAGTCCATGAAACGTCGTTATCAGGGGCAGCTGCCGGGCGTCGACATTCAGCCCGGCTAATCGCTCGTGCATTTCCCGGGCCGCTTTGTTTGTAAATGTGACCGCCAGGATGTTTTCGGGTAAAACATCCTGGGTTTTCATCAGGTGAGCAATGCGGCGCGTAAGCGTCAGGGTTTTGCCGGTTCCCGGTCCGGCAACGATCAAAAGAGACCGGTTGTTCAATTGAATCGCCTGAAGCTGTTCCTGGTTTAATTCGCTATTTTCAATTTTTTTATTTTCAACACTGACGGCCGCCGGTTTTGAAATATCCGTTTTGATCTCCGGATCTGTTTGCGGGAGATTCCTATTATATTTTCTTTGTTCCGGAATATTTTTACGGGGCGATTCAAAAAGCGTCTTCTGTCCGATTAAATGTTCCCTCTCGCCCGGATCAAAAATCTGAACTTTTCCGTACTCGCCGTCAAAACCCGGTTCAATTAACAGCGCGCCGCATCGCATCCGGGATATTGCCTCTGCCAACAGCGGCACGCCGGCGCTTTTAAGGGTTTCGGTAGATATGCCGTGAAGAATATTATACTCGGAACCAAATTCATTAAGAAGGCTGCTGTATTGGTTTTGAACGGCCTTGCTTTTGGGACCCGTTTTTAAAATTTCCGAAAGAATATCGGAAAGGGGAATCGAACGGTAAAAGGGCGGTTGTTCTTCAGGCGTAACATTTACCGGCCTGTCCGCCAGTTCTTCAACCCGATATAACACGCCCAGCGTCAATGGCTTTTCGCATTTAGGACAGATTCCCTTGTTTTGGATGGATTCTTTTGGAGATAAACGAACACTGCATTTTCGATGACCGTCCAGATGATATTTACCTTCTTCAGGAAAAAACTCGTAAGTTCCTAAAAATCTTTTTAATTTTTTATTTTTTATCGCGAAAAATATTTGATGGTAGGAAAGTTCGGTATCGAAAATATTGGCCTCTCGGCCGAGATTCATGGGTGAATGCGCATCGGAATTGGATATTAATGTGTATTTATCCAGGCTGGACACCCGCCGGTTCATCGCAGGGTCTGAGGAAAGACCGGTTTCCACCGCAAAAATATATTCACTGAGTTCTTCAAAACATTCTTCAATGGAGTCAAATCCGGACTTTGATCCCATGACCGAAAACCAGGGTGTCCAGATATGAGCAGGGATTAAAACGGCATGTTGAGAGGTTTCAAGTAATATTTCAAGAAGGTTTTTGGCATCAAGTCCCAGTATGGGTCTGCCGTCTGAATGGATGTTTCCAATGGCATCCAGTCTTTGACTGAACCGGTTCGCTGTTTCGATATCGGGAACTACAATCAAATTATGATTTTTGCGGGTTTTATCTTCTTTTTTATAAATATTGCTGATTTCAGTTGATAATACAAACCGGACAGTCGACCGGCAGGAGCGGGGTATGTTTTGATCGCAACGGGCCGCTAAATCGTCTTTAATCCGATAGAGTCCATCTTCGGCCGGAACAAGTTTTTCACTTATTTCCGAAAGCCATTTGGGGTGGGTAAAATCACCGGTTCCAACGACGGTAATTCCTTTAAGTTGAGCGGCAATATATAGATTTTCCAAATCAAGGTTTTGGGCTGTTGCCCTTGAAAATCGTGAATGAACATGAAAATCTGCAATGAAATTCATAAAACTAATTAAAATTATTAATTTTTTTTAAATATAAGACTTTGTTATAAGCGCTGAAAATTTTTCAGGGAAAAAGTATGAAACATCCGGATTAAACCGGCCGAAAAGCTATTCTTAATCTTAACCTTCAATTTTATAATTTTCTTGTAAAATCAAACAAAACACGCTATATATTTATTCCATCCATGGTTAAATACAATATATGGATATTTTTATTATTTTTTTAAAAAAAAATGTTATAACTCTATTAAAAAAATGTTCATAACTTTTGTATTATGAACAAACCACCCCTTAAGGGTTCATATATTTTTTTTTATATATGTAAAATTTTATTTTAATAATAAATAAAATATATAATTTTTATAATAAAATTAAAATATTATATATTTATTAGAATTATGAACAGCCCTTATTAATATTATTATAAATATATTATAATAAGGAAGACAAATGAAATTTATAATAAAAAAAGAAGACATGGTGGATGTTTTGTCAAAGATCCAGGGACTGACCGGACGAAAAAGCAACCTGGCAATTACAGCCAATGTATTTGTAAAGACTTCCGACAGGGGGCTTTTATTGGCGGCAACGGATCTTGAAACCGGCTTTGAAGGATATTACCCTGCAAAAATTGAAGCAGAGGGAAGCATCGCCATTAATGCCAGAAAATTATATGAGATCGTCAGGGATTTTCCGAGTGATGAAATCATTGTGACGGAAGTGGAAAACCGCTGGATTGAAATAGGAAACAAAAATATAGAATTTCATCTGGTGGGAATGAATCCCGATGATTTTCCTTCAATTCCAAAAATTGAAGATGTTGCGTTTTTTGATGTGGACGCTCAGATCCTTAAAAATATGATTGAAAAAACACTGGTAATCGGTGCGTCGGATGATAAACGCGCTCATATTGTAGGGGTATTTTTCGAAAGAATAAAAATAAATGAAGATAAAATAATCAGAATGGTTTCTACCGACGGCAGCAGGCTTTCAACGGTTGATTTTATTTTTGACAAGGATTTTGATCTGCCGATCGGACCCGGGGTCATTATTCCTAAAAAAGGTTTAAATGAAGTCAGTAAATTTTTAGATTCAGGCGGGATCGTTCAAATCGGGCTGAAAGAAAATAATTTTATTGTTAAAAAAGATACGGAAACCATTATTATCAGACTGCTTGAAGGTGAATTTCCGGCATATAAGGATATTATCGTCAAAGGGAAAACAAATGTAATTAAGTTGGAAAGACAACTGTTTTTAATGATGTTAAAACGAATGTCCATTTTATCTTCGGAAAATTATAAAGGGGTCATATTTAATTTTTCAAAAAACCGGCTGCTGATCAGTTCAACAAACCCGGATATCGGTGAATCTAAAGAAGATATGAATATTTCATTTGAAGGCAAATCCATGGAGATAGCCTTTAATCCACGATACTTTATTGATGCACTTAATGTGATTGATGATAAGACAATTATTTTAAATATCGATAGTGAAGAAAAACCCTGTCTGATTGAAGGGGATGAAAACAAGGATTTTATAAGCGTCATCATGCCGATGAGAATTTAATGTTCAGAGACAGTAAATTAAAAATATAAATATAAAAATGGATAGTTAAATAAAATGAACAGGGACGGAATCAAATATAACGAAGATAATATCAAAATATTAGAAGGTCTTGAAGCGGTTCGCAAAAGACCTGCGATGTATATCGGTAATATTGATGTGGAAGGGCTTCATCACCTGGTTTATGAAATCGTCGATAACAGTATAGATGAAGCCATGGCGGATGCCTGTGATACGATCAATGTTTTTATCCATACGGATAACAGTGTTACGGTTATTGACAATGGTCGCGGTATACCGGTTGGTATTCATAAGACCGAAAAAGTACCAGCGGTGGAAGTGGTAATGACCAAACTTCATGCCGGCGGTAAGTTTGACAATGATTCTTATAAAGTTTCAGGAGGGCTTCACGGCGTCGGTGTTTCCGTGGTAAACGCGCTTTCCAGTGTTTTGGAAGTTGAAATTTATACGGATGGTAAAATTTACCACCAAAAATTTGAAAAAGGAAAAAAGGTCAGCGAATTAACCGTTATCGGAAAGACCCGAAAACGCGGAACCAAGGTACATTTTAAACCTGACACCGAAATTTTAACGACGGACAATTTTGTTTTTGACATTCTATCGCGCCGGTTAAGAGAGTTAGCCTTTTTAAACAAAGGATTAAAAATAACCATTGAAGATGAACGTTCGGACCAGCGCAACGAGTTCCTTTACAAAGGCGGTATCGAATCCTTTGTCAAATATCTGAACCGCCGCAATACGGCATTGCATAAACCGATTCTGATACAGGGTGAAAAAAATGATATTCAGATCGAGGTTGCCATCCAGTATAACGATACCTACAATGAAAAACTTTTTTCTTTTGCCAATAATATTAATACCATTGAAGGTGGTTTTCATCTGGTAGGTTTTAAAGCGGCGCTTACCCGGACCATTAATCAGTATGCCAGCAACGGGAATAATCTTCCCAAAAACATGAAAGCGAAGATTAGCGGGGATGATGTCCGTGAAGGCTTGACGGCTATTGTCAGTGTGAGAATAAAATCACCGCAATTTGAAGGACAAACCAAGACAAAACTTGGAAACAGCGAGGTTAAGGGGCTGGTTGAATCGCTGGTCAACGAAAAACTGAGCGTATATTTTGAAGAAAATCCGGCCATAGCGAAAAAGATAATCGGTAAGGCGGTTGATGCCTCACGGGCCCGGGACGCCGCCAAGCGGGCCCGGGATATTGCCAGGAACAAGGGATCGCTGGTTGATGCGACCCTTCCCGGAAAGTTGGCTGAATGTCAGGTTGCCGAACCGGCCGAGCGCGAACTGTTTCTGGTGGAGGGGGATTCCGCCGGCGGCAGCGCCAAACAGGGCCGTGATCGAAAATTTCAGGCCATCCTTCCCTTAAAGGGCAAGATTTTAAATGTCGAAAAAGCGCGCTTTGATAAAATATTAAAGAGTGAAGAAATAAAAAACATCATTACGGCCCTAGGTACCGGTGTCGGCAGTGAAGAATACAGTATCGACAGGATCCGTTATCACAAAATCATTATCATGACGGACGCAGATGTCGACGGATCTCATATCCGGACACTGCTGCTGACCTTTTTCTACCGGCAAATGCCGGAAATTGTCGATAAAGGATACTTGTATATTGCCCAACCCCCATTGTTGAAGGTGGGCAAGGGTAAAAATGAAATGTATCTTAAAAACGAAAAGGAACTGAACGATTATGTTTTGAAACGGATTTGTGAACAGAAAAACATAACATTCGGAAAAGATGAAAAGACTATCTCTGATCACAAACTGTATCTGTTCATGGGGGACCTGTCCGAATATTTTTCCGCGCTGTCGCGGCTGGAACGACGCGGGTTTCACCCGGAGCTGATCGAAGATCTTGTTAAGCTGGGTGTTGCCGATAAAAATTTTCTGCAGAACCAGCAAAGCATGTCGGATCTAAAGGGCTTTCTTTCTCAAAAAGGTTATGAGACGGGTGAGCTGTCCTGGAACGAGGAACGCAGTATTTATGAAATGATGGTGAAAATTCCGGACCAACTTCAAAAACAGACAGCCAGCATTGTCAAGGAAGCCAGACCGATCAAAATAGGCAGGGGACTTATTTATTCAACGGACTATCAACAGTGTCTGGTGCTGGGAAATAAAATTTTTCAAAGCGATCTTCCGCCATTCAAAGTTCAAAGCAAGGAAAATGGAAACGGTTATGCGGTTGTCGAAGACAAAAAGAAGCTGTTGGCCTTGCTGATGGAAGAAGGCAAAAAAGGCCTTGTGGTTCAGCGGTATAAAGGCCTGGGTGAAATGAATCCCGAACAGCTTTGGAATACCACCATGAATCCCCAAAAGAGAAACCTGTTGCAGGTTAAGGTTGATGATGTCGTTGAAACGGATGAAATATTTACGGTTTTAATGGGCGATGAAGTGGAACCGCGCAGGGAGTTTATCCAGAACAACGCCCTTGAAGTCAGCGTGCTGGATATCTGATCGATAACAATGCTGAACAATATATCCATTCAGGCCAGAGACATTCCGGATGCATGGTTTCAATGTGTCTACAAGATCTTAGATCTCGGTCATACCTATGTAATCGAAAGAGGAAGCTGTAAAGGTCAGGAGCGGCTGGAGTTTGATTATGTTACCGTGCATATTCAATATCCCGGCGTTCAGCCCCTTATTCCGGATATCCCGCCCGCCCTGGGCATTCCCAACCCGGTGGCGGATGGGTATGTGGAGGAATATCTCCCCTATCTGATGACGTCCGCCAAACAACCCAACGAGGACTATACTTACGGTCAGTATCTTGAGTCGCAGATTGCCGAGGTCATTCGGATGTATAAAGAAGACGGCTACGGAACCAATCAGGCGTATATGACCGTTGGGGATCCGGAAGCCTTGTATTTAAATGATCCACCCTGTCTTCGGGGAATTGACACCCGCATTCGATACGGCAAGCTTCATTTTATGGTCTACTTCAGATCTTGGGATTTATGGAACGGTTTTCCAGCCAACCTGGCGGCCATTCAGCTCTTAAAGGAATATATGGCCCATGAGATCGGAGTGGGCGATGGTGAAATTATCGCTGCCAGCAAGGGCCTGCATCTGTATGATTATATCTGGGAGCTGGCGAAATTAAGAACCATGCGTACAGATAAATAGCCGGGTATTGAGACCTGGATTCCAAAATATTCATTCCCACCGGCACCCCGGATTATAGACTACCAAGTTAACCACCCGCAACAAAGCCTCCTTGCGCCGGACGAAAATTCTCCCGAATGTGCGACTTGCTCTATCGTTCAAGATCTGATAAATTCCTTAAATTTGGATTATTTTAAAATATTGATAAAAGGGTATTTCCTGAAAATACAACAAGACTGAATCATGACGGAATCACAAAACACATCATCAGACGATTTCAACAAGAAACCGCGACGTCGCCCGTCGAAGCCGTTAACCCGAGTGATTCGATGGCTGTTCGTCATCCTTGCCGTAATCGCTTTTTGCGCGGCGCTTTCCGTTTTTGGCGTGTATCTCTACCTCAGTAGAGATCTTCCCAAGATTGCAACCCTGGCCGACTATCGCCCCCCCATCATTACAACCGTATATTCGGATGATAACCGTAAAATAGCCGAATTTTTTAAAGAACGGCGGGTCGTTATTTCCCTGGAAGAAATGCCCCTGATACTCAAACAGGCATTTGTGGCCGCAGAGGATTCACGCTTTTATAAACACCAGGGGATCGATTTTTTCAGTATCATCCGGGCGTTTTTTAAAAACATCGAGGCGGGAACCATCGTGCAGGGGGGCAGCACCATTACCCAACAGGTTACCAAATCATTTTTTCTGACCCCGGAAAAAAGCTATAACCGTAAAATCAAGGAAGCCATTCTGGCCTATCGAATTGATCGGGCATTTAAAAAAGAGGAAATACTGTTTTTATATTTGAACCAGATATATTTGGGTCACGGCGCTTACGGGGTCCAGGCAGCGGCCGAAAACTATTTCGGCAAATCCGTTTCGGAGTTGAACCTTGCCGAATGCGCCATTTTAGCCGGTCTGCCTCAGGCCCCCAGCCGCTATTCACCTTTCAGTTACCCGGAGCGGGCCAAAGAAAGACAGATTTATGTTTTAAACCGAATGGTTGCAGAAGGATATATTTCAAATATCCAGGCAACCGAAGCCATCAACACCCAGCTTGAAATAAAGGATCGACGCAACTGGTATATTGAGGAGGTGCCGTTTTACACCGAATACGTGCGGCAGTATATCGAGAGTAAATATGGCCCGGACATATTGTATACCGGCGGACTGCAGGTTTATACGGCCGTTAACATTGAAATGCAAAAGGTCGCCCGCGAGGAAATCGGAAAAGGCCTATTGGCTCTGGATAAGCGGCAGGGATATCGCGGACCGATCCGGCATCTGGCAACAGAAGAAATCGAGTCCTTTTCGAAAGAAACCCAGCAAAAGCTGGAAGCATCGGTCCCACAGGAGGGGCAAACGGTTGAAGGGGTCGTCATTGCCGTTGATGATGTCCAGGATTCGGTAACCGTCCGAATGGGAAAAGTGATCGGGTTGATCAACAGAGACGATATGCGCTGGGCACGCAGGCCGGATCCGGAAGTTGCTTTCTATGAGACCCGGTTGAAGCACCCCTCGGAAGCCGTAACGGTTGGGGATGTTATACCGGTCAGGATCAAAAAGAAAAATAATGAGCCCGAGCCCTGGGAACTTGCCTTGGAACAAATTCCCGCCGCCCAATCTGCGCTGCTGACCCTGGAGGCCGAGACCGGACATGTCAAGGTGATGGTGGGGGGGAGTGATTTTAAACACAGCCAGTTTAATCGTGCGATTCAGTCCCGGCGGCAGCCGGGTTCCGCTTTTAAGCCGATGATATATGCCGCCGCTATTGATAAAGGCTTTACACCGGCCACCGTCCTGATCGATTCGCCGATTGTTTTTCAGGATTTGGAACGCGATTTTAAATGGAAGCCGCAGAACTATGAGGAAAAATTTCACGGGCCGACCCTCCTGCGCAATGCCCTGGCTCAATCCCGCAACGTGATCACCGTCAAAATTTTAAAAGATATCGGTATCGATTATGCCATCGAGTATGCCCACAAGCTGGGAATAACATCACAGCTGAATCGGGATCTTTCCATTGCGTTGGGCTCATCCGGTGTTTCTTTGCTGGAGATCGTCAAGGCCTATTCTGTTTTTGCCAACGCCGGGTACCTCATCGAACCGGTGTTCGTGGTAAAAATTGTTGACCGTGACGGAAACGTCCTGGAAGAAGGAGCGCCTGTCCGGGAAAAGGTAATAGAGAAAAGCACCGCCTATATCGTCACCAGCCTGCTGGAAGGGGTGGTCAAACACGGGACCGGACGGCGGGTTCGCGCCCTGAACCGGCCGGTAGCCGGCAAAACCGGCACCACCAACAACCTTTTTGATGCCTGGTTTGTCGGGTATACGCCCCGCTATATCACCGGGACATGGGTGGGATTTGATGAAGAGGGGTCTTTGGGCAAGGGGGAAACCGGCTCCCGGGCGGCCAGCCCGATTTGGCTGGGTTATATGAAACGGATTCTTGAGAACGAACCGATCCGGGTGTTTCAGGTTCCGGAGGGGGTTGTTTTTTCAAAAATTGATGCTGAAACCGGCCTGCTCCCGATCCCTGAATCGAAAAAAGTTATTTTTGAGTGCTTCAAAGAGGGTACCGCACCCACCGAATACACCAAGAAGCCGAATGCGGTTACCGACCCGGAAGAGTTTTACAAGCAGGGAATGTAAGGTCTTACGGCTCAGTATAACATCCCGTACAGCAGCTTGGGAATCCACAGTGAAATAACCGGGACATAGGTAATGATAAAAAGCCCGAGGAGCATAATGATCATGAACGGTGCGGCGCCTCGGAAAACATCCCACAACGACATTCCTGAAATGCCGCTGGCAACGAACAGGTTGAGTCCCACCGGCGGCGTGATCATGCCGATTTCCATGTTAACCGTCATGATGATTCCAAAATGAATCGGATCAATCCCTAATTTCATAACGATCGGTAAAAAGAGCGGTGCCAGAATCAGAATGGCCGCACTGGGTTCCATGAAGTCGCCGACAAAGTAAAGCAGGATATTGACAAAAAGAAGAAAGATCCAGGGCGTGACGGCGTGCTCGATGATAAATTCGGCGATGGCGGCCGGGATTCCCTCGGTGGTGAGGATAAAAGCAAACAGCATGGCCGTGGTAATAATAAAAAGAACCATGGACATGGTAATGGCGGACCGGACAAACACCCGGGGAAGATCCCGCAGGGTGAGATCTCTGTAAACAAACAGTCCAACGACCAGGGAATACACCACGGCAACGGCGGCGGCCTCGGTGGGTGTAAAAATACCGCCGTAAATTCCGCCTAAAACCAGAAACGGCATCAGCAGGCCCGGGAGCGCCCGCCAGATCAGGCGCAGGCGCTGCGGCCAGGGCATGGGCTCACCGCCTTTGAATCGTTTGATTCGGGCCACAATGATGGTGGTGATGATAAACAGGGCGCCCATGAAAATGCCCGGTCCGACACCGGCCATGAAAAGCTTTCCCACGGATTGTTCAGTGGCCACCCCGTAAACGATCATGGGTATGCTGGGGGGAATCAGTATGCCCAGGGAGCCGGCCGAGCCCAGCAGGCCCACGCTGTATTTTTTTCCATAGCCCGATGCAATCATGGCCGGAATCATGATGGAACCAATGGCCACAACCGTTGATGGGCTGGAACCTGAAATGGCGGCAAAGAACATACAGGAGATGACGGAAGCAACCGCCAGACCCCCGCTGTAATGACCCACAAAGGCGTTGCAGGCATCGATCAATCGTCTGGAAACACCGCCGGTGGACATGATGTTGCTGGCGAGAACAAAAAAGGGGATGGCCATCAGGGGAAAATGGTCCAGGCCGTTATATAATTTCTGGGCGACCGCCATTATCGGCATGCTTTCGTGATACCAGAAGGTTGCGATAACGGAAAGGCCCAGGCAGACGGCCAGGGGCATGCCCATGAGCAGGAATATGAAAAAAACGATAAAAAGTGTCAGGCCGAGACTCTCCATCAGGGTTCTCCTATATGGGATATATGGGAAACGGCTTCCTTACCCATCCGATTTCTGTTTCAGTTTTTTCTTGTCTTCATCGGAAAGTTCGTGCATCCGATCTTCCACCAGATCGAAACCCCGGAACGCATAAACCAGCCGTTCGATGAACCGCAGACTGATCAACACACCACCCACCGGCACGGCCAGATAACCGATTTCCATGGGAATGCGCAAATCACGGGATAAGAGCTTGCTGCGGCTGATGAAGCCTGCAAACTGAAATCCTTTGGCGGCAACGATGGCGCCGAAAAAGATGCATAAAAGGATAGAAAGAACGAGCAGGATTTTTTGGGTTTTGGGCGGAAATTTTTTTACCAGCAAATCAACGCCGATGTGAATATTTTCCCGAACACCCAAGCTCACACCGATGAATGTGCACCAGATCAGGGACATGGTGGTGATCTCATAGGAACCGCTCCAGCCGGTGTTAAAAACATATCTCAGGACAACCTCCTGAAAGGTCAGATAGGATGCTAATCCCAGCAGGGTCACCACCATGATTTCTTCGGCTCGACCCCATATTCGTATGATTTTTTGCATCATGGCTTATCCCTTTGTTCCCCCGGCGGGAATATCCCGCCGGGGGAAGTATGGCAAGGTCTGTTATTTCATCTGGTAAATTTGGTCGATCCAGCTTACGGGGATAATGTCGGGCATCTTCTTGTGAACCGGTTCCAGGGCTTTCTGCATGGCGGCCATCTCCTGGTCGTTTAATTCGTGGATTTGGAGCTTGCCGGATTTTTTGGCATACTCCTTGATCAGCGCCATTTGCTTGTTATTCAATTCCATGGCCATGTTGCGCTCGGCCATGGTTACCTCTTTCATGATCTGTTCCAGTTTGGTGCGGATATCGGCCGGCAGGCCGTTCCAGAATTTTGACGAGGTCGTTACCAGGTAGCCGATGTAGCCATGGTTGGAAATGGACATGTATTTTTGAACTTCATGAAACTTTTTGGAGTAAATGTTGGAAGCGGTATTTTCCTGTCCGTCTACCACCCCCTGTTCCAGCGCATTGTAGACTTCGGAAAAGGGGAGCTTGAGGCCCACGGCGCCGAGCAGTTTCATCTGGGCTTCCAGTATGTCCGAACTCATGATTCTGAATTTAACGCCTTTGAAATCTTCGGGCTTGATCAGGGGGCGGACGTTGTTGGAGAAGTGTTTAAAGCCGTTATCCCAGAAAGCCAGCGGTTTCAGACCGCGCTTATCCAGCATGGCGAAGATTTCCTGACCGATGGGGCCGTCGATGGTGTCGTGGCAGGCCTTTACGGTTGCAAATAAAAAGGGCTCGTCAAACACCTGAAGCTGGGGCACGGAACCCACAAATTTCGCGGAAGAAGGCGCGACCATTTCGATAAAACCGGCGGACAGGGCTTCAACCGCCTGATTGTCGTCATAGAGCTGCGAATTGGGAAAGACGGCGACCTTAACCTTCCCCTTGAGCTCCTTGTTGACCCGGCTGGCAAACTCCTTGGCGGCCCATCCCTTGGGGGTATTTTCCGCAACGACATGGGAAAACCGGATTTGGATCTCTTTTGCCAGGGCGGCAGGAATGACCAAGAGAACGGACAACAGCATGAACAATGAAGCGACAAGAATTTTTTTCATTTTACATCTCCTCCTTGTTTTGGGGTATGAGTGTCGCGTTCCGGAAATAACTTATAAAAGTCGCGCTCATATTTTGGATTCGGCCGGCATGGATCATAGCGTGCCCCGATGTCCGGATTCGAATCGGCGCGGCATATAAAGGTTGAATGCTTATTTTCAATTATCCGATTCGAACCCTGGACACCCGTCAAGATTTTGCTAACTGAAACCCCTGCCGGCCTTCTCCAAGACACGACCGCTTCCCTTTATGGCCCGCAAATGGAAATGGAAGCTATTTCCGGGACGCAACAATAGAAGTCATTTCAAAATTCCCTCGAGGCCTGACAGCTGCGTTGTCCCGCGAATGGCGGGGAGCCTTGCTCGCAAGCCTGATCCGAGGCCGTGATATGACTTCTAGTGGGTGGCGACGAAAAAAGCGCTGAATGCCGGTATGAAGAGCTGCTGTAATTAAAATTTGCTTGGGAGTGAAAACACCTGTACCCCATTAATTCGATTAACCCGGCGCGTAAAAACAATCAATCAGGGGAATTCGGATTTTATTGTCAGATTTTTTCTTACAGGAATGAATCCAAGTGTTTCTGGGATCAGATCAGGGTTCAATCAGGCGGTTCTGAATGGCAAAGAGAGAAAGTTCGGCATTGTTTCGCAGGTTGAGTTTTTTCAACAGTCGGGAACGGTAAGTGTCGACCGTTTTAATGCTGATATGATAGGAATCGGCAATCTCTCGATTGGTATGTCCGATGGCCAAGCGCCTGAGCACCTGGATTTCCCGCGTTGACAGAATATCCATAGACGTTCCGGCTTTGAAGCCTCTGGCCACCCGTAATGCCAGCATTTCCGAAGCTTCGCTGGTCAGGTAGCGACCGCCGGCAAGCACTTTGCGAATGGCTTTAACCAGCTGCTCAGGGGCCGAGCGCTTGGTGATATACCCCTTGGCGCCGGCCTCAATCGCTCGAACCACATATTGCTCTTCCTCGTGCATCGTCAGGATGATGACCGGTAGTTCCGGGCGTAGAGAGCGTAGCTGGTTTAAGACCTCTAAACCGTCCATCCCGGGCATGGAAATATCAATGATCGCCACATCCGGTAATTTCTCACAAGCCTGCTGAATGGCTTGTTTGCCGTTGCCCGCTTCGGCAACCACGGCCATATCTCCGCTCTCTTCCACAATCCGCCGGAGGCCGGCACGCACAATCCCGTGGTCATCCGCCAATAATACCTTGATCATGATGTGATCCTCACATGGCCGTCAAGAGGAACTTTGAAATATACCCGGGTACCCTTTCCGGGTTGCGAATGAACTTCCAGAACACCGCCGACCAGCCCGGCCCGTTCACGCATACCGGCGATCCCCAGGGCTTTTGTTTCCGACAGCGCTGCCGTGTCAAAGCCCCTCCCGTTATCCATGATCATCAATGTCAAAACACCACCATGAGCCTGCAGGATAACTTCCGCGCGATTGGCATCAGCGTGGCGCGCGACGTTCGTAAGGGTTTCCTGGGCAATCCGGTATGCCGCCGTGGCAACGGTGTCCAAGACAGAAGGAACGTTGCGATGTTCAAATGTGCATGAAATAAATGTACGTCTTTCAAAATCGCCGGTATACCATTCCAACGCATCCACAAGACCCAGATCATCGAGCACTCCCGGTCGTAAGCGAATCGCCATGCCCCGGACTTCTTCAATGGTTTTATCAATCAGCTCGCACATGGCCAGTGCCCGCCCGGAAGCTTTAGCATCGGTCGCCTTCAGGCGTTCCGACAGCCACACCAGGTCCATTCGCAGCGCGGTCAGGACCTGCCCGAGTTCATCATGCAGCTCTCTGGCAATGGCGGACCGCTCTTTTTCCTGATTAACGATGATACTGCCTGAAAGCTGCCGGAGCTGATTGAGAATGCGGGTAAGATCTTTCGTCCGTTTTTCAACCTGGTTTTCAAGGTCTTTGGAATAACTGTCGAGCGCTTCTTTGGCCAGCTTCAACGCTTTTTCCGCCCGGTTTCTATCGGTCACATCAATGGATACGGCCAGCGAGCGAATAACGTTTCCCCGGGGATCCCGGTCACCAATGGCCGACAAAAGCACATCGATGGTGTCGCCGTTTTTCTTGATGAATTGATAGGGAATATCTTTACAGAATCCGGTGTTAAAAAACTGGGGAAGTACTTTTTCTTCGGCCAAATGCCGGGAAGGCGGGGTCAAAAAGGAGCTGAGCTTCTGCCCAATGACGTCGTCTCTTTCATAACCTAAAACTTCAAGCCAGTTGTCACTGACACTGACCAGGCGACCGTCTGTATCTACGGAATGCAGCATGGCAGGGGTATTGTGATAGATCGAGCGATAGCGCTCTTCGCTTTCTCTCAAGGCATGTTCAAATTTTCGGCGCTTGAGAATCTCATCCCTTGCTTTCTTATAGAGCAGGAAAACCGCAAGCCCCACAAACAGACACAAGGACAGGACAACGGGTCCGGTAATTTTAATCAGTGGAGCGGAAACGATTTTGGATAGCGCCTTGAGTTTATAAAGATGGGTCAGATTCCAGCCCGGATAATTGTATAGCCCCAGCCGGTGTGCAAGATATTTGCCCCCCGATGGACCGGTTATGTGTTCTTCGTCTTTGAATTGCAGACCGATCCAGTTCCACGGGCCATTACCGAATTGATGCGAACCGGCTATTTTCGTTACACATTCCGGTGAGAGTTTGTTTATGCTGTGATAAAGCCACTCATTACGATTGGAGATAAAAACAATCCCCATCGGATCAGTGACCAGCATGATCTCATCGGGGGAAAGGCTTAATTCCCTTTCAATGTGTTCGATGGATGCCTTTATCACCACAACCCCGATGGGCGCGCCCCTTTTATTTTTGTAAACCGGATGACTGTAATAGGCGCCGCGTTTGCCCGAGGTGATGCCTAAAGCCAGATAATTGTACGGCGTGCCTTCAGCGGCTTCCTTAAAATAAGGACGAAACGAAAAATTTTCCCCCACAAAGCTGTCGGGGTCCCGGCGATTGCTTGAAGCAACGGTGTTTCCGTAAATATCCATCAAGTAACAGACATCGACAGCCAGGGTGGACTTGAAATGGTCCAGCAGGGCATTTGCTTTTGCCAGCGAATCCGCATCCTTTTTAAGCAGAAGATCCTGAAATTCTTTCATGCCGGCCAGCGACTTTACCGGCCTGACATTTTCAGAAAGATAAGCGGAAAGATTTTTTTCAATGACTTCTGTCCGCGCAAGCGTCAGTCTTTTGGCCTCGTTAAGCGCAGACTCCTTTAATGATGAATAATAGAGGAGTCCGCCTATCGAGGCAGATAAAAAAGCCATTAGGGACAGGACCGCTAGTATGGACCGAATTCTCATACCCGCTTGTTCCCACGGTTAAGACAACTCGTTTTGTTATAGAAGGCGCTTAGATACTGCCCTCTTTTCTGAATCTGGCGATATCATCGGGCGAATAGCCCAATAAATCCTGATAAATGACGTCATTGGCCGAACCGACAGGCAGGCCCGCAAAGCGAATTTTCGCCGGGGCGCCCAGCATGCGGTAGGCAATATCCGGCATTTTCATCATAATGCCGGTGGCGGGGTCTTCAATTTCAACCAGCGTTTTTCTTTCCCGGTAATGCTGATCGACGCCGATATCCTTCATATGGGGAATGGGACCGGCCGTCAGGCCCAGGCGGGTGCAGGTGTCTAAAAATTCTTCGGTGCCTTTGCTGCCGATCCATCCCTGAATGGTCTCGTTCAAAATACGGCGGCTCTCGGGCGTGATGCGCTGCTCATTGGTCAGAAAGCGGGGATCCCTGATCATGTCCTGCCGGCCCATGGCTTCGGCCAGCCGTTCCCAGGTTCCCTGGGAAGAACAGGACAGCGCCACCCAGTCGCCTTCCTTGGTGCGGTAATTGTTTCTAGGGGCCGCTCCGCGAAGTTCATTGCCGATGGGCTGCGGGATCTCGCCGGTCAGGTGATAGGATAAAAATTCAGCGCCCAGCAGGCTGAAAAGCGGTTCAAAAAGGGATATATCAATGACCTGGCCGCCCGAGACCATCCGCTTTTGAGAGCGCAGGGAAACGACCACGGCAAATGCCAGGTGCAGGCCGGCGATAAAATCCGCCAGAGCCATGGGGGGGCTGGTGGGCGGACCTCCTGGATGGGCGTTCAGAAAGGTGAATCCGCTGAAGGCCTCGGCCAGTGTGCCGAAACCGGGCTTCATGGCATAGGGTCCGGATTGTCCATAGCCGGAAACCTTGCCGATGATCAGCCCCGGGTTTAACGCAAGCATCCGATCGGTACCCAGGCCCATTTTTTCCATGGATCCGGGCCGCAGGTTTTCAATGAAAACATCCGCCTCCCGGATCAGTTTAAAAAATATCTGCTTGCCGTCTTCGGATTTCAGGTTGATGGTGACCGGAAATTTATTGCGTCCGATAATGGCGTAATAGGGTTGAATGCCGTTTTCTTCAATAACACCCCAGGCCCGCAGGCCGTCCGGTACCGAAGGATTTTCGATTTTGATCACTTCCGCGCCGGCGTCTCCCAATAGCATGGCCGCCGAGGGGGCCGCCACAATCGTGGACATATCCAGTACCCGCACCCCTTTCAGGGGAAGTCCGGCGTAATTTTTTTCATCCCGCTGCAGTCTGATAAACCGGGTCAACGCTTCTTGAGATTTTGCCATTACCGTCTCCTTTTCATCGTTATATTTTTTAGAAGGTACCTATAAAATTTCGCCCCTATAACCCAAAAGAAGGTGATTTCATATCAAAGCGGCGAAAATTTCCCGATAGCGTGCGTGAAACTGTTTGGGGGACCTGGTGAACGTTGAGCCGAACCGGCGGATCGTTTTCCTTGTCTGTCCCCTGAAGGCCCAAATGGGTCAGAAATAATTTCAATTTCAGATCCTGTTCGGCTATATGGTCACCTGGTTCCGAGTTTTTTACGTCGAAAGCGGGGAATTTCCGCCGCCGTATAAAAAGCCATGGAACTATCCGGCCGGCAGCAGTTCGGATAGTGACGTTAAGGCGGCTGCCCGTTCAAGGGTTCTGACGGTCTCGATTATTTTTGCAATGCGGTCGTTGGAATAAACCGGCTGAACCAGTTCCGTAAATTTGGCAATCAGTTCTTCCCATGTCAAGGGATTTTCCGGGTCTCCCTTGGGGTAATCAATCTGAACGGAAAACGCCTGCCCGCTTTTGGTCGTTATCTTCACCCTCGCCGGCCATTTTACGGGAAACTCCTTTTCCAGATCGTCGTCCGAAACGCAGCGGACCCGTTGCATCATCTGTCGGACTTCGGGTGATTTCAGATTGTCCTGGGAATATTCGTTGAGAGAGGCTTTTCCGAACAGAACGGCCGCCGCGGCGCCAAAAGGCATGCTGAACTGGGCATCCACGATGGATTGAGGGTTTTGCTTCTGCGCTACCGGTTCCACCACTAGGGCAAAGCCTGTTTTTAGGACCGCAATCTCTACCGATTCAATATCCGCTACGGCGAGGCGGTGTTCCCGCATGATGGCGAGCACCCCGTCGATCGGGCCCTGTTTATAGCGGCAGCAGGCATGGGGCTTGATGCTGGTTTTCATAACCTGGTAGGGGTTTCCCCAGCCGGAAAGAATTCGATTGGGATCGGGCCTGTCCGAATATGCTTTTAAAAAACCGAATTTGCCCTCGATAACCGTGCCCGGCCCGGTAAACCCTTCCCGGGCCAGCAGGGCCGCCAGCAGGCCGCTGTGGGCGGCCCAGCCGGCATGAAAACGTTTGGTGAAAGCGCCGTCACTTAAAAACTCCAGCAGTCCGGCCGCCTGACTGCCGGCGATCCCCAGGGCGTTTTTCATCTCATCCGCTGTTAATTTCAATATCTTTGCGGCTGTAACGGCCGATCCCAGCGTGCCGCAGGTGGCGGTGGGATGAAACCCCCGGGCATAATGCGCGGAGGGATCCAGCGCAATGCCGAGGCGAATCGTCGCTTCATAGCCGGCGACGATTCCGGCGATCAGCTCTCTGCCGCTGCAGTTTGCCATGTGTCCGGCGGCCAGCGCCGCCGACATGACCGTAACTCCCGGATGAAGCGAGGCCTCATTGACCACATCGTCAAGTTCGATGGAATGGGCGGCGATGCCGTTGACTAGAGCGGCAAAAGGAGGGCCGGCCGATTGCTGCGTGCCGATGACCGCCGCGCCTTTTGTTGCCGGTCCCAGTCCGGCAGCCATTTTACGGGCGGCACCGGCCGAGTCGCTCATGGCGCCGCGGCCGGCAACCCCCAGGTAATCAAGCAGCAGATATTTGGCCCGGTCGACGACCTCCGGCGGCAGGTTTTTAACATCGACGGCGCGGCAGCGCTGTATCAGTTCAATGGTTTCTTTCATGATGACCTTCCTTTAAAGGTTTTCGGGTGAAGCCAATTTATCCGGCGGCTGCAAGGAGCCTGTCCGTATAAAATAAAAACCGATAGAGCCGCTGAGGGGGATACGCAAGCCTGTGTTAAATTTCCTCAGACGGCGTATGCTTTTATACCTTCCTCATAAAGATCCCTGCCATGAATGTCATTGGCGACCAGAACCGGAAAAGAATCGACTTTCAATAGCCGCACGGCCTCGGTTCCCAATTCCGGATAAGCGATGACTTCTGATGATATGATGCATTTTGAGATCAGGGCGCCGGCGCCGCCGATGGCGGCAAAATACACCGCCTTGTATCGTTTCATGGCGTCTTTTACCGCCTGGTTGCGGGCGCCCTTGCCGATCATGCCCTTTAATCCCCGTGCGATCAGGGCCGGGGCGTAAGCATCCATGCGATAACTAGATGTGGGCCCGGCAGCGCCGATGGGTTTTCCGGGCCTGGCCGGCGACGGACCCATATAATAGATGATGTGCCCCCAAATATCAAACGGCAGGGGTTTATTTTCGGCCAGCAGCTCGACCAGGCGCAAATGCGCGGCATCCCGGGTGCTGTAGAGCCTGCCGCTGATGAAAACCCGGTCGCCGATATGGAGTTTTTCAAGATCCGCGGTTTGAAGCGGGGTGGTCAGGCGGATGCTTTCAATCATACTTTAAATGTCCTTTCAAAAGGCCCCTGTTTTAAAGATGTTTTACAGCTCTATTTCCTTGTGGCGCGAGGCATGACATTGTATGTTGACCGCTAGGGAAATGCTGGCAATGTGGCAGGGTGCCGCAATGATATGAACGCCCAGGGACGTGGTCCTGCCGCCCAGCCCCTGGGGGCCGATTCCCAGGCGGTTGATTTCCTTCAGCCAGTCCTTTTCAAGGGACGCCAGCTCAGGATCGGGATTTATACTGCCCAGGGGGCGCAGCAGCGCTTTCTTGGCCAGAAAGGCCGCCCGTTCCAATGTGCCGCCGATCCCCACACCGATGGTGGTGGGCGGGCACGGATTGGGCCCGGCCGCTTTTACCCTTCCGACAACATAATTTTTCACGCCCTCGATTCCTTCCGCAGGCGCCAGCATGGTGACCCGGCTCATATTCTCGCTGCCGAAGCCTTTGGGGGCCAGTGTGATTTTAAAGCGGTCGCCGGCAGCCACATCAAAATGAATGATGGCCGGAGTATTGTCCCCGGTGTTCCGGCGGTTCAACGGATGGCAGACGCTTTTGCGCAAATACCCGTCCCGGTAACCCTGGCGGACCCCTTCGTGGATGGCTTCTTTCAGATCCCCGCCCACCACATGAACGTCCTGGCCTATTTCCGCAAACACAACCGCCATGCCGGTATCCTGACAGATGGGAATTTTTTCCTCCCGGGCGATGGCGGCGTTTTCAATCAGGCGCTTCAGGATTTCTTTTCCCGCCGGAGAGGTTTCCGTTTCAAGCGCCCGTTGGAAAGCCTCCAGAACATCCGATCCAAGATCCGTATTGGCCCGAATAGACAGGTCGCGTATGGCCCGGGTGATGCTTTCGACAGGGATTTCCCGCATGTTTCCGGTATCCTTTCATCTCTTATTGGAACGTTCTACTCAAAAAAGGTATTCGGCGGGCTGGCGGATTATCCCCGAAAAGGCCGTGAAAAACTCGGGTCAAAGTAGGCCGTAAGGCCGAACAGGATCTAACCATGGAAGTTATTTCCGGGCAAAGTGACTTATGTGGGCCTCTAAAACTGATGCCATAACTATTCGGCCGAACGCTCACTAAGTCCCTCAGACAATTTCATGACCTTTTAGGGAACAATCCGCCAATCTGCTCTGGCGACCTTTGTTTTATAAATAAATTCGCCCCTCTTTAAAATTGAAAACGCTCCATTAAGGTTTCATTTAATCGAACGGTAGTAACTGTCGATGGTATAGATGGCGGCCAAAGGATTATGGCCCAACAGGCGGTCTTTGACCGCGAATACGGTGCAGGGGGCCTGGCTGTATTTAAAAAAGAGCGAGTCGTGACCGACGCACAGCCCCATGAGCACATTAAAGTCTGTTTCGGCTTCGTTCATGACAAAGGCCTGGGCGATTGGGTTGCACATGGACTCAAAGGTGCCCATGCGGATCTGCTGATCATCCCGGACCCCGAGGGATGCCTTGGAAGTCCGTCCGATCTTGCACAACGACGATACCACTTCAAAGCCTTTGGAAGTCAAAAGCTTTTCAACTTCCCGGGCTTCTTTGCGAAGACCGATACAGAAGGCCAGTCCCAGGCGCCGGTAGGTCATGCGCTCGGCAAACTCGATGATTTCCAGGATGCGGGGTTTGAGCGGCCGGACGTGATCATAACCGCGCTCCCGGTCGGCATATCCGCACCCTTCCTGGATGGAAGCCTGTTTGGCAAATTCCTTTATATCGGATTTTTGAAATTCCTTGAGGGAGCGCTCAATCGCGCCGGCCTGATGGGTGGTGGTGCAGTAAGGCGGTGCCTTGCCGTTCTCGTTTTGACAGATTCGTTCCGGTGGTTGAAAAGAACAGCGGGCGCAGCCCGGTATTTCCGCTTTCATGGCGAAGCTCCTGTTGGTTTAAACTTGCGGGTTGAACCGGCCGGTTTTGGCCAGGGCGATAAAGTAGGCCACATCGATTTCCTTGGGACAGACAAACGAGCAGGCCCGTGATGAATGGCAACGGCGGACGCCCTGATCGCCGTAGAGCAGCGCCAGGCGCTCGGCCTTTTCCTGCTCGCGCGGGTCCATAACCCGGACGATGCCGGCCAGCAGGGCATTGGGTCCCAGAAAGGCCTTGGGGCTGCTGATGCAGGCTTCCGCGCAGCAAAAGCAGTTGATGCACCGGGTGGCGTTGACGTATTTTTCAAGCTCCTGGGGCGTGATGGCGTATTCCGCTGCGGTTTGCCCCTGGGGTTTGGCTTTAATGATGTAAGGCTTGGCCCGGTCGACTTTTTCATAAGCCTTTTCGATATCGACAATCAGGTCGCGAACAACGGGGGCGATGGCCAGGGGTTCTATTTCAAAACAGGTGGTGTTAAAGTAAGCCACGGCGTTTTCCACCAGAAGTTCGCAGGACAGCATCGGCTTGCCGTTGATCCTGACCGCGCAGGAACCGCACTGGCCGTGCTCACAGGATGAATTCCAAGCCAGGGACGGGTCCTGTTCGTCGTTTATTTTACGAAACAGATCGACAAACCGCAGAATGCGGCCGGCATTTAACCGGTACTCCTGAATCCAGGACCTTTCGGTTTCCGGGTCATAACGGTGGATTTTTAAGGTAATCTGATAGTTTTTTTCCATTTGGCTTTTAATACTTTCTTTCGATCAGGTTAAACTTTTCATGATGGTTGCCGCCGGCGCTGAAAACGCTCATATCAACCGCCCGCCGGGCAAGCGCGACATCGCCGAAAACGGACATGGATGCCAGGGTGTGGTGGTTGAACTCATCCCGTCGATCGGGAAAATCTTCGCGGAAATGAGCCCCGCGCGATTCTTTGCGTTCCAGGGCCCCCCGGGCGATGATCATGGAAACCGCCAGGAGATTATCCAGCTCCCAGCGCTGAACGAGCTCCTGATTCATGGCAAGGCCTTTATGTGACAGGGAGACCTTTTGGGCGCGCTCTTTAAGTTCTTTCAGGGAAGCGATCGCCTCCGATATGCCGGCTTCGATGCGGAATACGCCGACCTTGGCGGTCATCAGCGTTCTCAAGGCATCGCGGATTTGCCCAATGCTGCCTGATCCCCGGGCATCGAGATAATCGGAAAACAGGCTGAAGGTATGCTCGGCGGAAGCTTCAGCCGGTTTTTGGGGGGCGGTCTGTAGAAAGTCCAGTACACTCTCTCCGACTGCTTTTCCCATGGTGATGAGTTCCAGGATGGAATTGGTGCCCAGGCGGTTAAAGCCGTGAAAACTGGCGGCGGCGCATTCCCCTACGGCATAAAGACCCGGAACGGGGTCCTGGTTGCGGTTGAGAACCTGGCCGGATATGTTCGTGGGGATGCCGCCCATATGATAGTGGTTGCTGGGGCGCACCGGGCAGAGTTCTTTCTGGGGGTCCAGATTCACATATTTTTTAAAAAAACCTGATACCTCGGGTATTTGTTCCGCATGAACATTCGGGGGCAGGTGCCGCAGATCGATCCAGACATGCTCGATATTGTGATCGGGATTTAATACGCCCCGGCCTTCGCGGATTTCCGTTTCGATGGCCCGGGCCACCAAATCCCGTGGGGCCAGTTCTTTCATTTTGGGAGCATAACGCTCCATGAACGGTTCCAGGTCCTTGTTGCGCAGGATGCCGCCCACCGAACGCAGGGTCTCGCTGGCCAGGATACCGGGGCCCACGATGCCGGTGGGATGGAACTGCACCGCTTCCGGATCCAGTACCGGGAGTCCTGCCTGCAGGACGACGGCCAGGCCGTCTCCCGTGTTTTGGCGGCAGTTGGTGGTGACCTTGAATACCTGGCCGCTGCCGCCGGTGGCAAGAACGGTTGCCCGGGATAAAATCCGAACGAACTTTCCATCTTTCTGGAGAAACACCATGGCACCGACGCACTGATCGCCGTTAAAGAGCAGTTCGGTGGTGATGCATTGGTTTAAAAAGGAAACCCCCTGCTTCATGGACTCTCCCCAGGCGGTATCCATGATTCCTTTTCCGGTTCGATCCGCCTCGAAAACAGCCCGAAACGCGGAACGTTCACCGAAATTCAGGGTGTGGCCGCCAAAGGTCCGCTTGCTGAGTTTGCCGTCCTGGTTCCGGGAAAAATGCATGCCGCGGTTCTCAAGCCAGATAATCTGCTCCCAGGCGGCTTCGCAAATCTTTTTTACGACATTCTGGTCGGCGGTGCAGTCGGAACCTTTCCAGGTGTCAAACATGTGGTAAATAATTTTGTCGGCCGGATCGGCCGGATCAACCGCCGCCAGCCCCCCCTGGGCGGTGGCCGTGTGGGATTTCTGCGGGTGCGGAACCTTGGTTAAGGCAATTACCCGGCTGTCGGGCCTTTTTTCAAGCACCTCGGCCGCGCAGCGCATGCCGGCGCCGCCCGCGCCGATGATCAGCATGTCGCAATGAAGGGTAGCCGATGTTTGCAGAGCCGTGGGCATTTACATACTCCTCTATATAAAAAGCGTTAATTTGGCGCCGGCCAGAAAAAAGAGCCCCATGATGATTATAATGAGAAAGGCGCCGAAATAGTGTAACAATCTGGTCGAAAGATAGTCCTTGATAATGGACAGCAGGCCGTAGCCGCCGTGGTAGAGGCCTGCACCGAGCAGCGCCATATCTACCAATTTTATAAAAACGGGCTGCATTCTGGCAAGGATGATGCCGGCATCATGCCCGACGGCAGGCTGAAGATGCATAAACAGAAGGTGCGCCGGGATCATCGGCAAAAGAAAGCTTCCGGTAATGCGCTGCAGCTTCCATCCGAAGGAATTTTCACTCGGCCATGTTTTAACAGCCGTAAGATAGGACAGGCTGACGCTTACCACCAGCAGGCAAAACCAGAAGAGAAACGGGGATACCGCCTGATCGCCTCTTATCATCATCAATCCCAGCAGCCCGATATACAGCACCGAAAAAACCAGGACCCCCCGGGTGACGGCGGCATCCGACCTGCTGTAAAAGGCTTCGTAAAGAATCAAACGGCCCCCGTTAAGTGCGTGAAAGATCACCGGCACGGCCAGCGTCCATTCCAGGAACACAAAAAAAACTCCCTGAAAAAATTTCATTTTTGCAGTGAAAACATCCGGCGTTTCCAGCGACGTCAGGGTATAAATATGAAACCATACATACAGGACCAGCAATACTCCGGTGATGCGATGAACCCATGCAAGGACAAAGTGCCAGCCCCGGGTTTTGGCGTAGAAACCGACCAGGGGGAGGGTTTCCAGCTTTTTTAAAAGTTGTTGTTCCCTATGACGGCAATCACAAAAAGGCGTTTCCATTCAGATGCTCCCACCCCAATTTTTGCAGTGACGGGAGCGTTTCCGCGGAGCGCCCCCGAATGTTTCAAGGTTCTTCAAGATAGGCCAGAAATTTTTCAGCGGCTGTTTCAATGTGATCCTGCACCAGCACGGCCAGCGCGGCCGGGTCCGTCTGCGGATTGTTAAACAGGTCCAGAATTTTTTTGTGGACCGCTAAGGATCCGGGCAGATCTTCGCGATAATACTGATAGGAAAAGCGGTACCACAGGCTGTGCATTCGCAAAGTGTGCAGGATATGGATGAGCACGTCGTTGTCGCAGGCTCCGATAAATGTTTCGTGAAAAACGATATGCTGTTTCCAGTACGCCTTGGGATCATCTTCTATTACGGCCTGTTCCATTTTCCGCAGGGCTTGCTCAAGGCGGGAACGGTCTTTGGCATCCATTTTCTTGAAGGCTTCCTTGGCGGCCAAGCCTTCCAGGGTTGCGCGTACCGGAAAATTTTCTTGAATATCCTTGCGGGAAATACGCTTTACAAACGTACCTTTCCGGGGGGTAATGGTCACCAGCCCCTTTTTTTCCAGGTCCCGGAACGCTTCGCGCAGCGGTGAGCGGCTGATGCCGAACTGTTTTTGCAGGTCGGACTCCACCAGCTTGTCACCGCCCTTTAGTACATCCTCCAGGATGGCTTCGGTGAGAATTCTGGAAACCTTCTCGGCCAGAACGTCGGGTCGAAAGTCGTATTGTTTAATTTTTTTTTGAAGCATTGCGATAGGCTTCCCTGAAAGCGCTCCCAATTTTTTGTCGACGGTCGACTATATACATTTCGGCGATCATCGCTGTCAAGCTAAAAAAACATACAAACAGTCCGGAACAAATTACCAGGCATGGAGGTAAATTACCGGCGGGGTATTATTTGGTCGAAGCGTCTGCTTGTATGAGCGACCGTTGTTTAAAAGCCATTTCAAAAAATTAAAATTATTTCAGTATGGTGGAAACATTTTATATGTTCTCCGGTCCGGCCCGGGACAGCCCCCGCGGGTGCCGTAACCAAAGGGACTGAACCCTGCCTGCGCCCCCTGACCGTTGCGCTGATCCAGAACAGGCAGAGACGAACATCGTCGCCGTGGAAATCAGCCTTTGGGGCTGGCTGACTGGAACTTGAGCGGGACCGCTGCCGTGCGGATATGGTTCGATAAGGTGGTTACGGCACCCGCGGGGGCTGTCCCGGGCCGGACCGCCGGCAGACGGTGAAGTGACGACGGCCCATTCCACAGAAATTTATAATAAAACTCCCCGACCGCTCATTCATAGAGTACAATTTTGTTTGAGATGACATCTAGACAGATCCGATTGCTCGTCATGTGTTTATACAATCGCAGGGTTTACTCAGCTGCCGGTATATCCTCTCCGGTGTGGTGTCGATTTCAACTATCAGCGAAAGGATCGGGGTTCCTTTTTGGCGATAATGATCCAGAAGCGGGGCTGTCTGCCTCCGGAAAATGCTGAGCTTTGTTTCAATGGCGTCCCTATCGTCGTCTTTTCTCCGTGTCCGGTCGCCGCCGGTATTTCGCCGGATTCTTTCTTTGACGACCTCGGGCGTGCACGTAAGCGCCAGAACCTGTATGACCCGGACAAAGGGTTCCATATCAACGGCTTGACCGGCATGGCGGGGCAGTCCATTGAGCAGCATTAAATCCTGGCCTTGCATCCGCTTTTCTTTTGCATACGAAAGCAGGATGTTCCGGGCTATCGGAAAGTGTCGGTTTTCGAGCAGCTTACCGGTTGCCAAAGAGCGTCGGATAACGCCGACATCCGGCCCGGTCAGGTCAAACCTTCCCGGGCCGGTGGCGGCGATGCAGCGTAGGATGGCGCCAAAATCGAAATGGAAAACGTTTGAATGCCACAGCCCCTTTTTTTCACAAAGGGCACCCAGAGGCGTTTTGCCCGCCCCTGTTGGACCTATCAGCAGTATCGCAGAAAAAGGTTTCATTTCAAAGCGTACTTATTCTGATATTGGCCCTTTTGACAAGCAAAACAGTTGTCTTTTTAACAGAAAAGAGTTAGCGCATATATGGGGACAAAGTGGCCGGCGATGCAATCGCGTGGCGACGCATCACGGCCGAACCTTAATAAGGGTTTGGGAGGTGTTGATATGGTTGATCAAAGAAGGTTGGCTTATGAATATGCGATCAAACGAAACAGTGGATGGGCGTATGAATTAAAAAGAGGGCAGACCCTGCGAGTCATCGGAACCTCCATTGCCGATCTGGTGGCCTTTAACCGGCAAGACCTGACCGAACGCTTTGATCAGGCCCGTACAAAAGTCTATAATCGAAAAATTTTCATCAGCACCGGTGATGTGCTCATGACAAAATCAAATCATGCCCTCATGACGATTCTGGAAGATAAATTTACCGAGGGCACCCATGACCTGCAACACGGCATGTGCAGCCGTTCCCGTTTCGATCTGGCTGCCAAAGAGGGGCGCCTGGCGGAATATTACTTTCGGGACATTCCGCCCGATGAAATCCCGGACCATGGCTGCTTTGAGAACCTGATCGAAGCGCTCACACCATGGAAAATTCCGCCCTGCGACATCCCCAGCCCGTTTAATTTATATCAGAATGTCGATATTAATCCCGTAACCGGCTTAATGGTCAATCGGCTGACCCGTCCCAAACCCGGAACGTACGTGGACTTTCGAATAGAAATGGAGTGTCTGGTGGGGATCAGCTCCTGCCCGGACCTGTGGGCCGGCGGCGGCCGGGGGATTGATGTTCAGATATATGACTAGAAGCCGTTTCAAAACCTCGGATCAGGTCTGAGCGCAAGGCGCAAGCCGATGAAAAAGCGCAGCAACCATGGGAGGTTGTGAGCATTTTGAAGAGGCTTGCAACGCAGCTATCAGGCCTCAGATGGGGTTTTG